>CAWJAA010000043.1:0-81742 GCA_963840615.1 Terriglobia bacterium
GCCGTTCGGGCCAGCGCCTCCAGATCCGTGACCTTCTCCACATCAGCTTCAACGCCCATTTGCTCCACCGCCAGCCGCACCAGTTTCTCTGCCTGCTCGCACCTCGCACACCCTGCGCCGAATACGGTAATGTTCAGCATGACTGGTTCCGTCGTCCATCGAACAAATGCAGTTACTCCTGCGTTGTTACCGGTAAATTCCTTTGCTATGCACGTTGCGCCCCGGTTCCCCGCGAACCGGTAAGGGCAGAGTCGGGCCGCCACCCACTCGCGTTGCAGCAACCTGCTTCTACCGCCGCCTTCAGTCTGCGTGAATCCTCGACGAACACTTCCTCGTTCCTGAAAGCGGCTTGCAGAAAACCGAAGAGTTGGCGCCGGAAGCCCTGCCGCGGATCGGCGAGGCGATAGCACATGCGCGTGCCGTCGCGGCGGTCGATCACCAGCCCCGAGTTTCTGAGATAGGTGAGGTGGCGGGAAACGTTCGGCTGTGGTGAGGCGAGCACGCGCTGCAGATCGCATACGCACAGTTCACCGTGCAGTAGCAGGTTCAGAATGCGCAAGCGGTTGGCATCCGCCAACCCTTTGCATATGCGCTCTAATTCCTTCATTGCCTCGCCCCCGGCCTGGACGTCGCTTCATCCATATATGCGTATACAGTTATAGCTGGATGGCTTTGACTGTTCTGTGACCAGCGTCACGGCTGTGCGTGATCTTGCCAGACTCGGGGAGACGGTTCCTGGCGCGACAATCAGGCTTGGCGGGAAGCGGGGATTCTATCTCTGACGCTGCCGGGGAATGGGGAAAGCGCGCGCTTCGAATCTCACTTCCGGTCAGGGTTTGCGCCGAAGTGTATTTCAACCTCGATCGGCATTGGGATCGCCATGCCATTGAGTTGGGCTGGTGAAAACTTCCATCTTCTTAGCGCGTCCAACGCCTCTCGGTCGCGCACCGGATCGATTCCACGCTTCACTGAGACCGGTCCCACGCTTCCATCCACGTTAACTATGGCGTGCACCAGCACGGTTCCGTCATGTTTCGCATTCTGCTCATCGAGCGAATAATCCGGATTGGGCGTGTCTACCGGTTCTGGGGTCAGGTGCGTGGTTGGTTTCCATGGAGAGCCTGTTCCAGGAGAAGCATATGTGGCGCAGTCGTTGGCTAGAGCCTGGTCTAGCCGCCCTTCCTGTCGTTTCTCGACCTCACCGACCCATCCCATGAACAACTTGAGAGAATTCTCTAACCTTCGAGTGCCTCCAACCACCGCAAACACCTGGGACCGGTTTGAACGGGTCAGGGATGCCTCGAAAATGTCTATATCCGTATGGGGAGTCCAGCCGAGAGGGTCGAAACTGAAGCTTGAGCGCAAAGCACTAGGGTCCCCAACGGTTCCATGGATAGCCCGAAAGTCCTCAGATTCGACAATCTCCTTCAGTCTTTGGAGGTCACCCGCGTGTATCTCGCCCTCGAACACCTCGGGGAATCGCCAATTTCCCGAGGGACGGCCACCTGCATTTTCCTGTCGCCTGGTCTCACGGTGATATCGTCCATCGGCATATACAAGCAAACACGATTGCCTGAAGCCGGCATACTGATCACCGACCATATGTTTCACTTGAGCGAGAGGTGATGTATTTGCATAACTGACACTGCCGGGAGTTTGCTGAGCAGGACTGGCCGCCGCAAGTACCACAGCCCCGACGCCTGCCACGAACAGTCGATTCATAGTTGTCCGCCGCCGAAATAAAAGCCCCTTCTGGGCAATTGTAATTGCTCAAGAAGGGGCTTTCGAGGACTACTGCTGCCATCGGCGGTGAACGCTCTCAACCCCGTCGATCCGCTGTTTTCCTCGCGTGACTATTTCTTGTTCTTGCTGACTTCGGCCAAAACCGTCGTGGCCACCTGTTGCAACAGCGGAGTCAGCACGTCTTCGCCATCCGATTTCGCTTTGCCCTCGAGAGAATTCTGCAGTACGGGTGCGGTCTGGCCAGCGGCCGCGAGCTGATATTGGATGGTCACATTATCTTTCGACTTGATCTGCCCGTTGAAGCCGGCGAGTTGGCTCATGGCTTGTTGCTGAGCCATCTGGGAAGCCGCCATCCCTGCCGCCTGCGCCGCCACCGCCCCTCCCATGCCATGCGCCATCGAGCCCATGGGAGTCATGCTCGCCGCCATGCCTCCCATCTTCATGAATTTGCCGAAGCCCCCGCCCTGGCTGTGTTTCACCGTCACTGCGGAATACAAAATGTAGTCACATTGTTTTTGCTGTGCCTCGGCCTGCAGTTGCATGGCAATGTGCGAGTCAAGTGCGGCAATTTCCACCGCTGGCCCGCTCATCAACATGATCTGCGCGTTGCGGATGGGCGTGCTGTAATCGGCTCCAGCATTGTTACCTTGCCCCAACTGCGCGTCGGGCGGCGCCACCCCAACCCGGATCCTGCCTGGCGCTTTGGGTCCCAGCGCTTGCGGCGCCGCGACCGATCCGCCACCCGGCTGCGGAACGCCGCCCATCCCAGGCATGCCGCCTTGATTCATCGCCCCACCCATGCCCATCTGTTGTGCCTGCGCCATCATTTGCTGCTGCATCGCCAACTGCGTGGCCGGGTTCATCATCTGGGCCATGCTTGGTCCCTTGGGGGCGTTGGCCGGTGCCGGGGGAACGTACGCTGCCGCCGGCGCTGCTGATGGTTGCGCGGCGCCGTTCAGTTCGGCCAGCGACTTGACTTCGCGGTATCCCGCGGGAATTTCAAACAATTCCTTCTCCAAAGTCTGCCTGGAAAGGTCAGAGATCAGCACCCCGATCTGTGTGGTCGTGCCCTCCGCATTGTGTAGTGTCAGCGTTTCCGTCAGCGGATACCCCGGCTTCCCGCTGCCGCTGCGCCGCCGGATGACGCGGTCGTTGCAGCCTTCCGTTTCGCGGATCGGTGGCAGGAATTCTCCGCAGCTAGAAGTTTGTTCCTTTGAGATATCGGTGTACCAGCCATCCACCTCGTAGTTCTGGTTGAGTTGCGAGCAGGCGTTCGCCGACGACTGCACCGTGACCTTGCCTTTCAGATGGCGGGCGGGAAAGCCGTACATGGTCTTGCGTTCGCCGGTGTCGGTTACCGTGCTGGTCTCGGTGATGTAAGCGGCATCGTTCGCTGCCGGCGCGCCACTGACCATCGCCGCCGCCTTGATGGCCGCGTCGTCCTGCGGATCGTTGGCTACAAAGTAAGTTTGCGCCTGATCGTTGATGGTGATGGTCCGCTTCAGGTCACACTGGCGAAGGGTAATCGTGTTGCCGGTGGGCGATTGGCTTACGGTGCGCTCGCGCGCCCCTTTGATCGAGGTCTCGGTCGCGGAAACGAAGTTCCCTCCAACCGTGATGCTTTTCTTGATGTGCAGATCCTCGGCTTGCGCGGCCATCGAGACAGTCAACAGGGTGATGATCCAGCACAGGCGGTACGAGACTCGGGTAGGCATGGTCCACTCCTTGCGCTCCAACATTGAGAACAAGCACTCCGCGACCGTCACAGCCATTTCTGCCTGCCTTCGCGAACCCGCCGGCCAGACGTCTTGGCCGTCGCGGCCTGCGGAGTGCCCCCTGGTTTGAAAGGCGAAAACCGGGGTGCGAATTAGCTCAGCCGTTTGCAAAGTCTGGCGGCCCGGGCTGAAAAAAGTTCTAAGTGCCATTGTTTCATTGACTTGACTTAGCCCTGAAAGCAGGATATGCTTCGCCCCCGAGCGCGCTCCCCCGGCGCGACGTGGGGAATTCAGGTGCCGGAGACCCCTTCCAGTCAGGTCACACAGTTGTTGGTGCGATGGCGCGGCGGAGATCGAGAAGCTCTCGATGCGCTGATGCCCCTCGTTTACAACGAGCTGCGTCGCATTGCCCAGCATTACCTTCAGGGCGAACGCCCCGAACACACGCTGCAGAGCACAGCTCTGGTTCATGAAGCTTACGTGCGCATGGTCGCGCAGGATCTGCCGCAATGGCAGAACCGCGCCCATTTCTTTGCCGTCGCGGCGCAACTGATGCGCCAGATCCTGGTCGACCACGCCCGCAGTCATCGGGCCTCCAAGCGCGGCGGCAACATCTGCAAGCTGGCTCTGGACCAGGCCGAAGAACAAGCCCAAACCCTCGATGTCGATATTGTTGCCCTGGACGATGCCCTGAAAACTCTGGCTGAAATGGACCCTCAACAGAGTCGCGTCGTGGAATTGAAGTTCTTTGCCGGCCTTTCCATTGAAGACACATCCCAGGTTCTGGGAATTTCTTCCTCCACGGTGAAGCGCGATTGGATCACCGCCCGGGCATGGCTGTACCGCGAACTCGACCGGGGTGCCCAGGCATGAAGCCGGAACGCTGGACCGAAGTGCGCGAGATTTTAGACAACGTCATCGCGTTGCCTGCCTCCGAGCGCCCGGCCTACCTCGATCATGCCTGTGCCGCCGATGCCGAACTCCATCGTGAAGTTGAGTCACTCTTGCACGCTCACGAAGACGCCGGCAGCGTCTTTCTTCGACATCCGGCGGCGAACTTGAAGAGCGCCTTGCCGGAAACGGCCCGCGCCTCCGACCGGGTGGGAAGAAGAATCGGCGCCTACCAGATCGTGGAAGAAATTGGCCATGGCGGCATGGGCGAAGTTTACCGGGCGGTCCGTGCCGATGGTCAGTTCGACCAGCAAGGCGCCATCAAGTTCGTGCGCATCGGATTGGATACTCCCACCCTGGTGGAGCGCTTCCGCCAGGAGCGCCAGATTCTGGCCACCCTCGATCATCCCAATATCGGCCGCTTGTATGACGGCGGCACCACCGAAGACGGCATTCCTTATCTGGTCATGGAGATGATCGCAGGCACCCCCATCGACCAGTACTGCGACCAACACAACCTGGGCGTTGCCGCACGGCTGCAACTCTTCCTCCAGGTGTGCGCGGCGGTGCAATATGCTCATCAGCATTTGGTGATTCACCGCGATATCAAGCCCAGCAACATTCTGGTCACTACAGCTGGCGTTCCCAAGTTGCTCGACTTCGGCATCGCCAAAATTCTTGATCCATCGGCCGGGGCCGAAACCACTTTGCTGCGTCCCATGACCCCGGAATATGCCAGCCCGGAACAGATTTGCGGCCAGCCCATCACCACCGCCGCCGATGTCTATTCTCTAGGGGTCGTGCTCTACCGGCTGCTCACCGGACGCTCTCCCTATCCGGAAAGCACGCGCACTCCGCTCGAGTTCGCGCGCCTGATCTGCGAAGTAGACCCGCCGCGTCCCAGCACCGCCAATCTTGCGGCCAGCAACCGAGCCGATTCCCAACCTCCGCGACCTGCCGCTCCCGCCAAGACGCGGGAATTCTCAGCCGAACTCTGCCGCCGGTTGAAGGGGGACCTGGACAATATTGTTCTGAAAGCTCTCCGCAAAAAACCGGAGCGGCGCTACCCATCGGTAGAGCAACTGGCGGAAGATGTCCGTCGCCATCTGCAAGGGTTGCCGGTCACCGCCACGCCCGACTCGGTTTCCTATCGCATCCGCAAGTTTGTGCGGCGCCACCGGGCCGGCGTGGCCGCTACCGCCCTCATCCTTTTCGCGGTCACCGGTGGAATCATCAGCACGGTGCGCGAAGCGCGCATCGCCGAAGCCAACCGTCGTCGCGCCGAAGCCCGTTTCAACGACGTCCGCAAGCTGGCCAACTCGTTGATCTTCGAAGTACACGATTCCATTACCGACCTTCCCGGAGCTACCCGGGCCCGGAAACTTATCCTGCAAAGAGCCTTGGAATATCTGGACAGCCTTAACCAGGAATCGGGCGGCGAGCCTGACCTGCTCCGTGAACTGGCCACCGCCTATGAACGTGTCGGCGCACTCCAGGGCGACCCCCTGGATCCCAACCTTGGCGATACCGAGGGCGCGGCCAGAAGCTTGCAGAAATCTCTCGGATTGCGTGAATCCCTGGCCCGTTCCAATCCGAAAAACAGCAAAGATCAGGTGGAACTGGCGGTTGCTTATCTCGATTATTCTGACTTTCAAGCCGGAGTCGTGGCCAATATTGCCGCCGGCCTTGACTACTGCAAAAAGGCTCAGGTAATCCTCGACCGCGAAACCGCGGCTGACCCCGGAAACTTCCGCATCGTCGCCCAGGACATCCGTGCCTACACCAGTCTCGGGTTTACCCAGATCGGCAATGGTGCGGTCGGAAGAGTCGGCAGCGTATCGGATGGGGTCGCTGCTCTCCAGAAGGCGCTGCTGCTCGACCGCCGTGCCATCCAGCTCGCCCCCACCAATATGAAAGTTCGAGGACAGGAAACTGTGATCGAACTGCTGCTGGGCGATGCCATGCTGAAACTGGGAGATCGTCCCCGGGCCCTCGACTACTACCATCGCGCCCTGGATGATATGAATTCCATGAATGCCAAGGCGACCAACATCCGGGTGGCGATGAATGCGGTTGTAGCCACCGGGAAAATCGCCGACGCGCTTTTAATAGAAGGTAAAACTCCGGAAGCCGCTGGCTGGTATGCGAAAACCGAGCACGACACCACTCAATTGGCCGCCAACGATCCCAGCAATGAACCGGTACAGCGCTTGGTCATCACCAGCTCTGGGCAACTCGGTCATGCGCTCCTCGAAACCGGCCGCACGGAAGCAGGTCTCAAATACCTTCGTAAGGCGCTGGATAGGGCGGAAGCGCAATCTTCGCAGACCCCGCTGATCCGGGTTTTTCAGGGAATCCTTTACGCCTGGCTGGGCGAAGCCTCGGAACGACAAGGCCAACTCGCCGCAGCCGCTCAGCAATACCAGAAAAGTAAGGAAATCCTGGCGGCCGTGCGCGCCGCGGGCGCCAATGATTTACGCACCCAGGTCTTTTACTGCTCCAGCACCGATCGCTTGGCGGCTGCCCTGCTGAAACTCGGTAAAATCGCGGAATCCAGAAAAGAATACGAGGACTCCCGCGCCCTGCTCGAGCCCCTGAGCCAGGCCAATCCGGACGATATGGAAGTGCTGTATGCGCTGGCCGAAACCTATACCGGCGAGGGCAATGTTTCCGCGCAACTCGCCCGGAAAGCCGGCAAGCACGGCGACCGAGTGGCCAACTGGAGCGCCGCCAGCAGTTGGTTCCAGAAAAGTCTGCACACCTGGAGCCAGGTAACCAATCCTGCATGGATCAGCACCAGCACCATGGAAATCACCCTTCCCGATAAGGTCACCCAACGGCTCGCGCAATCCCAGGCGCTGCCACCCGGCAGTCGGTGACCGCTGCACAAAAAACCGCGCCGGGTGCCCTGCGGTTCTCTTTGGGGTGTGATTCACACTAGTTGATGGGAACGTTCCGTCTGTCACCGAATTTCCTGGAGTCGATTCGCACGATTTCGGGGAAGATGGTGCCGACTCGATGAAATTGAAATTGTCGCGTTGGGATCGCTTCCGATTAGCAGTGGTATACTCCGCGGCGTACGTGAGAGGGTGAAATATGGCCTCCTCGCAACCGGTTCCCGCGCTTTCTTCTCCTTCCTTTAGTGGTCTTGGCCGCAGGTTAGGAGCATTCCTGCTTGACGCTCTGATAGCCGCCTCCGTTGTCATCGTCGTGAGTTTCACATTGAGAGCCTTTCGCGCCATGGGCCTCTGGACGTCCGCTGCGCATGACATGGATCCTCAGATGGTGTGGAGGAGCCTGGAAATGCCTGCCAAGCTCGCGGTTGTTTTCGGGTTCGCCCTTTCAACGGGTGCCATCTACTTGACGCTTTTCGAATCGTCACCTTGGCAGGCAAGTTTCGGCAAGCGCATCCTGGACATGCATGTGACGGATAATGAGGGCAAGCGGATCAGCTTCGCCCGAGCGTTCGGTCGTTGGTTCTGCAAATGGTTCTTCAACTTGTTTTGGTTGTGGCCGGTAAGCTTGGGGACGATAGCCGGGACCAGGGAGAAGAAAGCACTGCACGACTTTGCAGCAAGAACCTTGGTCGTGCGAGGACGGCCGGAGCCGGGCGGTTCGCTCGAACCCTGGAGGGTTTTGGTCGCATTTGGCATTCCTTTTGTCTGGCTTCTCGGGACGTTTCTCACAATCCTGTAACCAATGAACGGCAACCTGGCTTTTGGCGGAAAACAAGAAAAGCGCCGGCGACTCGTAATCCAGCCGGAGACGATTATGGAAGATAAGGATCGGGTCCTCGCATACGTTGACCTCTCTTCCCCCGCACCCGCTCATAGCGTAGCCCGACCGATCCATTCGCGTAGGACTTGCACTCTGTCAACTTGAAGTTGCGCTGCGGGAACTTGCCCGGGAAGCCGGGGATGCCATCGCCTAAAAGAATCGGACCAACCCCGAGGTAGAGTTCGTCCACCAAATCCTCTTGCAGGAAACTGCGGCACAACTCGCCCCCGCCGCCCAGGTAGATGTCTTTCCCTGGGCGGCGTTTCAGCTTTCTTACGAAGGCGGTCAGAGATCCGCTCACCACTTCGAATCCGTCGCGTTTGCCCGGCTTCCATCGTCGCGAGAATACGTAGGTGGACATGCCCGGCATCTCCGGGATCTCGCCACTCTTGCGCATTTTCACCGTGGCAGCCGCTGTCTTGCGGCCCATGATGGTGACGTCGATCCTGGCGAAGAAGTCCGCCATCAGCGCTTCGCCTTCTTTGTCGATCACCAGATAATCGATGGCGCCGTTCCGGCGCGCAATATAGCCGTCGATGCTGATTCCGAATCCCAGAATGACTTTCCGTGGCATGCCGCGATTGTAATCTGGGCCGCTTACTTACCGTCAAGGGGCGGGCGGTCCATCCCGTTCGACTCCCCTCGCTTCGCTCGGGTCGCTCAGGGCAGGCTCTTTCGCGCCTTGTGCGAAAGGGTGGGTTTCCGCACTCCCCACGCCATGATTTTGACTTTCATCTCTGTTGAGGGGGCTGGCCCCGCCGCAGGCTCCACAATCCGCGCACCGCGAGGATGAGGGAGAACATCCCAGTCACGCCCATCGCGTGCAGCGTCCAGACGAACAAGAAGGCAGGGCTGGACCTGGCGATCTGGCCGCGAAAAATGCCTCCCGCTCCTATCACGTGGGCGACAGGCATGCCCAACCCAAGTAGCGCCCCGACAAGCATGATGATGTACCCCGACCGCCGTTCGCCGAGCACCAGCGTTCCGTACAGCCAGATGGCCAGGACGGGTATGGCCACAAGGGTTGAGCCCCCTGCCTCAGGCGTCCCGGCGTGGGCGTGGATGGTATCGCTCGTCAGGTGCAACGTCATCAGCAGGATCGTGAGCAGAGACGTGATGGTTAACATGAGGTTGTGCTTCATTGGATTCTCCAGTAGGCCTGCCGCGATGTCGGTCAACATCCCGCGACGGAACCTGGCCTGGTGCTCGAGAATACGACTTTTCAACTTCTTTGGTCAGCGATTCGCTTCGGGCGGACCCAAGCGCAGGGGAATCTCCGTTCCCCTTGACTCGTAGGCATCGTCGATGTCCCTGCATCTCGCGAGGCGGGACTGTACGGACTGGTGATTGGCTAGGGTTGAGAGGGCCGGGGCTGGTGCAGGACGAGAGAAAAATTATCGCCCAGACCCAGATAAGAACCAGAGTCGCCAGTGGAGTAGGCTTTCCAGGTGAAGACGATCTTGCGCGTGCCGGAGGGAACCGGCCCGGAAGTCTGGCATAGGAGCAGTCCGGTGCTGCCGCTTTCGGCTTTCGGAATTTCTTTTGTGTCGTAGGCCTTGGTCTGAAGCGTGCCGAGTTCCTTGCCAGAGGCATCCTGGAACGCAGCCATGAGCGTGCCGGTGGTATCGGATTCCGTGTACCCCCCGAGATAAGCCGATAGGGTCGCACTGACGGTGTTCTTATCGATGTCGTCGGCGCTGGGCGCCACCTCCAGGGTCTGCGACACGGAAAGTTCGTGTACCGCATCCTCAAACTGCAGGCGTAGATATCGCTTGCCGCACGCCGGGCAACCGCTCAGTCCCCAGTCCCACTCGCCGCCGACGCTGCCGTAAGCAACCCCACTCAATCCTTCCAGAGTGCCCCATCCGGGAACGTGTTTGTCGTCGGCGCCTTCGGTTTCAATGCCGCCATTCTTCAGGAGGTTATGGTCCATCTGTGTCGATGCTTTCGCCGCTGCTTTTTGGGGAGAGGCTGGTTTGGTCCCCAAGCTTTTGCTTTGTGCATCCGCGATCAAAGAAAATCCCACCGCAAGTACGAAGACAAGAGCCCCCAATTTCATCTTTCCCCCTACGCGAGTTTGTCAGAGTGAGCGCCCCGCAGCTGCGGACCGGCAGGTGCGTGCGCCGGCAAAGGTGCCAGCGAACGAAGGTTATACCGGAAGCTGGCGATCACAACAAGAGGCTCGCCGCTTGAAGCGGTGAACGTTTCCGTCCGCGGGTTTTCCAAAGTCCAAAGTTTAGATCCTGAGCGAGCCACGAAACGCCCTGGCGGCATAGTAGGATTCCGCGCCGTTGTGATACAGGAACACCGTGTCGAAACGGCGATCACAAAACAGGGCGCCGCCCAGTTTTCTGATCGCAGAAGGGGTTTTCACCCAGCTCGACGTCTTCGTATCGAACTCTCCAAGCGTCTGCAACTCTCGATACTGTTCTTCCGTCAAAAGCTCAATGCCCATGGCAGACGCCATATCCATGGCGCTGTCTTTTGGCTTATGTTCTTTCCTTGACTCCAGCGCTTCCCGGTCGTAGCAAACACTTCTGCGGCCTTTCGGGCTTTCCGCGGAACAATCGTAAAAAATATATTCGCCCGTCTTTTTATCATGACCAACTACATCAGGTTCACCGCCAGTTCTTTCCATTTCACTGAGTGACCACAGTTTCTCGGCATTCGTGTCCAGCTTTGCTTGTACTTCAGCCCATGCAAGACCTTTATGTCGCATCATGTTTTTCTCAAAGCGTACTTTCAACGCTCTGAGTAGTTCTTCACGTTGTGCAGGTGACATCTCCTTCTTACCCCTCGAAGCTTTGGCGATCCCCATTGTTTTGTGCTCCTCTCGATTCACGACTTTTGAGCCGCGCGAGGCGGCCCGGTCATCTTCCTCTCTTTGCCTTCCTTTTCGCCGGGGTTGCTGCTCCATACGGTCGTCGCTCCATGCTGTCGAGGTGGCGTTCGAGAGCATCCGGGTGAGCGGACCAGAAGCGGCGGAACGGAGCCAGCCAGGCATCGATCTCCTGCAGTGGTTCAGGTTTCAGCCGGTAAAGACGGCGCTGCGCGTCCACCGCGGATTCGACGAAACTGGCCTCGCGCAGCACCCGCAGGTGCTTTGACACGGTCGGCTGCGCCATACCAAGCTGACGCTCAATCTCTCCCACCGACTGTTGTGACCAGACCAGCAGGCTCAATATCGCGCGGCGGTTCGGCTCCGCAATGATTGCGAAGAAAACGAAGGATCCGGTCGCGCCCTAAGGTCAGGCCAGGCAATACGATCAGTCGGTAAGGGCTTGCGACTGCGCTTCCTTTCCGGTCCGAAGACTGCGTTTGCTGTCGAGTTTCGAGAGCAGAGCGCTGACTTCGGCTTGGCAAACTACACAGCCGGCACGATGCGCTTCAGCTATGGCTGCGACTAATTGTTGTCTGGCGGCTGAGTCGTTGCCGCGAGCCGCTTCCAACTGAGCCGATGAGGCGGACAAACGAAGCCTCGCCAGCCAGTCGGCTGCTCGCAGGGCACTAGCCTTTTCTACTGTCTCCCGGGCATCATCGAGTTTGCCTTGGGCTAGCAGTGCCTCGGCATGCATGGCTCGCGCTTCCACCTCATCCGCGCGGCGGTTTTCCAGACCCAGTTCTTCGATAGCAGACTTCACTGATGCATCAAACTGTTCTGGATGTCGCTCTAGAAATCCCACCCGCGCTAACATAATCCTATCCAGTGCGGCCTCGCCCTTGGCTCCGATTTCCTGATTCACGTTGAGAGCTTCTCGCAGGATTCGGCGCGCTGCTGTGAAATCCTGTTTGCTCATTAACGCTTTCGCGAGAGACACGCTGACGGCCGCGGATGTTGAGCGATCACCGGTCTCCTTGAAAGTAGCCAGCGCCTGCCCGTAAAGGCTGATCGGCAAGTCCAATTCACCCTGGATGCGCAACACGTCGGCCAGGTTTGTCTTCGCCAGTGCCGCGCCAGTTTTGTCGGCCGCGGCCTGCCGGACTTCCAGCAGATTCTCAAATACCTTCCTGGCGTCGCGGAAGTCTCCCCGCTGGTAGAGCAGCCCCCCGAGATTGTTCATGGTCGCATATTCGTTATCTTTGCGGCCGAGCTTGCGAAAAAGTTCCAATGCTTCACGATAGAGATCTTCAGCCTTCGCGAGGTCGCCCTCCGCCCGGTAAACTTCGCCAAGGTTGGTAAGGGTTCCGCCCAATCCGTTCTCGTCTCCGATTTGACGGAAGACGGTTCTCGCCTCCTCCAGCTTCGTCTTTCCTCCCGCTAGATCCCCCTGTTTCTGCAAGACAATCCCCAGATCATTGAGCGCAGTGGCGGTGCCGTCCCGATCCCCTGCCTGTTCGTAAATCCGTTGCGCCTTTGAGTATGCGTCGGCGGCTTCTTTGAACTGCGCCTGGTCATCGAGGGCCCATCCAGCGACCAACTTGGCGCGCGCCAGCAGAAGTCGGGCGCCCAAGGCTTGGGCTTTCGCGGCTGCCTGCTCTGCCAGCGCCTGTTGCCGCTTATAGTCGCCGCCTCGTGCCGCAATGGATGCCTCTGTGAGATCAATGCGTGGATCATTTCCGCTAGGCGGCGGAAGCGAGCGCAGGTTCGACAGCACTCCTAATGCCTCATGGGTATTGCCGGCGCGACATTTCCGCGGCAGCGAGCTTCAGCCCGGATTCGATGTCATCCGGAAAATCCTGCCAGAGGTGCCGGTACACGACAATTGCGCCAGCCCAGTCATTGCTCAGTTCGTAATATCGGCCCTGAATCTCCATACGCTCATCTTCCGGAAGCCCGTTCGAAAGCGAGAGCGCCTTCTGGGCCGACGCGAGTGCGCGAGCATCGTAGCCGAGAGCGGCCCACGCATCCGCCAAGGCGGCATGACCCAGGGCGAAACCCGGTTCTATGGTGAGGCTTTTTTGCAGCAACTCCGTGGCCGGAAGGTTCTCTGAGACCCGCATGTGGGCGATCCCTTCCGAATAAAGTTTCGCCGCTTCATGATTGGACGGCAGCACCGTTCGCCAGTCCACATCGCCTTCGGGCGGGACCGTAGACCCAAGTTTCGCGCGCATTTCCCGCCCTGCCCTGGCCACAAGATCGAAAATCTCGGACTGCTTTCCGCTTACCGCGATGCTGGTGAGCGTCTCTCCTGAGATTGTCTCTTGCAGGCGAAGATCCATCCGCACCAATCCGGAATTCTTGTCTCCGACGGCCATATAAGAACCTGCGACCACATAGTCACTTCCCATGCGCGTGTGCAGCGTCCGCAATGTGTCGCGCGCGTAGCTGTCATTTTCCTTCAGGCCGAGGTCTTGCTTGGTGCGAGCTACTATTTCCTCCGGAATAATCCTGGTCTTGTCGCCTCCGGCGAGTTCGGTCGAGAGCATTTGCGTGATGGCCGTCGAAAGCCATGCGTCGTGCTCATGCGAAGACAGATTCCTGAATCCCAGAACTGCAATCGACGAACGCAGGTTCAGATTCTTCTTGGGTGGATTTCCCGCGGCCGAGGTGCGGACCTTGTGACTGGATCGATTCGCGGCAAAGAAGACAACGGTCACTACAACCACGCTAGCGGCGACCGCCACTTGCCATTTCCAGCGATTTGGGTGCCCACTGGTGGAATCCGTCTGCTCTGGCCAGGCCCCCTCAATTGCTCCCTGCGCTGCTGGATCTGACGGCGCTGCCAACGAAGCGTGCTCCGCGGTATCCGCCTCGGGATCCACGGTCGGCGCAGGTTCCTGCTCGATGACGCCAATGAATCGATACCCTTTGCGCGGGTACGTCTCGATGTAGCGCGGCTGTTGGGGGTCTTCATTGAGCGCTCGGCGCAGCTTCTTCACCGCGCTGTTCAAGCTACGTTCAAAGTCTACAAAGACATCATTCGTCCAGAGCCGCTGGCGCAGCTCTTCCCGGGTCACCAGTTCGCCGGGACGCTCCAGGAGATAAAGAAGTACTTCGAGAGGCTGGCCGGAGAGCTTGAGCCTCAGATTGTGTTTCCGCAGTTCTCCGGTCTGGCGCTCCAGAATATATGGCCCGAAACGTACCGGATTCCGCGGAGAAACCGGCCCGCCGATTTGGGTGTCTTCCGCTTGCACAGGTTTTTAGTCTACCGGCAGGAGCGCATGCGTGCGCTGTTCAAGTCACGCCCCGCGTTTAGTGTACCGAGGTCAAGCATTGGAAATGTCAAGAAAATGTCAACGCCAGCCTCGAGCCTTTCTCCTCCCGTTAGTCACACGCGGCTTGGCCTCCGTCGTTCTATTCGAAACCCCGTTGAATCCGTCAGTTAGGTGGTCACATTTGTTCCACAAAGCTTTCGCTTGCGAGTTGATCGCAACTCCCCTGTAATCCGTCGCAGCCCCGGCACTAGTCGCCGGCGGGCGGAAGTCATGCACTCAAACGAAGCCACAAAACGATGGATTCAGTGTTCTGTCGGCGTCATCCTGGGGGTCTCATTCGCGCTGGCAACTCCCCTGGTCCACGCCAGACATAGGCAACTTCCGCCGTCGACTCCTGGCGCAGGACGAGGAGAGGAACGGGTTGGCAATTCCATTAGTTTTGAACCCAACATGGGTCAAGCCGAGGAACAGGTCAAGTTCATGGCCCGCGGCCCCGGTTACACCCTCTCCCTCACTCGGCGAGGGGTGGTCCTTTCCTTTGAGCAAACTGAGTCTCATGCAGGTGCGGAAGCATTCCGTTCTCTTGCCGTGAAGTTCGTGGGGGCGAACGAACTACCCAGACTCGCAGCGAAGGATGAACTGACCACGAAGAGCAGTTACTTCCTGGGAGCCGATCCCAAGAAGTGGCGTACGGGCATTCCCAACTACGCGCGCGTCACCATCGAGCGTGTCTATCCCGGAATCGATGTCAGGTACAGCGGAACGCACGGACGGCTGCAATGTAGCTTTCTTGTCGCCCCAGGTGCCAGACCAAGCCAGATATCGATGGCGATCTCAGGGGCCAGCCATCCCCGGCTGGATCCTGACGGAAATCTGATCTTGCGTTCGGGAAAAACCGAATTCCGGTTGTCGAGGCCAGCGGCTTATCAGGACGTCGGCGCGAACAAGCGGTTGGTCAGGGCGCAATACCTCGTGCGACACGGCCGAATCATGTTTGCGTTAACCGACTATGACGGCAGCAAGGCGCTGGCGATTGATCCGGTGTTGAGTTACGCGGCGTACTTAACGAGTGAGGATGGAGTCAGCTCACCGTCGCACTACCAGAAACATGACTAGATCTCAGGAATTTCCTGTCTTCGCGACAGGCCGACGGCTGTAGTTGTTCAAATTCCGGCGCACGAAGATTCGACAT
This sequence comes from Terriglobia bacterium, assembly GCA_963840615.1. Classification (GTDB taxonomy): domain Bacteria; phylum Acidobacteriota; class Terriglobia; order Terriglobales; family Acidobacteriaceae; genus DATFTE01. The sequence continues at coordinate 15,415 of CAWJAA010000043.1, forward strand.
CAACACCCGAAGGAGTGCATGCCATGAGCCCGATCATCAAGACAGTGAGCTTGTTTCTGTTGGTTGTCGTCGTCACCATCACGGCTGTCTCAAGCGCGCCAGCGGCAACGGTGGCTGGTTTCAAAGTGTTGCACAGCTTTTCGGGTGTGGACGGCGGATCGCCAAATTCACTGATCCAGACCTCCGATGGCTTCTTTTACGGTTCTGCCGCGAACGGCGGCGATACCACCAGTTGTGCGCCCGATGGCTGCGGAGTTTTGTTCAAAAGCGATTCGACGGGTCAGATCACGGTCCTCCACATCTTCCACGCGACCGACGGCTACTTGCCGACTGGTCTGGTGAAGGGTTCTGATGGAAACTTCTATGGCACGACGATCAGCGGTGGCCAGCCCTCTGGCGGTGGAGGCGGTACCTTCTTCCGCATGGATCCCGCCGGAAACGTCACCGTTCTGTACGCGTTTGTTGGCGGGCTAGGATGTTGCGACGGCGCCGGTCCCAGCGGTCCACCGATCCAGGCGAGCGATGGCAACTTCTACGGCACCACGGGATCGGGCGGAGCTTTCCGCGACGCCGACCATCCTGGCGGATTCGGCACGGTTTACCAGTTCAACCCGCTCAGCGGACAGCTAACCATTTTGCACTCGTTTAACCTGCCGGATAACAACGGCATTTTTCCAAACAACCCGCTCGTCCAAGGCAGCGATGGGTTGCTCTACGGTACGACGAGCGAGGGCGCGGGCGCTTTCCATACCGGCGGGGGCACTGCTTTTCGTGTCGACACAGCAGGTAATCTCGCGCGGCTCGCGGTGATCACACTCATGGAGCCGCTATCTGGTTTGATCCAGGCCAAAGACGGCTTCTTCTATGGCGTTGCACAAAGCACGGCTGGATCCGTCTACCGCTTCGACGTGAATGGCAAGCTGACCTTTATCAACCGTTTTGATGGAGCCGACGGATTGAACCCGCACTTTGGATTACTACAGGGCGCCGACGCCTTCCTCTACGGCACAACCTCTGCAGGCGGACTACTCGACTCCCAGGGAGGCGATATCTTCCGTATCAGCACGCTCGGGGCAATCCGTGTGATGCACTCGTTTATCACCACCGGTAGCGATGGGTTCAGCCCGAGCTCCACGCTGATGCAGGGCATCGATGGTGCACTGTACGGAGTCAATGGTGGCGGTGGAACGGGCGGTCATGGAACCCTCTTCAGACTTGATCCCCGTGCGATTGGGCCTGTTGCTGCAGTTTCGGTGAATCCGACCTCCATTCATTCCGGCCAAATCTCGACCGGCACCGTCACGCTGACGAGTCCAGCACCTACGGGAGGCAGAGTCATCCCTCTCGGGGCGAACTCCTTTCAGATGACGATCCCGTCGAGTGTGACCGTTCCCGCTGGCGCGAAGACGGCCACGTTCACCATCCAGGCGCTCACCGTAGGAGCCGCCGAAAATGTACGTGTCTATGCCTGGTTCAACGGACAAGGTGTGCGCACGACGCTGAAGTTGTTGCCGTGACAATTTGTCGCGTGCGGTTGAGCAACGCGCTTTATTTCAGCGCTGACGGCAAGTGCTGCTTGAAGTCTGGCATCCAGCCTCGGACCTTTGAAGTTCGGTACTGGCGACGAACGTCACACAAGGTGGGACAGATGATCCTTCGGTCAACCGTCGCGCTTGATTCCCCTGCTGGAAGACCACGAAGACACTAAGAGGGTGAGTACCAGGAGACTGTATGTCAATTTCGAATAACGCCAGGCAGCGTCGTTTCTCGATACAGATTTTGCGCCATCGCATCGTGTCCGCAATCTTCTTATGCCAACTTCTGTTAATTCCATTTTCCGTCTTTGCTCAAACCGGCGGTCAAACGTTATGGAGTGTCAACCTGGCGTATACCCCCGTGACGGCAGCCCCCAAAGTTGGCCCCGACGGCACCGTTTACATTCATTCTGACGACCTCTATGCCATTACGTCGGACGGGCACATCCTGTGGACGAAGCCTTCTAGCGATCCTAAGGCCGTCGATGTCAGTCTCGACGGAACCGTGTATTCCGGGTCTGGTTCAACGGTGTTCGCCTATTCGCCCGCGGGAACGCTGCTTGGAGTTTTACTGAGCCCCCCGGAGGACAAGGAATCATGGCGGGACCAACAGTGGGCCCGGACGGAAATATCTATGTGATTACTGATGGCGGTGGTTTGGGAGCGTTTTCGCTTACTCCCACTGGAAGCTTGCGTTGGAATGTCCCCGGCTACGTCAATTTTCAAGGTACCGGCAACACGCGTGTCCCGCTGGCAAGCGACCGCCTCTACTTCGCCGATCTCTGCCTGGTCGTTCAGTTTCCCGTTCCCCAGCGGAACTCTCATCGGGCCCAGCGTCGGTCCCGAGGGCAACGTTTACATCTTCCACAATTACCAGGATCTCTGGTCCTTCACGTCGGCAGGCGCAGTGCGATGGACTGCAAAAGGAGTAGCCGGGTCGAATTTCCCGGTCGAACCTGCCATCTCCCCTGACGGGAAAACGATTGTCTATGCCACGGTCTTCTCGTTTGGCGTGAATGGATCGATCTTCGCTGTCAACGCCCAAACCGGTGCGGTGCTCTGGTCAAAACCGATTACCGGTCCTTCCGCCGGGGCAGCCGGTCCCGCTGCGTTTAGCGCTGACGGGCAAGTAGTGTACGTGCCCTTAACCCAGATCGGCGGCGTCAACCAGTTGCAAGCTCTTTCGGTTGGAGCCGGCAGCGGACCGTCATTGAGCATCACCGGGGCCTGCCCTGGGGTTGCCACCTTCACCTTGACGGGATTGACGCCGAACGGTAGTGCCCAGCTGTACGCCGGCAAGAGCACAGGTTCGACGACGTTGACCAGTGGTTCTTGCAGTGGAACCACCCTGGGCCTGGCACGCGCACGTCTTCTCACTACCAAGACAGCCGACTCGAGCGGCAAGCTCACCTTGCCGCGAAACCTGAATAGCAACGTGTGCGGAATTTTCGCTCAGGCAATTGATCTTACGAACTGCGGACTGAGCAACGTGCCGAAACTTCCGTGATCACGTCTGGGCGATGCGAATCCGTTGCCGCTCGCTTGGTGCTCGGAACATAGGAGAACTTAAGGAGACTGTCATGCTGTTCATCGGAGCAACACCAACGAATCGTTCGAAGTCCACACTCGCGCTGCTCCTGGCCGTGATGCTCGTGGCATCCGGTGCCGCTCTTTCCCAGAACACCGGCAGTTGGACACGGCAGTCTCCACTGCCGACTGGAACGAGTCTGCAGAGTGTGGACATGGTTTCTGACAACGAAGCCTGGGCCGTGGGCTATGGCGGCGTCGTCATACACACCAACGACGGCGGAGCGACCTGGCAGACGCAGAATAGCGGGACGACAGAGCCGCTCTACATCGTTCGTTTCGTTGACTCGCTTCACGGCTGGGCGGGCAGCAATAACACGGTTCTTTACACCAGTGATGGCGGAGCGACCTGGCGCCAGGGCGCGGGAATTCTGGGCAGCGTTTATGGCCTTGGGTTCGCCGATGCAAACAACGGATTTGCTGCCGAGAACGTCTCCATCATTTACCGCACCCGTGACGGTGGACGCACCTGGACGCAAGTGCGCGTCCCCATCACGATAAGCGGCTTCCGATTTTTCGATGCCAGCAACGGTGTTGCCATCGGCAACGGGGTTCTGCACACCAGCGACGGCGGCAATACCTGGGTCCTGCAGTCCGGCAGCAACCAGAGTGGTTTTTTTATCGATCCGACCGAGGGTTGGAATGTCCTGAACGCGGCAGCCAGTCACACCACCGATGGTGGCTCCAATTGGGTACCGCAGACCCTTCCCTCTAACGCCTTCGTCTATGGCCGCTACTTCACCGATTCGCTCAATGGATGGGCGGTCGGCGCACAACAGGACATCATTCATACCAGCGACGGCGGCAATACCTGGACTACCCAGATGGGAGGAATCAACTCCGGGGCCAACAATTTTTATACCTTCTGGGACACCAGTTTCGCCGATGCACAGCACGGAATGGCGGTTGGCGACACCGGGTTACTGTTTACTACCATCGATGGAGGCGTTACTTGGACGAATCGCCAGAGCGGCAGCGGAACTGAAACTCTGGGTATGGCGGCAACTGATGCCAATCATCTGTGGGCTTCTCAGGTTAACGGTGAAGTTCTAAAAACCGTTGATGGAGGCAAGCACTGGACCCGGTCTCACGCTGGACCGGTAAGCATGCTGGCCTATGGAGTCAGCTTCGCTGACAACTTGAACGGTTGGACAGTGCTCTCCGATGCACAGGCCGGGGCGGGGCAGGTGTACCGCTCCAGCGATGGCGGCAGCAACTGGACACTGCAGACGTCCCGCCGCGAACTCTACGCCGTGAAGGCCGTTAGTTCATCCACAGTCGTGGCCGTGGGTGGCGACTCCTTCGGTCCGGTGCTGGTGCGTTCGACCAACGGAGGCGCAACCTGGGCTGAGGACGATACGCTCCCCGCTGGCGTGCTGTACGGATTGACGTTCGTGAATTCAACCACCGGCTGGGCGGTAGGTTATTTCGGCACAATCATTAAAACTACCGACGCCGGCGTCACCTGGATCCCGCAAGCCAGTGGCACGACTCTTCCTCTGCTGGCCGCTTCATTCGCGGACTCCAATAACGGCTGGGTCGTGGGCGACGGAGGCGTGGTTCTCCACACCACCAATGGCGGTGCTACCTGGTTGCCCCAGATCCCGCCGGTTCCCAACAATTTTATTTCGGTGTTTGCCGTCAGCCCGTCAGTGGCATGGATTGGCGGATACAACTCCATCGCTCGAACTCTGGATGGCGGCCAAACCTGGAGCCAGGAGACGGTGGCTACCGACAACCCCACTTCCTATTCCGGCCTGTATTTTGTGGACGCTGACAACGGATGGACCGGAGGCTTCTCGGGAATCTTCCGCCGCACCAGCGCAGGGGCGGATTTCTCCACCCTTACCTTGAATCCAGCCAGCATGGTTTCCGGCAGCAATTCCACTGGCACAGTCACATTGGTCAGCCCCGCTCCCCCCGGAGGCACGGTGGTTACGCTCACCAGCAGCAATACCTTGGTGGCAAAAGTTCCCGCCAGCGTGACCGTACCAGCCGGCGCAACTCAGGCGACTTTTACCGTCATCACCAAGCCGCTTAATGACACTACTCTCATTAACGTGACCGCCGCGGACAACAGCGGCAGCATTTCCGCAACGCTTACCCTTACGCCTTTCTCCCTTACGTCGCTGACGCTAAAGCCCACGTCGGTAAAAGGCGGCACATCCTCCCAAGGAACCGTCACTACCAACGGCCCCGCTCCAGCTAACGGCGTCAAGGTAAGGCTATTTTCCGGTAACACCACGGTCGCCACCGTACCTGCTTCGGTCACGATCGCTGCCGGTGCGACCTCAGCAACTTTTACGGTCAAAACCAAGGCTGTGACTTCGAACACTTTTTCATCAATCGTCGCCAAGGCCGGTGCGTCTGCGCAAGCCGCTACCTTGACGGTAACGCCCTGAACAGAACCAGCGGCCCCCGGGGCTGGTCACGAACATCCGTGATCGGCCTTACGGAGGTAGACAACAACCTGCGGCAGTCGCCATTCGCTGTCGGCGGGAACCGAGATGATAGTTTGCGGCGGAATTGACAGCTCATCACGGTGTTGAGCGCAACTTTGTGCAATTAGAGGACGAAATTATCCAACGGGGGATTGACATGCAGCCTGTTACTAACTTTTGGCACCACATTTGCGGCTTGGGAACTCTGCTCCTTTGTCTCTCGTTCCTCAACCTGCCGGCTCTGGGGCAGAAGAGAGAAGACGGCAACCTCGACCAGAAACTTCAGAGGATCCTGCATGATGCGGGATTCACCGGACGGATCGAATCCACCCTTGAGACGCGCCTCCAAAGGAAAGTGGACCCGCAACTTGCTGACCTGGGACGCTTACTGTTCTTCGACTTGGCAGGCGGCCTCCATGATGACAATACCTGCGCCGGTTGCCACTCCCCCAGTTCCGCGTTTGGCGACACGCAGTCGATCGCGATTGGCGTGCAGAGCAACCTGATTGTGGGTCGGAGTCGTACTGGGCCCCGCAATCAGCGTCGCACTCCTTCGGTGGTCAATACCGCCTTTTACCCCAAACTCATGTGGAACGGGCGGTTTCTGTCCCTTTCCGGCGACCCGTTCGACAACTCGCAAGGTTTTCAATTCCCCTTACCCGAAGGGACGACCCTTTTCCCTCCGAATGATCCGGTGGTGAAACACCTGCTGGTGGCGCAAGCGCACATTCCGCCGACCGAGTTGGTCGAGGTTGCAGGCTTCACCGGCACAGCGGGGCAAATCGGGCCGCGTTTCGATCAGTTCGACGACGGCCTGGGCGGCGTGGTTCCGCCTGCCGACGCTAGCGGTTTTCGCAACGAACCGATCCGGCAGGAAATTCTGAAACGTCTCAACGGCAACCCGACCTACCGCGACCTGTTCGGGATGATTTTCCCTGAAGTAGCTTCCGGCGGTCCGATTGACTTCACCATGTTCGGACGCGCCATCGCCGAGTTTGAGTTCACCCAGGTTTATGCCAACGCTCCGCTCGACAAGTTTGCCCGTGGCAACATGCACGCGATGCCGAGCACGCAAAAAAGAGGCGCGTTGATTTTCTTTGGCAAAGGGAGGTGCTCCGCCTGTCACAGCGTGAGCGGTCAGTCCAACGAGATGTTCAGCGATTTTCAGATGCATAACATCGGAGTTCCGCAAATCGCCCCATTCTTTGGCGTCGGCCAGGGGAACGTGATCTTTGACGGCGCTAACGAGGATGAGGATTTTGGCCTGGAGCAGATTACCGGCAATCCAAACGACCGTTACAAGTTCCGCAGTTCACCGCTGCGCAATGCGGGGCTTCAGCCGGCGTTCTTTCACAACGGAGCGTTCACCCGGATCGAAGACGCGATCCAGCATCATCTCGACGTGGAAGAATCGGTTGGGCACTACAACGCGGTCGAGGCTGGGGTCGACTCTGACCTGACGCATCGGCTCGCCTCTTCCGAAGCTATGTTGGATACGTTGGATCCTCTTCTCAGGGATCGGATCCGGCTGAACGATCGGGAGTTTCGCGACCTGGTCAGTTTCGTGCGCGACGCACTGCTGGACGGTCGCGCCCGCAAACGTAATCTCTGCCCGCTGGTTCCCGACTCTGTGCCAAGTGGAATGCCGCTTTTGAGGTTTGAAGGTTGTTCGACCGGCTGATCCAATCGTACTTCGCCAGCGACCAGCGCTTCCATGGTGAACTGAAAGCGCGCGTGCAAGCGGAACTGGCGAGCGCCTCCCCCGCCACGATGAAGAACATGAGCGGGCAGTACCGGGAGATGGAGTGGCAGCGCAGCCGCAAGGGGCTTAAGCCGGGGGTGATGGCGTTCGAATCGGGCGAATTCGACCAGCGGCTGCGCGGTTTGCGCAACACGCTTGGCGATCGTTCGGGAAATCTGGCGCTGGGGCTCAGCAGCTTACGCGAGGATACAAATCGTTTTTACGCTGTAGCGATGATAGCGCAGGACACAGACCATGTGCGCCTGGCTTCAATCGAATGGCCGAAAGTTTCCTTTGATGCGTGGTGGCCGACGACGCGCCAGCAACTACCGATGCAACTGGCGGCCGTCGCTTATGACTACGCTTTGCCAAGACTGGCTCCCAACGCCAACTGCCGCGACGATAGCTGGAAACCGACGCTGCGACTGCTGGATCCGCGCTACTTCCACACGGCGATATGGACTGGATCGGAAATGATCGTGTGGGGCGGCAGCAGCGGTGTCGGAACCTACTACAACGACGGCAGCCGCTACAACCCCGCCACTGACACCTATACGCTGGTCGCGTCCCTGGGTGCACCTTCCGCGCGAGAAGCCCACGTCGCCGTCTGGACCGGCAAAGAGATGGTCATCTTCGGAGGCACGGGCGACACCACCGGCGGACGCTACAACCCGGTGACCGACACCTGGAGGCCTACCAGCACAACCGGGGCGCCGACCGGGCAGCAGTACTCGGCCGTCGTGTGGACGGGCAAGGAGATGATCGTGTGGGGCGGCATTTTATTCTCGCCCGTGAACACTGGCGGCCGCTACAACCCGCAAACCAACACTTGGATTCCGTTACCTCCCGCACCGCTGGCGCCACGTGCTTTCACCCCGGCGGTGTGGACCGGCTCAGATATGGTTGTCTGGGCGGGCTATGACGTGAGCATCGGCCAGCTTTATAGCGACGGCGCTCGCTACAACCCAACCACGAATGCCTGGGTCAAGATCAGCTCTAGCGGCGCTCCTAACGCTCGTTACTGGCACACCGCCGTGTGGAGCGGCACCGAAATGATCGTATGGGGCGGGATCAACGATCCGACCTACGACCTGAGCGGCGGCCGGTATAACCCTGCCACCGACACCTGGATTCCGACCAGCCTGGTGAATCCCCCCTCGCTCCGCTGGCTGCATTCGGCGGTATGGACGGGAAAGGAAATGGTGATCCAGGGCGGCACTCCGGGCACAGCGGCAGGCGGCCGCTACAACCCCTCAACCGATACCTGGAGGGCAACCAATCCCACCAACGCCGCCAACAATGGACAGGGAATCACCGCCGTTTGGACCGGCAAAGAGATGATCGTGTGGGGCGGGCTGGACGATAGCTTCGTGTTTCACAACGACGGCGGCCGCTACAACCCCAGAACCGATTCCTGGCTTCGTACCACGACCATGAATGTGCCGCAGGCGCGAGGTCTGCATTCGGCCGAATGGACGGGCAGCGAGATGGTGATTTGGGGCGGCTTTTCCTCGGGCGTGTCCGCACCGGGTGGCCGATATGATCCGGCTACGGATAGCTGGAAGTCAGTCAGCACGATCGGCGCTCCGCCAGGACGCGAGAATGCCACCAACGTATGGACCGGGACAGAGGTCATTTTCTGGGGTGGCGAACCGGATGGCAATCCTTTCACCCCCGGCACCGGCGGCCGCTACAACCCGGTGACAGACACCTGGAAGTTGACTACCAAGACCAATGCCCCAAACAACACCTACGGCCATTCTGCGGTGTGGACTGGAAAAGAAATGATCGTATACGGGGGCATCAGTTCCAGTCTCAACGCCAAGCGTTACAACCCGTCAAGCAATACTTGGACCGATGCCACGATGGTGAACGACCCCGGCCATCGTGATCACCATGGCGCCGTGTGGAGCGGAACGGAAATGATTGTTTGGGGTGGCTCGATCGACTCGGGATACGTTGGCCCAGAGGGCGGACGCTACAACCCCAATACCAATAGATGGACTCTGATGCCCCCGAGCGGCCTCGATGTCCTTCGCCTGTGGCCGGTCGGCGTTTGGACTGGGACAGAAGCCATCTTCTGGGGCGGATACAATCAGCTCTTCGGTATCGTTCTTCAACGACGGCGCTCGCTATAACCCCGTAACCAACTCCTGGACGAAGACCACACTGGCCGGCGCTCCTTCCCCGCGCATCACGCAAGGGGTGTGGAGTGGCAGCGAAATGCTGACCTGGGGTGGAAGCTTCGATTCCAGTGGTGGACGCTACAATCCCGCAACCGATTCCTGGAAACCTACCACGAAGGTGAACGCGCCATTCGAGCGCGCTGGTGGACGCTGGTCCACGGTGTGGACCGGAGAGCAGATGATTATCTGGGGCGGGATCGATGATACGCAGCAGGGTAACCTCTACTGCGCATCCGGCGTCGCCAACACTGCGCCGGTGGCGAAAGGCAGTGAGCGCTGAAGAGCTAATGATTCGTGTTTAGCTGGCAATACATTCCAAAGCAGAAGGAGAAATGTATGAAGATGAAGGGAATTGCAGCCGCATTATTAATCATCGCTTTTGCTCTCGTCGGACCGGCCACAGTTCTGGCAGGGAGCCCCACCGGCGGCGTGCTTGGGAGTCCCGAAGCGGTACACCGATCATCTACGCGCCCAACTTCGTATCGGCAGTCGCGTACGGCGTTGCGATGAACGACGCGGGCGATATAGTGGGGACCTCCTATACAAACCCTGGGTGCGGCCCCTTCTGCCTGCCGCCGCTTGAAACCGTCGTTTGGAAGGCTGGGGTTCGGATCGTCCTGCCTTCCGTGTCAGGCTTCACGGGCACGGCCGTCACCAATATCAACAACCAGGGTTGGATCGCTGGGTCTGCGGGCGTCTTCGGTTTTACCGACGCGGTGGTATGGAAGCCGAACGGCAATACCTACACTCCCGTTGACCTGGGCGTGCTACCGGGAACCGCTCACTCGGTCGCCATCGGGATCGACGACACCAACCGGGTGGTTGGCTACGCCACTGCTTCATCCGGCTTCCAAACCCCGTTCATGTGGACCGAAGCTGGCGGCATGGTCGACCTCACCAAGCAAGGGTTTCCAAACGAAATCCCGCTGGGGATCAGTTCGGGTGGAACTGTGGCCACCTACGGCCACTGGTATCACTTGGGCGACCTTACGAGCGTGACCGCAATGGCCGCCGCCCCGCCGGGAGGTTGGTTCGTGGTGAACTCCCCGGTTGCGATCAATGATGCTGGTGACCAGGCCCGTGGCTTGGGCATCGGTATCGAGCACCCCTTCACTTACATTTTCCGCTACCACCACGAAGGAGCAGGGACCTGGCAGCAAATTGATTTCACGGGCACCGGGCCGCAATCGCCCGGTGGAATAGGCTCGATCAACGACGCCCAGGACATTACCAACACGGTTTCGGGCGCCGCGCAGATCGCCTACGGGCCAGACGGACTCAACCAGTCTCTGGACGCATTGTTCTCACCCGCCTACAACAGCGCGATCATAGGCGGCGGACCCATGAACGCGTCGAGCCAGATCCTAGCCCAGGTGTCGGTTGGCCTGGCAGGAAGGCTAATGCGGCTCACCGCAGCGAGCGCCTGCGCGACCTCCTGCATCAAGGTGAACAAGCTGTTGGTCCAAGCCAAGTTCCATCAGGACCCGAACGATCCGGGCCATTGCACCCCCGGTAACAAGAACGAGTACAACCTGGTCCAGGCGAGAGCGACCGTCACCAGTGAGACCGGCGCGAGGCTCAGCGGGGTCCTTGTCAGCGGTCGGTTCATGGACCAGTATTGGACGAACGCACGCGTGTCGGGCACCACGAACACCCAGGGACTAGTGGTGTTCAACTTCAAGGGGCCCTGCGGGGTGGGGACGGAAGCGTTCATGGTGGAGAACGCGACGAAGGCGCCGTTGGTCTTCGACAAGACGGTGGGCGTGCTCGCGGGTTCTGCGCTCCCAAAGTTTTAGCGAGGACTCATCCAGAAATCGGCCAGAGGATTCCTATGCCGCCCGAGATTCAGCACCTTTGGCACTGTGTTTCAGGCGACGTCTTCATCTTTCCGCTGGAATCGATGTTTGCCGGCTTATCGGCCGTCAGCCGAAAACGGATATCTTGTTTCTACCTCATTGAAGAATTGGCGGCAGCGTGTGCGAGTCGAACGCACCGGCGACGGGAAAACCCGCCGCCCGCCGGTTTTGAAGATCACCTGGAGTGTTCTGAGCGGTTATGAAGATTCTTTAATTTATCTGATTCGTCACCGTTTACCAGAAATCGCCCCACAAAAACCGTGCAGTCGCTGTTGCGGCATGCATGCGGTGAGCAGCAGGAAACGAGAAGCACAGAGCCGGGTAGTAGAAATGATTTTGCCGCGAGATCGACGCGTGGCAGTGGCGGGGCGCGGAGGGTACGGCTTAATGTGTACCTTACTTGTGTACCACGCCTTTTCAGCAATTCGCGCTATGCTGTTGAAAGGAATGGCGGGGACGACGGGACTCGAACCCGCGGCCTCTGCCGTGACAGGGCAGCGTTCTAACCAACTGAACTACGTCCCCGGTTTTTGACCGGAATGCCGAACTGGTGGGCAGTGCAGGACTCGAACCTGCGACCTCCTGCTTGTAAGGCAGGCGCTCTAACCAACTGAGCTAACCGCCCCTCGCTCCCGCTGCTTCTTTGGGAGCCTCGCGAAAGATGAGGGGCATCCACACGAGAAGAACTATTGCAGTATACGCGACGCCGGAAATGATGGTCAAACCCGGAACCCGCCGTTAACACCCGGCGCTTTCTGCCAGCCACCTATCCAAGTACCGGGAACGCTACAATCAAGGCGTGCGTCGCCTCATCGTCAATGCCGATGATTTCGGCCTCACCTCAGGCGTGAACCGCGCCATCGTCGAAGCCCACAACCGTGGCGTGGTCACATCCGCAACCTTGATGACAAACGGCGCCGCCTTCTCCGACGCCGTACAACTTGCGCAATCCGCGCCGCACTTGGGCGTCGGATGTCACGTCGTACTGATCGATGGATCTCCGCTGTCGCACCCGTCCCAGGTCTCCAGCTTGCTGCAGAAAGGTACCCAGCAATTTCAAAGTTCCCTCATCAGGTTTGCCGGCCTCGCTTGGCAAGGACGTCTCGATCCGCAACAGATCGAAGCCGAGGTTACGGAACAAATCCGCAAAATCCAGTCGTTGGGAATCTCTGTCTCGCACCTTGACACCCACAAGCACACCCACATGTTTCCTCAAGTGCTGCGTCCGATCTTGCGGGCAGCGCAGGTCTGTGGAGTGCCGGCGATCCGGAATCCGTTCGAGACCGTGACCCTCACCCAGCTGTTCGAAGATCCCCGCTCCTGGAAGCGCTGGCTGGAAGTCGGTGCTCTGCACCGTTTCGCCGCCACCTTCCGGCAGGCGGTTCGCGAGACCGGTCTGGTCACACCGGATGGTACGATCGGAATCGTCGCCACCGGGACGCTCGGTCAACGCTTTCTACGTTTCTTGCTGGAAAATCTTCCCGAAGGCATCTGGGAACTGGTCTGTCATCCCGGATACAACGATGCGCAACTGCAGGCGGTGAATACCCGCTTGCGAGAATCGCGCGAGCAAGAGTTGCGGGTGCTCACTGCGGCGGAAACCCGCGAATTGCTCTCGCAACAAGGAATCGAACTGGTTTCTTACCGCCGGCTCGCCGGCACCGCTCCTTAACCATTACCCTGGCCCGGGTACCCTTGAGCTATTACCCGCGTCCATATTGGTAATGCCTTACAACCCTCACCGGCAGCGTATCATCTGGGAAGAGCTGCCCAAAGGAGGCAGCGAGTCCACTTATGTCAGACCGCCCCGAACCCCGCGTGAAGACCGAGCTTGCGGTGCGCGTGTGGGGCATGGGCAAAGAAGGTCGGCCATTTTTTCAGAACGCGGAAGCGCGCAACATCAGCAGCGAAGGCGCGCTCCTCTCGGGCCTCGATCAGCAACTCACCGCCGGCGACACCATCGGAGTGCAGTACGGCGACAAGAAAGCTCGCTTCCGCGTGGTCTGGGTCATCGACGCCGGCGCGAGTCAGAAAATCCAGGCGGGAGTGCAAATGCTTGATGGCCAGCAGTGCCCTTGGCGCCAGGAACTGGCAGCCCTGCCAGCCGCTCCGCCCACTGTCCCATCCGCTCCATCGAACAAGCGCAAGTTCACCCGCCTCAAAGTTCAGATTCCCATTGAGCTGCGCGACGAAGGTGGTCTGCACATGCAGACCAACGCCACTGACATGAGCGGCCGCGGATGTTATGTCGATGCCCTGTTACCCGCCCCGGTGGGAACGATCCTGACCGCCACCTTCTGGATCGAATCCGAAAAGGTCGTCACCACGGCCGTGGTACGGGCCAGCGACTCCGGTGTAGGAATGGGCATCGAGTTCACCGGCATCGATGCCCAAAGCCAGAGCCGTCTGCAGAGCACGCTCGAGAAGTCCGCTGCCGGCATCCTCCGCCTTGGTCCCGGCAAATCCTGAGCCAAGGTCCTAAAATCTGAATCCACACTCCCTGCTTTCCATCGAATGGGAGAGGCTGTATCGTCCGACGGAGGCGTCTGGGGAATGAAAATCGGGATCACGTGTTACCCAACCTACGGCGGCAGTGGCGTGGTGGCCACGGAACTGGGATTGGAACTGGCGGAACGTGGACACGAAATTCATTTCATCACGTACGCCCAGCCGATCCGCCTGAAACCGCACTCCAATATCCATTATCACGAAGTGGAAGTCTCCCGCTATCCCCTGTTCGACTATCCCCCTTACGACCTGGCGCTGGCCACGCGCATGGCGGAAGTGTCGGAACTCTACGATCTCGACTTGCTTCATGTCCACTACGCCATTCCCCACTCGGTGAGCGCCCTGCTCGCCCGCCAGATGCTGGCGGCGAAACCTCGCGGCAAGCGGCTGCCCTTTGTGACCACGCTGCATGGCACCGATATCACCCTGGTGGGTCTCGACCGCTCTTACCTCCCCATTACCCGTTTCTCCATTGAGGAAAGCAACGGCGTGACCGCGATCTCCGAGTATCTGCGCGCACGCACCGTGCGCGAGTTCGATGTCCGCAACAACATCCAGGTCATCTACAACTTCGTGAACTGTGATGTCTACTGCCGCGACAAAGACGCCGCCAATCGCCGGCAGGAATATGCCAAGGATGGCGAGCGTGTGTTGGTTCATCTTTCGAATTTCCGTCCCGTCAAACGAATCACCGACGTCATCGAGATTTTCGACCGGGTGCGCAAGAAGATCCCCTCCAAGCTGCTGCTGATCGGCGATGGACCCGACCGTTCCCGCGCCGAGTGGCTGGCGGTACAGAAGGGGATTCACAACGATGTGCTGTTTCTCGGCAAGCAGGACGAAATTCACGAGAAACTGGCCCTGGCCGACGTCATGCTCATGCCCAGCGAACTGGAGTCGTTTGGACTGGCGGCGCTTGAGGCCATGGCGTGCGAGGTCGTCCCCATCGCCACTCGCGTGGGCGGCGTTCCGGAAGTCATTGAAGATGGCAAGAGCGGATTCCTGGCTAATGTGGGTGATATCGAAACCATGGCGCGCTATGCCATCGATCTGCTCGACGACGAAGCTGGCCTGCGAACCATGGCGAAAGCCGCACGGGCGTCGGCCAAGGCCCGCTTCTGCACCAACGAGATCATCCCCCAATATGAGGATTTCTACCGCCGCGTGCTGGAGCGCTCTTCGTAGAGCGCGGCGGGAATCGAGCCCGCAGTTTCCAGAATGGGCATCCGCAAGCGCACCAGGGTTCCCTTCCCTTCGCGGCTGTCGATGGTCATTCGCGCCGTATCGCCGTAGAGAACCTTCAACCGCTCCGCAACATTGGCCATGCCAATGCCGGTACCGCCCAGTCCCGTCGGCCGTTCCAGCAGTTGCGCCGCTCCCATGCCGACCCCGTCGTCTTCTACTTCTACGATCACCTTTGAGTCCGAGATCCGGCTGCGCAGGTAAATGCTGCCTCCATCGATTTTCGAAGACAGCCCGTGCTTGATCGAATTTTCCACCAGCGGCTGCAGCAGCATGCTGGGAATCATGACATCGAGCGAGGCCGGATCCAGTTCCTTGACCACATGCAGTTTGTCGCGGCCGAAACGCACCACCTCGATGTCCAGATAGTTGTCGATGAATTCCATCTCTTCGCGCAGCGGAACAAAGGCGTCGCTGCTGTTCAGCAACCGGCGCAGAATGGTCGCCAGTTTGATGATGAGTTCGCGGGCCGTATCCGGATCGAAGCGCACCAGCGAGGAAACCGAGTTCAGCGTATTAAAGAGGAAGTGGGGATTGATCTGGTTTTGCAGCGCTTCCATGCGCGCATGCAGTAACAGGCGTTCCTGCTCTTCCAGCTTGATCTGGATGCGCACGCTGTTCCAGATTTTCAGTTCCGTGCCGATCACCACGATCGAAGTCGCGTAGATCAGCCCCTCCACCCACCAGGTCGGACTCTCCAGGCTGAAGCTGGCGCGTGGCAGGAAGCGTGACAACTCGGCCTGCACGAACCGCAGGCCCACGATCGTGCCGAAGAACATGACTTGCCAGTCGAACAGTCGCGGTGTGGGCAGGTTACGGCGGATCATGCGATAAATGCTGAGATCGATGAACGGAGAAAACGACCAGATATCATCCCGATCCGGCGCCAGGGTGCGCAGTTGGCCGGCGATGAATCCGCAGAGCAGGTTGAAGGGCAGGGTGGCCCACTCGCCATGCAACAGCGCCGGAAGCGCAAGCAGCACGCCCCCCGGACATGCCGGCGAATCGCCCCGCGATCACCCCCAGCAGAATGGTGGTTTCAAACGACAGGTCGCCAGCCGCAAAGCTTTTTTGGATGATCCGGAACCAGACCGCGATCGCCAGCGGAATTCCGATCCACAGCACCAGGTAAATCTGCTGTTTCAGCGAGCGCTCTTCCCGGAACAGTAACGACTTGAACTCCACCGACCGCACCAGTGTGCTGGCGACCGCCGCAGCCACCCCCAGCTTGATCAGCAGATTAATCAGGAGAACGCTTTGTGACATAAGGCCCGCTGGTCAAAATGTAGCACGAAGCGCCGCGCCGGAGTTTTCCGGTATGCTTTAGCCATGCGACTGGCGTTATGGTTCGCGCTCTCGGTGGTGACCATGGTTGCGCTCGCCCAGACCAGGGCTTCGCGCCCAGTCTCTTCCTCCAGTTCCGCCTATTTGGGATTCGATCGCAATGCCTACCCCGGCGACGACGCCTTGAAAACTCTGCGCCAGACTTTTTCTTATACCGGATATTGGTTGAACAACCCGCCCGGGGCGCGCGCCAACACCTGGAAGGGAAAGCGAAAAACGGTGGAGGCCCACGGCTTCGGCTTTCTCGTCCTCTTTAACGGTCGCCTGTATGCCGAACTTAAGAAAGTTCGTAACTCCGGCGACCTCGGCAAGAGTGATGCCAACCGGGCGATTGCTGCCGCCCGGCAAGAGGGCTTCCCGGCGCACACCATCATTTTTCTCGATCAGGAACAAGGGGGACGCATGCTGCCCGAGCAGCGCGCCTACATCGAGGCATGGGTGGACGGCATTAACACCAGTGGATTTCGCGCTGGGGTCTACTGTTCAGGAATCGCTGTCCAGGAAGACACCGGCACCCGCATCACCACCGCCGACGACATTTGGGGCCTCACCGACAATCGAGACCTTACTTTGTGGGTGACCAATGACGCTTGTCCGCCCTCTCCCGGTTGCGTCTTCGAAAAACCACCTCTGCCCGCCGAGAGTGGAATCCGATTCGCGGAAGTCTGGCAGTTCGCGCAATCGCCCAAGCGCCGCTGACGTCGCCGCCGGATGCCCCGCCAATTACCACCGCGATGGCAGTTGCTACGCGCCGGGCTTCCCGCCTTCGCAGCGCCTCTACGTCGACGTGAACACCGCGATGTCGGCGGACCCTTCGAATGGACGCACCCACTAACTTCAAGCGCTGTCATCTCCAGCGAAGTCGAGGGAGCTTGCGTTCGGTGACTGCGTAAGCAATATCTACAACCGCAACCGCTCCCCGATTTCCTGCAGCGCCGCCTCCATCCCCTCTGCCTGCTGCGGTCCCCCCTGCGCCATCTCTTTGCCGCCGCCACCGCGCCCGCCCAGCTTGGCCAGCGCTTCTTTCATGAGCGCTCCCATGTCGAACGGCATGCCGGTCGAGGTGGCGAATACCAGGGCCGGTTGTCCTGAGGTCGATCCCAGCAGGGCGATTGCGTTCCCGCCTTGGCGAGTCACCTTCTGTGCCAGCAGCTTCAGAAATGTCAGATCGCGATCGGCAAAGGTCCGCACCACCACTTTCCGTCCCGCAGTCTCGGGTGTTTCTGCCAGCAAACGCCCGGCCGTCAGGTCCGCAATCTCCGCCAGCAACTGCTCGCTGGCTTTGCGCGCTGCCCGCGCGTCCTCTTGCATCCTGCGAACCTGTTGCGGGACCTCCGCGGTATGGCTGGAAAGCAGGCTCGCGGTTTCCGCCAGCGTGCTGTAATCGCGCCGCGCCGTGGTTACCGCGCGCTGGCCGCAGACAAACTCCACCCGCCATCCCTGCCTGCACTTTCTCGATCTTGCGCAGCAGGATGCAGCCAATCTGGCCGGTGCTTCCGACGTGCGTACCGCCGCAAGCGGAAAGATCGAAATCGCGCACCTCAATCAGCCGCAACTGGTCGCGCTCCGCCGGAGGCAGCTTGCGCAAACCCAGTTCTCGAGCTTCTTCCTGGGTCACGAAACGAATCTCGATGGGACGGTTCTCGGCAACCACTTCGTTCGCCAGAAGCTCGGCGGCTTCCACTTGCTGCGCCCCCAGTGTCTTCGTATCCAGATCGATCGAGCAGTACTCCGCGCCCATGTGAAAGGAAACCGTGGGCATCTCAAAGCGGCGCACAAAGGCCGCCGAAAGCACATGTTGCCCGGAGTGCTGCTGCATGTGATCGCGCCGCCGTCCGCCATCAATCACGCCATGAACGCGGGTTCCCTTTTCCAGCAACGCGGCGCTTTCCAGCAGGTGAAGAATCGTCCCATCTTCCTGCTCCGCGACCTCCGCCACGCGCAGCTTCGACGCTCCGTTCGCGGCCACCATCCAACCCGTATCAAACACCTGCCCGCCACTGGTGGGATAAAACGCCGTACGGTCGAGCACCACGGCGGGACGCGAACCAGTACTCGCCACTACGTCCACCACCTGGGCGTCGAACTCCCACAGAAATGAATCGTGATAATAAAGATGCTCGGTCATGTTTTGTCTTGGTTTAGCTGAGCACGGACGACGGAAGACCGCCGCCTGGTTTTCAGTATGGCCCGATGATCCCGCCAATCGCGCGCGCTGCCGGTGCCGGACGTTCGCGCTCCGTCTGCGCATCGATCACGTCCAGATATTTCAGCCCCGAGCCGGTGTTGAACAGCACCACGGAATCGTCGGCTTCGAAAAACCCTCGTTCGCGCAGCTTGCGGTATGCCGCGAGCGAAGCCGCTCCTTCCGGAGCCGCGAACACGCCTTCGACTTTCGCCCACTGGCGGAATGCCTCCATGATTTCTTCGTCGGTCACCGACAATGCCACGCCGCCGCTCTTGTTCAGGATGTCGAGAATCAGGTAGTCGCCGTACGCCTTCGGTACCCGCAGGCCCGCCGCCAGAGTGGCTGCATTCGGCCAGAATTCCGACGTCGCCTTGCCTTCATCCCATGCTTTAGAAATCGGCGCGCAACCAGATGATTGTACGGCCACCATCTGCGGACGCTCGGGTCCGATCCACCCCAGGGCTTCCATCTCGTCAAACGCCTTCCACATGCCGATCAGACCCACGCCGCCGCCCGTCGGATAGATCACGCCCTGGGGCAACTCCCACCCCAGTTGCTCCGCGATCTCGTACCCCATGGTCTTCTTGCCTTCAATGCGAAACGGTTCTTTCAGGGTCGAGACATCGAACCAGCCGGCTTTCTCTTTCTGCTCCCCTACCATGCGCGCGCAGTCGCTGATCAAGCCATCCACCAGCGTCATGTGCGCGCCATAGCTCTCGCACTCCACCCGGTTGGCCAGGGGCACGTCTTTGGGCATGAAGATATGCGCCTCGATCCCGGCCGCCGCGCAATAGGCGGCCAGCGCGCTCGCCGCATTCCCCGCCGAAGGCGCCGCCAGCTTTTTCAACCCATAGGCCTTCGCCATAGTCACGGCGGCTGACATCCCGCGCGCCTTGAACGATCCCGTGGGATTCAGCCCTTCGTCCTTGATGTAGACGCTGGGATATTCGCGGCTGGGCAGCATGGGAGTAAAGCCCTCGCCCAGCGACACCGGCTCCGCCTCGGGCAAAACTTCCGCATAGCGCCACATGGTCGGCGCCCGTCCCGCCAGCGAAGCCGCCTTAAAGTTCTTCTTTAACTCGCCCAGGTCATAGCGCACGTAGAGCACGCCGCCATCTTTGGGACAAACCGTCTGGGGACGATCCGCGCTGATGAATGCACCACATTTGGTGCACTCAAGATGAGAGATAGGAGCCACGCGGAGAGTTTAGCACTGACCGGCCCGCTGGCCGAGACCGAGTGCCGCAGGCACGACTGAAAACCCGCCTACGCCCGCAATCGCTTCAACAACCCGTTCGCCTTCCGAAACCACGGACGCTCCCGCCGCCGCAAATATCCCGGCATGGTCGGCTTCTTGGCGAGAATCTTTCGCGTCCACTCGCGCGCCTCCACCATGCGCCCTTGTGAGGCCAGAAACGTCGCGTAGTTGTAGTACGTCTCGGAAAGCGTCGAAATCCTGGTCGCCTGCTGAAACAGGCTGAGAGCCTTCTCCGCCTGCCCGGTATTGGCGTAGGCATGCGCCAGCAATCCGATCCCGCGATGAAAATCGTATTGCGGATCGTTCGCGATCACGCGCTCCAGATCGGACGCCGCCGCCGCAAAATCCCCCAGCGCCAATTCCGCCACGCCGCGCCGGTAGAACGGGTCGGGATGATCGGTTCGCGCCGAAATCGACTTGTCATAACACTGGCGCGCCCGCGCGTATTGGCCTTCCCCCGAATACAACTCTCCCAATTCTTCGTAGTTCCCTGCCGACGGATTATCCAGAACCGCCGCTTCCAGTTCGCGAATCCGCTTGCGCCGGGGAAAAACTTTGAACGACTGCCGCAGCAGCCCGGCATCCGGAATCACCTCCACGGCAATGTAGACCAGCGCTCCCAGCGGTCCCAGAAAGAGGATGATCCAGAGCCAGTAGCCATCGGGACGCCGGCGGATGAAGTGCACGATCGCCAGCGCCTGCAGAATCAGGCCCCAAGGATAAAACAGGAATGTGAACGCTCCCATGGGTGAGCGAAGCATAGCATGCGGATCGAGCGCCCGGCGCCTGCTGCAGGCGAGCCCGCCGTCCAATGTTAAAATCGCCTGTGGTGAAGCCTCCAATTCGCCTTCTGGCCATCGATATTGATGGCACCCTGTTGAACCCCCAGTTTGAGATTTCCCCGGTCGACATGGCCGCCCTGCGCCGCGTTCACCAGCAAGGCGTCGAAGTCATGCTGGTCACCGGCCGCCGCCATACCTTTGCCCTGCCCATCGCGCTGCAGTTCGGCTTCGATCTCTGGCTGATCAGCTCCAACGGGGCCGTTACCCGCTCCCTCTCCGGTGAAACCTTCCACCGCGATCTGCTGCCGGCCGCCACTTGCCTTACCCTGTGCCGGGAAATGAAAGACTTTCGCGGAAACACCGTCCTGACTTTCGATGTCGAAACCAAGGGCGCCATCGTGCTCGAACACATGGATGAGTTGAATGTCAGCATCCAGCGCTGGCTGGAAAAAAATCTGGCTTTCATTGATTTCGTGATTCCGATCGAGAAGTCCATCACCCGGGACCCGGTCCAGGCTATGTTTTGCGGCCCGATTGCGCGCATGCATCAGGCCCTGGATTTCCTGGCCTCCGGAAGCACCGCCAAAGACATCACTGTTCTGCGTACCGAGTACCCCGTCCGCGACCTGTCGATCGTGGATGTCCTCAATCAGTCCTGTTCCAAGGGCCACGCGCTTGAGCGCTGGACGAAACACCGGGGGATTCCCCGTGAGCAGGTCATGGCCATCGGTGACAACTACAACGACATAGAAATGCTTGCCTTCGCCGGGCTGCCGTTTATCATGGGGAATGCGTCGGCGGAACTTCGCGGCCACGGCTGGGCGGTAACCCGGTCCAATGCCGAACATGGGGTTGCCGCCGCCATCGAGCAGGTGCTGGGACCTATGGAAACCGGTCTCCCGGCTCGCATAAGCACAACTCGCCTGGGTCCATTCGGGCAAGACGTCTTTATCTGGAAATGCGCCGCTGGCTCAAACTCGTTTCTCTTTTGCTGGTGACGGCTCTTCCCGCCCTGGCTGCCGACATCGCTGTCCTGCAAAACGGCTTCACCATCCGCCACGAACGCCGCGAGGTGATGGGCTCCCTCACCCGCCTGTATACCAGCGAGACCGGCAACAGCTACGTCGACATTCCGACCGGGCAGATCGACCACTTTGAAAAGGATTTGTCGCCGCCTCCGGTGGCCGAACCGGTTGCGGCGGCCAAAGCGCCGGCGCCTGCCCCCAGGAGTTTGTCCGATGCCGTCAATTCCGCCGGCGACGCGCACAACATCGATCCCGACCTCATTAACAGCGTGATTCACGCCGAGAGCGGATTCAACGCCCATGCGGTTTCTCCCAAGGGCGCCCGCGGCCTGATGCAGCTGATGCCCAAAACCGCTACCCAGCTCGGAGTCGCCAACAGCTTTGATCCCAATGCCAACATTGAAGGCGGCACCAAGTATTTGCACGAACTCCTGGAGCGCTACAACTACGACATGGTGAAGGCTCTGGCCGCCTATAACGCGGGCCCGCAGCGTGTGGACCAGTATCATGGCGTCCCTCCCTACTACGAGACCCGCGCCTACGTCGCCAAAATTGTCCGCGACTTCAACAAAAAGAAACTCGCCGAACGCAAAGCGGCGGCCGCCCAAGCCGCCAAGGCCAGCCCCAAGAAGGCCAGCGCAAAGTCGAAACCAGCACCGGTGAAGGAAGCGGCAGCTCCTCCACTTTCGCAAGAGACTTCCCGGTAGTTGTTGCCTTTTTCACCGCCACTCGCTCCCGCTTGACACCCCGAAACGGTTTCGCGCGTTGACCCATCCCGCCCTGTCATTTACCTTGGCAGCAGTACCACTTACCTGCACCGCGGTTTTTTCGGGCTAGGTGTGTCGAAGTCTTGGGGTCAATGAACAAACGCCAGATCACAATCTATGCCGTGGTGGCGGCCATCCTGGCCGGGCTCGTCTATTTACAATTCCGCACCTGGCGCGACTTCGACTGGCCCACTTTCTGGACCCAGACCGACCACGTCAACAAGTTCCATATCCTGCAGGCGGTCTTGTATATCTATCTTGGCTACCTGATGCGCGCCTGGCGCTGGAAGATTTTTCTCCGTCCTGTCCGCCCCCAGGCCTCTACCCTGCGCCTGATCTCCCCGACCGTAATTGGATTCACCGGGCTGGCGCTGTTAGGCCGTCCCGGCGAACTGATCCGGCCTTATTTGATTGCCCGCAAGGAAGAGCAGACTTTTTCTTCGCAACTGGCGGTCTGGGCAGTCGAGCGCATCTTCGACATCGGCGCGTTTACCGGATTGCTGGTGGGGGTTATCTTCTTTGCCGCCGGCCCGAAAGAACTCGACTACTACGTCAAATTCCGCCAGGCTGGACTGGTGCTCATCGCGCTGGTCGTGGCCATTTCGCTGGCCACCTGGATGGTCAGCCGCAAAGGCGAAGCCATCGCCGTGTGGGTCGAGCGCCGCTTTGCCCACCTGGCTTCCAACCTCGGGCACCGCATCGCCTTGCGTGTCCGCGAATTTCGCGGCGGCCTTAACACCATCCACGGCTTCTGGGAACTGCTGCAGTTGATCGTGGTTTCGGTGCTGATGTGGTACTGCATCGCTTTGGCTTACAAATCGGTCACTCACTCCTACGGTGTCGGCTCGCTCGATATTCAGCTGTCGCAAGTACTGCTGCTCATGGGCTCCAGCATGGTGGGCTCGATGATTCAGTTGCCGGGCGTCGGCGGAGGCTCGCAGCTAGCCACCATCTCAACCCTCAAGCACGTCTTCGATGTGCCCAACGAACTGGCTGCCAGTTGCGGCATCATGCTCTGGCTGGTCACGTTTGTTGCCGTCGTACCCCTGGGTCTCATCCTGGCTCATCTCGACCGTCTCTCGTTCCGCAAGCTGGTCGCGGATACCCAGCGCGAAGAAGAGGAGGCCATCGTGCCTTCGGCGCCTCCTTCCCACTGATTACCACCGTGCCTACACCCGCTCCCGGCGTCCGTAAACCCCTGTTACAATTGATTCAGCTCATCCCAAGCGCCATGAAGTGTCCTTTTTGCGGATTTGAGAACGACAAAGTGGTGGACTCGCGCGAAAGCAAGGAAGGCGAATCCATCCGCCGCCGCCGCGAGTGTCTGAAGTGCGAAAAGCGCTTCACCACCTACGAGCGCATTGACGAGATTCCTTACATGGTGGTCAAGAAGGACGGCCGCCGCGAGAAATTCGATCGCCAGAAGGTGCTGAACGGACTGCTGCGCGCCTGCGAAAAGCGGCCCGTCCCCATCGGCAAATTGGAACAGATCGTCAACGAGGCGGAAAGCTTCGTGATCGACTCTCCCGAGCGCGAGCGCAACACCAGCGAAGTCGGCGAGTTGATCATGAACCGCCTGCGCAGATATGACAAAGTCGCCTACGTCCGCTTCGCCTCGGTTTATCTCGACTTCAAAGACGTGAAGGAGTTCATGTCCGAACTCAAAGACCTGCTGAAAACAAAAGAAAATGCCGGTGCGAAGGCAGAAGGCCGCGCGACTGCTCAGGGTTTAGTTTTTTAATGACGACTGAGGAACTGACGACTTCATTCTATGACTCATAAAGTAACTCTCATTCCCGGCGACGGCATTGGTCCCGAAGTCACCGGCGCTGCGGTACGCATTCTCGAAGCGACCGGCGTCAAATTCGAATGGGAATCGCTACGAGGCGGGAGCCGAGGCCTTCGAGAAATTCGGCGAATACATTCCTAAAGAACTTGATCGACGTCCATCGAGCGCACCAAGGTCGCGCTGAAAGGGCCGATCACCACTCCGATTGGCGGCGGCTTTCCAGCATCAACGTGGACGTTGCGCAAGACGCTTCGAGCTTTACGCCAACTTCCGTCCTATCCGCAATCTGCCTCATATTCCAACGCGCTATCCCGACGTTGACCTGATCATTGTTCGCGAGAACACGGAGGGCCTTTACTCCGGAATCGAGCACGAGGTGGTACCCGGCGTGGTCGAGAGCCTGAAGATCATCACCGAGAAGGCCTCTACCCGCATTGCTCGCTTGGCGTTCGAATACGCACGCAAGAATAAGCGCAAGCACGTGCACGCCATCCACAAAGCCAACATCATGAAGATGTCCGACGGACTGTTCCTGCGCTGCTCCCGCAACGTTGCCAAAGAATATCCCGAGATCACCTACGGCGAGCACATCGTGGATAACACCTGCATGCAGTTGGTGATGAATCCTTACCAGTACGACGTGCTGGTGACTCGAAAATCTCTACGGCGACATCATCTCCGACCTGTGCGCGGCCTTTGTCGGCGGACTGGGTCTTGTTCCCGGCGCGAACTATCGGCGATGAAATGCGCCATCTTCGAAGCCGTCCACGGCATCCGCTCCCGATATCGCGGGCAAAGAACATCGCCAATCCGACGGCCGTGATGCGCTCAGGATTGCTGATGCTGCGCCATCTCGGCGAAGACGACGCCGCCATAGAAGATCCGCAACGCCTTGGAGATAGGTCTATCGCAATCGGGAAAAATTGACCCGTGACGTCGGCGGCAAAGCCGGCACCTTGGAATTCGCCGATTCCATCATCGCAGCCATGGAATCCAGCGCCGACACCAGGCCCGCCCCCGAAGCCTCGCATGTCTGACGGTCGCGCCGCGGGGTTGAGGCCTGCATTTTTCTTCCTGACCCTTGGGTCTAAGGTACATCTTTCTGATCTGGGAAACGGATCGGCCTAATCACGATTTTTAACCACATTTTCCATTTTTCCAATTTTCCGCCGCTCCATCACGCACTCCTGCATTGACCCTGTCCGATGTTTGCAGTAACATTCCCCCGAATCTGGGGACCTGGGGGATGGTGAATACAAATCGGCGAGTGGGGATAGTTCTCTTCCAGCTCGGTGGACCCGATACGCTGGAAGCGATTGAGCCTTTTCTTTACAATTTATTTTGCGACCCGGATATCATTGATTTCCCTTTCGCGCGTATTGGGCGCAAACCCCTCGCCAAGCTCATCTCCACTACCCGCGCCCGCAAAGTGCAGCATCACTACTCTGTGATCGGCGGCGGTTCGCCCATCCGGCGCTTTACCGAGCAGCAAGCGCGCGCGCTTGAGACCCGGCTCAACGCTTCCGGCATTGATGCCCGCTGCTTTGTCGCCATGCGCTACTGGCATCCCTTTACCGTGGAAGCCATCGCGCAACTCCAGGCGGCCGGTTGCGATGAAATTGTTCTCCTGCCGCTTTATCCGCACTTCTCCAGCACCACTACCGGCAGCAGCTTGAACGAATGGCGCCGTCTCTATCGCGAAGACCTCCCGGTTCATACCGTGGAAGCGTTCTACCGCAATCATCTCTATCTCGAAGCCCTCGTCGAAAAAATCGAAGAAGCGCTCAGCCGCTTCGCTGATCCCAGTCGCCCCGAGATCGTCTTCAGCGCACACAGCGTTCCGGTCTCCATCATCGAACAAGGCGATCCTTACCAGCATCAAATAGAAGAGACGGTAGAATTGCTGATGCGCCGTGGCGGCTGGCACGAACTCCCATCGCCTCTGCTACCAGAGCAAGGTCGGCGCCAGCAAATGGTTGCAGCCCTCTTTACATCGCGCCCTGCGCGACCTGTCGCCGGCAAAAGGTTCGGGAAGTGTGCATCGTGCCCATCTCCTTCGTCTCCGATCACGTGGAGACGCTGGGCGAGATCGACCACGAGGCGCGTGCAGAAGCAGCAGCTTTAGGAATTCGAACAGTTTGAAATGACTTCGGGTCTGAACGATTCTCCCATGTTCATTGCGGCGCTGGCGGAGTTGGTGACTTCCGCCCTCGCCACGGGCATGCATCAACCACGCGGTGCCGTTTCCCTGGTCGCAGCGGACTGACCAGCAGCTCTCGGCACGCATAAAAAGGGGTAGGACGGATGGCAGAAACCGGTGTTCTCGGGCGTCTCCCAAAGTGGCCGCGCAACGCGCTCAACAACTCCGTGATCGCGGCCGAACAAGCCTATCGCAAGCGCTCAGGACTTCCGCTGCTAAGCGATGCCGACATCGAAGCTCTCAAGGCGGGCACGCCCATGTCGTGGGAAAGTGGCGATGGCGCTCCCGCCGCCGTACCCGCAGCGCCCACACCCGCGGCACCCGCGGCACCTGCGGCTACTGCGCCTCCGGCCGCTCCGGTCGCCGCCGCAGCTTCGGCCGGCCTCAGCGAGGAAGTGCAGAAGTTGGTGGCGGCAGGCAAAAAGTGGAGCAAGTCTTCCATCGCCGCCGAACAGGCGCGGCGCAAGCGCAACAACCTTGCCCCGTTGAACGATGCCGAAGTAACCGCATTGCTGGGCGAACCCGCGGCTCCCGCGGCTGCGCCCGCAACCCCGGCCGCGGTGTCAGCACCGGCAACGGCGGCACGTCCCGCGGCACCGGTTCAAGCCGCACCCTCGGCGGCGGCTTCGGTCGCGCGCACCGGCACCTCGACCACCTACGTCGGCACTCCCGCGGTGGGCACCTCCAAAGCTGCGGCCGCGGGCGGCGTTCCTCCGACCGGACCCGAGGACAGCGACATCAATCGCGCGCGCCGCCGTCTGGCGTGGGCCTGCGTGGCTGCATTCCTGACCACATGGCTTCTGGCCTTCTTCCGGTTCTTCTTGCCGCGCACCTTATTCGAGCCGGCCACTTCTTTCAAAATCGGCTATCCCTCGGACTTTGGCCTCGGCGTTGACACCAAGTTCCAGCAGAAATTCCGCATCTGGGTCGATCGCACACCCGACCGCATATTCGTGATCTACGCCCGCTGCACCCACCTGGGATGCACTCCCGACTGGAAGCCCAGCGAGAACAAGTTCAAATGTCCGTGCCACGGCAGCGGATACGACAGCGAAGGCATCAACTTCGAAGGACCCGCGCCGCGTCCCATGGATCGCGCTCGGGTCGAGATCGCCCCCGACGGCCAGATCCTGGTCGACGTGGCAAAGCTCTATCAATGGCCGAAAGGACAACCCAGTCAGTTCAACGAAGGCGACGGCACCGACGGCGCCTGGCTGCGCGCGTAGTCACGTGGCGACAGCCGCGTCGGCTGTCCCGCGATGCGAAGCGAGCGAGGTTTTAAGATTCCGGGCTTTGCCCGGCCCGACAGCCGAAGGCGGCTGTCTCCACGTAAGAGGAAATTATGGCTGAAGAAAATAAAAACGGCGGCAACGGGAACGGCACTCGCGTCGGGCTCCTCGAACGCGTGAAAGCCGGCGTGAAAGATGACATCCAGTCTCTCAAGACTGACATGCCGGAAAAAGCCAAAGAGCAGATCGAGGGCTTGAAAGATCCCACCAAGACCCAGGTCTACACCTCCATCTTCCGCCACAAGCACGACGACACGCCGCGCAACCGCGCTCTCGGCGTGCTCTCCAACGTCTTCCTCCACCTGCATCCGGCGAAGATCAATCGCGATGCCGTGCGCTACAGCTACACCTGGGGAATGGGCGGAATCACCTTCTACCTCTTTATTGTGCTGACCTTCACCGGCACTCTCTTAATGTTCTACTACCACCCCACCAAGGTGCAGGCCTTCCGCGACGTGCTCTACCTTGAGCACGACGTGCCCTTCGGCAAGTTGCTGCGCAACATGCATCGCTGGGCCGCTCACCTCATGGTGATTGCCGTCTGGCTGCACATGTTCCGCGTCTTTCTCACCGGCTCTTACAAGAAGCCGCGCGAGTTTAACTGGAACGTGGGCGTAATCCTGCTGGTGTTGACGCTGCTGCTCTCGTTCACTGGATACCTGCTACCCGACGATCAACTGGGCTTCTGGGCGGTCACGGTCGGCACCAACATGGCGCGCGCTACACCGCTCCTGGGGCACGAAGGTCCCTTCGGACACATGCTGGGAATGACTCCCTACAACGACGTTCGCTTCGGATTGCTGGGCGGCTCGATTGTTGATGCCAACGCCCTGCTGCGTTCCTACATCTGGCACTGCATCGGCATTCCGATCGTGGCTTCCGTATTCATGATTGTGCACTTCTGGCGGGTAAGAAAAGACGGCGGCATCTCCGGCCCAGCCCCCGTCATGCTGGCCGCGGAAGTCAAAGAGAAAAAGTAAACACGCGAGCACAGGGAGCACTTATGGATTGGCGACAACTCTGGGACATCGCTTCGACGCCCGACAACGTGCCCATCGTGGGCCTGATTCCCCTGCTCGTCTTCTACATCTATCTCGCGTGGAAGCAGGCCAAGGCTAATGACGAACTCATTGAAGAGCTGGAAACCAATCCCGCGATGGCCAAAACTCACCATCGCAAGACCTGGCCCTTCCGTCCCGGATGGTCCAAGGAAGTCCATGTCTGGCCCTTCCTGCTGCGCATCGAGTTCCTCGCCGCCATTATCGTCACTCTGGTCTTGATGGTCTGGTCGATCACCTTGAGCGCTCCGCTCGAAGAGCCCTCCAATCCCAACCTCACCATGAACCCTGCCAAAGCCCCGTGGTACTTTCTCGGCTTGCAGGAGATGCTGGTCTATTTCGATCCCTGGATCGCGGGCGTGGTCATGCCCACCCTCATCATTGTCGGCCTGATGGTCATCCCTTACATCGACACCAATCCCTTAGGGAGTGGCTATTACACCTGGAAGCAGCGCAAGTTTGCCATTGGCACCTTCCTGTTCGGCTTCATTTTCCTTTGGGTCTCGATGATCATCATCGGTACGTTTATTCGCGGCCCTGGTTGGCAGTGGTTCTGGCCGGGGCAAACCTGGGATCACAATCGCCTCATTTACGAGGTGAACCGCGACTTGCCCGATCTGTTCGGCATCACCAGCAATCTCGCCAAAGGAATTTTTGGCGCGGTTGTGGTCGGCGGATTCTATGCCGTCGGCGGTTTCCTGGTGCATGCCCTGTTCCGCCGCTACAACCCCAAGGACTACAAGC
Source organism: Terriglobia bacterium (assembly GCA_963840615.1). Taxonomy (GTDB): domain Bacteria; phylum Acidobacteriota; class Terriglobia; order Terriglobales; family Acidobacteriaceae; genus DATFTE01. The sequence continues at coordinate 44,955 of CAWJAA010000043.1, forward strand.
GCATGAGCCTGCTGCAGTATTCCATCATGATGTTCTTCGTGATCACCATGATTGGACTGCCGGCCAAAATGATGCTGCGCCTGCTTTGGCATATCAAGTACGTATGGATAACGCCGTGGTTCAACGTCTAGTCGTTGGTCGTACGTCGTTGGTCGTTGGCCAACAACGAATGACCGTATTTGCCGGCGCGGGGACAACCACCTCGGCTGCCCGGCGGAGTAACGCTCCGCAAGTGTTTTTGCCAACGACGAACGACCCAAGACCAACGACTGTTTCTGGAGGATTCGGTGCCTGAGCAACCCATCCCCGAGCAAGATCCGATCGTAACCAAGTCGTACGCGCTGCACTACGTGGTGGCGCTCGTGCTCCTCATGGCCTCGCTTTTCTGGGCTTTGCAGGACGAATTCTGGGGACAACGTCCCTGGAAGGAATTCCAGGAAACCTGGAAGCATCGCTACGTCGCCTTCCTGAACAAGACCACGTCTGACTCCAGACATTCGCTCGACGAGTTGGTCAAGAGCCCTGACTATCAGCAACTCGACCAGGCCGCGCAACAGGCCGCCAAGGCCGCCCAGCCGCGCAAAGACGAACTCCAGAAACAGATCACCAATCTCAGCGCCCAGATTCTCGCGGTGCAGAACGTCTTCACCGATAAGCGTGCCTACGCCAACGCCATCACCTACGAGATCGAAACCGACAGCAGCGCCTCCGGCAAAAAAAGCAAGCAGGACGAACTGGCGGAATACAAGAAAGAAAAGTGGACCGTCCAATTCCCCGACGGCCACAAAGAGCAATTCAACTTCCAGCAACTGGAAGAAAAATATAACCAGTTAAAGGACGAGCGTACCAAAGTCAGCGCCGAACTCGGCGAAGTCCTCAAGCCGGTCACCGAAGCCGGCACCAAAGCCTCGCAGTACATCTCCGATCACCTGGTCAGCCTCACTCCCACGCAGATCGACGGCCTCAAGAAGAAGTACGCCGACTGGGATCCCAAAATCGTTCAGATCAATGTCGCCGAAGCCAACATCGTCGACCGCTGCGAATCCTGCCACCTGGGCACGCGCGAGCCGCTGAAAATCAGCGCCACCGCCCTGGCTCAGGACAACAAAGAAAAACAGCCCGACCAGTATGATCGCGCTTTCGTCAGCCATCCCGCGCCCGAGTTGCTGAAGATTCACGATCCCGACCAGTTCGGATGCTCCCCCTGTCACCAGGGCAACGGCCGCGCCACCACCAGCATGGTGAAAGCCCACGGCAATTACGAGCACTGGCTCTGGCCTCTGTTCCCCAAACAAAATGTCGAAGCCGGATGCCAGACCTGCCACGCCGCCGACATGGTTCTGGTCAGCGGCGATGTCGGATGGACCATCAGCGAAGGCAAAGACCTCTTCCGCCAGAAAGGCTGCATGGGCTGCCATCGCTACGAAGGCTACGATCGCGAGCCCGAGGACCTGAATTCCGTCAGCCAGCAGATCAAGCAACTGGAGCAGCAGAAGACCGACAACCTGAAGCAGGCGTCCTACCTCATGAAGCAGGCCGACGCCGCTGAGTCGAACCAGGAAGCCAACAAGCTCAACGAAAACGCCATCGCTCTGCGCGTCGCCAACAGCAAAATGGACGGCCGCATCCAGCAACTCGATTTCCAGGCCCACAGCCTGCTGCAGGACGAGAAAAAAGTCGGGCCCAACCTGAAAGACATCCGCCTCAAGCTCAACCAGAACTGGATCCCGGTCTGGCTGAAGAAACCTACCGACTTCCGTCCCACCACCAAGATGCCCAACTTCCGCCTCAACGATCGCCAGATCCAGGCCATCTCGGCTTTCCTCTGGCAAAGCGCGTTGACCGATCCCGTGCCTCCGCAAAAGCCCGGCAACGCCGATCACGGCAAGGAACTGTTCGAGACTCGCGGATGCATGGCCTGCCATTCCATCGGAGAAGGCGACCAGATGCAGGGCGGCACCTTCGCCGCCAACCTGAGCCGCGAAGGCGAAAAGGCCAATTACGAATATCTCGTCCGCTGGATTCACAACGCCCGCCAGCGCACCCGTCCCTATTGCCCCTACGAGAAGAAAGACATCGGCCCTGAGGATTACGCCCGGAAGGGCCTGCCCTACATCTTCGACTTGCAGCACAGCCGCTGCCCCAACGACGGACACGAACTGCAAGTGCAGAACATGACGGTCATGCCCAGCCTGCGGCTCAGCGTCGAAGACGCGCAAGACATCGCGTCATTCTTGATGACCCAAAAACATCAGGATCCTTCTGCCTACGCCAGCGCCGCTTTCATGAATGATCCCAACCTGAAGGCGGAAGGCAGGAAGTGGGTGCAGCACTTCGGGTGCGCCGGATGCCATGAGATCGCCGGCCTCGAAGACGAAGGCCGCATCGGCACCGAATTAACTCAGGAAGGCAGCAAGCCCATCGAGCGCCTCGATTTCGCGCTCTTCACGGAAGAGGCCCAGCGCGGCGGCAAAGACCCCATCACCAATCCCGAAGATCTCGCCCGCCTGCCCGAGGGCCCGGCCAAAGGGCCCTGGTACAACCTCAAAGGATTCTTCGAGCACAAACTTGCCGAGCCCGAGGTCTACGACAAGGGCAAGATCAAGAGCGAGACCGAAGCCCTGCGCATGCCCAATCTGCATCTCGATAAAGAGCAGATTCGCGCCCTCAGCACCTTCCTGCTCGGCAGCGAGGAGTCTTCCCTGCCCGCCAGTTACCAGTACCAGCCCGGCGACGCTCGCCGCGATATTCAGGAAGGCTGGTGGGTCGTCCGCAAGTACAACTGCATGGGATGCCACCAGTTCATCCCGGGACAGAAAACCATCCTGATGGGCATGAAGAAATATCAGGACACCCCTGAGCAACTGCCTCCAAAACTGCTCACCGAGGGTGCGCGCGTCGACCCCGAGTGGCTGCGCCGCTTCCTCTCGAATCCGTCGCTCAGCGATACCGACACCAATCGCAACGGTGTGCGCCCCTATCTGCAGGTGCGCATGCCCACGTTCTCGTTCTCTGATAACGAACTGCGCAAGCTGGTGCGCTTCTTCCAGGCGCTCTCGCAGCAACCGTTGCCCTACATTCCAGAGGAAGTGCCCACGCTCACGGCGAAAGAAACCGACATGGCCCGCAGCCTGTTCTCGTCGACCGCCGCGCCTTGCCTGAAGTGCCACGCCACCGGCGATCCGGCCCACGACAAGTTCGCCACTGCGCCCAACTTCCTGCTGGCCCGCCAGCGCCTGAAACCCGACTGGGTTGAGCGCTGGATCATCGATCCCCAGGCCGTCAGCCCCGGCACCTCCATGCCCTCGGGTCTGTTCAAGAAGCAGAACAACCAGTGGGTTTTTGCCGGACCGACGCCGCCGTCGTTCCAGGGCTATGACAAGGACCACACCAAGCTGCTGGTGGATTACATTTTCCAACTGACGCCGGAAGAGCAACGCCGTGTCGCCTCTGCCATGGGCAAGGGCCGCGCCGCCAACAACCCTCCGGCCAAAAACAAAAACGCCTCCGCCAGCAAACCGCAAGCAGGCTTCGGAGGATCGCGTTAGAATGCAGGGGTTCACGGAACACCCCTAAGTCTTGTCATTCCGAGCGGAGCGAGGAATCTGTATTTCTTAGCGACCGTCGCGAAACCGCCGCGCACTTTGCGGTTTACGATTTCGTTTCAGGCTCTAAAACCTATTTACGAAAGGGCGACATCATGAATTACCGGAAATTTTCAATCGCGACACTCTGTCTGTTCGCGCTGCTACTCACGGTAGCCTGCAGCAAGAAGGAAAACACCGAGCAATCGGAGAACGCTGCCCCCGCGGCGCAACCCGCTGCCACCCCGGCAGCCACTCCCATCGACCCCGCTACCGTAGCCACCATCAGCGGCACGGTCAAACTCGACGGAGCCGCGCCCAAAGCCTCCAAGATCGACATGAGCCAGGACCCCGCCTGCAAAGGCGACAACCTGGCTGAGACCATCGTCGCCAGCGGCGGCGATCTCGCCAACGTATTTGTCTATGTCAAGGACGGCCTCGGCGATCGTACTTTCGACGTCCCTAAAGACGCCGTCACCATTGATCAGAAGGGTTGCCGGTATCACCCGCACGTGCTGGGAGCGATGACCGGACAGACCATCGAGATCAAGAACGACGACATGACCACCCACAACATTCATCCCACCCCGGCCTCGAACCGGGAGTGGAACGAGTCGCAGCCCCCGCAAGCCGCGCCTCTCCAGAAGAATTTCGCGCGCGAAGAAATCATGCTGCCGGTGCGCTGCAACCAGCACCCCTGGATGAAGATGTACATCAACGTGGTTAAGAGCCCGTTCTACGCAGTCACCGGTCCCGACGGCAAGTACGAAATCAAGGGACTGCCCCCGGGCGATTACACCCTCGCCTTCGTGCAGGAAAAACTCGGCGAACAAACCCAGAAAGTCACCGTCGCCGCCAAAGACAGCAAGACCGTGGACCAGACGTTCAAACAGTAGTGGCTCGTAGGGGGACGGGCGCTCCGCCCGTCCCAGTTGTAAAATGAACCATGGTTGACGGGCCTCGCCCGTCAACCGCAGAGAGTCCCGCAGGGACGTTTGCAAACATTGCGCCTGAGCACCGCGCAAGGAGACTCCGTCTGAAGGCTCTGGCTACACCGTATAACCGGTCCCATCACCGCTTCGCCGTATTCCTGGCGGGCTGGGTGTTCCTCCTCATCATCGCGGGAGCCCTGGTCACCAGCAATGACGCTGGCCTTTCGGTTCCCGACTGGCCCACCTCTTTCGGATCGCTCTACAAAATCCCCAAGCTGGTCGGCGGCGTAAAGTTTGAGCACATCCACCGCATGATCGCGCAAGGCGCAGGACTGTTCACCATCATTCTCGCGGTCTGGACCTGGCGCACCGACCGCCGCCGCTGGCTGCGCTACCTGCTGCTCGCGGCCGTGCTCATGGTCGTTGTGCAAGGAATCCTGGGCGGCATTACCGTGCTCTATTATTTGCCGCCGCTGGTTTCCTCGTCTCACGCCGCACTGGCGCAGACCTTCTTCTGCACGGTCGCGGCCATCGCTCTGTTCACCGGACGTCGCTGGATCGAAGAAGTCCCCGAAGTCCAGACCGATGTGCGTCGTCCCAGCCTGTTCACCCTCACCTTGCTTTCGATTTTTGTGCTCTACGTGCAACTGTTCCTCGGCGCTATGTTCCGCCACCACGGAATGAGCTGGTGGCCGCATGTCGTGCATGCCACCGTGGTCGCGGTGGTGCTTACCTGGACTGGTGTCCGCGCCCTCTCGCTTTATTCGAAGATCGAAGAAGTCCGCCGTCCGGCCATCGCTCTGCTTGCGCTCATGGTCACCCAGCTGTGCCTGGGGTTTCTGGCGTTCCTCACCCGCGTAGCCTGGGGCCGCGATGCCGTCCAGCCCGAACTTCCCATGGTGCTCTCCACCGTCGCCCATGTCGCGGTTGGAGCCTTGCTGCTGGCGACTACGGTGATCCTCGCCATCCGGGTCTGGCGCCATGTTCCCGTCAGTTTTGAAGAACGCGTTCCCAGCCCCCAGGGAAAACCTGTCGCCGCATGAGCGACGCCACCCAGCCTTCGCCCCTGTCGGCACCATTGAAGCTCCGGGCGCGCTGCCGGCTTCCGGCAATCCTGCTTGCCTTGCCCGGGTGGTTGGCTTTTATGATGTGGAGCGCCTTCTCGGCGTAAAATACCCTGTGACCTCGAAATCGCTTACCCCCGCACTGGACGCCCTGGAAGCCGATGCCGCGCCCGGTTCCCCAGCCGTCATCTCGGTTCAAGATATCGTTCACCAGTACGAGAATCGCTCGGCGCTCGATGGCGTCTCTTTCAATGTCGGACACGCGGAACTGTTCGGCCTGCTCGGCCCCAACGGCAGCGGCAAGACGACGCTTTTCCGTATCCTCTCGACCTTGATGCTCCCCACCTCCGGCCACGCCGTGATCATGGGCTACGACGCCGCCAAAGATCCGAATTCCCTGCGCCGCCAGATCGGCGTGGTCTTCCAGGCCCAGAGCATCGATATCAAGCTGACGGCCGCCGAAAACCTCTGGCACCAGGGACATCTCTACGGACTCCACGGCGCCGCGCTGAAATCCCGCGTCGAAGAAATGCTGGGCCGCGTGCGCCTGCTCGATCGCGCCAGGGAAAAGGCCGAGACCTTTTCCGGAGGCATGCAGCGCCGCCTCGAACTGGCCAAAGGCCTGCTCCATCATCCCTCGGTGCTCTTGCTCGACGAGCCCACCACCGGACTGGACCCCGGCGCCCGCCGCGATCTCTGGCAGTACCTGCAGATTCTGCGCGATGAAGAAAAAGTCACGGTGCTGGTCACCACTCATCTCATGGAAGAAGCCGAGCGCTGTGACCGGCTGGCCATCCTGAATCAGGGGAAGCTTGTAGCCCTGGGCACTCCCACCGAACTCAAACGCGAAATCGGCGGAGACGTCATCCTGCTCGATACCGGCAATCCCGAATCACTCGCCCAGCGCATCAGCCAGCGTTTTCAGGTGGACGCGCAAGTGCTCGCCGGACAAGTCCGCTTCGAACAGGAAAACGGGCATCGCTTCATTACCGACGTAGTCGAAGCCTTCCCCGGCGAAATTCAGGCCATCTCCGTAAGCAAGCCGACGCTCGAAGACGTCTTCATCCACCGCACCGGCCACCGTTTCTGGACCGAAAGCGAAAAAAGCGAGGACGAAAAAACGGATGAAACATCATCCCGGCACTGACCACTTGTCGTTCCGAGGGGAGCGAGGAATCCCTGCCCCCGGGCGTTCGTCGTGGCGCAAGGGATGCCACGCCCGGCATGACTGCTTTTGATATTTAAGGCTTTGTGAGGCATCAACCATGACCTTGGCCCTATCCGCCGCATTGGGAATCGCCCCGCTCCTCGGGATCGCCTGGACCGTCCAACATGGCGACCTCACCACCGTCGGCGGACTGTTCCTGACCCTGATCCTGCTGGCGCTCTCCGGCATCATGTTCCTGAACCTGGCCCTGGAATTGCATAGTTTAAGGAAAAAGACAAACTAGTATGGCGACGCGAACCGCAACCCTCCCCATCCCCTCCGCGCCTGTAAGCAGCGGCATATTTCTGCCGGCCTTCACCCTCTGGTGGCGCGAGGTCGTGCGCTTCTACCGCCAGAAAAGCCGCGTCATCGGCGTCATCGCCTCGCCGCTGCTGTTCTGGGTGGTCATCGGCTCCGGCTTCGGCAGTTCCTTCCGCTCCGGAGAAGGCGCCGGACAGCAACACTATCTCGATTATTTTTATCCCGGCGCGCTCATCATGATCGTGCTGTTCACCTCCATCTTCACCATGATGTCGGTCATCGAAGATCGCAAGGAAGGCTTCCTGCTTTCGGTTCTCACCGCTCCCGTGCCGCGCTCCGCCATCGTGCTCGGCAAAGTACTGGGAGGAACCACCCTTTCCGCCATTCAAGGCCTGATTTTTCTCGCCTTTGCGCCGCTGGTCGGGGTGCACCTGACCATTGCAAGCTTTCTGCTGGTGGCAGTCGTCGTCTTCCTGGTCTCGTTCTCGCTGACGGCCCTCGGATTCGCCATCGCCTGGCCCATGGATTCCAACCAGGCCTTTCACGCCATCATCAACCTGTTCCTGATTCCGCTTTGGCTGCTTTCGGGGTCCTTGTTCCCCCTGTCCGGCGCCTCCGGATGGATGCGCATGCTGATGGAAATCAATCCCTTAACTTACGGCGTCGAAGCCCTGCGCATGCTGCTTTACCCCGGCAGCCCTTCGGAATTTTCGTTGACCGCTTCCATGGCGACTCTGATATTGTTCACGCTATTCATGTTCGGGCTTTCATTCATGATGGTGAACCGCAGAACCACAAAGCCGGCAGCATAAAGAATCACGTGGTGACAGCCGCCTCGGTTGTCCGCGCACAGTTATTGTTGATTTCTTCGACTGTCTGATTGTCGAAACTGTAGCAGCCAATGGATCGTAGGCTTTTCAATCGTCAATCGAAAATCGTCAATCGAAAATCCATGCAGCTCGTCCCCGCCCAATACGCGATCTATCCGGTGATTGACGCCACCCTGAACGGCGCCAGCGCGGTGTTGCTGGTGGTCGGACGCAGTTTCATCAAACGCGGCCAAATGGCTGCCCATCGCCTGGTGATGCTGGCCGCGCTGGCTTCTTCCATGCTCTTCCTGATCTCGTACCTCTACTACCACTATCACGTTGGCTCGGTGCACTTTCAGGGACAAGGCATCTGGCGCCCGATTTACTTCACGTTGCTGACCAGTCATACGATTCTGGCGGCCGTCATCGTGCCCATGGTGATCATCACCCTGAGCCGCGCCTTGCGCGAACGCTTCGACAAACATCGCCGCATCGCCCGCTGGACGTTTCCCTTGTGGCTTTATGTCTCCATCACCGGCGTGGTGATCTATTTCATGCTGTACCAGATATTTGCGTAAGCTTCACCACCGAGACCCCGAGAAGAAACAAGAAAAGAATTGGTTTTCTCTGTGTCTCTGTGACTCTCGTGGTGAAATGGTTTCAACATGGCTACCGTAAGACTAAAAATCGACGTCAGCGGCACCGTAGGCGATGAAGCCTGGCGCGCCATAAAGCCATATGAAGAAATACAGAGCGCCGATTTCGGCCCGCAATTCGGAAGCGGCGGACGCTGCAACCACCCGCTGAACGCCCCCCACAACAAAGGCGAGTGGATCGGCGCCGAAATCAAGCTGCAGACCCCGCTGCTCGCGCAATACGCGGTTTCGCATTATCTGGAACAGGATCGCGTGCTCGATGCGGATGTGGTGGACTAGCATTCAGCCGTCAGCACGCAGCGATGACAGATTTCTCCGCACCCGCTGCAGTCCAGCATGGCTGAATGCTGAGTGCTGAATGCTGAGTGCTTTGTTATAGTTCCACACATGCCCGACTCCACCACGGCTCCCGTCAAGAAACATCGCATGTCCACCCAGCAGCGCCTGCTTTTCTTTTTCGTTGCCTGGCTGATTGTGCTGATGCCGTTTCTGTTCTGGTGGAACACCTGGTTCGGCCGCCAGCTTTCCGACACCAAGCTGGCCGAGTACCTGAAAGATGAACCACATCCGCGGCACATCCAGCATGCGCTGGTGCAGATCGGCGAGCGCATGGGCAAGCACGATGTCGGGGTCACGCTGTTTTATCCCGACCTGGTTCGTCTGGCCACCTGCCCGGTTGACGAAGTGCGTAATACCGACGCCTGGGTGATGGGACAAGACACCTCCTACCCGGGTTTTCACCAGGCCCTGCTCCGCATGCTGAACGACAATTCGCCGCTGGTGCGCGGCAATGCGGCTTTGTCGCTGGTGCGCTTCGGCGACGCCTCGGGCAAGCCCCAGATCCTGGCCCTGCTGCAGCCTGCCACGGTCACCGCAACCCAGTCGGGAAAAATCGTGGACACCTCCACCCCGGGCACCACCATCCGGCAAGGCGGCGCAGTCGCCAAACTGCAGGTGGGAGATCAAACCGTGGAGTTGCGATCGCCCATCACCGGGCGCCTGGCGGTGCTGCAAGTCCAGAACGGACAAACCGTCAGCCCCGGCGCGGAAATCGCGATCCTGGCTCCCGGAGCCGACCAGGCCTGGGAAGCCCTGCGCGGGCTCTACCTGATCGGCACCATGGAAGACTTGCCCCTCATCGTTCCCTACGAACGCGAACTGCCCGAGATTCCCGACCGCGTGCGCCAGCAGGCGGTGGAAACCGAGAAGGCGATCCGGGAGAGAACAAAGTAGGATTCGAGCTCTTAGCTCTTAGCTCTTAGCGAATCCCTGTCCCCGGCCAATTCGCCGTGAGGGCCAGGGATGATTCGCTGCGCTCAGCATGACAGCATCCCATCCTGGTTCACTTGCAGCTAAGTTATTGATTCCTCGTCCGAGCCCCTTCTCAGCGCAAGATCCGGGCTTGAACGTCGCGTAGAATACCATTTAAACCGGCCTAGGAGCCCCGCAGAGCGACGCCCAGCCCCCGGGTGGACCCCAAGGCTGTCCGATGTCTCCGCAACGCCTCCTGGACGATCGTGGCGCAAACTTATCTATGAGCTATAGGCCGAGCGGATTCGAGCCAGGCGTTCCCGGCCTCCGGCAGGAACTAAGGGCTGACAGCTAAAGGCTAGATCGTCATCACTCCGACTTCTTTTTCGACTTCCACGGTATCGACCATGACGATGGCATCCCAAGGACAGCCATCGAGGAAGGCGCCGTCGGGGCCCTTCGAGGTGCACTTCTTACAGCCAATGCACAAGATGGGATCGACCTGGATGCGGCCAAACGGCGGATGGTCTTCATCCGGCACCCAGAACATGCAATCTTCCACCGGACAATATTCCACGCAGGCCGGCGACCCGGCGCATCCGGTGCAGCACTCGGTGATCACCGCCAGCTCTTTGGGTTTCTTCTTGCGGGGAGTGGTAAGTCCCTTGGATCGAGGTTCCTGCTTGAGCTCGTCGGGCACCATGCCCGGATTTCCGGTGGCCATGGCTGGGGATTATAGCATCAAGCCGTCAGCACTGAGCCACTTAAGGGTGCCAACTCCCGCTCCGGTCGACCGGCGTCGAAGGCGACTACAGCCCGTGGTCCCGCAGAGGTCCAGGGGCTGAATGCTGAGTGCTGAATGCTGAGTGCTTTGTTCGCCCATCACACATCCTCCTCGCCCAATTCTGGTATAGTTTCCCTCCAGCCTCCGTCAGGAAAAATCTATTTGCCTCCCGCGTGGAAGGAGCTCTCATGGCAGGAAAAAGCGTCAATAAAGTCATTTTGATCGGCAATCTGGGGAAAGATCCGGAAGTAAAGTTCACGCCGCAGGGTACGCCGGTGTCGAAGTTCACTCTCGCCACTAACGAGCGCTTCAAGGACAAAGAGGGTCAGTGGCAGGACCGCACCGAGTGGCACAACCTGGTCGCCTGGCAGCGCACCGCCGAGATCGTTGGAGAGTATTGCAAAAAGGGCAGCAAAGTGTACGTCGAGGGCAGCCTGCGCACTCACTCCTGGGACGACAAGACCAGCGGCCAGAAGAAATACATGACCGAGATCGTGGTGAACGACCTGGTGCTGCTCGGGGGACGCGGTGAGGGCGGCGGCGAAGGCGGAGGACGCGCGCAGAGTTCGGGTAACAACAATTTCGACCAGCGCACGCCCGAACCGGAACCCGCCCCGGCGGGTCCGATTAGTGATGAGGATATCCCCTTCTAGTCTCGGCGCTGTCATGCTGAGCGCAGCCGCGATTCCGCGAAGCGGGATCGCGGCAGAGTCGCAATCCGCTGCTTGCTCCGGGTAACACGGGGGCCTTTCGGCTTCGCTCAGGGCAGGCTCTTCGACTGCGTGGAACGACCGCTTCGCATCCCCTCCACTGCGCTCACGATGACAACGTGTTTCGCGGGCCTCTCCGGCCGGGCTTCGCTCGGCTGCGCGGGGGCGCCCGCCCCCACATGAACTTGTTACACTTCCCCATTATGACTTCGCTTGCTGATAAGAATTGTGTGCCTTGCCGGGGCGGGGTGCCTGCGCTTCATGGGCCGGCGCTACACGAACTCAGCCATCAACTGCCCAATTGGAAAGTTGTCGACGAGCATCACATCACGCGTGCTTTCAAGTTTCCTGATTTCAAGTCGGCGCTGGCGTTTGTGAATCGCGTGGGCGAGTTGGCTGAGGAGCAGGGGCATCATCCTGACATCTTGCTGGCCTGGGGAAAAGCCGAGATTACCATCTGGACTCATGCCGTCAATGGACTGACGGAGAGTGATTTCATCTTGGCGGCGAAGATTGATGGGTTGGCGGGTTAAACCCCTTTCACCACAGAGGCACAGAGTCACGGAGAAAACCGAAATCAGGTAAAAGCCCAAGGTGGCGGGACCATCGCGCTGATTCTGTCGACAGCCAGCCGCCAGAGAATGAAAATGCGGAAATAAGCCTAAAACGGCGAGTCCATAGCGATTTTTCTATTCTTGGGATTTTTCTATTCTTAAGGTTTCTCTGTGACTCTGTGTCTCTGTGGTGAATGCTTCAGGGACGCGCTTCCAGCGCCAGATGGTCCATCCCCAGAGCAGGGCGGGCAGAAACATGGCAGCGCCGGCGGAGGCAGCGACTGTTCTAGGAGATGCGCCCCAGTCGACGAACAGGCCGGCGATCCACGCGCCTACTCCGATGGTCAGCATGGAAAGGCCGTTGTCGGCGGCGAAGACGCGTCCGCGGAAACGATCGTCGGTGTTGAGTTGCAATAGCGTTGTCGAGAAGACCCAGACGCTCGAGCCTCCGCTGTGAGCGAGGACGATCCAGGCGCAAGCGACCCAGACCGATCCCGCGGCGCCGAAGCCGACGTAGCCGATCGCTTCCGCAACAAATCCCACCAAAATGGCGGAACGCAGGCGTGACTCGTGACGTCCGGCCCAGGGAGCGGAGAACAGTGGCCCCAACAATGCGCCCAGGCCGCGGGCGCCCATCAGCAGGCTCATGCCCGAGCATGGCGCCGCGTTGCGCGTCAATGCCGTGCCAGCGTACGGGAAAGTAACGCTGTCCCATCACGGTGAACAAGACCCAGCCGGGGCCGATCACGAACAGTCCGGCTTTGACGAAGACCGTGGCGCGCAGGCGCGGCTGGCGGCGCACGTAACGCATGCCCTCCACCATCATGGAGTAGTCGACCAGATCGTGGGCGCGGAGTGGAGCGGCGGAATCGGTGTGCGGCTCTTCGAAGCGCATGCCGCGGATCAGCAGCGCGGAAGCGAGAAAGGACAGGGCGTTGAGGATGAAGACGGCGTCGCGTCCCAGCAGTGCGGCGACCACGCCCCCGAGCGCCGCGCCCAGCACCAGGTTCATCGACCAGGTGGTGGAAGAAGTGTGTTGGCGAGGATGACCTCTCGCGCGAAGTGATGTTGGGGATGACCGCGTTACGGGCGGGCTCGAAAAAGGCCACCATGATGGTTTCCAGCAGCAAGAGCGGGTAGACCAGCCACACCGTCGAGCGCGAGCGCACCAGGATCATCGCCAACACCACGACCATGCGCACCAGGTCGCTGGTGATCATGACTTTCTTGCGGCTGATGCGGTCGTTCACGATGCCGGCGGTAGGCCCCATCAGGGTCATGGGCAGCACTTGCAGCATGAGAGCGAGGGCGACGAAGCTGGCGCGTCCGGTGAGTTGGAGAAGCAGCGTGTAAATGGCGAGCGAGTAGAACCAGTCTCCGATTTCGCTGACGATCTGCGCGCTCCACAGGCGGCGCAGGTTGCGGTTGCGGCGCAGCAGGCGCGCGTAGGCGGCGAGGGAGACCGAGGTCTGTACCAGTTCGGGCTGAGCTGTCTGCACCAGGTCGTCGGTAAGCCGTTCCGTCATGGCGGCGATCTATTGTCTCAAAAGCGGGCGCGATTCGTTTTCACCATGAAGTCCCGGAGTCACGGAGAAAACAACCACCAGGGACACGCAGGATCACACCGGCCGGCAGCCTTGGAGGTGGCAGCGTCGAATCCCTACCGAAGGATGGGTCGTGGTGACGGGCGGGACGGCGGGGGCCAGGGCGCGGGGGTATAGTATCGGGATTATTCAGGAGCTGCCTGTGAATCGATACTTACGTTCTCTTGCTATTGGCGCGCTGCTGTCTGCTTTCGCGTGGGCGCAGAGTGACGTTGTGGTTCCCAACGAAAACCTTGTAGAGGAGGGTGTTCCCAAAATTCCGGCAGCGCTGGCCGACACGGTCGATCGTTATACCAATTTTCGCGGGGCGTATTTGGAGAGCTGGGATCCGGTGAAACGCGAGATGCTGATCTCGACGCGCTTCGCCGATACCAACCAGATCCATCACCTGAGCATGCCGGGCGGGGCGCGGACGCAGCTGACGTTCTACCCGGATTCGGTAGCGGGAGCACAGTATCCGCCAACCCACAGCGGAGTTTTCGTTTTCTCGAAAGATGTGGGCGGGGGCGAGTTCTACCAGCTTTACCGCTACGACGTGGCCACCGGCGAGGTGACGCTGCTGACCGACGGCAAGTCGCGCAATACCGGCGCGGTGTGGTCGTATGCCGGGGACAAACTGGCGTATGGATCGACGCGGCGGACGGGAAATGACGTGGATCTTTACGTGATGGACCCGGCAAATCCCAAGTCCGATCACTTGCTGGCGAAACTCGATGGCGGGGGTTGGGAGGTGCAGGACTGGTCTGCGGATGGCGGCAAGCTGCTGGTGATGGATGAGATTTCCGCTAATGAGAGCTCTCTGTGGTTATTCGATGCAGCCACCGGGGAGAAGACCCTGCTTACCCCGCAGGCCCGGACCGGCAGCGTGGCCTATAGCGGCGGCCAGTTCAGTAAAGACGGCAAGGGCATTTACACCACAACCGATAAAGACTCGGAGTTTCACCGCTTGGCGTATATCGACCTGGCGACGCGCGAGCACTCCTACCTGACCAGCCAGATTCCCTGGGATGTGGACGAGTTCGACCTGTCTTTCGACGGGAAGACGATGGCGTTTGTCACGCAATGAAGACGGGTTCGGCGTGCTGCATCTGCTGGACACCAGGACGCGAAAAGAAAAGCCGGTACCGGCCTTGCCCAAGGGGATTATTTCCGGCATTCGCTGGCACCAGAACAGCCGCGATCTGGGATTCAATCTGAGTTCGGCGCGCTCCACCTCGGATGTGTATTCGCTCGATGCCCAGACGCGGCAAGCTGGAACGCTGGAGCTTCAGCGAGACCGGCGGTTTGCACACGGCGGGATTTTCCGAGCCGCAACTGATTCACTGGAAGAGCTTCGACGCGAAGAGCATCAGCGGATTTCTGTATCGTCCGGCGGCCAGGTTTGCGGGCAAGCGGCCGGTGATCATCCAAATCCATGGGGGGCCGGAAGGGCAATTTCGCCCGGGATTTCTGCAGCGCAACAACTATTACATGAACGAACTGGGGGTTGCGATGATCTTTCCCAACGTGCGCGGCTCGACCGGTTATGGCAAGAGCTTTCTGGCGGCAGACAATGGATTCCAGCGCGAAGGCTCCTACAAAGACATCAATTCCCTGCTCGACTGGATCGGGACGCAACCGGATCTCGATTCCAGCAAGGTGCTGATTACCGGCGGCAGCTACGGCGGGTTCATGACGCTGGCGGTGGCGACCCATTACAACGATCGCATCTGCTGCTCGGTGGACATTGTCGGGCCCTCGAACCTGGTGACGTTTCTGGAGCATACCTCGGGATACCGGCAGGACCTGCGGCGAGTGGAGTATGGGGATGAACGCGATCCCAAGATGCGCGATTTCCTGGAGCAGATTGCGCCGGCTAACCAGGCGAAGAACATCACCAAGCCTTTGTTTGTGATTGCGGGGAAGAACGATCCGCGGGTTCCGGCCAGCGAGTCGCAGCAAATGGTGGATGTGGTGCGGAAGAACGGCACGCCGGTGTGGTGGCTGCTGGCGAAGGATGAAGGCCACGGTTTCCGCAAGAAGAAGAATCAGGATTATCAGTTTTATGCGACGGTAATGTTTGTGAAGGAGTATTTGACCGGTCCGTAGTGGTTGGTCATTGGTGGTTCGTGGTAGATCCCCACTTCTCGCAAAGAACGCGAGAAATGGGGCACCCGCTGTCGACTCGCTATAATCTCTTCATGATCGATGAGAATGCATTTCGCAAGCATGCCGACGCGGCGCTGGAGTCTTTGAAGCAGAGCCTGATCGTGGCGGAAGAGTCGGCGGATTTTGAGGTCGAGGATCAGGCGGGGGCGCTGCATCTCTCGTTTGAAGATGGCAGCCGGTTTGTGATTTCTCCCAATGCTGCGGTGCGGCAGATATGGATTTCGGCGCTGGCCACCAGTTTTAAGCTGGATTGGGCGGATGGGGATTTTGTGCTGGCGAAAACCGGTGAGGGATTAAAGCTTCTGGTGGCGCGGCTGATCAATCAGCAGTTGGGGGAAGAAGCGGTCAGGTTGGCGTAGAAAACCCTTTCACCACAGAGACACAGAGACACAGAGACGCAGAGAAAAGTACGCAAATAGAAAAACTGGGTTCACGATCTGCGAATTTAACTCAGAAAGATTTTTGCTTTTCTTCGTTTTCTCTGTGACTCTGTGTCTCGGTGGTAGAGGTTTCGGTGGCTTAATTGGTTGGACGAGGACAGCTTGAGGCGCAGGTCGGCGGCGATTTGTTTGCCGTGGAAACGTCCGTTTTCGATGAAAATTTCGCTGGTACGCGAGCCCGCCACGATGACCCCTGCCACATAAATTCCCGAGACGTTGCTTTCGAGAGTTTCCGGATCGCAGACCGGGCGGCATTGCTCGTTGGAGAGTTCGATGCCGAGGGCGCGCAGGAAATCGTAATCGGGATGGTAGCCGATCAGGGCAAAGACGAAGTCGTTTTTCAGATGAACCGGTCCGCCGGGGGTCTTGAGGTTCACGAAGTCGACTCCGATTTCTTCGACGGTGCTGCGGAAGTAGGCGTTGATCTCGTCATTCTTGATGCGGTTCTCGATGTCGGGCTTCACCCAGTACTTGATGTGATCGTTCAGGTGGGCGTCACGGTGGACGAGGGTGACGCGGGCGCCATGCCTCCACAGATCGAGCGCCGCCTCAGCGGCGGAGTTTTTGCCCCCTACCACGACGACATCGGTGTCAAAGAAGGGATGCGGCTCGCGGAAATAGTGGTGCACCTTGGGCAGGTCTTCGCCGGGCACGCCGAGCTGGTTGGCAAGGTCGTAGTACCCGGTGGAGACGATCACCTTGCGGGTGCGGTAGTCATGGATCCTGCCGGCGCGATCGGTGGCGGTCACGCGGAAATTGCCATCGTCCCCAGTGACGGTTTTCACCCACTGGTACTGGCAGACATGCAGGTTGTAATGTTCGGTCACCCGGCGGTAGTACTCCAACGCCTCAAGGCGCGTGGGCTTCTGGTGGGCGGTGTTGAAGGGGATATCGCCGATTTCGAGCAGTTCCGGGGTGGTGAAGAACGTCATGTTGGCCGGATAGTGGTAGATGGAATTCACCAGGCATCCCTTGTCGACCACGATCACCTTCAGGCCCAGCCGTTGCGCCTCAATGGCACAGGCCAGGCCGGTGGGCCCGGCGCCAATGACCAGGACGTCGGTGACGCTATCGGGACGGGAGTGGGCCTTGGTACGCGGAAGCGTTTCTGGAATCTGTTCGATAGCCAAGAATCGTGCCCCTGGATTGGACCAACCAACGCGCGCCGCGGTTGACAGAGCGCATTGTGGAACGCGCCGGAACCCCTGATTTTAACACGCGGCCCGGGAGCGCTCCTGAGCCAGAGTAGGTGAAGCGCGGGGGCGGGTAAAGGGCTGGACGGAGTTTGGGGCGGAAGGCATCCCGATTTGGAACGGCCCAGTTCAGAGTACCGGGTACCGAGTACCGAGCCAATCCGGCGGCGCAGCTCTGCCTCCAACACTCACAGATTCGGGGCCCTCGCTTCGCTTCGGGAAGGGGCGAGGCGCCGGTTGCCACCTGAGCAGTGCTAGACGCCGGTCTTCCTTCGGCGCTTCGATTTTTCTGGGTACTGGGTACCAGGTACCCGGTACTGGCTACGGCGTATAATTTCAGGTTGTTCTTATCCGACGAACTCATTAGGACTGCTATGGCTACTACGGTGGAATCTCCCGCGGGGATGCGCATGGAATCGGACAGCATGGGACAGATTGAAGTCCCGGCGAAGGTGTATTGGGGAGCGCAGACGCAGCGCTCGCTGTTGCACTTCAACATTGGGCGCGACACCATGCCGCCGGAGCTGATCCGGGCATTTGGCATTCTGAAGAAGGCCTGCGCGCTGGTGAATCAGGATCTGGGCAAGCTTGCGGCCGACAAGGCGAAGCTGATTGTGCAGGCGGCGGACGAAGTCATTGCCGGCAAGTGGAACGACCAGTTTCCCCTGCGCATCTGGCAGACCGGCAGCGGCACCCAGACCAACATGAACGTGAACGAGGTGATCTCGAACCGGGCCATCGAGATCGCCGGGGGCGAACGGGGGTCGAAGAAGCCGATTCATCCCAATGACGATGTGAACATGTCGCAATCGTCGAACGATACCTTTCCGGCAGCCATGCACATTGCGGCGGCGGAGCGGGTGAAGCGGGCGTTGATTCCGGCGATCCAGAGCGTGCAGCAGGCGATTGACGAAAAAGCGAAGCAGTTTGCCGACATCGTGAAGATTGGCCGCACCCACTTGCAGGACGCGGTGCCATTGACGGTGGGGCAGGAATTCAGCGGCTGGGCCAGCCTTTTGGAGCGCGACATCAAGCGCCTGGAGCAGGCACTGGATGGCCTTTACGACCTGGCCATTGGCGGGACGGCGGTGGGCACCGGCCTGAATGCGCATCCGGAATTCGCCGAACGGGTGGCGAAAAAGATTACCGAACTGACGGGACTTCCCTTCCGCTCGCATGGCAACAAGTTCGCGGCGCTGTCGGCGCATGACGAGATCGTGTTCGCGCAGGGGGCGATGGAGACTCTGGCGGCGTCGCTGATGAAGATTTCCAATGACATCCGCTGGCTGGCCTCGGGTCCACGCTGCGGCTTGGGCGAGCTGGCGATTCCGGAGAACGAACCTGGGTCATCGATCATGCCGGGGAAGGTGAATCCCACGCAGTGCGAGGCCATGACCATGGTGTGCGTGCAGGTTCACGGGGCGACGGCGGCGGTGGGATTCGCGGGATCGCAAGGCAACTTCGAGCTCAACGTATTCAAGCCGGTGATCATTTACAACTTCCTGCACTCGGTCACGCTGATCAGCGATGCCTGTCACGGATATGTGGAATACATGATCAAGGGAATCGAAGTGGACCGGGAGAAAATCGACGGGTACGTGAAGAACTCGCTGATGCTGGTGACGGCGCTGGCTCCCAAGGTGGGATACGACAAAGCCGCCAAGATTGCCCATACCGCGCACGTCGAGCATTCAAGTTTGCGGGAAGCGGCGGTGAAGCTGGGGTATCTGACGGGGGAAGAGTTCGATCAGTGGGTGCGGCCGGAGAAGATGACGAAGCCTTGAGGCAAAGCAACAGAGTAAGGAATCCATAAATCCTTCCCTGATGCCCTTCCTCTCAGCCCGAAAGTCTTGCTCCGTCTTCTAACTGGTTGACTCTCCGCAAAACTCGAGCTACTATTCGCCGCGTCCGCCGCCAACCAGAAAGTTTCCCCGCGGAGGTCTCCCATGTATTTGAATCGTCTGGACCTTCTTGTCTCTGTCCTGTTATTGGTACCCGCGCTCCACGCGCAAGCGCCCTCGCTTACCTGCAGCCCCGCACCGTGTGTGCTGCCCAACGTGCAAGTCTCGCAAGCGTCCTACATCCTGCCTTATTCGCTTTCGCTTGATCCTGCCGACGGTCAACATTTGCTTACCGGAGAAGCCGATCTCACCTGTAGCACAGCCTATGTCAGCAACGATGGCGGAGCCACTTGGAGCAACCACTGCTCCAAAGCCGGGAGCTGGCCCGCGTTGGCTTTCGGCCCGAAGGGGATCATCCATGGAACCGGTATAGGGCCAGATCGGAGTTGCGCGCCGGATTGCGACGAGAGTGTCGGTCAATTCTCCAGCTCTTCCGACAACGGCGTGACCTGGAGCAACCCTGTGCGCTCCGCTCCCCATGCACTGGGCTTCGGTGTCGCCTACTCGCAGATCCAGGTCGATACCCATCCCTCCAGCCCGCACTTTGGCGCGATCTACGTCAGCGCCTTGCAATACGGTGGAGCTCCGTTGATTACTGCCACCGGCGTCTCCCATTCCACCGACAATGGCGCGACTTGGAGACTTGTTCCAGTTGACGCCACGCAACACTCGCCCATGCAGGATTTTGAAAGTCATCTGGCAATCGGCAGCGACGGCACGGTCTATATCACGTGGCTGCGATGCCCGGTTTCCGGCGGAGGCACATCCTGTCCCGGACAGATCGCGACTCTGTTTTTTTCGAAGTCCACCGACGGAGGCAACACCTGGAGCACGCCCAGCACTATGGCCAATGCTTTGCTGGTCCCGAGCAACCCGCGACTGCTCCTTTGGCATTGAAAATATCCCGAATAGCTGCTGGTTTACCCAGAACGAACCTGTCGTCGCCGTTGACAACAGCGGGGGCATCTTGAACGGACGGTTATACGGAACCTTTTACATCTGGACGGGGACTTTCATGCAAGTGGCACTCGTCTATTCGACGGATGGAGGCACAACCTGGAGCACGCCAGTGGCGGTTCAGGCATCCAACGATAACCACGACCAGTTTGCCCCGTCGCTCAGCGTCAGCAATTCCGGCGTGCTCGGCGTCACTTGGCTCGATCGCTTCAGGGATCCCGCCAACGTGAAATATCAACCCTGGGCCGCGTTTTCCGATGATGGCGGAGCGACTTTCTTCAGGAGATTCGTGCTCACCACGGTCGCTTCCAATCCCCGCATTACCAGTACCGGAGTCGCCCATCCAACGTTGAATGTGTGGTCGGGCAATACCTTCTACGCCCTCTGGCAAGACACGCGCAGCGGCGAGTCGCTCGCCTGGTTCGGAGGCGTAACGTTGCAGTAGCTCAGCAGCTTTGGTGAAAAGTCGCGATTCGTATCAGGGTACCGCCTGAGTGGTTGCGGAAAGAATCAGACTTCAAGCTTCTGGGAGGGCACGACCTCTGGTTGTGCCGCTAAAGGTTGCACAATCCGTCCCCGCCTTAGGCGCCTCAGCTACTTATTCTCACGATAGACGGCCTTTCCCGCGATCCGTCAAGAGGCCTCTGACGCTTGCTGGGCGGGTTTCATGATCGTGGAGGGCTCTGTCCGCTTTCGCGTGGTGGTGATCACGATGACGCTGACCAGGACCAATAGGGTTCCGAGCAAGGTTCTTGGGCCTGCGGTTTCGCCTCCCAGAAAATATCCCACGGCGACCGCTACCACTGGATTGACGTAGGCGTAGGTACCGACCTTGGTTGGCGATTGGTGATGGATGAGCCAGACGTAGGCGGTGAAGCCGACGATCGAGCCGGCAACGACCAGGTAGGCGAGCGCGAACCAGGCGCCGCGGGAGACGGTTCTAATCTCGAATCCGCGGAACTCGCCGAGCATCGCCGCAGTCAGGGCGAGGAGAATTCCTCCTACGAACATCTGGGTTCCGGAGCTCATCGCTTTGGAGGCGGGCAGCGGGAGCTTGCGGCTGAGAGCGGCGGCCACCGACCAATTGACGGCAGCCACGACCAGGGCGACGGCTCCGGCGGGATCGACGGGGACTTCTTCCAAACCCAGCGACCGGCTCACCAGAACCGCGACGCCGGCCATTCCCACCAGAAGCGCCAGGCCTAAACGAAATGTGAGCCGCTGGGTTCGGAGAAAGAGAATCTCAGACAGCGCCATGAACACGGGGATGGTCGCCATCATGACCGCGGCAATTCCGGAAGGGACGCGGCGTTCCGCCCAGAACAACAGGCCGTAGTCTCCTACGAAGATGAGAACCGCGAGAACGGCGGCGGAGACCCATTCGCGGGGCGCCGGCGAAGGCGTGCCCTTCAAACGCATCGCGGCAAAAAGCACAGCGCCGGCGAGGAAGAACCGCATGGCAGCGAGGAGAAAAGGCGGCACTTCGCGGACACCGACACGGATGGCGAGGAAGGTCGAGCCCCAGACAAAGTAAATGATGGCGAAGGCCAATACCGTCTTCCAGGGCTGAGGACGGGCGGTTTCCATACCAGAGTCACCTCGCGAGCGGTCGCAGCCGATGGGGAATTAGATCATCGAGGCAGAGGGGGCGACGCAGGTTTGGGCTATTAAATGTTTTTATAGGGAGATAAGAGAATCGGCGGCTGGTGCCAGAAACGACACGCCCGTGGTGCGTCTTGTGGTAGGACAGCCGAGGCGGCCGTCCCTACGCGGATCGCCTAGGGCTGCAGGCTCTTGCCAAAGCTGAGACCGGCCAGGATGGCGATTTTGCCGGCATCGACACCTTTGCTTCCCAGCAGCACGTGAAAACTTTCTCCCATGCCTGCGGGCGTGACCAGGTGCTTGAGTTGCAACGCGACCTTGGCGCGCTCCTGGGGCAGGCGCGTGTCTTCGAAAGCATCGGCAAACTGATTGTTTTCGCCGATCCCCATTAAGAATTGCGATTGAGTGCGCAGCGCTTGGACTTGCATGCCGCTTTGTTCGGCTGCGGCCGCGAGCGCGGTGAAGTTCACGTGCGCGGTGATGTCTTGTTCGCCGGGAGCCTGGTAAGGATTGGGGCTGGCCGAGTGTTGGCGGTAGGTCATGACTGTGCCGCGATGGCGTCCGGCGAGTTGTTCGGCGCGGGTATAGCCGTAGTCGATGGCGATGAGGAAGCCGTAGGGGATGGAGGCGGCGATCTGGGTCATGCATTGTTGGGCGAGGAGTGGGGCTTCGAGGCGTTCTCCGGACTCAGGGTAGACGGAGTAGCGGTCGAGGAATTCGCGTTCTTTCGCGCTCGGCGGCACCCAGGTTTCGAGGAAGCGGGAATTCTCCAGGGAGATTCTCAGCGAACCTTCGGAGCTGAGGATTTCGACCGGGAGAGCGTCAAAGAATTCGTTGGCGAAGAGGATGCGGGGAGCCGCGGCGGCCGAGGTCTCATCATGGCGGGAGTCGAAACTCTTTCGCCCCTCCGGGGCTCGATCGTGCCTCGCCTCCAACCCACGGCTTGCGCCGTGGGCTGTATTCTGGCGCCGCTCCGCGGCTGGTTTCTCAGAAGCCTGCAAGTGCGACGCGGTCGCGGACTCGGTCGTCTCCGCCGCAGCCAATATCAGCGAGGCCTTCCCTGCTTCGAAGTGGCGGCTCAAGGTCTGCTGCAGCTTCTGGCGTAGAGCGGGCGAGCGCTCGTCGAGTGAATAGTGCAGGGCCTGAAAGAAGTCGGGGAATTTTTTCTCGGACCAGTCGAGCACGTCTTGCGCGAACAGGCCGCGTCCGGGGCCTGGTTCCAACACTTCAATCGCCGCGGGCCTTCCCAGGGCGCGCCACATTTCTTCAAACTGGCGGGCGAGCAGGCGTCCGAAGACGGCGTGCACGTCGCTTGAGGTGTAGAAGTCTCCCGCTTTCCCGAATTGCCCGGCGTTGCGCGCATAGTAGCCAAGCTCGGGGTGGTAGAGACACATCTCCATATATCGGGAAAAGGGGATGGGACCGCGCTCGCGGATTTCCTGCTCGATTTTTTCGCGCAGGGTCACAGGCCGTTCCGCCGCCGCTCCGCCAGGTCCTGAGGAGTGCGGATGAACATTTCGACAATGTAGTCATGGAGGCAGGCGTAAAGCTGGCGCTGGAAGCTCCATTCGAACTGCGGGTGATCGAGGTCGCGGGGATGGAGATCGAAATAATAGGTGTGTACCGGGACGGGCGGACTCTTGAAGTCGATGAGGACTTCCACGCCCTCGCCTTTGGCGCGCGCGCTGAAAACCATCAGGGGATGTTCGTAAAGACGCAACTGGGCGAGCACGCGATCGAGGCGGGAATGGGCCGTTTCCGACACGGCCATGATTGTAAAGCACGCAGACGCGCACTACCCAACGCGGGCGGCGAGCCTGCGAGCGCAGCGGAACGCTACTCGTAGCGCAGGGCTTCGATGGGATCGAGCCTTGCGGCTTTGATGGCGGGCAGCATGCCGCTGACGATGCCCACGAAACTCAGAATCACCGTGGAGGCAATGAGCGTGCCCGAGTCGATGATCAGGTGGATATCGCCTTCGCTGGCATTGTCGATGAAAGCGCTCCACAAGGTGAGCGATCCCACCGACCAGGAGACGATGTAGGCGAGCACCACTCCGGCCAGGCCACCGATGAAGGTGATGACCAGGGCTTCGGCGAGAAACTGGAAGAGGATGTGCCAGCGGCGCGCGCCCAAGGCCTTCTCGACGCCGATCTCGCGGGTGCGCTGGGTAACCGACACCAGCATGATGTTCATCAGCCCTACGCCCCCGATGCCGAGGGTGAGCATCCCGATGAAGCCCAGCAGAACCTTGATGCCGATGGTGATGGCCTGCAGATCGGCCAGGTCTTTCACCGCGTCGAAGACGTAGACGGCGCGGTCATCCTTGGGATTAAAGTTGTGATGGAAGGCCATGGACTGGCGTATGCCTTTCACGACTTTGTCGTGATCGCCTTCGTAGTCAAGCCCAATGCCATCCAGGTAATAGGTGTTCTTCAGGTCGCTCATCACGCTGAACGGGACATAGATCATGCCGTTCATGTTGTCGTCCCCGTCCTGAATCATGTGCTTGAGGACGCCGATGACCTGGTAGGAGATGCCGTCGATGCGGACCGCTTCGCCCAAGGCGTTCTGGCCGGAGAAGAGTTTTTTCTTGACGTCATAGCCAAGCACGGCCACGCGGGTATGGGTGAAGTCTTCCTGATCGCCGAAGAAACTGCCTTCGGCGACTTCGACGTTGCGGATGCGTTGATAGCTGGAGTAGGTTCCGCGGACTTTGTAATTGGCGCTGCGCGCGCCGTACGCGACGAGACTCTGCTTGTTGACCTCCGGCGACATCCGTTGAATGGCCGGCACCTCGGCGCGCAGGTAATCCAGATCGTTGACCGTCAGCTTGATTTCTGTGCCGGCCTTACTGCCGCCGGCCTGCAGCGAGGTGCGTCCCGGGAAGAGGGCTACCAGGTTGCCGCCGAAGGTGCGAAAGGCGACCATCAAGCCGCGCTGAAAGCCGGTCCCGTAGGCCAGCAGCAGCACCACCGTGGCGATTCCCCAGGCCATCCCGAGCATGGTGAGCAGGGAGCGGCGGCGGTTGTAGCGCAGAGCCGTGTACGCCTGTTGTGCGAGGTCACCAAACATGTCTTACTCCTGCCTCAGCGCTTCCACCGGGGGAAGCATGGCCGCCTTGCGGGCGGGATACACTCCGGCCACGATGCCGGCGATGGCCAGCGAAAGGATGGCAGCGGCGGCGGATGCGGGAACGATTCGCGGCGTGTCGAATCCTTCCGGCGAGGGCAGTTGCGCCAGCAGGGTGACAAAGGCGACGGAAATGGCCAGCCCGATGCCACCGCTGAAGGCGGTGAGAAAAGCTCCTTCCACGAAGAACTGGGTCATGATGTTGCGGTGGGTGGCGCCCAGCGCCTTGCGCAGCCCGATCTCCCTGGTTCTCTCGGTGACGGAAACCAGCATGATGTTGATGATGCCGATGGCGCCCAGGCCCAGCGTGACCAGGCCGACCACGCCCAGGAACCAGTCCATGGCGTCGAAGATCTTGCCCACGCGCATGGAGTTGTCGATGGTGTCCCAATCCTCAAAAGCGTCTTCGAGTTTAGGATCGAAGTTGTGCTGGCGGGCGATGACCTGGTGCACTTCCTGCTTGGCTTGGAGATGCTGCTCTTTGGTAAGCGGCCGGTAGTTGAGAAACGAAATCGCGTTCTCGGAGTTCTGGGCCTTCAGCGGGAACAGCATGCGCATGGTCTCGACGGGCACGAACACGCGAATATTGGTGCCGTTATTGGCGTCTTTGCCGATTTTCTGGACTACGCCGATGACGTCGAAGCGAATCCCATTCAGCAGGATGGTCGAGCCCACGGCCGGGCGTCCGGGAAACATCTTGGTCAACATCTCCCAGCCGACGATGGCGACGCGGCGATGCTCGTTGTTGTCTTCGTCGTTGAACCAGCGTCCGGGATTCACCGGGACGTTGCGAATCTGGTTGTAGGAAGGAGCCACGCCGAAAACCTGTCCATTGGTGCTGCCGAAGTCGCTGACCGCGCGGATGTCTTCACGATTGAGAACCGGGGAAACCGCGCGCAGAAAATGCGTCTGATCGCGAATGGCGAGGTAGTCGTCGTAGGTGAAGTTGTACTTCTGTCCGGATTGCAGGCTGCCTTCGACGGCGGGAATCCGGCCGGAGAAGGTGAACATAATATCCTGGCCGAGTTCCGCAAGATTTTTCTCCTGGCCGCTGCGGAAGCCTTCTCCCAGGCCCACCAGGAGCAGCAGAGAACCGACACCCCAGGCGATGCCGAACATGGTGAGGAAGGAGCGCATCTTGTGGGCCCACAAGGTGGCCAGCGACTGGCGGATGATGTCGATAAGCGCTCGCATAAAAGTTCCCTGGAGAGAGAGATCCAAGGCCTTGGATCGGGGCAGACGAGCGGTCTCAGTTCCCCTCTGCCTTCTGGATATGGATACGAAACCGGGGCCGGTTTGGTTCCCTGGATTGCGGCCTGGCGGTTTAGATAGGCCGGTGGGGGATCTCGAAGCGAGGGTTTCGCGGAGGAGGGATATGGGGCGCGAGAGATGAAGCGTGGAGAAAGTGCTGCTGCTATCCCTCTTCGCTGAGTTCAGTCTAATCGCTCGGCCTCGCATACTGGCGAGCGCGATTCACTTCAATTCGGGAGGGGTCATCCGTGGCGAAACGGTACATCTGTGTTTTGTTGCTGTGTGTAGGGCTGAGGTTCGGCGTTGCGCCCGGTTTTGCGCAATCCGCGCTGATGAATTTGCCGCGTCCGAGCCAACATGCCGTGCTGACGCAGCGGGTTGGAATCACGGACATCACCATCAACTATTCTCGTCCGCTGGTGAACGGACGGAAGGTCTGGGGGAACCTGGTTCCCTACGGCCAGGTGTGGCGGGCCGGCGCCAATGAAAATACCACCATCCAGTTCGCCGATGGGGTAACCATCGAGGGCCAGCCACTGGCGAAGGGCACTTATGGCTTGCACATGATTCCCGGGGAAAACCAGTGGACGGTGATTTTCTCCAAGGCTTACACCTCGTGGGGCAGCTTCACCTACAACCAGGCCGAGGATGCGTTGCGAGTGACCGTGAAGCCGCAGGCAACCGACATGCACGAAGCTCTGAGCTACGATTTTGACGATGTGAAGCTCGATGCCGCGGTTCTGACCTTGCGCTGGGAAAAGCTCGCGGTGCCGGTGCACATCGGAGTCAACACGCATGACATCGTCGCCGAAAACCTGCGCGGCCAGCTGCGCGGTTTGCCGCAATACACCTGGGACGGGTGGGACGACTCGGCAAATTACCTGCTGGCAGAGAAATATGACTACGAAGATGCGCTCCAGTATTCCGAGCGGTCGATCCAGGTGGAAGAGCGTTACGACAACTTGATGACCAAGTCGCAGATTCTGGACGCGATGGGGAAAAAGGACCAGGCAGAGGCGGCCAAGAAAATGGCATTGGCCAAGGCGAATGCGGTCCAAATGCACGTCTACGCACGCGGATTGCAGACCCAGGGCAAGCAGGCGGAAGCTTTTGAAGTCTTCAAGGAGAACGCCAGGAAGAATCCCGACAGCTGGATCGTGCATGTCGGCCTGTGCCGCGTCTATTCGGCGCAGGGAAACTTCGCCGATGCCGCGAAGGAGTTGAAGGTGGCCATGAGTACCGCACCTGATCCGCAGAAGCCCCAGCTGGAAGGGTTTGCCAAGCGGCTGGACGCGAAAGAGGACATCAACAAGTAGACGTTTCCGATTTATATGACGTCATCCTGAGCCCGGCAGGGCGAAGGATCTCGCGTGGATCGGTCGTGAAGCTGGTACGCGCAAGATCCCTCAGCCGGCTGAAAAGCGCCGGCTTTCGGGATGACGTCAACACAATTTGGAACAATTATTTCTGAGCGGCCGCTTTTTGCTCGGGATAGTCGAAGACGCCACGCCCGGCTTTTCGGCCCAACCGGCCCGCCTTCACGTACTGCACCAGCAATGGTGCTGGGCGGTATTTTTCGCCCAGGCTCTTATGCAGATACTCGAGGATGTGCAGGCGAGTGTCGAGTCCGACCAGGTCCACGAGTTCGAACGGGCCCATGGGATGGTTCAGGCCCAACTTTAAGGCCTTGTCGATATCCACCGCGGAAGCGATGCCTTCCTGCAACATGTAGAAGGCTTCGTTGCCGATCATGGCGTTGATGCGGCTGGTAATGAAGCCCGGGGCCTCTTTAATCACGACCACTTCTTTTCCCATGCGGCGGCCGACTTGGGCGGCGGTTGCCACGGTATCGTCGTCGGTTTCCAGCGCGCGCACGACTTCGAGAAGCTTCATCTTGTGCACGGGATTGAAGAAGTGCATGCCAACGCATTTCCTGGCGCGATAGGTAACGCTGGCGATTTCGGTGATGCTGAGGGAAGAGGTGTTGGAGGCGAGAATGGTGTCGGGGCGGCAGATTTTATCGAGCAGAGTAAAGATCTCGATCTTCGACTCCATCTCTTCGGGAACGGCTTCGATGACGAGATCGGCCTGGCGCGCGGCTTGCTCCACGCTGCCCGCGTATTCCAGACGTTTGAAAGCCGCGTCCGCATCCGCGGAAGAGACTTTGCCCCGTTCGACGGCTTGGTCGAGGTTGGTGCGAATCTCGCTTTCGGCTTTGCGCAGGGCATTGGGAAGAAGATCTTCGATGATGGTGCGGTAGCCACCGAGCGCGGCCACATGAGCAATGCCCCGGCCCATGATGCCCGCGCCGATGACCGCAATGGTCTTGACCTCGGCCACTATTGCGCTCCCTTTTCCAGCGGTCCCAGCAGGTTGGAGAAGTTGGTGGCGGTGGTGCGCAAGTGCTCGGCGAGACGCTTGCGTTCGTCCGCCTCAAGCCCCGGAATGGAGGCGCTGATGCGGCGAAGAGTGGTGTCGATATCGTCGATGTAGTTGATCAGGCGAATGAGTTCCCCGGTAGCTGCCATGAGTGCTCCTGTTGGCTTCGGCGGATTAACCAGTCGGACCCAGAGGCCGAAGGCCAACCGTCCATTTTCAATGGTGCGGGGAATTTAGTAAAGGACGTGGGGTCAACAACTACCAGCTCAGAACCAGGGAAAAGGATCGGGCGCGCGGGGGCAAGAGCAGATGGCCGCGGCAAAACCGCCTCGGCCCGGACGGCTGAGGGCGCCCGCCTCCTCACGAGTCTTCCCACACGAGGGTGGTCAGTTGCGGTTGCCAGCGGCGATAATAGCCTGTGCTGCGCGATAAGAATCTCATCCCACTCTCCCGTCAACACCAGCATGCGCTCGCGCTCTGCGTGCGCATTGACCGCGCCATTCAGGCTGGCGCCATCGACCTCGAGCCGTGGCAGGCGGAAATCCAGCAGATCTTCGAGCAGGAAGTTGGGGTGCATTTTTCCGCGGAAGAGAAGTCGTTGTTCCCGGCGGCGGAGCAGTTTGCGGAGTTGCAAACCCTGGTCGCGGAGTTGCGGGAAGAGCACCAGACTCTGCGGGCGTTCTTTTCGAGTGCCGCCGAACGCAGGCTGGATGAAGAGGGATTGCGCAAGTTTGGCGAGACTCTCTCGGCGCATATTCGCAAGGAAGAGCGAAGCCTGTTCGAAGGCATGCAGGCGCGAATGACGGCAAAGGAGTTGGCAGCCTTGGGAGCGCAACTGGAACCGCAGTTAGCGGCGGCGGCGGAAAGCTGCATTTTGCCCAGCGAAGCGACGCGGTTGCGGGGGAAGCCTTAGGAGCCTGTCGTTCGGGCTGCGCAAATTAAGTTCGTGGAAGTGTGGCAAGGGCGAGGACGCCTGCGACAGGCGCTAGCCCCGTAGAGTACTTTGCGTCATTGCGGAAGTATTCCCGGCTGTGTTAGCTTCAACAAACAGCAGAGGTTACGCTTGCAAGCTACAGTTCCCGCCGGGCTGGACCGCAAGGAAACGGAAGTTTACCAGCGGCTTAATCTGGACCGGCTTCCGCAACACATCGCCATCATCATGGACGGCAACGGCCGCTGGGCGAAGCGGCGGCATCTGCCGCGGGTCGCCGGACATCGCGCCGGAGTCGCGTCGGTGCGTTCGACGGTTGAGACCGCGGCGCGCATTGGCATTCCCGCGCTCACGCTCTATGCGTTTTCCGAAGAGAACTGGAAGAAGCGTCCCAAGAGCGAAGTGAATTTTCTGATGGGACTGTTGGCGCGCTACCTGAAGCAGGAACTGCCGACGCTGAACAAGAACAATATCCGGCTGGCGTACATTGGCCGGCAGCACGAGTTGCCTTCCGCCGTGCAACAGCGGATGGAGTGGGCGCGGAACGAGACTGCGCAGAACACCGGCATGGTGCTGACCCTGGCGCTCAACTACAGCGCGCGGGCCGAGATTGTCGATGCGTTTCGCTCGATCATGGACGCGGCGACACGCAATGGCGGGCTGGAACATCTGGAAGTGGATGAAGACGCGGTTTGCCGCCATCTCTACACCCGGAACTTGCCCGACCTCGACCTGGTGATTCGCACCAGCGGCGAGATGCGGCTGAGCAATTTCCTGCTGTGGCAGCTGGCCTATTCGGAAATCTACGTCACTCCGACTTTGTGGCCGGAATTCCGCGGGGTGCATCTGCTGGAAGGCATTGCGGAATTCCAGAAGCGCGAGCGGCGCTACGGCGGATTGCTCGACGATAATTCCCACCATTCCTCGAAAGCATCGCGGAGCTAGGAGGATCGCCCCCTGATTAAGCGAATCGCCACGGCAGTGGTCCTGATCCCCATTGTCCTGGTGCTGATCCTGCGCGCGCCGGTGCCGGCGTTGGCCGTGGTGGCGGCAGTGGTGGCGCTGCTGACGGTGAGCGAACTGCTGAAGCTGACCGAAGCCTACGGAGTGAAACCGTTCTACAAGCCCACTTATATTTTCGTGGCGTTGTTTTTTATTCTGCTGGCGATCAATCCCGGGAATGGGAAGCCGTTGCTGGCGACTGCGATCTTCATTTACAGCCTGGGATTCGCGGCGGCCATCGCACCGTTCCTGTTTCTTACGATCGGGATGCGCAGAGAGGATCTGAGCCGCTCGTATCCGGCAGCCGCGGCTTCGGTTTTCGCTTTCACCTACATCGCACTGCCCATGGGAATGCTGGTGCAGCTTCGCGAGCAGTGGTCGGGAGCGTTCCTGGTGCTCTACCTGCTGCTGCTGGTCTGGGCGGGAGACATCTTTGCCTACTTCGCGGGACGTTCCCTGGGACGACACCTGATGTCGCCGCGCATCAGCCCGAAGAAAACCTGGGAAGGCGCTGCGGCGTCGCTGATTGCCAGCCTGGTGATCGGCATGCTGCTTTACAACTACGCGCTCCCGATCAGCACCTGGCTTCTGAAGGCGCACCTGATCGAGCGCCGGGACGGATTTTTCGCGCTGGAAAAGCCCGCGTTGTGGCCCACGATACTGCTGTCGGCAACCATTAACCTTGCCGCGCAGTTAGGTGACCTGGTGGAATCGCTGATCAAGCGCGGCGCGGGCGTGAAAGATTCCGGCAGCCTGCTTCCCGGCCATGGAGGCATGCTGGATCGCATTGATGCCCTGCTCTTCGCCGCTCCCGTGCTGTGGTACTATGCGGCTTGGCGCGTGATGCAATAGTTGGACTTCCCCCCGACCCGCGCGAACGGCGCCTCCAACTCATGAGACGGATTGCCATCCTGGGATCGACCGGCTCGATTGGCCGCAGCACCCTCAGTGTTGTCGAATCCTACCCGGAACGTTTTCAGATTGTGACTCTGGCAGCGGGCCGCAATGTGGACGAAGCCTTCGAGCAGGCAAAGCGCTGGAAACCGCGAGTGATCTCGGTGGCGGAAGAAAAAGACGCCGCGGTTTTGCAAGCCCGGCTGAAGAGCGCGGGCATCGGGGACGTCGAGGTGGTTTACGGCGCCGCCGGAAATGTCCGCGTGGCCACGCATCGCGACGTGGGATTTGTGGTGAGTGCGATCGTGGGCGTGGCGGGACTTGAAGCGACCTACGAAGCCGTGCGCGCCGGAAAAACCATCGGCCTGGCGAACAAGGAATGCATGGTGGCGGCGGGCGAGTTGATTACGGCCGAGGCGCGACGCCAGGGCAAGCCCATTCTTCCCATCGACAGCGAACATAATGCGGTGCACCAGTGCCTGCGGGGCGGCAAGATGGAAGAGGTGCAGAGCATCTGGCTGACTGCCTCTGGAGGTCCGTTTCGGAACACGCCGAAGGCAAAATTCGCATCCATTACGGTGGAAGAAGCGTTGAATCACCCGACCTGGAAGATGGGACGGCGCATCACAATTGATTCGGCGAGCTTGATGAACAAGGGATTCGAAGTCATTGAAGCCTGCCGTTTGTTCGACTTGCCGCCCAGCCGCATCCAAGTGATGGTGCATCCGCAATCCACCATTCATTCCATGGTGGAATTTGTGGATGGCAGCATACTTGCTCAGTTCTCAGTGACTGATATGCGCCTGCCGATCCTCTACGCGTTGACCTATCCCGAGCGGATTCCGTCAGATATGCGCTTTCCAGTCATGGACTTACGGAACCTGGAGTTTGCCCCGCCAGACCTGGAAAAATTTCCTTGTCTGCGCCTGGCCTATGAAGCGGCGGAGGCCGGGGGTGCGAAACCGGTTGCGCTCAATGCCTCGGACGAAGTGGCGGTGGCGGGATTTTTGGACAGACAGATCCGTTTCGACGAGATTCCCAAAGTAATCGAATCGGTTCTTAGTGAAACAAAAAGCGGGAAACTGGAATCTATAATGGAAGTGCTTGAGGCGGACGCGGAAGCGCGCCGTTTGGCCGGCAGAAAAGTGGAACAGTTCAGCAAAAAATCTGCGGCGGCGCCGGCTTCGGCCTTATTACCCGGGGATTAACACCGAAATCTATGTCGGAATTTTTCACTGCTGTCATCGCTGTGGGTGTGGTTCTGGGATTCATGATCCTCATCCATGAATTCGGCCACTATGCCGCGGCCAAGCTGCTGGGAGTGCGGGTCGAGGTTTTCTCCATCGGATTCGGAAAGCGTTTGCTGGGCTTTAGCAAGGGCGAAACCGACTACCGCATCAGCGCCATTCCATTGGGCGGGTACGTCAAGATGAGCGGGGAGAACCCGATGGATGAGCGCACCGGCGATCCCGCGGAATTTCTCTCGCACCCGCGCTGGCACCGTTTCATTGTCGCCATCGCCGGACCGGCCATGAACATTCTGCTGGCCATCGGTCTGCTGACATTCGTGTACATGGTGCACTACGAATACCCGGTGTTCATGGATCAGCCCGCGGTTTTGGGCTGGGTGGAACGGGATTCACCGGCAGCCAAGATTGGATTGCAGGCGGGCGATCGCATCACGCGCGTGGATGGCATCGACAATCCCACGTGGGAGCAAGTCGACCCGAGAGTCATGCTCAGTCCCAACCAGTCGCTGAATGTCACCGTTCAGCGCGGTAACCAGAGCATCGACAAGACGATTGTTCCCGAGGCGGTTGGAATCTCGCAGATGGGATATGCGGGTTGGGTTCCGGAGCAACCGAACACGGTCACCGATCTGGAAGCGGGGATGCCAGCCGAAAAGGCCGGCGTCAAAGAGGGTGATGAAATCCTGGCGCTTGACGGCCAACCGGTTCCGGCGATTGCCGCCATGATCGAAACCCTCAAGGCCACCAAAGACAAGCCGGTCGATCTCACCGTGAGGCGCGATGGCAAGGAACTGACCTTTCGTGTACAGCCAGTGCTGGCCGACGTCGAGGGATTGAAAGAGAAGCGCTACCGCATCGGGATTCAGAGCATTCCGACGAAAGTAGGAAACCTGCCCTTCGGGGAGGCGTTCTGGAAGTCGGTAGAGGAGAACAAGAAGACTTCCCTGCTGATTCTGGAACTGGTGCAGAAACTGGTACAACGTAAAGTTTCCCTGCGCACCGTCGAGGGTCCGATCGGCATTGGCCGCGCGGCTGGGCAGGCGGCCAGCGAGAAGGGCTGGACGCCGCTTCTGGCGCTGACTTCCGCCATCAGTTTGAACCTGGGCATCTTCAACCTGCTGCCGATTCCGATTCTGGACGGCGGCGTGATCATGCTGCTGTTCGTCGAAAGCCTGATGCGGCGCGACATCAGTTTGCAGATCAAGGAACGGATCTACCAGGCGGCGTTCGTGTTCCTGGTGTTATTTGCGGTGATGGTGATTTACAACGACCTGGTGAAGACGCTGCCGGGGCTGGCGCAGAGACTGCCGTAAAAGCAGGAAAAAACTCTAACCACAGAGGGCACAAAGGAACACGAAGGAAACCTGACCTTCGTGAGCCTTTGTGTCCTTTGTGGTTAAGGCTTTTGGGGCGGTCGAAATCGGGCCTTCACCAGCCTTTCCTGATAAAATAGGCCTTCCCATGGCTAACATTCAGCGCAGGAAGACAGTGACGGTTCTCGGTGGGTGGGGTACGGGTCGGGTCCGATGCACCGATTGTGGTGCAGTCGATGACGAATACCGATACCGCCGATATCCCCTCGACCGTGAAGCAGGTTGCCGCCCTGGCAAAGGCGGGCTCAGAACTGGTTCGCGTCACCGTGAACAACGAAGAAGCGGCCGCCGCCGTGCCTCACATCGTCGAGCAGCTCGATCAGCAGGGCGTACGCGTGCCCATCATCGGCGACTTTCATTACAACGGACACCTGCTGCTGAAGAAGTACCCGGCCTGCGCGCGCGCTCTCGCCAAGTACCGCATCAATCCCGGCAACGTGGGCATCGGACGCAAGGACGATTCGAACTTCCGCACCATGATCGAAGTTGCCGTCGAAAACCAGAAGCCGGTGCGGATCGGGGTAAACTGGGGATCGCTGGACCAGGCGCTGCTCACGAAGATGATGGACGAGAATTCAGGTCTCGCGGAACCGAAAGATGCGCGCGAGGTCACCATGGAGGCGAT
Organism: Terriglobia bacterium; assembly: GCA_963840615.1. GTDB lineage: Bacteria > Acidobacteriota > Terriglobia > Terriglobales > Acidobacteriaceae > DATFTE01. Next base: position 79,449 of record CAWJAA010000043.1, read on the forward strand.
GGTGGTCAGCGCCCTGAACTCGGCGGCGCTCGCGGAGAAATGCGGGCTGCGCGCGGACCAGATCATCCTCAGCGCCAAGGTCAGCGGGGTGCAGGATCTGATCGACGTGTATCGCTCGCTGGCGGCGCGCTGCCACTATCCGCTGCATCTGGGACTGACCGAGGCGGGCATGGGCGCCAAGGGGATTGTGGCTTCCAGCGCGGCCCTGGGCGTGGTGCTGCAGGAAGGCATCGGAGACACGATTCGTGTCTCGCTCACCCCGGCTCCCGGCGGCGACCGCACCGAGGAGGTGCGGGTCGGACAGCAGATTCTGCAGTCGCTGGGCATTCGCAGCTTCACCCCGCAAGTCACCGCCTGTCCCGGGTGCGGCCGCACGACCAGCACTTTCTTCCAGGAAATGGCCGAGCAGATTCAGACTTACCTGCGCGAGCAGATGCCGGTTTGGAAAGGCAGCCACGTCGGCGTCGAGGAGATGAAAGTGGCGGTGATGGGCTGCGTGGTAAACGGGCCCGGCGAATCGAAGCATGCCAGCCTGGGCATCTCTCTGCCCGGGACGTTCGAAGAACCCAAGGCGCCGGTCTACGTGGACGGACGCCTGTTCACCACGCTCAAAGGCGACAAGATCGTCGCCGAGTTCATCCATATCCTCGACGAGTACGTGGAATCGCACTACGCGGCGAGAGAAAAAGAAGCAGTCACCGCCAAGGCCTAGCCGTTCCCTTCACTTCTGCGGCGCGACTCCCATCTGGGCGAAGGTGATCATGTGCCCACCCGGGTCTTTGTAGCCGATCTCTTTCGCACCATAGAAGGTGGTGCGCACCGGCATGACCACTTCCGTCCCTTTCATCGCCGCCATGGTGTCGTCCAGGCTGTCGACTTCGACATAGAGAAACGACGGGCCCTTACGAGCCAGCAACGGGTTCGACGAAATGTCCTTTTGCACGCTCGCGTAGCTCTGGTACATCAACTCGAGATCGCCTTTTTGCAGGATCACAAAACCCAGTTTGTTGCCTTCGGGCACCTCGACGGTTTTGGCGAAGCCCACGCGCTCCCAGAACTTCACGCAGGGCTCGATTTCCTCGACCAGCAGTATGGGGGTTAGTTTCTTCACGCTCATGGCTTTCACCTTCTCCTGTGCCTTCATCACGCCACCCAGGGGATGAAGGACTGAAATCAGAAACAGCACCAAAGTTGTCACTCGCATGGCAATTTCCTGCTTGCGATACCGCACTAGTCTTAATTAGACTAGTGTCGCCCGATTGTCAAGGAGAATTGTTCTACGCCGAAGAAACGCCCTTCATCCCGGGAACTGACCACGCCGGACCTGGTGCTGCTCAGCCTGCTGGCGGAACGGCCCATGCACGGCTATGAGGCGAATCAGGAACTGCAGCGTCGCCAGGTCGGGGATTGGGCCGGAATTTCCCGGCCGCAGGTCTATTACTCGCTGGAAAAGCTGGCCTGGCTGCGACTGGTCGACGCCGCCCAGAGTGATGAGCCACAGGCAGGTCCAGAGCGGAGAGTGTTTGCCACGACCGCCAAAGGACGGACTGCCCTGGGGGATGCGCTGGAGCGCGAAGACTGGGCGGTGCAGCGCGAGCGTCCTCCCTTCCTCACCTGGATCGCGCTGTCGTGGCAGGCCCGTCCGGGGGTGTTTGCGGAACAGATGCGACGCCGGCAGCAGTTTCTGGAAGAGCAACTGGCGCATGAAGAGGAGACCTTACGCGCAATCCGCAAGGAGGTTGGCCACCGTTTTCATGAAGCGGTGTGGATGGTGAGTTTGATGATTCAGCAATTCCGGACGGAGTTACGATGGCTGCGCCAGCTGGCTCGCGAATTGCGCCGTCGCGCGCCAGCTCAACACGGCCGCAAGCGTAGCGCGCGTCCTGACGGCAACCACGGCACGCGCCACCTTTTACGCCGCTAACTCCATGAGGGCATACGCCGCAGCGAGCCACAGGGTGAAGCCGGTCAGGTTCAGCACGATGCGCCATCCCAAACTGTCGATAATGAAATTGTATTTCGCGTCCATAACCCACCTGCTCTTTCTGCTTATTAGACGGCTCAGACCCACGGTCGTTAGTGGGTACCGGAGCTAAAGATAGATACGAAATGGGGGTGGAGGAAGTTCCCTAGGCGAGCAGCGGCAGTTGGGGAGCGCGTCGGGCAGCGGGTCAGCAATGGATTTCAGTTCGGGGTAGTGACGCAATAAGCGTCTCCGGAGCCTGCACGCGTTGCCCTGTCAGCATATGTTTCAACTGCAGGCCATTGACCCCGGCTTTGCCCTCGAAGTGATT
>CAWJAA010000044.1:0-108189 GCA_963840615.1 Terriglobia bacterium
GGTCTGTACTCCGCCTTAAAACGGTAGAGGAAGCCGCCCGGGTTCGGAGTCTTGAACTGCAGGCCGATGGCGTCCAGAAAATCCAGCGCCGGCTGGTTCTTCCTGGTCGTTGAAAAATGAACCTCAACCCACTCCAGGCCGCTTGTCCGCGCCTGATTCCCGAGGGCAGCCAGCATCCGGTGTTCGACTTTTCGCCCCAGTGCCCGGCAGCTGAGCAGGAATGTATCGAGCCGCAGGACGTCGGAGGTCTTTGCGAACAGCATCACTCCGACCAGCCCGTAGTCTCCGAAGCGATCTTTCAGATAGACGACGAGAGCTTCGGAGCCGGCGTCGCAGAGTTTCTGAATTTCGGCCGGCGATCGCCGGATGGTGGTGAAGTTGAATTGATTGGTACGCTCGGTGAGCTGCGAGACGCGCGCCAATTCGCTCGGCTGCATCGGCCGGATGTCGATCTTGAGTTCCAGGCCGGCCAGGAAATCCTCGAGCGAGCCTGCCTGCTTGCGCAGCTGTTCGCGCTCGACGTTCTGGCGGTACAGGCCAGACCGCTTGCGGTCTTCTTCGGTGATCTTCCCGTGGTCGAGGGCCCACACATGCTTCAGGAACTGCGGAATCTGCTGGTCGCGCTCCGGCAGTTGCAGGGTGAGCACTTCCGGACAATTGGCCAGTACTTCGGCGCACTCCAGCGGGTTGTCGTCAATAAAGACGAAGCTGTCGAGTCCCAGACCCAGTTCGTGGGCCAGTTCCTTCAGGTTTTCGGATTTCGATTTCCAGTTGATCCGCGCCGCGACAATGTCTGCGCGTTTGAGCCGCATTCCCGGATCGCGCTCGAACACGGCGGTGACGTCCTCTTCAGAATTTTTGCTGCATAGGCAGAGGATCATGCCGGCCCGCTGCTGGGCGATCATGAACTCCTGCAGTGCGACCCGGGGCGCGTCTACCTCGACGCCGAGCGGCCCCTCTTCGCCGCACACCCCCTTCCACAGGGTGTGGTCACAATCGAGGGCGATGACCTTGAAGGGCGCCGTGTGAATGCTCGAGATGCGCCGGGCGATCATGGTTCCCAACCCAGCGAAGAATGCGGGGGTGTATGGGATATGACCGATTTGGTCAGCGTAGGGGTCGTCGTAATTGGAGACGGGATACAAATCGAGCAGCATTGCCGAGGTGATGAGGTGAACGCCCGGGACATCGTCGAGTTCAGCGGCCAGCAACTGCTCGATGTCCCGGCAAATCCCCGCCGCTACCGCGTCCGCCAGGATTTTCGCCGAGGGCGGGCAAACACAAACCAGACAGGCTGCGGAGGCGCGCTGCGCACCGGTCTTCAACGCCACCACAAATTCCTGCGCGGTGAGCTCAATTTTCTCCCGCAAATTGGCGAAGCTGTCTGGCTCGAAACGGACCCAATCTTCCACCCTCAGAAGAACCACGTTGGCTCCGTCGGGGTTCCGGGTCAGCAGGCTGGAGGGGTCGAGGAGTTGCTGGAAAACCTGGTTATAGGGCGCAAATTCGATTCGTGAGCGCAGACCGAATTGCCCCATCCAGAAAGTAAGCGGCTCTTCCACGGGTTCGGCGGTGAAGGTGGCCACGACCGCAATGGTTTGTTTCTGCTCACGCTTGCGGGCAGACTCAGCCTGCGTGGTCAGGGCGCGGGTCACCGGGAAGTCGGAGATCGCCGTGTCAGGGCTGGCCACGAACTGCTCGAGCACCACGCGGTAACTATCCAACAGGGCCTCGACGGTGCCGGCATCGAACAGGTCGACGTCGTACTCGCAGCCCAGCTGAATTCCTTCGCTGGTTTCGGTGGCGATGAAACGCAGATCCAGAAAGGCAACTTCGGTATCGACGGTCAGGAAGCGCGCTTCGATGGAGTCGCTGCCGAAGGCGATTTCGGGAAAGTTCTGCATCAGCAGCGCAACGTTGTACAGCGGATTCAGGTTCAAAGCCCGCTGCGGGTTTAACGCTTCGATCATCTTCTCGAACGGGCAATCCTGATGGGCAAAGGCCCCAAGCACCGTCTTGTTTACCTGGGCGAGAAGGGCGCGGGAGGGTTCGGTGCCGGTCACATGGTCGCGCAGCGGCAGGAAGTTCATGAAGCAGCCGATGAGCCGCTCGATTTCGGTGCGATTGCGATTGGCGCTGACTGTACCGACCACCAGATCGTCCTGGCCGCTCCAGCGAAACAGCAGGATCTTCAGTGCCGCCAGCAGCGTGGTGAACAGCGTGACGCCTTCCCGCTGGCTGAGCCCCTTGACTTGTTCGGATAGAGCCTTCGCCAGTTGGATCGACAGCGTCTTCCCGCGATGGTTGGGATTCTCGGGCCGCGGCCGGTCGGCGGGAAGATTCAGCGATGGGGGCGCGCCCGCCAGCTGGTCCCGCCAATAGGAAAGCTCGCTTTCCAGCGCCGCGCCTTCCATCCGCTTTCGTTGCCACAGCGCGTAGTCAGCGTACTGGATGGGCAGGGCCGGGAGCGGCGAGGCCTGTCCTTGTGAGAATGCCTGGTAGAGACTTCCAAGTTCGTCGAACAGGATGCCGGCCGTCCACCCGTCGCTGGCGATGTGGTGCATGGCCAACACCAGCACGTGATCCTCGGGGCCCAGGCGGAAAATTCTTGCCCGTAACAGCGCTCCGTGCGCCAGGTCGAATGGCCGCCGGACTTCTTCCACCGCGAGCCGTTGCACTTCATGATCACGCTGATCCGCGCCCAGCCCGGAGAGATCAGTAAGCGGCGATTCGATCGGCAACGATGGCACAACGTGCTGCCGCGGCTGATCGCCATCACTTACGAATGTGGTGCGCAGGATCTGGTGGCGCCGGACGATTTCATTGAGCGCCTGGTTAAGGGCCTCGACCTTCAGCCTGCCGCGAATTCGAACTGCGCGCGGCACGTTATAGAGGGAACTTGCCGGATCCAACTGATGGATCAGCCACAACCTTTGCTGCGCGAAGGAGAGCGGGGCATCCTTGAGGTCGGGGCGAGGACGGATCGAAAGCGAGGCAGACGCCTCCGCGGACTGCTTCCGCATGCGATCAAGTAACGCTCGCTTGGCGGGACTGAGCCCTGCGACCTTGTTCTTTACATCGTCCACTGCCACCCCGTTCTAACCCAGCCTTCCTGTCAGTGTTTGCAAGCGACTCTGTGGGGCCCGGGGGAGGGGCGTCAGCCGCGGCCTCAGTACTCCTAAAGTCTTATCTGCCACCAGAAACGATTCGAACGCGCGGGGCCGTGGGGGAACGAGTCGCACTGGTGCAATCTCAAGGCCATGTCAAGGCGATCTTGGGGCTATGCCTCCTGAGGATTCCAGCCCAAATCGCCCTGACTCAGGTTCCAAGCTGAAAATGTTTGCACATATTTCCCATTCTCATTTGTCCAAAGTTGCCCACAAACTTCCTAAAAGTCCAAAGAACTCGGAGGGCGTGAGCTTGCCAATGTTTCCTTCTCCAGCCGAATTTTGGCCCTAACCTCAAGCATCTGCAGCCTGTTCCAGATACCAGCGATGTTTCAGTACAAATGCTCCCGCCGGTGGAATCTTGCCTGTACCGTAGTAGTCCGACTCAATCACGCTGATCTGCGCCGCGTCGTTCACCAGGTCCGCTTCCGCGTTGCCAATGTCGAGCCACAAACGCAAGCTGTAATCGCCGGGCATGAGGGTGAGACTGGGAATATCGCAAACAAACACCTGCGGACCCATGAGCTCTTGATTGGTACGGTTTGGCTCCAGCATGCTGTGCGCGGTGAAGATGCGTTGCCCGAAAATATTGTTGAAGCCGAGTCCCAGGTTAAAACTGGCGGTCGGCGTGGGCAGATCGAAGTGCACGCGTACTTTCAGACGCCCGCCGATCTGCAGCCCTTCGATTAACGGGCGGTCTCCATCGGTGTAGAACTCGATCTTCCTCAAATACTTTCCGCCCATCGACCGCCGGTCCGAGGCGCCGTTGAGATCGACCACATGTCCGTCGGCATTCTGCGCACCGGCCAGGCTATTCAGGTAACGATGGACCGCGTCTTTCGCAGCCCATCGAAGACCAGCTTTCCGCGTTCCAGCACCACCCCGCGACGGCACAGGTTCTCGACCGCCGCCATGTTGTGGGAGACGAACAGGACCGTGCGGCCGCCCCGGCTGACCTCGTTCATCTTGCCCAGGCACTTCTTTTGAAAGGCAACATCGCCGACCGCCAGGACTTCGTCGACGATCAGGATTTCGGGATTCAGGTGGGCGGCCACCGCGAACGCCAGACGCACATACATGCCGCTGGAGTAGTGCTTCACCGGCGTGTCGAGGAACTTCTCGACTTCCGCGAAGTCCACGATCTCGTCGAACTTGGAGACGATCTCCGTCTTCCGCATACCCAGAATCGCGCCATTCAGAAAAATGTTCTCGCGTCCCGTCAGTTCGGGATGAAACCCGGTCCCCACCTCCAGCAGGCTGGCCATGCGCCCGCGGACCTTGATAAATCCTTCGGTGGGATCGGTGATGCGCGAGATCACCTTGAGCAACGTGCTCTTGCCGGCCCCGTTGCGCCCGATGATGCCCACGACTTCACCTTCGGCCACATCGAAGTTGATGTCCCGCAGAGCCCAGAAACGTTCGTCTTTCACCGCGCCGTCTTTCCCGGATGAACCGTGGAAGGCGCGCAGGGGCGCCGTGATCGCTCGTTGCAGCAGTTCGCGGAAAGTTTCCGTCTTCTGGAATGCGCGGCCGAGCCGGTATTGCTTCGAGATGTTCCTGATTTCGAGGATGGGAGCCATATCAGATGATGTCGGCAAAACGGCGCTCCATCCGCCGGAAAATGAAAAGCCCAGAAACGAACAGCAGCCCGCTGACGGCGAGCGAGACCCCCATCACCTGCCACGAGGCCGCGCTCCCCAGCAGGCTGTGGCGGAAACCAAGCACCACGCCCGCCATCGGGTTCAGGCCCATCAGCAACTGCCAGCGTTGCGGAATGTAGCGAATGGGATAAATCACCGGGGTAACGAAGATTCCCATCTGAATCAGAAATGGGACCGCGTACTTCACGTCGCGGAAACTCACATTCAGGGCGGAGAGAATCAATCCGATGCCCGAAGCCGAAAGCACGGCGGCCAGCATGAAGACCGGAAGCAGCACGATGCTCGAGGTCACCGGCCAGCGATAGTAGAGCATCAGCACCCCCAGCAGCATCAGGCTGAAGCACAGGTCGAGCAGCAGCGCTCCCGCCGCACCTAAGGGGATAAACACTCGTGGAAAATAAACTTTCGATACCAGTTGTTGATTCGTAACCAGGCTGTTGCTCGATTGCGAAACCGCGCTGGAAAAGAACGTCCATGGCGCCAATCCCGCAAACGCAAACAGGGGATACGGCGGGCCATCGCTCTTCACTCCGGCCAGCCGGTTGAAGACGAAAGTGAAGATCAGCATGGCGATCAGGGGTTGCAGCACCGCCCACAACCCGCCCAGCAGGGTCTGCCGATAGCGAATCTTGATGTCGCGCCAAACCAGAAACGCCAGCAATTCGCGGTAGAGAAAGATCTCCTTGAAATCCACCGGTTGCCAGCCCTTGCGCGGCCGAATCGTCAATTCAAATGCAGACGCCATATCTCTCCGCAGTTCAGTCGACGACGCGGGGGCCGTCGTTGGGGAAGGATTCCTATCTAAGTATTTGTTTTACTTGTACTTGTGGCCCTGCCGCTGCTCCGAAGCCGATAGCAGAAGGTTGGCACAATCAGCCCCACTTGTCCAGATTACCTTCCCGCAGCGTCTACCGAAGGCTGGTCGCAGTCGTCTTCAGGAGTTGCTCCCGCCTGCCTGACCCGGTCCAGTTTTCTCCGACTCCCCCGAGAGCAAACGTTCGGCTTCCTCATCGGACACGCCTTCCAGTTCCTGCAGCAAGCGAGCCATTTCCTCTTCTTCGCTCTCCGCCGCGGGGCAGTGTGCGATTTTTTCCGCAAGCCCGGCCACCGTGGGCGCCTCCAGGAAGCTGTGCAGCGGCATCTGCACGCGAAACGTGTTCCGGATCCGCGAGATGATCTGCGTGGCCAGCAGTGAGTGCCCGCCCAGCTCGAAGAAGTTATCGGTCACTCCCACCCGGTCCATTTTCAACACTTCCTTCCATATGCCGACCAGCTTTTCCTCCTCCGGATTGCGCGGGGTGACGAACCCGCGCTCGGCTGGGGCTGGTTGCTGTTCGGGCGAAGGCAGGGCTTTGAGGTCGACCTTCCCGTTGGCGGTGAGCGGGACGGATTCGATGCGCACGAACCCTGACGGCACCATGTATTCCGGCAATCGCTCGACCAGGAAGCGGCGGAATTCTTCCGGGGAAAGAACTTGCGATGAAACCACGTAGGCGGCCAGCCGCTTCTCTCCGGATGAGTCGTCATAGGGAACGATCACGGTCTGACGGACCGCCGGATGCTGCCGCAATGCCGCTTCGATTTCCGCAGGCTCGACGCGAAAGCCGCGAATCTTAACCTGGTGATCCATGCGGCCCAGGAATTCAATGTTCCCGTCGGGCAGAAATCGGGCCAGGTCTCCGGTGCGATAGAGGCGGTCGGTCGGGTCCGTCGAAAAGGGATGGGCGATGAATCTTTCCGCCGTCTGTTCCGGCTGGTTCAGATAGCCCTTGGCCAGTCCGGCTCCGCCAATGCAGAGCTCGCCGGCCACTCCCACCGGAACCGGGCGCAGATCGCGGTCGAGAATGTAGACTTCATCGTTGGCGATGGGGCGCCCGATCGGGACGGTTGCCGGCGACCAGGCTTTCACATCGTTTTCGGCGACCGCAAACGTGCAGCAACCCACGGTCGCTTCCGTGGGCCCGTAGTGATTCAGAACAGCGCATTTGCCAGCCTGGCGAATGCGCTCGATGAAGCTCCAGCTCGAGGCTTCTCCCCCCAACACCAGATGCTTGCGCGGAAGGATGGCCTTGCCCTGCGGCGCATTGAGCAAGGTATTCAGGTGCGAGGGTGTGATCTTCAGTACGTCGATGGGATGCTTCGCCGTGTAAGCCGCAAACAGGTTCGCCGCCATCGCCATCTCATAGGGGATGACGTGCAGGCATCCGCCGGAGATGAGAGCAGGGAAGATGCAAGTGTTGCCGAGGTCGGCGCTGATGGTGGAAACCGTGGCGCAATGCAGCCCCTGTGTGGCTTGCTCGAGTTGCAGCCGTCGCCGAATGAAGTGGCTGTAGTTCACCAGGTTGCGATGCCGCACCGCAACTCCCTTCGGAACTCCAGTGGAGCCGGAGGTATAGATCACGTACACCAGGTCCTCGGGGCTGTTGAGCATCTGGGGATTGACCCGCGGTTCGTGCTGAAACAGCGCCCCATCGCGGTCGAGACAGACCACCTTGCCGGCAAACTCGGGAAGCAGCTGCAGCAGTTTCTGTTGGGTGAGCACCACCGCAGCCGCAGTCTCCGACAACTGGTGTGCCAGGCGGGCTTGGGGATTGTCCGGCGCCAACGGCACGTAGCAGCCGCCCGCTTTGAGGATGCCGAGCAGGCCGACGATCATGTCGGCGGAACGTTCCACGCACAGACCCACGGCGGTGTTCGCGCCGACGCCGTTCTTGCGCAGGAAATGCGCCAGCTGGTTGGCCCGGGAATTCAACTGCGCATAGCTGAATTCCTGCTCCCCACAGCGCAGCGCGGGACGGTTGGGATAGCGCGCGGCCTGCTGCTCGAACAGTTCGTGCACGCACTTGCCGCGCGGGTAATCCGCGGTCGTCTGGTTGAACGCGGTGACCACCTGCTGCCGTTCTTTCGCGTCCATGATCGGCAGGGAACCAACCCTCGCGTTGGGGTCGGCAGCCGCTCCCGCTAACAAGGCGGAAAACCTTCGTGCCAGGGTCTCCGCCATTTTGCGATCCAGGCGGGTGGGATCGAAAACCAGTTCCGCCTGCCACTTCGAATCCTCCACCAGGCAGCGCAACTCCACTTGAAATCCGTGGCTACGGCAGCGCTGCTCGAAAACGGAAAAGCTGATACCTGCCGCGGATTGCCGGCTGGGTTTCTCTTCCACGCTGAAGCCGGCGGGAATCGTGTCAGGGTCTTCGAGATTGAAGTAGTCCTGGTGTTCGCAGGCCGTGGAGCGCACCTGTTCTGTCTGCTTTACCAGTTCGGCCAGCGTGAGGTCGGTCTCAAAGTTTGCGTAAACCGGCAGTACTCTCGCGAACAGCCCGAATGCGGCAGCCAGTTCCTCATGACTGCGTCCGTCGCTTACATTTCCTACCACCAGCTCGGCTTGTCCGGTCAGACGCCACAGGAAAACCTGCCAGCAGGAAAGCAGGAAATCCGACGGGTTCGCCGCGGCCTGCAGGTAGCTTGCGACCGCAGGTCCCAGCGGAATCGGAACCACGTCCGGCTGGAATTCAGTCTCTGCCTTCTGCCGGCCAGCGAACGGCAACCCAAGCGCCGGAATTTGGGCAGCGTTATATCCCGCCCAGTATTCCCGTCCGGCGTTCGACTCCGCATCGTCCTTTTGCTGGAGTTCGTTCTGCCATTCCGAGTAATCGGCGTACTGCAGAGGGTCAGCGCCGCCAGCTTCCTCCCCGGCATAGAACTGAACCAGTTCTGCGATCAGATTTTTCAGAGTGCGAACGTCGGCACAGAGCGCAGGCAAAGTCAGAACCAGAATGTTGTGGCCCGCCGGAAGGATGGCAAGAAAAGCGTGCACCATGCCACTGGCCGCGCTTAAGTCGAGTTTCGCCGCCGCCAGCATGGGCCCTAATCTGGCTTCGAGTTCCGCGGGTGCCACGGCCCGCAGGTCAATCTGCTCCCACTTCGGTCCGGCCTCGCCATGGACCACTTGCAGCGCAAACTTCATCCCCGGCGGACGCAGGAAGCTGGTACGCAGGATCTCGTGCCGCCGCACCACTTTTTCAAGCGCGCTCCGCAACCGGTTCGGGTCGAGTTCCCCCTCGAGTGCCAGGGCAAGCTGAGCGGCCAGAGGCTGGCCATTGCCCTGCAGATGCCAAACCCGTTTTTGCTGCGACGATAACTGGAAGCCGACCGGTTCCTGCATATGCGCTAATCTACTCCTGATGGCACTTCAGTCGCGTGGACGCACACCAAGGCCAACTCGGGTACCTACCTGTTTTTCTCATAATTGGCGGAGGTAGACATCATTACTTTGGTTTCAACCGTGATGCGGTAGGCTACCGTTAAGCTGACAGTTTAAGCGACTTGGCAAGAGTAGGTGAATGTATGAGTGGATCCGCGGGCGCACAACCCGAAACTGAGCCGGTCCTCGAGCCTCGTAAGCCCGACGATCCTCGTCTGATCTCGTTCACGCAGCGCCGGTTATGGTATCTGGATCAACTCACCCCCGGCAGCGGAGTCTACAACGTGCCCTACGTGATGCGGATCAGCGGCAACCTGAACGTCGAGGCGTTCCATCAGGCGCTGAACGCTCTGGTTGGCCGGCATGAAGTGTTGCGCACGGTGTTTCTCGCCCCCGGCGGTAACCCGGTCCCGGTGGTCCTGAAAAAATGGAATGTCGAGCTGAAGCAGTTTGACCTGCGCCCTCTTCAGGGAGCCCAGCAGCAAGCGGAGGCGGATCGCCGGGTGAAGGAAGAGTCCGCCCGTCCCTTCAACTTTGCGCGGGATCTGATGCTGCGGGCGGCTTTGATCCGGCTGGCGGAAGACGAATTCCTTCTGGTCCACGTTGCCCATCACATTGCCACCGAGTTTGGCTCCACCCAACTCATGTACCAGGAGCTCTCACCGCTTTACCAGGGCTTCGTGAGTGGCCATCCGGCGGTGCTCCCCGAGCCTCGCATCCAGTACAGCGATTTCGCGCTATGGCAGAACCGCTATCTGCAGGGAGAACGGCTGGAACAGCTGGTGAGCTATTGGAAGGGCCAGTTGACTGGCGCGGCGCAACTCAATCTGCCGACCGATCGGCCGCGGCCGGCGATTTCCAGTCTCAGGGGAACTCGCTATCCCATGCCGCTCTCGCGCGCACAATTGCAAGCCATCGCCGATCTCAGCCTGGCCAGCGGCACCACTCCGTTTCGGGGAACCTGTGCCGCCTTCAACGTGTTTCTCCATGGCTGGTCCGGCCAGCATGACATTTCTATCGGGTCACCGGTTTCGCCTAAGTCCAGTCGACGCTTGGAAGGAGCGATTGGTTTCTTTGTGAACACGCTGGTGCTGCGCAGTGATCTGTCCGGAGATCCTAGCTTTCGCGAATTGATGACCCGCGTGGATAAGGTGGTGCAGGGTGCCATTGACCACGCCGATCTGACCTTCGACAAGCTGGTGGAGGCGTTGCGTCCTCCGCGGGAAGCGGCGCGGATGCCGCTTTTCCAGGTGAACTTCCGCATTCTGAAGGCGCCGGTGCCCGCCCTCGAATTGAAGGGCCTCACGGTCACGCCCCCGAAATTTGTCGATACCGGAACCGCCAAGTTCGACCTGGCGCTGGAACTGGAAGCCGCCACCGGGCAAAGCGGTTTCTTCGAATACAGCACGGATCTGTTTGACCAATCCACCATTGCGCAAATGGCGAACGATTTTGAAGCGATCCTCATGGGGCTCATGGCTGAGCCCGATCGTCCGATCTCTCAACTCGCCGTGGTGTGCGATGTGACGCGGCGCGTGCGCGAGCGGGGGACCGGCCGCTAGTCGCTGCTGCCGGACGGCGGCCGGCCGGAAGCTTCCGGAACGGAGCGCCGGGCCGCCTCGGCGTATTGCCCGGAGGCCACGGGAACGGTGACCGAGTATTTCAGCAGACACCACAGGGCGCGGATGCCGTCTTTCCACCCAATCTTTTTCCCCTCCTCGTAGGTGCGGCCCCAATAGCTGATGCCCACTTCGTAGATGCGAAGCCTCCGTTTGGCAACTTTGACGGTGATCTCCGGCTCGAATCCGAAGCGGTCTTCTTCGATCGGTATGGATTGGATGACTTCACGCCGGAAAACCTTGTAGCAGGTCTCCATGTCACTCAGGTTGATATTGGTTACGCAATTGGAGAGCAGGGTAAGAAGCGAATTGCCGACCGAGTGCCAGAAGTACAGAACGCGGTGCGGTTCGCCTCCCAGGAAACGGGAGCCGTACACAACGTCGGCCTTACCTTGCAGCAGGGGCTCGAGAAGCGCCGGATAATCGGACGGATCGTACTCCAGGTCCGCGTCCTGAATGATCACGAAATCGCCGCTGGCTTCCTGGATGCCGCGGCGCAGGGCTGCGCCTTTCCCCATGTTGTGCGGCTGCAGGAAAACCTGTATCTCAGGATGCTGAGCCTGCAGTTCCGCCAAAATCTCCCGCGAGCCATCTTGGGAGCCATCATCGACGCAGACCAGTTCAAGATCGAGGTTGACAGCGAGCACACGCTCCACCACTGCGCGGAGGGTATTGCGCTCATTGTAGACGGGCATGACGACCGACAATTTCATGGGCGATGAAATGAATTGAGCGCTTAGTGTAAGGCAAACGGACAATGCTTGTCGCTATCCAGCCAGAAGCGCAAAGTTTTTCATCCCGGCCGCTGGCCCACCCGTCCGGAAGATGATATCGCTAATGTTTACAGATGAGTTAGGGTCGTATTGATGGGTCGAGTTTGGCAGATCGGTTGCACCGTAAGAGGGAGAAATCCGGATATTTGGCCATTCCTCTCCCCTTTATGGCCGGATCCGTAAAGGGGCGTTTTGACCAGAATGGCTTGGACTCAGCGCAGTGTTTGGCAAGCGTTTGCCTATCTTGCACTTTTCCCGCTGCTCGCGGTTTGCCTGGTTGCCACCGTGCACGCGCAGGGTATCCACACCACGCTGCGCTCCCAGACCAACCCCTACGGCGCGTATCAGAGCTATGCCGGGGTGTGGGGCGATGGGAACTATGCCTACATCGGCTCGGAGCGGCGCAACGGCGTTCTGATCTACGACATTACGAATCCCAATGCTCCGGCGCTGGCCTCCTACTACGCTCCCTCGAATTCGCTCGACATGGAAGATATCAAGGTTGCGAATGGAGTCGGATATTTTGCCGACAATATGGGGAGCGGTCTGCATATCGTGAATGTTTCCGATCCCACCAATCCCACGCTGTTTTCGCAGATCACTTCGGCCAACGGCGGATACGACAACACCCACAAAGTTGCGATCTGGCAGAACTTCGTCTTCATTCCGCAAAACCTGACTGCGCCCGCGTTGATCAAGGTGTTCGATGTCAGCAATCCTGCGATTCCCGTGCTGAAAACCACCATCACTTCCACCGACCCGCAGTGGGTCAATGACATGGACATACAGGACAACGGCGCTGGCTCCGTGCGGCTCTATACCGCAGGATGGGGCGGGAAGTGCGACATCTGGGACATCACCAATATCGCGACCCAGGCTCCGGTTCTGCTGGGATCTTTCAGCGCCGGGATCGATGGCAGCAGCGCCTCGGCTACCGCGGACGGCAACTACCTGGCTTACAGCCGCAAGACCACCGACGGCACTTCGGAAGTGAAGATCTACAACATCACGAACCCGGCCAGTGTGACCGTCGCCTCGACGCTCACCATGACCGCGCTCGGGGTCAGCGCCGTTGCCCCGCATGATCCGAGAATCATGGGCAACCTGCTTTACGTTTCCTGGTTCCAGGCCGGAACCCTGATTTTCGATATCAGCAATCCCAACAGCCCGGTGTTGGTCGGCAGCTATGACACCTGGCCGGGCGCGGTGAATGCGACGCAGCTGGATGGCAACTGGGGCGTGTATCCCTATCTCGGTCAGGATCGCGTGCTGTTGAGCGACCGCAACACCGGGCTATACATCATCGACGCAAGCGGCGTGAATTCGCAGGCGGCGCTCTACAATTTCAAACTCAATCCCACGACGGTCGTGGGCGGAGTGAACTCGGTTGGAACCGCCTATCTCGTAGGCCTGGCCCCCGCGGGCGGTGCGGTGGTCAACCTTTCCAGCAACAACTCGCTGGCCGTGGTGCCTCCCAGCGTAACCATTGCGGCGGGTGCAACCAGTGCAGGCGCAACCGTGACCACGACTGGCGTGTCGAGCAAGACCACCGCCACCCTGACGGGTTCTTTCGGCGGTTCGAATCTCACCGCGGTTCTCACCCTTACTCCCGAAATTCCCAGCTCGCTGAAATTCAGCCCGACATCGCTGGTCGGCGGACTGAGCACGACTGGTACGGTCACCCTGGGCGCGCCCACGGTCTCTGACACCGCGGTTGCCTTGAGCATTGTGAGTGGCGGTTCCGCCATCGCTTCCATTCCAAGTTCGGTCACCGTTCCCGCGGGTTCGTCCACGGCGACTTTCACGGTAGTGACGAATGCCGTGAACGCATCGACGACCGCCAAAATATCGGCGAGCCTCAACGGCACCACGGTGAACGGGACTTTTACCGCCACGGCCAACACCCCGAGTTCCCTGAAATTCTCGCCCACCTCGGTGATCGGCGGCGCCAGCAGCACCGGGACAGTGACGCTGGCTGCACCCGCGCTCTCAAATCTTTCGGTAACCCTGACCGTCACCAGTGGAAGCGCTGCGGTGAGTTCGATTCCCGCTTCCGTAACCGTGCCCGCGGGATCGTCCACGGCAAGCTTCACGCTGGTCACCGCGAATGTCTCCGCCAAGACCACGGTGCAGGTTTCGGCAGCGGTCAATGGCGGCAGCAAGACGGGCTCTTTGACGGTGACCGCCAACACTCCCAGTTCGCTGAAGTTTTCTCCGACTTCGGTGATCGGCGGCGGCAGCAGCACCGGAACCGTGACTCTCGCCGCCACCGCGGCAGCGGATATTACGGTGAACCTGACCGTCACCAGCGGAAGTGCGGCGGTGAGTTCCATACCCGCCTCGGTCACGGTAAGCGCCGGGACCAGCGCGGCAACCTTCACACTCGTGACCGCGTCAGTTTCCAGCAAAACGACAGTGCAGGTATCCGCCGCAGCCAACGGCGTGAGCAGAACGGCATCCCTGACGGTTACCCCAAACGGTCTCACTTCTTTGACCCTGACGCCGAGTTCAGTCGTGGGTGGTTCAACCACCATCGCCCAAGTAACTTTTGCCCAAGCCTTGGCCAGCGACACGGTAGTGTCGTTCACCGTACCGGCTGGAGGTTCTGCCTTAGCCTCGATGCCAGCCCCACTCACGGTTCCGGCGGGGAGCACGAGTGGAACTTTGGCGATCCTGACCAATCCAGTCTCAAGCGCAACCACGGTGCGAATCACGGCTACCGCGGGCGGCGTGAGCAAGACCGCGTCCCTGATCGTGAAATAACCGGCTGCGCGAGCACTCGGAACGGCCTTCCCGTCGTTACGTCCATTGGGTTTACACCCGACCCCACCCCGGGGCGCATAGGTCCCAGCCCAGTTGCAATACGGGAAAAGATGTAATTCCTTCCGCTCCTGACGGCAAGGGATGGAATTTTGTCCTAAGGGATTCACCTTAACCCGCCAGAGGATTTTTTGACGAAATCGCTTTCTATTTTCCCCTCCTTCTGCTAACTGGACCGGGCAGACGATGAAATCTGCCCTCTGGGCCCCTCGCTGGGATGGCGCCGCTGTGGAAATCCTTGGTCAATGCTCACTGTTTCCCCTGAGATAACTTGGCATTGTGAATGCTATGAGTTTCGGGAGAGCCAAACGTCTTTTCATAGTTCTCTAAGTTGGCAGTTCCGGGCCGGCCGCGGATTTGACCATGCGCGGATTTGTTCGGTTGCGCCTTCGTCTAAATGGGGGGGACCTAGCATGAAGGACAAGCCTGTTCGATTGGGTCCGCGCGAGGAGCAGATCGCGGAATTGTTGCTTCAGGGTTGCGACAATTCGGAAATCGCGCGGCAGTTGAAAATGGCGCCACGCACCGTGAAAGCGCACTTCAATCGTCTTTTTCTGCGGTTCGGCATCAGCGGCGGAATTAAGCGGGTGAAACTCGCCACACTTTTATATCGGAGGCAGCTATGTTCGGAAGCGAGCGTTACGGAAAGCGGATTCCCAGCGAACGGGAACAGCGAGTTATTGAACTCGTCGCCCAGGGTCTCAAAAATCGTGAAGTCGCAGATGCGATTGGAACCACGGAGCACGTCGTCAAAAACTACCTTCGCGTCATCTACGACAAACTCGGACTCTGGAACCGAGTCGAGCTTGCTCTCTGGTACGAGGCCCGCAGACACGAAAGTGCGGCCCACGCCTGATTTTCTGGAACGCTGGGAACAGAGTATCCTCAGCTTAGATACGCCGCTGATTCGAGGCCGGAATCTGATCGAGCAGTAGACAACGGGTGCCCGGCTGCAGACCGCAGATCCAGATCGCTTTCCCACTGGATTGAGGTTTAGCGGCAGCCACCCGATTCAAGGCTGCGCAACTTCTCCGCTGCTGTGGGCGCACCTTTCTGCGTCGCCGCCACCAGCAGCAATCGGGCCTGATCGCAACTCTTGGCCACTCCATCCCCGCTCACGTAAAGGTCGGAGAGCAGAACATCGGCTGTGGTGTTCTGTTTCGCCACCGCTTTCCACAACCACTTGGCGGCTTCCGTCGAATCGCGTCGCCCATGCTTGCCTCCAAGGTAGCCTTGCGCCAGGTAGAGTTCCTTGGCTCCGCCCTCCTCGACGCTTTCGCCCGGTTCCTTAGAAGGCGCAGCCACCGCGGGGCGCGCAGCAAGCCCGGTGGGCGCTGGCTCCAGATGTTTCAGCGTTGCTGGCTCCACCGGCGGAGGTTCCGTTAGCGGCGCATTGCTGTTGGTTACGGGTGGTTCCGCTGGATTGGTCGGCGGAGTCTGGACGGGCATAGAAGAAGTGACCGCCGGGGAGGACACGGCAGCCGGACGATTCGAAAACCACTGCAGACCGCCGAGTGCCGCCAGCACGATTGCCAGCGCGACCAGCACATATTTCCACTTCCCGGAAGACTCCTCTGAGTCCGACAGACGGCTGAGGCTCTTCTCACGCAGCCACTGCAGGCCGTCTTCGTCTGTCGTTTCTGGGCCCCGCGGCGCAGATATGGGTGCAACCGGTCGTCCCTGCCCTGGCTGAGGGTTTTGACCCCGCAAGGGTGATCCGCAAAGCCCGCAGAACCTCTGGTCAAGTTCGTTCGGTTGCTGACACAGCCCGCAAATCAGACTGGGAACCGCAGCGTGAGCCGCGTGACTGGTGTCATCGAGTTGCGGCGATGCTGGAGCGGTTTCCGCTTCAAGCTCGCGAAGCAGGTCGCCTACAGCTTGTTCGCGCTTTTCCGGTGGGCTGGTGAAGTAGACCTGCGCCCAGCGCCCAAGATGTCGGCCTAACGTTGCGTTCTGGAGGGGGTTGAGCTCCGGATTCGGCAATTCCACCGGCTTTTGTCCCTGTTCCCAACGTTCCGCCACGATGCGAGACTCCAGAAGAAATGATTCTCTCAATTCCACTCCGGGTCTTGAGACTTGTCAAACCCCAGAAGGATAAAAATTTCCCTGTATTTAAATTAAGAAGAAAGGGGACTTCATTCGCAGGGTCGGCGAAATGCGGGCTCAAACTGGTCTTGTTGGGCTTCTCGCTGGGTGCTGAACTTACCGCGCTCGGTCTTCCCATAGAGATCGGCACCCGGACAATAGTAAAGGGCGGTTCGTACGTCTTCCCAAACTGTGATCTCAGGATTCCCTCTGTAAGTTGGCGAGGGCGGCGGTACCGCCAACCCCAGCCCCACCAGGGTTTTTTCGAATAAACTGAGTTGCGGCGGAGGCGGGTTCCTCCGGCTACGCGCTTGGGATATTCCGCTTCCTGAAGCCGGAGTCGAATACGACCCCCATCCAGCGATGACGGCGAACAACAAGGTTGCGGCCGTTGCCAGGTACAGGTTCGCCCGGTGCCGGGCCAGCCAAACCCGCTTGCGAGGCGTATTGAAGGATTCCAGCCACTGTCGGGCATGGGCAGCGGATGTCCATGGCGAGCCGGAAGGTACTGGCGTCGAGGCTATTTCGGAGTCTTCATTTAACGCGGGCAAGATGCGTACCGCATGGGACGGATCCTGGTCGATCGTCAACCCTGCGTCTTCTTCCGGCGAGCGGATGTCCGCCCTGCCGTGATTGCTGGATTCCAATGCAGCGGGGAAGAGTGGAGTTACAGATTCAATCTCCTCCGAGAGGTCCTCGTTGGCTGCGCTCTTGCGAATGTCAGCCGCCTGCTTCAAATGCCACAACGAAGCCCACTTGCTCTGTAAGTCTCCGCTGGCGGGATCTTCGCTGGGACGAGGCGCCCCGCAGATTCCACAATAGAACTCTTCCAGCTCCAACTCGTGCGCACATCCACGGCACAGGACTGCGACCTGTTCCTTGGCAGGCGCGGTTGCGGGAGCCACACTCGGACTGGCGGCCTCAGTATTTTTTGCCGGTTCCACTGCCATTCGTTCGAGCTGAGGTTTAATTCTCTCCAAAGCTTCGATCATGGTCGCCCGCTCGACTGCGAGCGCCTGCTTCCATTCCAGTTCGGCAGAGCGGGCAATCGCTTCCGCCAGCAGGCCAGCCAGCAACTGGCAAGTGCGAACGTCCTGTTCCTGGAAGGCATTTTTTTCTGAGAAGCGAAGCTCGAGAACGCCTGCGGCTTTACCTTCGTGAAACGCCGGAACCGCGATCAACGATTGGACGCCAGCTTCGCGGCAAAGATCTGCCGGAATACGGGCGTCCTTCAAGGCATCGAGCGACTGCAGGCTCTGGCCGGTGGCAAAGCAATGTGCCGAAAGACTGGATGCGGCCGGGACCGGCATCCCACTATCGTCGGCGGCGCTTCCCGTGGCGGACTTGTAATTCAATTCGTCGTCTTTCAGGATTCCAACTGCAGCCCCACTTGCGCCGGTAAATTTCTCCGCACGCGCCGCGATCACCGAGGCCGCAGACTGCAGATCAAGCTGGTGACTTTGAATCAGGCTCTGGATTTCGACCAGTTCGGAGAGGGCCTGGGTGTAATCTGGACGCACCATCGCCGGCCGCGAGCGATCGTTGTGCCCCTGCAGGACATAGGCCGCCTCCAGCAGTTGCTGGAATGTTTCTCGGTCCAGAACTGGCTTATTCTGCGTGGTCGTCGGTCTAGGCTTCACGTCGACAGGCACTCCGCAACCGCCGGACCAGAGGTCCGGCCCCCCTCCATTGTAGTGCAATTGGTCAACCAAATTCCCAGAGGCTTTCCCGCAAGATATTGATACTGACAGCTTTGGGGGTTACGCAAAATGTGCCATCCCGCCCCGGGTGGGCTCCCCTGTGCAAATTCTTGCACATGCGATGTCCAAGTCCTTCCCGATTTTGAGGATCAGGGAAAGTTTAGATCGCCGCAGGCGAGAGCTGCTCCCTCTCGGCATCGGAGCTGGCTTCGTGACTCAGGTAGTAGTGAACCGCGGGAGTGATCACCAGCGACAGCACCATCGAGATCAGGATGCCTCCGATGACTGCGATGGCCAGCGGCTGCAGCATCTGGGAGCCGGCGCCGATGGCGAACGCCAACGGCAACATGCCAGCGATGGTGGCCAGGGCGGTCATGACGATGGGACGTAAGCGGCGGCGGCTGGCTTGCAGCATGGCGTCCTCGGGAGACATTCCCAGCTTGCGGAATTTCTGGTCCGCGTCCAGCAATAGAATGCCGTTCTTCGCCACAATGCCAACCACCATGATCATGCCCATGAAAGACGAGACGTTGAAGGTCGTGCGGGTGATCAGCAGGGCGATGAACACCCCAGAGGTCGAAAGCAGCGCCGAAGCCAGAATGGCCAGCGGCGCGGCGAACGATCCGAACTCGAACAGCAGGACAATGAATACCAGCACGATCGCCAGAATCAGCACCGACACCAGGTCGCGGAACGACTTCTGCTCCTGCTGGTAGGTTCCGCCATATTCCACCCGGATGCTGGACGGAATATGCAGATCCGCGATCGCCTTCTGCACTGCGGCGATCCCGGTCCCCAGGTCGACGCCTTCCAGGCGCGCCGTGACCGAGACATCGCGTTGCAGGTTCTCGCGGCGGATTTCGGTTTGCGGAGGCAGTTCGGTCACGGTAGCCAGCGCGCCCAGGGTTGCGGTGTGTCCGGAACTGCTGGTGAGCACGGTATTCTTCATCGCGTCCAGCGAAACCCGGCTGTTTGCCGGGAAACGCACTCGCACCGTGTAAGGGCGATCGTGGGTCACGACCGGGGTGGCGGCGGGCTCGCCTTCCAGAATTGCGGCTGCGTCGGTGGCGACTTCTTCGGGAGTGAATCCGGCGCGCGCGGCCACGCTCGGATCTACCTGGAAGTTCACTGCCGGGCCGCTGATGGTGTTCTCGATTCCGTTCAGCACATCGACTACGCCCTTGATTTTTCCGATAGACTCGCCCACCTTCGTGGCCCAAGTCTCAAGCAAGGCCGGATCCTCGGAGAACAATTTGATCTGGACGGGTTCCGGCTCGCTGGTCAGGTCTCCGATCATGTCCTGCAGAACCTGTACGAATTCGACCTTGGCCGCCGGTTCTTGCGCGGCTACTTTGGCGCGGATTTCTTCGATGATTTCATCGATGCCGCGATCCCGGTCTTTCTTAAGTTTGACCAGAATGTCGCCGCGGTTGGCCTCGGTCACCGCTGCCAGACCCAGTTCCATACCGGTGCGCCGCGATGTGCTCTCCACTTCGGGCGTGCGGTTTGCGATCTGCTCCATGTGACCGACGATGCGATTGGTTTCCTGCAACGACGTGCCGGCGGGAGTCCAGTAATCCAGCGTGAATCCGCCTTCGTCCATCTCCGGCATCAGGTCGGAGCCAGAAAACTGGTAACAGAAATACGAAGCCACAATCAGGACCACGCTCAGGGCGGCCAGCCATGCGGGTTTCTCGAGTGCGCGCCGCAGCCAGCGTTGGTGAAACGCAATAATGTTGCGGAAGAATTTCCCCAGAGAAGCTTCTTCCACCGCCAGCAGCCGGGTAATCGATTCCTGATCGGGCTCAATCCCTTCAATTCTGTGACCGGATCGTTGAATGAAATACTGGCTGAGATTCGGCGTCCAGGTCAGCGCCAGGGCCAAAGAAGCAAAAAGCGAAACCGCCATGGTGACGGCCAGCGCCCGAAAAAATGTTCCGGTGACGCCGGTGATGGTGATCAGCGGCAGAAACACCACGACCGGCGTCACCGTCGAACCGATCAGGGGAACCGTAATCTCTTGCAGGGCGCTATGAATGGCCTGCAGCCGATCCTGTCCGGCGTCGCGGTGGAGCACGATGTTTTCGACGACCACGATGGCATCATCAATGACCAACCCTACCGCCGCGGCCAGCCCGCCCAGCGTCATCAGGTTGAAGCTTTGCCCCAGGAGTTTGAGCGCAATGAAGGTGATTGCAATGGTCACCGGAATCACCAGGCCCGCGACCACCGAGGTTCCCCAATCGCGCAGGAAGACCACCAGGATGATGGACGCCAGGATCAATCCCAGAAGGATGGCATCGCGCACGCTTTTGATGGAATCGTTGACGATGATCGACTGATCGTAGAAGGGTTTGATTTCCACGCCCGGCGGCAGCGACTTCCGGATTTCTGCGATCGTCCTGTGAACTTCGTCGGCGACTTGAACCGTGTTGCTGTCGGGTTGGCGATTCACGTTGAGCAGCACCGCGGGCCGGCCGTTGGCGGTAACGATGGTGTAGAGCGGCTTCACTCCCGGCGCCACGCTGGCGACGTCCCCAATGCGCACCGGAACGCCCGCGGGCGTCGTCTTGATCACGGTGTTGGCGATCTGTTCTGGAGTGCGCACCTGCCCGCTGACCAATCCCAGCACCAGCTGATGATTCTGTTCGAACAAACCCGGAGAATCGATCAGGTTGGTACGCCGCATGGTTTCCAGAATGTCTGGAACCGTGACATTCGCCGTCAGCAGTTTCGCGGAGTCGGGAATGATGTGGAACTCGGGCTCCTGCCCGCCCTGCACCACGATGGTAGAGACTCCTTCCAGGCGGTTCAGCCGTGGCTTGATCTCGTAAGTCGCCATCTCCCAGAGCTTGGTCTGCGGGACGTTGTCCGAGGTCAGACTGTAGCCAATGATGGGGAAGCTGGCGAAGGTCATGCGGTGCGCGACCACCGCGGCCGTCGGCGGCAGTTCGGGTTGCACCCGCGACAACTCTGCGTTCACGTACTGCAGGGTCTGGAACATGTCCACGTCCCAGCTGAAGAACAGGTCGATCTCCGCCGAGCCGCGGCTGGTGATGGAGCGTACCTGCTGCAGTCCGGGAACGCTGTTGACGGCTTCTTCCAGCGGACGGGTGATGGTCACCATCATCTGGTCGATGGGCATCACTCCGTTGTCGACCGCAATCAGGATCCGGGGAAAGTTGGTGGTGGGGAACACCGACACCGGGATGGTAAACGCCAGGTAAATTCCCAGCGCTGCGAGCGTGATGATCACGAAGATGACGGGCTTGGAGTGGCGCGAAAACCAGAAAGGGGATTCCGATTGATTCACCGGCGTCCTCCTTCGCCTGCCCGATCGGGAAGCCTTACGGATTGTCGGCGCGAGCCCGGCCGCGGGTGGTTATTTCTTGTCATCCTTTTCCCCGCCGTCGCCTGCCGCCGGCTTTGCACCACCTTTGTTATCCGCACCTTTGTCCGCAGTCTCAACCTTGATCCGGGTGTTGTCTGGCAGGCCGTAAGCGCCAGAAGCCACCACCCGGTCGCCGGCTTGCAATCCCTCCGTAATCTGAACCTGATCGCCTTCGCGAATGCCGACCTTCACTGGCTTCTGGTGGGCACGGTCGTCGTTGCCCGCCACCATGACCGTGGTTGCGCCGTCGTCTCCGGTGAGCAGGGAAACCGAAGGAATCACCAGGGCATCGGGAATGGTCTGCGCCACCATCGAAACCTGCACGCTGGTTCCGGGTTTCAGGCGTTGCTTGGGATTCTTTGCCTGAACCCAGACTTCGACGGTGGTGCTGTTTGGATCCAGCGCCGGGCTGATGATCGTGACCTTGCCGTCCACCGCGGCGTCCTCCCCCGGTGCTGTGATGGTGGCTCGGTCTCCTACTTTCAGCACCGCCGCTTCCGGTTGGGGAATATGAGCGCGAGCAATGACCTGCGAAATATCCATGACCGTCAGAAGCGGGTTGCCGGCGGTCGCCATTTCCCCTGGATACAGAGGACGGTCCGCGACCACTCCGTCGATTGGGCTGCGAATCTCGGAGTATCCGAGCTGCGCTCTGGCTCCCTCGTACTTGCCTTTGGCCGAGGTCAGTTGTCCGGCTGCAGATTTGAGCGTCTGCTGTCTCTCGATCGCCATCATCGCGTCGAGGTGTTTTTGTGCAATCTCGTACTGGTTCTTGGCATTTGTGAAATCGACGCCGGCTTGATCCAGATCCTTGCGCGGCAACGCGCCTTCTTTAAACAGTTCCTGGCGGCTGTCGTAGATCTTCTGCTCGGCCTGGTACATGCGCTTGGCGCCGTCCACGTCCAGCTGCGCCTTCTGGATGTCGGCGGGCAAACTGGCTCCCGTGGTGGTTTCGTAGGCGGCCTGTGCCTGTTCGTAGTCTCCCTGATTTTGCTGTGCCGCCGCAGCCAGATCACGGTTTTCCAACACGGCCAGAACCTGGCCCGCTCGCACCCGGCTCCCGCGCTGAATGTAATATTTCTCGACCGGAGCGCTGATTTTGGGGGTGATGGCCGACTGCTGCAAAGGGAACAGGATGGCTTGCGCGACCACGGTTTTCTGCAACCCAGTCTTCTCCACCGCGACCACCTGGACCGGTACCGTCGGCTCTTTTTCGGCGGGCTCTTTGGAACACCCGGCAAGTACGATGATCGCGAGCCCGGCGCACAGGATCGAGGCCTGACGCAAGACCACGCGAGTGCATCGGGCAGCCGGGAAATTGGCGTGATGGGTTTTCATCGGTTCAGAAATTTCCTGTTAACGTCTGCAACGTAGCCAGCGCGACGCGAAAACGCGCCTGGCCGTCATTGAACGCGTTGCGCGACTGCGTCAACGTATTCTGCGCATCCACAACTTCCAGCACCGTAGCTTCTCCCGCCTGATACCGCATGGTCGTCAGCCGCAGACTGTCTGCGGCTAAGTCCGCCGACTGGTTAAGGGATTCCAATTCCTGGCGCGAGGTTTGCGCTTCGTCGTAAAAAGTGCGCAGGTTTGCCAACAGTTGCCGCTGCGTGGCGCTCAATTCTACCTGAGCCAGGTCGCGTCGCAGTTCCGCCTGCTTGAGTCTGCTGCGATTGGATCCCCAGTTCCACACCGGAAGCTGCAGAGTCGCGGCTGCCTCGTAACCGAGGTTGCGAAATACACGGCCAGTCCCGGGATCGAACTGGTTCACCGCGTAGTGACTGGCGTCAATGCCATAGAAGTAGTCGAAACTTAACGAGGGCAGAAATCCGTTCCACGCGCCTGCCACCTCCTGCCTGGATGCCTGTAGCGTGGCCACGGCGGCTCGCAATTCGGGATTCTTGCTGGCGGCGGCTGCCTGAATTTCCGGAAAAGCCGGAAGCGGCTCCGGCAACTGTAAGTCATCCACCACCGTGAAATTCTCGGTGAAGTCGGGAAACACCAGAACCGACAATCCCAGCCGGGTGCGATTCATCTGCAGTTCCGCTTCCTGCAAATCGCGGCGCTGTTGCTGCTGTTGAATTTGTGCCTTGATGGCATCGGAGTGGGCGACTTCGCCGCCCCGCTCGAGCTTTTGGCTGATATCGAGGAAACGTTGGGCTTCGGCGTCCGCGCGCTGCGCCGTCGCATATTTTCGCTGCGCCACCACGAACCCGTAATACGCGTCCACCACGGCCACCACCAGCCCCCGCGCGGCCACCTCGGAGCGCGCCCGTGCTGCCGCCTCCAGGAACTGTGTCCGGCGGTAGTCCGCCAGGTTTTGCAGCGAGATATCCTGGTGCACGTTGCCCTGGCTGATGTATTCGTGAATGCCGTTGTTCGCGATGAATCGACCCACGCCGCTGCCATTTCCCTGGGTGTAGAGGAACGACGTCGTGTAATTCACGTTGGGCAGCAGCGCCGCGCGGCTTTGCACCTTGTCTTCCCTGGCAACGCCGTAGTCGGTGACGGCGGAGCGGTAGTCAGGATTGATTTTCTTCGCCCGCTCCAGCGCATCCTGCAAAGTCAGGGTCAAGGGAGCACTGCCGGAGGATGGCGCGGCGTCGTTTGCGGCCGTGGCCTGGGCGATGGGTTGCGATTGCGCGCAAGCCGCGCTGCCGAAAGCCATGGCCAGAATGCCGGCGCCCAGCCACACGGGCAGTAAATACCGGTACACAAACTTACGCAGTGAAGAGTTCATACCCCACCCTGAGTCCGACAAAAGTCAGATTCTCAACGAATTCAGCTTAAGGAAACCTGAACCAGGAGCCCGGTACTAAGTCGGGCAGATTCAGGCTAGTGATCATCCACCGGAAACTCCACCGTTATGCGCGTGCCTTGGCCAGCTTCGCTGTCCACGGCAATGGTTCCAGCGTAGGCCTCCACCAGGGCCTTGGCGATGGCGAGTCCGAGTCCAAAGCCACCCGTGGCCCGCGCCCGCGAACGGTCTCCCCGGTAGAAACGCTCGAAGATATGAGGCAGATCGGATTTCGGAATGCCTACCCCGTGATCCTGGAACATGACGCGCGCCGGTCCCCCATGGTTTTTGCAGACGGTTACTTCCACCGAACTTCCCTCGGGGCTGTAGCGCACCGCGTTTTCCAGCAGGTTGGCCCACACCAGTTGCAGATCTTCAGGGTCAGCCCGGAACCAGACCGGTCCGTTTGTGGACAGGCTCAAATTCGTATTGCGAGTTTGCGCCAACGGGCGAATTCTTTCGACCGCTTCCTCGCAGGTCATGGCGAGGTTGATCACCTGCAGGTCGCGGCGCAGGGCGCCATGGGCCCACTGTTCGGCCCGCGCCAGGCGCAGCATCCATTGCAGCAATTGTTCCAGCCTTTCCAGATCTTCCAGACCCTGCTCGAGTCCCTGACGGTATTCTTCCAGGCTGCGGGGACGATGCAGCAGAGACTGCAGCGTGGATTTCAATACCGCGACCGGTGTCTTCAGCTCATGCGCGGCATTCCCCATGAACTCCCGCTGCTGGGTGAAGGAACGCTCCAGCCTGGCCAGCATCGTCGTCATCGACTCGGTAAGCGGGCGAAGCTCGGAAATCTGTTCCGCGTCCTCGGGAACCTGAAGCTTCCACTGGTTGGCCGAGACCCGAGAAGCCTGGGTCGCCAGCTCCTGCAGCGGCCACAAGCCGCGGCGGATGCCCCAGAGGGCGAGCAGTCCGGTCATCACCAACAGCAGCAGGCTGGCTGCGGCAATAAATACGCCGGCCTCGCGCACCTGTTGTTCCAGCCGCACCGTGGGCGCGGCATAAACCACGGTCAGCGTAACCAGCGGCTGACCCTCCTCACGATCAAGGATTGGGATCTGCGGTATGCGGATGGCGCGATACGGAATCCCGCCGTAGGAGAATCTCCAATAGCGTCCGCCTGAAGGTCCCAGGTTGAGACCACTCGGCCAGCCCTTCGACTTCGCAATCAAGCCGGACCGGTCCGTCCACACCGCAAAAAAATCGGGGTGTTCGGGATCCAGCGGTTCCGGCGCCAGACGCCCATCGAAATATACGTTTCCGCTGTCATCTTCTGCGTAGCGTACCAAGGCCGCCACACTGGTCGCGCGCGATTGGATTCCCAGGTCGAGCGTCGACAGCAGGCGGCGGCGGGTGTAGTAGATGCCGGCAAGGAGCAATCCCAGCGCCAGCAGAGCCTGCGAGAGGATGACTGTCGCAAGCAACCGTCTTTGAAGGGAACGCCGCAGCATGCTCAAGCCTGCAAAATGTAGCCCTGTCCGCGAACCGTGTGGATCAACTGCCGCGCCGATCCGTCGTCGAGCTTCCGTCTGAGTCCTGAAATGTAAACTTCGATCACGTTGCTGAACTTCTCCCAGTTGTAGTCGTACAGATGCTCCAGCAATTCGGTCTTCGATACGACCGCCTGTGGCCGGTGTGCCAGGTATTCCAAGACCCGGTACTCCATTGCAGTCAGCGTGATCGACCGTTCCCCCCTGCGCACCGTACGATTGACCGTATTCAATTCCAGGTCGCCGATGGTCAGAACCGGGGAGGGTTGTCCTTTGCCGCGCCGGATCAAAGCTTTCGTTCGCGCCAGCAACTCTCCCAGATCAAAGGGCTTGGTCAGATAGTCGTCCGCCCCCGCGTTCAACAGCGCGACCACAGATTCTTTGTCATCCCGTGCGGTCACGACCAGCACGGGAGTGTGCTGGCCCATTTTCCTGATGCGCGCGAGCAACTCCGATCCACTCAACCCGGGCAACATCAGATCGAGCAGAAGAAGATCGTAGGCGTTGGATTCCGCCAGAAACAGGCCTTCCTGCCCGTCCGGTGCGATGTCGACGGCATAGCCCGCGCTTTCCCGCAGACTGCGGGCGATGTTTTCCGCCAGCCGGGGCTCGTCTTCCACAATCAGGACGCGCACAATTCACCGCCCTCTCCCGTCAGTAATCCCACTTCTTACCTTAACGCCTCCTGAATCCAGTTGGAAAGTACGGTCCGTGGGACGGCCCCGTCCCCTAACGGCTGAGCGCGGCAGGTCCGTTCCGGGACTTCCAGTTCCATTCCCGGAGCAAGGTTACGGTGGGCTGCACTCGTGGTCCGCCTCCAAACGTAAGCATCCACTTGGGTTTGTCCTCAAGCGAAGGTTTGGCGAAAGGCTTGCTTCTAGCGGAAGCGTACAACGCAACACGAACTTAGCGAGGAAAGCGATGACCAATCTTAACGAAATCAAAATTACTCAACGGGATGAGCAAGTTCTGAAGCTTTTGGTGCAGGGCTGCAGCAACAAAGAAATCGCCGCCCAACTGAACATCAGCCCACGCACCGTAAAACAGCACCTGCGGACGCTTTTCCTGCGAGCGGGAATCACCGAGGGCCGTAAGCGGGTCAAGTTGGCCACCGCAATGTTCATCAAGGAGCAAACAGAATCATGCAGCCACGTGATCGGTTAACCGCGAAGGAAGTACAAGTCGCGACTCTGGTTTGGGAAGGCCTCACCAATCGCGAGATTGCCAACCTCATCGGCACCACCGAGCAGGTCGTGAAGAACTACTTGCGCAACACCTTCGACAAACTTGGGGTCTGGAGCCGCCTGGAACTGGCACTCTACATTGCTGCTCACGGAGGGTCGAGTTGGACGGAGGAAATCGGTCTATCCCAGCCGATTGTATCTCTCGCAGGGTAGCGGAAACCCCTTCCGGAGGCGTTTGAGCCGAGTTTTTCACAGACGAAGACGGGCTCCACATCAGGGCCAGCCGACTGCAACGGGTGTTAAAAACTGCAACAGTCGGCCCGTTGGGCACCTCTTGGCGGGTTGGGGTGCAACCATTGCACTGAAGTTGCGGCACTCAGCTGTGGATGGTCGGCATATGGTTGAAACTAAGGGATCTCCCGAAACGGGAAAGCAGTTGACGAAAGCCCGGGCGGAGGGTAAAAACCCGCCGCAACCACTTTTTGATCGTAAAGAACACTTGGACGGGCTTAAGAGTCTGTCCAGTTGAGAGACTGTCCGGGACTCATTCGATCTTTAATTGGGTGAAGAGATCTTGGTCGGTCGATGATTCTTTATGGGGTGGGAGGAGCGTCGGTTTCGCCCTTAACCGCGCTCCCCGCTAACCGAATCATTCCCCTTTTCGGAGCACGACGAAGAGTAATTCAGGCAGGATGCGCGCAGATTGCGAAATCGTTTTTCAAAATTGCGCCTCCCCTACTCCCTCTATGCCATCTGCCAGATCGAATACGGCCGGCGCTACGATTCTTGTTGTCGATGACTCTCCCGACATGCGCCGTTACTTGCGTCTCCTGCTGGAACTGGATCGTTATCAGGTGGAAACCGCCGGGGACGGCAGCGAGGCACTCCGTCGTCTCGATGAAGGATGCACTCCCGCCGTGGTGTTACTCGACCTGCAAATGCCGGGACTGAATGGCCTGCGCACGTTGCGTCGCATGCGCAAGCGGTATCCCGACTTGAAGGTCATTATTTGCTCGGGCGAGGATAATCCGCGCAAGTTGCGGCTGGCCGCTGCGCTTGGGGCCCAGGCCCACCTGACCAAGCCGGTCCACCATCTGTATCTGTCAGCGGCCGTGGAGCGTTGTCTCCAACTGGATACTTCCGCGCTGCGGAGCCAGGCCGCCAGTGTGATTACCTTGCCGCACCCGTGCGAGGAGAATTGACGACCCGCCGCGGCTAGGTGAGCAGGCGGGTTATGCTTTGCAGAAATTGCTTCAGGCGCGCGCTATCCTCTGGCGTAATCTCATTGAACTGAATCCCGATACCGAATCCCGGCCGGCTGCTGACCACTTTCCCCTTTGCCTGAAGTTTCTCTTCTTTGATCCAAAGGATGATTTTCAGTTTGATGCCCTCTTTCAGAGGCATCGACATTTCCACAAAGCAGCCACCCATGCTAAGCTCTACCGCTTTTCCCCAGATCTTGGCACTTTCCCCTTCGGGATACAGTTCGATGGAATTCACGCACTTCAGCCGGGTACTCTTACGCCGCTCACTTCCCTTGGAATGCCGGCCGTACTCGTCGATGCCGGGAGCGGGGAGTGGGAAGTCCCAAAACGGCTTCTCGGGTGAGACATTCTCCAACCCTATTTGGCCTTCCGAGGGGCTGCCGGGTGTTCCTGTCCACCTCACCGCGAATCGGGACTTCTGGGATCCATAAGCCATCCCAATCACCTCCCCAGGCTTAATCCTCGCCTGCAGACCGACCAGCTTGGCGCCGCGGGAGCTTATGTTGAGAGTGGCAACATTTTCGGAGAAGGGCTTGCCGTTGAGATCCGTACCGAAGATGCGGACGGGGACCTTGAGGTCTTTCCGTGGTTCCCGGCGTTGACCCATACGCTTCGATAACTTCCTTTCGAAGGTTACGTGGGGCCCAAAAGTAATGCGATAGTACCGCAGTCCCCCATCCCCGGCTAGTGACCACAAACATCCCTTCGGCCAATTGGGGGAAAACGCTGCAAAAGCTTGCATTCCGCCTGGTGTTGTGACCGGGGAACCTCCATAACTCGATGTATGAGAGCCACTTCTCTGGGTGTCGTCGGCATCTGAATTGCACTTTGCCGGGGTGTGGTCCCAGCACGACTCGGCCGGCCTTTGCCGAGTGCGGAAGCTCCCGCGAGGTAGGCATGGCTTACAAAGAGACCTTCTGGATGGCTTGTGACTCGACCGAGCAACTACGCGCCGAGTACGGTCCGTTTCACACCCGCGCCGAGGCCGAAACCGAAGCGCGCAAACTTGGTTTTGGCTTCCTGTTACGCTACGAGCACCTGATCGGCGACAACGAGGACATCCAGGAGGTGCGGTGCGTCTTCATTGAGTTGCCGCAGACGGCCGCGGGGCGGATTGTCCGCAAGCTGCATACGCGTTGTGCGTCCTGTGGTGAATCCGCCGTCCATGACGAGCATTGGCGCGCCGAGGTTTGGGCGGATATCCACGAGTTTGAACACACCCGCCATCGCGTACGCCTGTTTGAGCAGACTCGCAGCGAGGGGTTGAAAGAGATCAGTGACTGGCGCGACGCCTGCGCCTGATCTCACCAGTTCCCCCGTGCCGTTATCCAAACCAGGTGAAACTCCTGCCCGATTTCTGCTATAAATCCCAGCGGGAAACCCTATGACTCTGGTGCTCTCGCTATTGCTGTCCCTTATACCTCTCATTGGCGTGGCTTGGATCGTGGTCTACGGCTCGGTTACCACCGTGGATGGCCTGTTCATGTCGCTCATCCTCTTGACGATGTCTGGCATTCTGGTGCTGAACGCATTGCTGGAACTGAAGCAAAAACGGAATCCGGCGGCTGGCGCGCCTCGCCCCGCGAGTGGCCGCCCAAGCGCTGCCCAGGGTCTAATCCAGCGGGGAAGAGTAGCCAGCGTACAGTTTTTCGAGGCCCACGTGGGACAACCCAACCAGTCGATTGTCACCCTGGAAGACGGAGCAACCTCTTCCCGCCTGGTTGTCGTAGAAGGGGATGTCCGCAACGCGTTGCCGGTGGGCCAGAAGGTAGAAATCACCCTTCGCAAAGATGGCCCTTCCAACGTTCTGGTCAATGTGAACTACGCGTGAGCCGCGCGCCTGTTGTTCCGTTCGCGGATTACCGAAGTAATCTTCGACCGCACTTTCCCTGTCCCCGACCTGCTCCTGACAGTAGAAAATTACTCTTTGGCGTGAAGTTCGGGCAGGAGTGTCTCTGGAGGAGCGCATGGCAGGCAGGGATGCGGAAGAACGGGCTGTGCAACCGTCCATGCTGGCGCGGGCGGAAGAGATTCAACGGCAAATCCAGGCACTTTCCGGCCGCGATCTGCAACTGTGGTCGATTGGTGCGTTGGTGATCCTGGTCTTGACCGGGGGATTTCTGGCCATTCTGCTTCCCAACATGATGTGGGCGCAACGTGTCATCCGCATCGAACACAGCTATGTGCCACAGCTGTTCTTTGGTTTAATCAGCCTGATTCTCCTGTTCAACATCTATCTGCTGGGACAGAAATTGACCCTCAACGCCACTCGCCATGCCCTCATCCGCGAGCTGGTGTTGAACGAGCGGTTAGAGAGCCTGTCTCTGATCGACCCGCTTACCCAGTTGATGAACAAGCGGGCGGTGAATGAACTGGTGCCGATTGAAGTCGCCCGTTCCAACCGGCTGGGAAGCAATCTCACTTTTATGGCGATTGATCTCGACGGATTTCGCGCCATCAATTCCAAATTCGGGTCGATCGAGGGCGATCACGTGCTTCTCGAATTCTCCAAGATCCTGCGGGCCGTCTTCCGCGGCGGCGACATTGTCTTCCGCCAGGGTGGCGATGAGTTCCTGGTCGTCATGCCCGAGACCAGCGAGCCCCAGGCCGACTATCCCGTGCAACGAATGTTGCGCTTGGTCGAGCAGTGGAACCTGACCCACAAGAAGAGTTACGAAATGGCCTTCAGCTATGGATTATCCGCCTACGTGACGGGCGCGGACTATGCAGACGCTCTGCGTGTGGTCGACCGGAAGATGTACCAGAAGCGGCATAACCTGATGCCGGTGTTCTAAGATCCCAACCACCTTTCAGAAGCAAGAAAGGCGGCCGCCTGCGCGGCCGCTCAGTCTGATATCTCACTTCAACTTGCGGCTTGGCCCCGATAAACCGGCCGCCGCTGCCTGATCTAGCATCCAGATCAAACGCCCATCCTGGGGATGAACCCTGGTTGAAGGCAGTTCTGGGCGATGCTCCTCGATCACCTGACGGATCATGGCGGCTTTCTCGGCTCCACTCGCCAGAAACAAAACGCAAGCCGCGTTGTTGAGCAGCGGGAGCGTGAACGTGATCCGGTAACTCTTGAACTTTTCCACCCAGTTCGCGACGACCAGCCGGCTGCTTTCCCCGAGGGCAGCCGTCCCGGGGAAAAGGGAAGCAGTATGTCCGTCGGGTCCCATGCCCAGGAGGATCAGGTCAAAACGCGGCACCTCACCCGGCTTGAGGTTGAAGTAGGTTCGGATCGTCTGTTCGTATTCGAGGGCAGCCGCCTCGGCGTTGTTCAATTCAGTAGGTACGCGAAAGACATTTTCTGCGGGCACCGGCACTTTCGAAAGCATCGCTTGGCTGGCCATGCGATAGTTGCTGTCCGCATGGTCGGGAGGAACATCGCGCTCATCGCCGAAGAAAACATAGATCTTGTCCCAGGGAACCGGCGGAAACGCCCCGCTGGCCAATCGTGCATAGAGATTTTTGGGGGTGGAACCTCCAGAGAGCGCGACCCTGAAGTGACCCTTGGCTCGGATGACGGCCTGGGCCTGAGTTACAAAGTGCTGGGCCGCGGCCGCAAATAAATCGGCAGCGGTATCGAGAACGTGAATCTCTTCTGACCTCGCCATGGATTCAGGCCTTGACCCATGCGCACCGGGCGGCGCCGAGTAATGCGGTTTTGTCATTGGTGATGACCAACACCGGCATCGCTTCCATCAAAGTCTGCATTCTGCCTTTGGAAACGAACGATTGCATAAACAGAGGTCCAGCCAGCTTCGACAGCAATTTGGGGGCGATGCCGCCGCCCAGATACACTCCGCCGCTCGCCATCAGTTTCAACGCCAGGTTGCCGGCCTCTGCCGCGTAGAGCGAGACGAACATATCGACCGCCTGCTCGCAGAGTGAGCACTTGCCTTCGAGAGCCGCTTTCGATATCGCTGCGGCAGGATCGCCATGCAGCATTTCCTCGCCCAACCATCCCGGCTCGGACCCTCGCCCCGTGTCGCGCAGGAAGTGAAACAGATTCACCAGCCCCGGGCCCGAAACCACTCGCTCGTAACTCACATGGCCGAAGCGTTTTTGCAGGTACTGGAGCAAGTCCACTTCCAGTTGGTTGCGCGGCGCGAAATCCGTGTGCCCGCCCTCGCAGGCAAAAACCTGGTGCTGGGTTCCGTCCCAATACATACCGGCTTCACCAAGTCCAGTCCCCGCAGAAATCACGGCCTGGTTTCCCACGGGATTCCCCTTCACTTGATTGAGCGCAACCACATCCCCAGGATCGAGTAGCGGAATGCCCCAGGCATTGGCCTCGAGATCGTTAATGAGGAGAGCCTTGGTGAGCTGTAATTCATCCGCCAGTCGCTTGGATTCGATGACCCACGGCAAGTTGGAGGTTTCCACGCGTCCGTTGCGCACCGGACCCGCCACGCCGAAGCAGGCCGCGTCCGCTTGCACCTTCGCCGTCTCGACAAACTTAGTCACGATCTGCTCGAGCCCGGAGTATTCGCGGCTGGGGAAAACCGAAGCAGACACCAGGCGGAAGCGGCCGTTCGTGACATCGAAGAACGCCAGCCTTGCGTTGGTGCCTCCGATGTCGCCTGCCAGTATCATTTTTCGAAGTTCCTCCAGTGCCGGCCATCGCGCTCCAGCAACTCTTCGGCTTCCCGCGGTCCCCACCTGCCCGAAGCATAATTGGGAAAGTTGCGCGGGGGGAGCGCCTTCCAAACGTCGAGAGCGGGACTCACCACGCACCACCCGGCTTCCACCATGTCGGCGCGCTGAAACAGAGTCGCGTCGCCGATCATGCAGTCATGCAGCAGGCGTTCGTAACCGGTGCTGGGCTGCTGTCCGAAGTAATCGACATACTCGAAGTTCATATCAACCGCGCCCAGTCGCATCACCGGCCCCGGAACCTTGGCCGCAAACCGCAGTGAGATGCCCTCCTCCGGTTGGATATGTAAGACCAACTGGTTCGGCATCAGGTTCTCGACGGGAGTGTCGCGGAACAAGACAAACGGTGCGCGCCGGAACTGGATCACAATGTGAGTGTTGCGCACCGGCATTCGTTTTCCCGTGCGCAGGTAGAAGGGAACGTCGGCCCAGCGCCAGTTGTCGATCAGCAGTTTCATGGCGACAAAGGTTTCGGTCCGGGAATCGGGGGGGACGCCCGTTTCCGCGCGATACGCCGGCGCGGCGTTGCCCGGCGATCACGCCTTCCCCGTACTGGCCACGCACGGTGCGCGTCAATACTTCTTCCGAACTCAATGGCTGGATGGCGTGCAATATTTTTGCCTGCTCGTCGCGGACCGCGTCGGCCTGAAACGAGATTGGCGGTTCCATCGCCGTCAGGCTGATGAGTTGCATGATGTGGTTGGGCACCATGTCGCGCAACGCGCCCGCCTGATCGTAGTACCCGCCGCGTTGTTCCACCCCCACGGTTTCCGCAACCGAGATCTGCACATGATCGATATAGCGCCGGTTCCAGATGGGTTCGAAAATGCCATTGGCGAAGCGGAACGCCAGAATATTCTGAACCGTTTCTTTCCCCAGATAGTGATCGATGCGATAGATCTGCTTTTCATCGATCACGCGCAGCAACTGTTTATTCAGTGCCTTGGCAGAGTCCAGATCCCTTCCAAACGGTTTTTCAATGATCACCCGCCGCCAGTGCTGGTTGTCCTCTTGCGTCAATCCCACGGCAGCAAGTTGTTCGACGATCGGCCCGAAAAAATCAGCCGAGGTCGCAAGATAGAAAAAGTAGTTGCCGTGGGTGGAGTGATCCTTGTCCACCTGCGCGAGCAATTCTTTCAATTTCGGATAAACGCTCTGGTCGCCGAAGTCCGCGGTCACGTATTGCAAGCGGCGGAGGAACCACTCGCTCAGGTCGCTATCCAGGTTGCTGCCCACAAATTCCTTGAGGTCATCAGCGACCTTTTTGCGGAAATCGTCAGTAGACATCGGATTGTGGGCCACGCCGACGATGGCGAATTCGCGCGACAGCAATTCATATTTCGCCAGGTTGTACAGGGCCGGCACCAGCTTACGGCGGGTCAGATCGCCGGCCGCTCCAAAAATGACCATGACGCACGGATCCCCGGGTTTTCCGATCCGCTGGGGCTGCGCGACTGGCGTCACATCTGCTTGGACCATTCAGGTTCCTCTCACCATGATGCGACGGAAATCTTACGCTGTCTTTTTCTGCAAGCCGCCGGGTTCGATGTGGCCGCCAAACTTTTGCCGCATGGCGGAGAGCATCTTCTCCGCGAAGGTGTGTTCCTGGCGCGAGCGGAAGCGGGTGAACAGCGCGGCGGAAAGCACATCCACCGGAACCGCTTCTTCAAGCGCGGCCTGGATGGTCCAGCGGCCTTCGCCCGAGTCTTGCACGAATCCACTGTACTCGGAGAGCGTAGGATTTTCCGCGAGCGCCATTGCGGTCAGATCGAGCAGCCACGAACTGACCACGCTTCCACGCCGCCAAACCTCGGCGATATCCGCCAGGTCCAAATCGTAGCGATGCTCTTCCGGCAATTCCTTGCTGGTGGCGTTGCGGAAGATGTCAAAGCCCTCGGCATATGCCTGCATGATTCCGTACTCAATGCCATTGTGCACCATCTTGACGAAGTGTCCTGCGCCCGAAAGGCCACAGTAGATGTAGCCGTCTTCCGCGGTGCCCGGCATCTGGTCGCGGCCGGGAGTGCGTGGGATATCGCCGCGCCCAGGAGCGAGAGTCTGGAAGATGGGATCTAACTGTTGCACGACTTCTTTCGGTCCGCCAATCATCATGCAGTAGCCGCGTTCAAGTCCCCAAACGCCGCCGCTGGTGCCCACATCCAGATAGTGAATGCCCTCGGCCTTGAGTTCCTGGGAGCGGCGCACGTCGTCTTTGTAGTAGGAATTGCCGCCGTCGATCAGAATGTCTCCGGGTTGCATGCGCTGGGCCAGTGCCTGGACAGTTTTTTCGGTGGCATCCCCTGCGGGAACCATCAGCCACGCTACGCGCGGCTTGCCCAGTTTGCTGACGAAATCATCCAGCGATGCCGACGCAATCGCCCCTTCTCCGCTCAGGTGCTTGACGTTCTCGGAACTGAGGTCCGTGACCACGACCTCGTGTCCTCCGCGCATCAGGCGGCGCGTCATGTTCGCACCCATCTTGCCCAGACCTACCATTCCCAACCGCATGTGTCTGCTCCTTGGCTTTGACTGCTTTTATGGGGAAGGACGGGCGGTGAACCCGTCCTCCATCACGATAGCCTTCGAGATCAGCTCAATGCCTGGTTGAACGCAGCTGCCAGCCTGGCTAAATCGGACTTCAAATCCTTGCCAAGATGCACGCGCAAAGTCCGGCGTCCACGATCGGCGAGAACCTGGAAGTCGCCGCGCGCTTGCGCAGCTTTGACCACGCCGAACGTGTACTTCTGTTCCGGCACCGGCAGATCCGCGGCATCATCGCAGGTGATTTGCAGAAACACTCCACGATTCGGACCGCCCTTGTAAGCCTGTCCGGTGGAATGCAGGAAGCGCGGACCAAATCCCAGGCAGGTGGCTGTCTTCTTCTTATTGCGCAGCGTATTCCGCAACTCCTGCAACTGCGATTCGTGTGCTGCGTTCATTTCGACATAAGCGAGCAAGGCAAAGTAATCGCCCGCGCCCAGCCGGTTGAGGTGAGCCCGCAAGTATCCCGCGAGCGATTTGTCGTTCCCCGCAGCCTTGGATAAAGCGTCTGCGTTCTTCGCATCGGTGAACAACTTAATGCCGTGATCTTCTACGATCGGTGCCTCTTTGGGCAGGGAACCCGTCTTCTCGTATTCTGCCGTCAGATCACGC
The DNA here is from genome assembly GCA_963840615.1 of Terriglobia bacterium. Taxonomy (GTDB): domain Bacteria; phylum Acidobacteriota; class Terriglobia; order Terriglobales; family Acidobacteriaceae; genus DATFTE01. Next base: position 35,972 of record CAWJAA010000044.1, read on the forward strand.
GTGACTACCTTACTGGCCTCGACATCGGGCTGGTTGAAGGCGTTGATACCGATAATCGCTCCGGCCACCGCAGTGGCAATTTCCCAGCGGAAGAATTCCTGCCCGAGATCGTAAGTATCGGCAATCGAGATACGCACGACAGGATGCCCGGCCTTCTCGAGCACCGCGACTTGCGCGTCTTGCGTCGCATCGGGAGCGGTCTCCAGGCGCACGTACGCGAAGACACGATCATTACCATAAACCTCGGGTGTGCCCAGGTCCTCCCGGTCCACGGGAATGATGCCCCGGCCCTGCTTGCCGGTCGATTCCGCCAGCAGTTGCTCCAACCAGGCTCCGAGATCTGAAATCCCCGGCGAGGCAATGATCGTGACTTTGTCGCGCCCATTTTTCGCAGCGGTTCCCAGAATCGCTCCCAGAACCACGCCAGGATTTTCCTCGACCGGCACGCTGGCAGCGCATGCCTGCACCATTGCTTCCGTGCGATCAAGGAACCTGGCCGTGTCCATACCCATCAAAGCCGCAGGCGCCATGCCGAAGTTGGAAAGCGCCGAGTACCGTCCGCCAATGCTGGGCACGCCATGAAAGACGTGCCGGAAGCGATCTGCTTGGGCCACTTTCTCCAACTTCGAACCCGGATCAGTGATGGCGATGAACCGGCTGCCCGCTTTTTCCGCTCCGATGGTTTGCTTCACCCGCTCAAAGAAGTACTGCTTGTAAATGTTTGGCTCGAGGGTTGTGCCTGACTTGCTCGAAACCACGAACAAGGTATTCGCCAGATCAATCTTGTTTTCAAAACTTCTGATCTGCGCCGGATCAGTCGAATCGAGCACGTGCAGCTCTGGGAATCCTGCAATCTTGCCGTAAGTCATGCGCAAGACTTCCGGACATAGGCTGGAGCCGCCCATGCCCAGCAGCAGGATATGCGCGAAGCCTTCCGACTTCGCCTCTTCCGCCAGAGCGCGAAACCTCTGGGCCTGCGCCATTTGTTCTTCGGTGATTCCCAACCAGCCCAACCAGTTGGCTTCGTCGGTGCCGGTCCAAAGCGAGGCATCACGCTGCCACAGCCGCCGCACCTTGCCACCCGCGCGCCACTCATCAATTGCCGTCTTGACTTTACTCGCCAGCGTATCCGGCAACGCATACTGCTGGCGGCTAACTTTTGGGCTGGTTTGTGATTTCGAACTCTTTTCGACCGCCTCCAGTAACTTGTCGAAGGCGTCGGCGAACAGTTTCACTCCGTCGTCGGTGAGTTTGTCGGTGACCTCGTCCATCGAAATGCCGAGCCTGGCCACGGTCTGCATCGTCTTGTTTGCGGCATCGACATTTTCGGTAAGGCTCGCGCGGGGATGTCCATGATCGCGGAAGGCATCGAGGGTGGCGGGAGGGATGGTGTTGACCGTGTCCTGTCCAATCAGTTCGCTTACGTAGAGCACGTCGCTATAGGCCGCATTTTTGGTGCTGGTGCTGGCCCAAAGCACGCGCTGGGTCTGGGCGCCTTTGGCCGCGAGCGGTTTCCAGCGATCGGTCCCGAAGATCGCGAGATACTTCTGATACGTCTCTTTACCGTTGGCCACCGCGACCTTGCCCAGGATGCTCTTCAACTCCGCCTGCTTGCCGGGATCCTTCTCGCTTTTCAGGCGCTCGGCGACGATGGTGTCGATGGAGGAATCGATGCGGCTGATGAAGAAACTGGCCACGCTGGCGATCTTGCTGGGCTCGCCACCATGGCTGGCTAACTGTTCAACTCCGGCAACGTAAGCCTCCGCTACCTGCTCGTACACTTTCTGAGAGAAGAGCAGGGTGACGTTGATGTTGATGCCTTCGCTGATCAGTTGCTGGAACGCCGGAATGCCTTCCGCCGTGCCGGGTACTTTGATCATCACGTTCTCGCGGGCGACCGCCTTCCATAAAGTTCTGGCTTCCTGCAGCGTGCCCTGGGTGTCGCGCGCGAGATAGGGCGAAACTTCCAGGCTGACGTACCCGTCGCGGCGTTTGGTGCTGTCGTACACCGGACGCAGCATATCGGCGGCATCCTGAATGTCGCGGATGGCCAGCATCTCATAGCGCGCCTTGGCGTCAAGGTCGGTTCTCGACTGCAGGGAGTTCAGCAGGTCGGAATAATCGCTGCTGCCGGAGATGGCCTTCTCGAAAATGGATGGGTTCGAAGTGATGCCTCGCAGCCCATCTTCGTCAATCAGGCGCTTAAGTTCACCGCTGGTGATGAGATTGCGACGAATGTAATCCAGCCAAACCGACTGGCCAAACTTCTGCAGGTCTTTTAAATGATTGACGGCTTTTGCGCTATCGACTACTCCCGTAGGCTGCATAAAAACTCTCCTTCAAAGAAACCGGATGGCCTCGATCGCAGGATCGGCTGACGACTCATACCGGAGACCGACGACGGCTATTTTGATCGCGCGATCGCTTCCCGGGCAGCCGCAACTACCTGCTCCTGGGTAAAACCGAATTTCTTCTGCAAATCCTTGAGCGGTGCGGAAGCTCCGAAACTCCGCATTCCAATTGAGATTCCGGTCGGGCCCACGTACTGGGACCATCCCAGGACGGCGCCCATTTCTACCGAGACACGAGCCTTCACCTCGGGCGGCAGCACTTCTTCTTTATAGTCGTCGCTCTGATGCTCAAACAGCTCCCACGACGGCATGCTCACCACGCGGGCCTTAATGCCTTCCTCGGTCAGTTGCTCGTGAGCGCTGCCAGGCAGAGCGACACCTCGCTGCCGGTACCGATCAGAATCACCTCCGGCTTGCCGTCCGGAGCGTCGGCCAGAACGTAGCCGCCTGGTGCCACTCCCGATGCCGGCGCGTACTTGGTTCGGTCGAGCGTCGGCAGGTTCTGACGCGTGAGCACCAGGGCGGCCGGTCATCGGCGCAGTTGCAGGATGACGTCCGATAGGCCTCGGCCACTTCGTTGGCGTCGCCGGGACGGATCACCAGCAGGTCCGGGGATCGCCCGCAGGGACGCCAATTGCTCGATCGGCTGGTGCGTCGGCCCGTCTTCTCCCACGCCGATCGAATCGTGCGTGTAAGATGTAGATAGGATGGGATCTCCATGATTGCGGCCAGTCGGATGGTGGGCCGCATGTAGTCGCTGAACACGAAGAAGGTGCGCACTAAAGGGGCGCAGTCCGCACAGCGCCATGCCGTTCACGATGGCGCCCATGGCGTGCTCGCGGACGCCGAAGTGCAAGTTGCGTCCGCCGTAGCTGCCGGCCTTGAAGTCAGCCGACCTCGTCGAAGTTCAGAGTGGTCTTGTTCGACGGGGCCAGATCGGCCGAGCCGCCCAACAGCCAGGGAATGTTCTTGGCCACCGGTTGAGCACCTTGCCCGACGAGTCGCGGCTGGCCATCCCTTTCGCGTCGGCGGCGAACGTCTGGAGATTCAGCGTCCCAGCCGTCGGGCAGCTCGCGACCGCGCATCGAGTCGATGTGTTCGGCCAGCTCGGGATACTGCTTTTCGTATTCGGCGAACTTCGCTTCCCACGCCTCGCGCAGACGTCGTCGCCGCGTTAGCCGATGCCGTCACGAAAGTGTTCCCGCACCCCATCGGGCACCAGGAACATGCTCGTCCTCCGGCCAGCCGTAATTCTGCTTGGCCAGCCGGACTTCGTCCTCGCCCAACGGTTCGCCGTGAGCAGCGCTGCTGTCCTGTTTATGCGGGGAGCCGTAGCCGATATGACTGTTGACGATGATCAGCGTGGGCGATCTTGGTATCGAGGAAGGTGTTGTAGGCGCTCGCGCAGGGCGTCGAGATCGTTCACGTCGTCCACCTGGACGACGTTCCAGCCATAGCCGCAAATCGCGCGGCCACGTCTTCGCTGAATGACCAGTCGAGTCCGGCCCGTCGAGCGTGATGCGGTTGTTGTCGTAGATCCAGCAGAGGTTCGGGAGCTTCAGGTGCCCGGCCAGCGAGGCCGCCTCGCAACCGACACCCTCCATCATGTCGCCATCGCCGCAGATGGCGAAGACGTTGTAGTCGAACATTTCGAAGCCGGGCCGATTGTAACGCGCGGCCAGCCAGTTGCCCGCGATCGCCATGCCCACGCTGTTGCCGATGCCCTGGCCCAACGGCCCCGTCGTCGTCTCCACCCCCGAGGTCACGTGATATTCGGGATGGCCGGGAGTCTTGCTGTCGAGCTGGCGGAAGTGCTTGATGTCATCAAGCGTGACGGCGAACTCGCCCAGGCGCTCGTACTTGGGATTCACGGCGCGCACGCCGGTCAGATGGAGCAACGCATAAAGCAGCATCGAGGCGTGGCCGTTCGAGAGCACGAAGCGGTCGCGATTCGGCCAGATCGGATCTTCCGGGTCGTAGCGCAGAAATTGCTGCCACAGAGTGTAAGCGACCGGCGCCAATGCCATCGGCGCACCCGGATGCCCGGAATTCGCCTGCTGCACGGCATCCATTGCCAGCGTGCGGATGGTGTTGATGCTCAGAATATCGAGTTGCTTGCTACTGAGCAGAGTCTGCTCACTCGCCACCATAGCGTCTCCCTTTGCGAAGTGCCGCGATTGAGTTTTACGGTCTCATGAGGTGGATCATTGGAACAAGCACGTCCAGAACCGGGGATTCCAATGAAACAGGCAGTTTATCAAGTTCTTGGCCCGCGTGCTTCCCGGCCGGAATCGGTTCACTCTATGTTCGTTTTCTAGCGTCTCTTCTATCTTGGATGACGGGAGACAGGCGAGGATTCACCACGGGAAGAGAAATCTGGGAAACACTGCAGGCGAGAATCGCGGTCGGCTAGCGCTTCATTTGCGCAAGATATCCGTGTTGATTGTGATAACCCTTGGTCGTGCTCTCCACGAATTTCAGGAACTGCCGCAAGGTTTCGCGGGCCGCGGGCTCAAGTTCCGCAAACCGGACGCGGACGCCAAAGCAGGGGCTGCTCTTGGTGACGATGCCGTTCAAAATCATGCCTTTCACCCACAGCTTGCCGTTCGCTACCCACAGTCCAATCTCCGCATTCACGCCGGTGGGAATCGGGGATGCGGTTTCCACGAAACATCCACCCAGGCTGGTGTTCGAGAGATTGCCCCAGACGGGTGTGACTGCACCTTCCAACTTCAACTCCACGGCTACGAAACACTTCATTCGTGGATATTCACGGCGATCCTGGCCCCACGACGGAGTGAAAATGTCGGGCTCGAAAGGTGGCGCCGGCGTCGGATAGCTGGGAACCGCGGGCGTCGTCAGGGTTGCTGCAGAAGACCCAGAGCTGCCGGCGGCGACCGCCATGGCCGCTTTGCCCTGCTTGATTTTTCGCATGGCATCCAGCAGAACCTGGTCCCGTTTCTCGGCGGGAGCCTCGCGATAAGCCTGCAGTAGCTCCCCCAAGTTCTGGATCAGGTCAGGATCCGCTAGAAGCTTCGTCCAATCCGCACCCACGGCAGTCGTTTTTTCAGCGCCCATTGAGTGGAAACACTCCCTAGTAACGTGGCGGACACGCCCCCAGTAGAGTGACGGAAGATGCTATCCGGAACAAGATGACCATGGTTACTGTCTTCGGTAACCAAGGGCGTGGTTACTTTTAATTGCGGAGAATCCCTAAGCGGTTGAGGTCTCTCGGCCGCCGGACTCTACGCCGACCCCGGCTTGGTTCGGCACCGCAGAACCGCGATCACACTCAGTCCGCTGATGACCAGCGGGAACCACACCTGCGCCAGCCAAGGTTGAGGAATCAGAAAAAGGACATCAAGTTCTTTGAAGGAGGACGGCCAGCGAACCGTTGCCCACAAACCCCCATAGTAGGCTGCATCCCAGAGCGCAAAGCTCCAAAGAAAAATTGCCCAGCGCTCTCGTGCCCGGGAGGCGGACAGCAAAGAAACCGCCGCGAGCATAACCAGCGTCGCCGCTTCACGAAACACTTCCACCGTCCGTAAGCTCTGCGGAAATTGGTTGATCAACTGTGCTTGCTGATAGGTGTCGCCGGCCATCCGTCGCACGTCCGCCAGAGTTCCGTGATAAGCCGGCAACAGACCTAAGGCAGCGCGCAGGTAGACCACGACGGCGGCTTCCACAAATCCGAACGCAACCGCAAATACCGCGACCACGATTAACTGGAACCAGGAAAGACTGAGGCGCTTGCGCCGCCAAATCGCATATGCGAGGCAAGGCACCACCCATAGCAAATTGACCCACCAGGGTTGGGCCTGTAACTGGAAATTCTGACCCACAGCCGGATTCTAAACCCGGATTATGGATGACGATGGGGCGTCCCCTCCCCGATTTTTCTCCCGATCTCGCGCTCTGCAAGAATGCAAACGGCGTGCCATGTGAAAAGTATTGCGCACCGTGCGCTTAAATTTTCAGGGATTTAACACTTTCTTCCTGAAGCTGTGCTTTAATACTTTGGGCGTGGCTCCATCTCAACTGGGACATAATATTCATGAAGCGAGTAGCCTGTCTTCTTCCGCTCTTCTTCGCGGTCTTATGTGTGGCACAGACCCCCAAGTCCAATCCCTCTGGAACTGCGTCCGCATTTTTCAGCGGGCCTCCCTACAGAGTCGGCCCTGTGATCACGCCGACCAGTACCACTCCCGAGGCGGAAGAAGTCATCGGCATTGATCCCAATAACTCTTCCAATATGGTGGGAGTGATCACCGACTATTCGATCCGCAATGTTAACGAAGGGACAACGAAGTATGTCGTCACCAACAATGGTGGAGCGACGTGGACACAAAACTTCGTTCCCCTCTCCACTGTCTTCCCGGTGACCGGTGACGGGGTGCAGTGGCTCGACAATCGCGATCCCGCCGTCGCCATCGACAAACTGGGCAACGTGTTTGTGGCCGGAGTATATGAATTGTTGGCCACCTCGAACCGCGCTTCCCGGGACGTGGGTACCTCCCGTCCTCACCCACCCGCGGGGGTTTACGCCTGCCAGGCGAGTTTGCCTGCGGTGGCGCTGACCGCGGCAAACTGCCATGCGGTGTTCACCAACCCGATCTTGCCCAACCAGTATTCGGAAGACAAACCCTGCGTCATCACCGACAACAGCAACTCGCCGAATTCAGGGAATGTTTACGTTGCCTGGCTTCACTTTGTAGGCTGCCTGGGTGCGACCTGCCAGACTAAGTACATCGTATTCTCGCGCTCCACCGACCACGGTGTAACTTGGACCGCGCCGCTTCAGATCAGCAAATCGAACGCCGATGTGGAATGGCCGCAGGCCACCGTGGGCAACGATGGCACCATCTACGTCTCCTACCAGACGCTGACCAGCGGAAACCGCGCGCAGCATTGGCTGGCGACCTCATCGAATGGGGGCATCAGTTTCGGACCTCCCCAAGCCATCACGCCGATCTACTCAGACCTGACTTTCAACTCCACCTATCGCAAGAACAGCGGACCGAACGTGGTGGTGAGTCCCGTGGCCGGAGCCGAATATGTGTATGACGTCTTCGCCCAGCAAACCGGCTCAGGAACCCAAGTCGTTTACGTGCGTTCGAATCAACCCAAGGGACGAGGTGGATACACCACGCCGGTGCCCATGAATGACTCGCAAGCCGGCCAGAGACTGTTTCCCGCCGCCGCCGTCGATAACAATGGCACTCTTCATGTCTCCTGGTTCGATACCCGGAACTCTCCGGTAGTTTCGATGTATGACATTTATGCCACCTACAGCACGGACCTGGGTTCGACCTTTGCTCCCAACGCGCGGGTCACGCCGGCGCTCATCAAGGCCGGCAAATTCATCGGAGACTACGCCGGAATTGTGGCGGAGGCCACGGGCGGGGTGGCTCACCCGGTCTGGACGAGCGGCGGTTTGACCAACGGCAGATTTCAGACCTCAACCCTGACCATTCCGTGACGCCAGGCGTCTTCCTTCTTCGTCCGCGTCACGTTTTTGCACCTGGGCCCAAGCCTTAATTCCAGAGGCTTTCCTCCCATTTCGCGAAGTCCTTGGACTCTTGTCCGCAACCGGACATATGGGTAGGCTTTCGCGGACTGATTTCGGGGCAGTGCGGCATCGGCGTCCCCTACGCCGTGCGCATGCGGCACAAACCAATGCCTTCGGGGAGGATCCTCTTCTATGCGAATCGCGCGGGGAAAGTTCGGCATCAGATCGTTTCTTGGGCTCGGGGCTACGCTCATCTTGATCGCAGCATTCTCAGTTGGGGTAATGGCGCAAGTGAACGCCGTCTACGTGGAAAGCAACATTGGCCAGATCACCAATCACAACTCCGTCTACGCTTTTTCCAATGATGGAACGGGAAGGCTGCGGCCCATCAAGGGTTCGCCATTTCTCACCAACGGCACCGGCGTTTTCAGTTCAGTCCCGGTGGGCGCACCCGGATTTCAGGCGGACCAGGAAATCGTCGTCAGCCAATCCGGCAATCTCTTGTTTGCCGTGAATGGAAACTCGAACACCATTTCGGCCTTCGAGATCAACGGCAACGGCAGTCTCACCTTGACCAATACGATTCCGTCCAACGGCCAGGACCCGGTAAGTTTAGGCCTCGATGAGAACAGTCCGGCCGGTCCGCAACTCACAGTTGTGAACCAGGCCGGCGACCCCAACCAGACCGGCGGCATCCCCAATATCACAAGCTTTCTGGTGGATGAAGCGACCGGCAACCTGACACCGGTTGCAAACTCCACCATCGACTATCCGGCCGGATCGCTTCCCGCGGATGCCGTGGTCAGTCCCAGCGGCAAGTTCGTGTTCGTCGTCCAGTTCATGGGCGGAGGCGCCCTTACCGCCTACAACATCGGAGCGGGCGGATTGTTTACCCTCAACAACTCCCAGATTCCCGCTCGCGGCCCGGTGTTTCTGGGTGCCGCCGTCCATCCCAAGCAGCGCGCCATCTATGCGGGTATGCCGGCAGTGAATAGTTTCGGCGTGTATACCTACAACACGGCGGGCGTGCTGGCCTTCGCCAAGGTCATCGTCAATCCCGGCGTTCTGCTCTGCTGGATGACCACCGATCCGCTCGGAACCCGGCTTTACACGGCCGAATCCGGCTCCAACACCATCACCGTGTATGACATCAGCGGAGGAAATTTCCTGAAGCCCGTACAGCTTCAGCATTTCACCCTCATGACCGGCGGCAATGCGACGAATTTGAAACTCGACCCGACCGGAGCGTTCCTGTACGTACTTGGACTGAACGAGACCGGCACCACCGGGAATTTCCTGCACGTACTCAACGTGAGCAGCGTGGATGGAACGCTGACCGAGACCCTGGCTCCGCTCAAGATTCCGATTCACGCGGGCGAGATCCCCCAGGGCCTGGCCGTGGTTATGAAGTAGCAGTGGAATCGAAACCAACCAATGCATGTCGAACGCCCTCCAGCTTTGGAGGGCGTTTTTCTTGGATACAAAGCAATGAAGGGCTTGGCTGCCCGGGCGGACGCACCTGGGCTACTTCTGGTCGCGCGCTGCACAAATTTGGGTCCCGCCTGAGGCGCAACCAGACTTAGACCGCATCCCGGTTCAGCCGGTCCACTTCTTCGGCGGTGATCATGTCTCCGAGGGCGACCAGAATCTTGCGTTCTCCCTGGAAGGGATCACGGGCATGCGCCACCAGCATATTGTCCAGCGTAACCATGTCTCCCTTCTGCCACTGAAAACGCACCGCGTATCTCTCGTAGGTTTCGCCCACGTGCTCCATGACGGAGTCAGGAATTTCCGTGCCATCGCCAAAGTAGCAATGACGGGGAAGGTCTTCGCGGCTCATCATGGACATCAAAGATTTGCGGGTGTCAGGGTCCAGACAGAACACGTGATGCAGTTGCACCTGGTTGAAAAAGATCTTTTCCTTGGTTACGTAGTGGCGCGCGACGGCGCGGCAATATTGATTGAGCCGCAGGCTTTCTCCCCCGTGGGTCCACTCGCATTCCAGATGAGCTTGGTGGCATTGCTCTTCGACCACCGCCTTGTCACTGGTGTGAAAAAACGTTTGCCAGGGTACGTCGATGCCGGGCAGAAAGTTGCGAACATACTTCAGCCCCTTCTGCTCGAACATCTCCCGCGCCTTGGGATCCAGACCCTGGTACACCAGGCGGCAATCGACTACCGGAGAGCAGCCTCCCTCGCGCGCAACCTTCACGCAGAAGAAGTTGATCTTTCTTGGCCAGTTGGTGAAATGAGAGCTCTCCTGGTGAAAAAGAATGCTCTTGTCGTTCGGATACCAGGTCGACGTGTAGACCTTACAAGCCACGTTTTCTCGCGGCAGGTCGCCGTAGTCGGCGTAGAGTTCGGCGCAAATTGAGCCGGCAACCCTCTCGAAATCCTCGGCGTTTTCCAGGCCAAAGCCACGGTAGAGAAAGCCCCCGTGCTGGTAGAGCTTCTGCTCCAGCTCAGCGCGATGGTTACGCACCCAGTCGGCGAGATCCACTTGATCCGCCGCCGGCTCCAGGATCAAAGGCAGATCTTTGCCTTCGCCCAGGGTGCTTTCCTTGATGGGGCTGAATTGCGACAGGTTGACTGCGCTCCTGCGGATCGTGCCCAGGCTCTTTTTCAAAGATTCCATCGCCGTTTTTCTCCTCCTTCGAGCGAGTTTCGCTGGCTTCGCCCCCGCCGGCCACGCGAATTACCTGGGCCTGCAGGGTGTTTTCACACTTTTGAGGTTTTATGGGGAGGAGAAGACGATAACGAAAAGGGATCTCTCGGGGCTGTGATCCCCATCACTGGCTCGTGTGACGCATCCGGCCTTACCGGGGCCGCCCGGAATCCGGATCCCGCGCATCCTGCGCAAGTCCCACGGGCGCTCTGAGCAGAGAACGGTTTACCATAAGACCTTTGGCCAACCACACCAATCCGTCTGAGGAATCCAGAGTTGGCTTGTGCGCCGGTTGCCGCCACATGCGGCGCATGGTCTCAGACCGCGGTTCCGATTTCTACCTTTGCCAACGCTCATCGAACGATCCAAACTTTCCGAAATACCCCCGTCTGCCAGTGAAACAATGTCCCGGCTATGAGCCGGCGGTAGGGCCCGAAAGCGCCTGAGGTCGCAGCCAGGATTCACACTTGCGGTTGGCCGGGGCGCGCCAGCCGAGGAACGACCATCAAAGTCACGGCATACAGGAAAATCGAAATGGCGATGGATCCCGATTGGCCGTGGGGTAAGTCTTCGAACAGCAGTTTGGCCGTGACCAGGGCCAGCGCGCCGTAGGCGGTCCAGACCAGTTCGATGCGCCGCCAGCGGGCGCCGCTGAAGGCCAAGCCGAGCGCAAGGGCACAAGTAATGAGCGTGCGGATGACGGCCACATGGGATTCGCCGGGAGTCATGCCGACGGCTGCCAGCCAGACCAGACCTGAAACCAGAAATGTGGCGACTGCACTGACTGCCAGGATTGCCGACAGCAGCCGCAGCAGTCGCTGGTTCCAATGTTCTCCGCGGAAGCGTCCGCCGACGGCATAGCCGAGAAGCGCGGAAACAGCCGCGATCCAGACCATCCCTCCCGGGGCAGCGGGGAAGGTTCCGGCCAGCGCTCGTCCGGCATATTCCAGCAGGCCGGATGCGAACGCCGCCGCCCCCAGATACAGCAAGCCATGGAATTCGAGCGTCAGACGGCCCACCCGAACGCCCGCCAGAGTCACCGCCATCGAGGCCACACTCAAAAACACCGTTCTAGGGAGCGGCGACAGAATAAGGAAGCTGCCTGCCAGCACCAGCGCCGCACCCCACGTCGCGTACACGTGATAGTTGCGCTGCTCCGTGATGCGATCGAAGCAGACAAATGCCGCTGCGTAGCATGCGGCAGAGAGCAACCAGCAGGAAACGCCGAACCAGGCAGGACCGGTCCCGGGCGCGAACCAAAGCCAACTCAGGGCGGCCAGCAGGAACGCGATGGCGGATTGGGCGATCTCGAAGATGGTGATCCGCTGGCGAACGAACATCGTGCGGAAAGCAATACTTGCTCCGTAGATTAGAAACAGCAGTGAGGGCAGCGCCAGCAAGGCTGCCGTGTTGACCGCCGCGTACCCGGAGCGGGAACTTTCCGGGAGCGAATAAATGTAGACCAGAAGCCAAACCGCAAGGTTGACCGCGGGCGCCACCAGGAACCGCAGCGCAAGCCAGCGATTGCGGGCCGCCGCACCCTCGCTGGCCATGGCCATCACCAGAAGCGCCGCAAGGTAAGGCAGCAGATCATGCGAAACCATCAGCAAGGTGAGGACGGTAAACACCGCGGTGACCTCGGCCACCCAGACCACCGGCGCGAGATTACGCTTCCAGGCCAGAGCATACGTCGTGATTACATACACGCTCAGTAAACCGCTGGTTACCGCGGCTGGCAAAACCCGGAACCGCAGCGTGAGTTCTCCCAGCATGGGGGCGAGGATCAATGCCGCCGTGGCCGCGTAGGTGGTACTGGCCAAGCGGGCGCCAACCGGGACCCAGGCCGCCGATAGCAGCCATGTGCCCGCATAGGCGAGAGCAAGGGCCACCACCGCTAACTTGGGAAATGAGCCCGATTCAGCTACAGCGCGGAGCACATAGGCGCCCGCAATGCCGAGCATGGCCTTGCCTGCGACCGCAAAGACTCCTCCCGCAGGAGGAAGAACGAACTCTTGAGCGGCAGATGTCTCCCTCGCAGGAATTGCGGATTGAACCGGCAGCGAGGTTACGGGGTCGGGCACACGCTCGAGGGCCGAGAGTCGGCGCTCCAGATTTTCGAGACGTGCATCAAGCCGTGCTAAAGCGTCGAGAAGATCGTCCATAATCTCCGCCCGCTTTGAGGCTGGCAGCGAAGGCTGCTCGACTTAGTGTGCCGGTGCAGCGTCGGGAAGGGAACCCGGGTCCCTCTTCCCCCAGGGTGGCAGGAGCTTCACCAGCACCCACAGGATGACCAACGGTAGAACGGTCAGCACAATTGCCATCACTAAACCTTCCCGTGTCACCAGGCCCATCTTGTAAGTCGTGTACCCGAGAAAGCTTTTTGAGAACAGTTGTCCCCCGATCACGACATTCCACCGCATGGCGAAGATGCCAATCATGGTCAGGCACCCGGCGGTGACGTAGATACGTTTGCGCGCCACATCTGACATCTTTAGAACCTGAGTCAAAGCCAGCAACGCAATCGGAGTGATGGTTCCAAGAGCAATCTGCACCACGATGTGCGAGAGGTAAAGCTTGGTATGGACCATGAAATCGAGGCTGCGGAAGGATTCGTCGGACTCGTAAATGCGGTGAATCAGGTCGAGCATCTCGAGACTGAAATCAATGAGGAAGGTGTAGAAAAGGTAGCGCGCCACCGTATCCACGCAGCGCATGTCAATGGTTTGCCCGCGGGCCCGCATCATGAGCATGTACAGCAACATCACCAGCGCGATGCCCGATACCATCGCCGAGAACAGAAACACCACCGGCATCAGCGGCGTGGACCACCAGGGATTGGCCTTGATCGAACCAAAGATGAAGCCGACATATCCGTGCAGCAAAAAGGCGGAAGGGATTCCGATGATCGTAATCAGCCACCCGGCCCGTTCATCGATGGCCAGCGCATGTTCGCTGATGTTCGTCGATCCCAGGGTCATCATCCGGTAAATCACCCGCTTCCAGCCCGTGCTGGACTGCGATAGGAGAACGATTTCGCGCCGGTAGTCCAGCCAGATCTCCAGCACCAGAACCGCCATGAGGTACCACAGATATACAAAACCGAACATGGCCATCGCCGACGTGCGATGGGGCGTCAGGTACATCTCATACGAGCGTTCCGGGTGGCCCAGGTGTAACTGCAGCGGCAGAGGCGCAACCAGCAGGAAAGATAAGGCGGTCAGCAGCGCCAGCCGGTACGTGGGCTTCACCGCCTCTACCCGGAACACCCGTTCCAGAGATGCCAAAATAAAGGCGCCGGCGACCAAGCCGGTCAGGAACGGGTACAAGACGATCAGTACGCTCCATTGCAGCTCAACTTCGTTGGGGTACATGAAGCCTTCAACACCGGGCATAACCGTTGCTTCTCCTTATCGCACCGAACCATCCAGTTGGTTGTAATAGACCTTGGCATGCGTGGCCATGTACGGCTTCAGCACTTGCACGCTGTGCGTCTTCAGAAACTCATGGACCGGATCGCTGGGATTCTTCAGGTCCACCAACTGCCGCGCCCCGGTCGGACACGCCTCGCAACACGCGGTGGTAAGGCCCTTCGTGATCCGGTGGTAGCAGAGCGTGCACTTTTCCGCGGTATTGGTCTTGGGATTGATGAAGCGGCAGCCGTAGGGGCAGGCTTGCACACAATAACGGCAACCCAGGCAGTACTCTTTGTCGACCAGCACCACGCCATCGGGGCTGATAAACGTCGCACCCACGGGACACACCTGCGTGCACGGTGAATCCACGCAGTGGTTGCACAGTTTGGGGACGAAGAAGTTTTTGCCCCCGGAGTCCTTGGCGGGAAACCCGCTCTTGCCGCCGTCGGGCGAATCCACCTGCGGGTTTTCGATGTCGTAGTCCGAGACGTGATAGCGCTCTACCCAGGTCCGGAAGTATCCGTCGGGAACATCGTTCTCTGCCTGGCAGGCCCGCACGCAGTTGCCGCAACCGATGCACTTGGGCAGGTCGATCAACATGCCCCACCAGTGCTCGGTGAGTTTGTAATTCGGGGCGGCTTCCAGCGTTCCCGCCAGGACGTATTTCCAGGCCAAGCCCGCCGCCGGCAACAGTAGCAACAAGTGACGCCGGGTGATGTTCATTTCGCACCTGCCGCAGTGATCGCCGGGCTGTGAGGCTGGTGGCAGGTCTCACAGGGAAGGCCGGAGGAGTGTTCGGCGGTGACCACTTGCGGGAAGCTTTTCGGCTTCGCGGCGCTTGCCTCGTGGCAGCGGGTGCAGAGGATGCCGGTATCGAGCTTGGCGGGAGTCACGGAAGCCGGATCTTCCGCGTGCTTCGCCAAGGGTCCGTGGCAGGCTTCGCAATTCACCCGCGCGTGTTTGCCATCCTTCTTCTTGTCGAGGACGTCAACATGGCAGGCTTCGCAAGTCTGGTGGCCGGCAAAATTCACCGGCCGGGCGGCGATTTCCGACAGCGCATTGCCACGATAGTGTCCATACTGCCCGAAACTCTTAGGCACCAGAAAGCTCCGCATGACCAGGAACAGGAGGATGCCAGCGGCGAAGACCCCTGCCAGGCGAAAAAGATGTCCTGCATCTTTGAAAGTATTCACGCCATGTTGTCCGCAATCATCGTTGCGCCGGACCTTCTCCCGCCCTTCCAGACAGGCCCAGGCCGACGCTTCTTGATACAGGAAGGAGTCTCAGGCTGCTGTGCTCCACATCACCGGACCCATGTTTGCTGCTCACAGGAGTCGGTGAGGCCCCCGTGCTCTGTCAGGAGGTGACGGAAGCGAAGTGGACGGCCGGGGGCGGGGCATCCAGCGGAACTTTCAGTTCGGCGTTGCTTGCCAGGAGGGCGAGCACAGAGACGGGCGTCTGAGTCTCACCCTTAATCCGAGCCAACGCTCCGTGGCCGTGGCTGACTCGGACTTGGCCCGGCGAAATCAGGCGGCTTTCTTGTGCTGCTTCCTCCACTTGGCCCAGCGTACTTTTTGAGCCGCCGCAATTCGTCCGCGGGCGGCAGCGGACATAATCCGGGCGCTCCCGCCGATTGCTGATTTTCCGCTTCCGTTCTTCCCCGACAGTCCGTTGAGTGCTGCTACCGCTGCATTCACCCTGGACAATTGTCCCTCAATCTCGCTCTTCTGATTTTCCAACTGTCTAATCACCTTTACTAAGTCAGCCATGATCCAATGATCCCTTCAATGTGGAATGTTTAAGGCCGCTGGCAATCGTACTCCGTCGGTGGCAGGGAAGGCCAGCAGTGGCTTGGTGAATCGCGGCATACCCTCTCTCGGGCACACAACCGCTTTACCTTGGTGTCGGTCGCAAGGTTAGAGAGTAACTGCGTGAGATCGGTTCAGGCCGCTTGCGAAGCTTTTCCGGCGGTCACGCGATGACCCTGGGTTTGACCAGCATGGCAAAGTCCTCCCAGGCCAGCCGGACCAGTTCCCGGTGTGAGCCGGCGTTAAACGCGATCTCCTTGTCATGGGACAGAATCTGGTCGGCAAAGACCGCCATGTCGTAAAGATTTCCGAAAGGCGGCATGGCGCCGGTCTCGCAATCGGGGAACTTGTCCCGGAATTCGTCTTCGCCGGCCAGTTCCGCCGTGGTCGCACCCGCAGCGGACTTCAGGAGCCCCAGATCCACGTGGCGCGAAGCTGGAACCACGGCCATGGCTAGCTTGCCGTCCAGCTTTACGATCACCGTCTTGGCGAGTTCCTTGCCCGAGATGTGAGTGAGGGCGGCGATGCCCTGCGCGGTGTAGGCCAGCGAGTGAGAGATGGCTACATACTTGATATTGTGAAGATCGAGATAATCCTTCAGCCGGTTGAGCGACATGGGAGAGTCCTTTCCAATGCCGAACAGGCAGACATTCGACACCTATCCACTTTTAATTCTCCGCTCGCAAGGGGATGCGTAAAGTACAACGCGCACACTCGATTGTGACTCCGGCGCCAAAATGGAGCTAACTCCCGCCGGTGATCGCGGTCACTGCGCCAAGAACTTCTCGGGATTAGCTGTAGGAGTGAAAGCGACGCGCTCGGAGACGTCCGCCATGGTCATCGCATCGGAACTGAAAGCCGGAGCGGTTATCCGCGTCGAAGGACAGATCTACAAAGTGCTGGAAGCGGAGTTCAGGGCCGGGACCGCAAAACTCGGCGGACTGGTGAAGACCAAACTGCGTAACGTCACCAGCCAGCGCATGTGGGAGCCGCATTTTCGCCCCGACGAACGTCTCGAGCAGATCGAACTTGAGCAGCGCCGTATGGAGTTTCTGTTTGCCGCGGACGATAACTTCACCTTCATGAATCCGGACAACTTCGAGCAGGTCGAGGTCCCGGGGGCCTTACTCGGGCCGGCTGCACCCTTTCTGCAATCGGGGATGGAACTGCCAGTGGAATTCTTTGCGGGCCAGCCCATCAGCGTGACATTCCCCGAGGTCATGGAGGCGCGGGTGGCCGATACCATGCCGGCCGCTCATTCGCCGCAGGACAGCGCCTGGAAAGAAGCTACCCTGGAGAATGGGTTGCGCATTCGCGTGCCGCTGTTCATTGGCCCCGGAGAGATGGTGCGCGTGGATGTGAATACGGGGCGGTACCTGGAGCGTGCCCGGGTTGAGCACAAGCGCTCTGCCTGAATCAGCCTCAACCCCTGCCGCGGTTCTTTACTCCTCGCTGGACTTGCCGCGCGTGACGTAACCCCAAATCATCAGGATCAACCCCAGCACGGCGAGCCCCACGATGACGCTAAGGAATCCGGAATAGCGTCCAAGCTTGATTGCGGCTGGAAGAAAGAACACTACCAGGAGATCAGCCACCCAAAAGCCCAGACCGATGAACATCAGGCTCGTCCCCAGTTCTCGTTTTCCTTCTCCGTTTCCCATGCCACTCCAATCTCAGTAGATAGCAGGATTTCGCTGGGCTGCCATGATCCCCGTCCAGGGGGACAGCCTTAGAGAAAAATTGTTCCGTCCTGGTTCCGCTTCAGAGGTTTTCTTTTGGGCCGACTCGTGGAATCTACGGGCCGCGAGAACCATTGCCCAGGTGTGCCCCGGTGCCCGCCTTGACTCACGAACGCTGATTTTGCCTTCCGGTCAGCCAGCCCCCGGGCCGCGTTTATTTCCGCCAGCGCCTCACCTCGGTTTGAAAAGTGTCTCTGCATGGTCTCCCCCTTCTTCCATTCGACGCTGCAAACCTCAAGCAGCACGGGGCAGCGAGCCGGCAGCGCTCTGCAGCAGCTGTTGCACCTCTTCATCGCTGACTTGTCCGAAGTCCTCGTACCACTGTGATACCGCCAGGAACAGTTCCGGCTCGGCCACGCTGATGACCTCGTCCGCTTCCATCCGGATCCCACTGCTGACAGAAGCGGGAGCGACCGGGACCGCGACCACCACTCGTGCCGCGTTCCGGCGGCGGATCGCCGCAATCGCAGCCAGAATGCTGCATCCGGTCGCGATCCCATCATCCACCACAATGACGGTCTTCCCGGCCAGTTCGAGCGCTGGACGGTTGCCGCGATATAACTTCCTGCGGTGTTCCAATTCCTGGTGTGCGGCCGCGGCTACTTCTTGCATGTTTTTCTCCGACAGGCATAGCTCCTTGACCATCGAAAGATCGAGTACCTGCACGCCTCCCTCCGCCACCGCACCCATGGCCAGCTCTCGGTTCCACGGAGTGCCGAGCTTGCCGACCACAAAAACGTCCAGCGGGACGCGTAGCGCGGACGCCACCGCAAAAGCCACGGGCATGCCCCCTCGGGGAAGCCCCAGCACAATCACGTCGTCACGACCGGAGTATGCCGGCAGCTTGCTGGCGAGTACGCGCCCCGCTTCAGCGCGATCGGCGAAGGGCAGCACATAGGGCAGCACGTCAAGGTCTTCGTCTTCTTCCCGGAACAACATGGCATACCTTCGTTCAATAATGCAGCGCAGGCTCAATCCAGCCGGTTCGCGCAATCAGCAAGACCCGCGCCAGGCCTCACGCCGCGGTTCGTGACCGGGGTTCCGCCTGAGCCGGCAGCAATGCCGATAACGCGGACAGAAGACCTGTGCTGCCCTGCAATGCGAATACTCGCCTGGTCGCGGGAATCTCGGACTCTGGAGTGGCCCCGCATACTAACAGAACCGGCGTGCTTGCCTTTTCTTCGGCCTCGACCGCCAACTGGTATTTTTCTTCTGCCGAAAATCGGTGGCCAATAATGACCGCGTCGAATTTCTCGCGACTCAGCACCGCCAAGGCCTCTTTAACACTGGTCGTCGTCAGCACGTCGTATCCCGCTTCTTTGAGAAGGGTGCGCCGGTCCTCTGAAACCATTCGGTCGAAAGAAACACATAGGATTTTTCGCTCAGACATAGCTGATCCTCCTCGGCCTTCTTGCCGGTCCATCGCCGCCCTACCGCTCAGCGCCTTTGCCTTGGGGCAACAGCCTGTTACGCTACAATTGCCGGTCTGGAGGGACGGATTTCTTCTCTCTTTTCCGCCGTCGCAGCAGGCCGCATGCGTGCCAGCTCGGCCAGCACCTTACCGGTCAGAACGGTTAGATGGACAGTCGCGATCGCGCCCAAGAGGGCGGGCACGATGTATACATTCTCAACCTGCCAGAGCCAGTGTCCTAACACGGGTGAGCCGATCCATGCCCCAACCCAACCGACGATCAGCTTCCCGAACAAAATGTCGTTGCCTGCAAGAAATCGATTGCGGATGACGTAGTCATAGGCAACGGCGACCACGGCTGCGATAAGACTGAGAACCAGGAAGGAAAGCAAGCTCATCCCCAGCATAACCGTACCTCCTTGGGGACCAGGCGAGACCGGGGCGGTCTCGGTCGAAACCAGGTCCAGAACTGGGTCACTCAACAAGCCAGGCTCAGATCTCGAAATCGAGACTCTGCCGGCCCGCAGACTTTTTCGATCTACCTTATATTCTAGGCCGGTGCCAGACCGCGCTCAATCGTCCGGCAATGTCGTGCTCTAAGAAATCAGTGCCAAAAAGGGACGCTTTACCGGAAGACAGTTTGCGGTTGCCCCCGCGCGGACCCGGAGGCTTGCTTCTGCCTGGGTCTAGACTCGATACCAGTCGTCGCGGGTCAGCGGCAAACCACTCTGTCCGTGCAACGGCTTGGCAAACAGGGTCTGGTACAGGTTCAGACGACCGCTCCGTAAACCATGCGCTGACCCTGCCATGTAGATGCGCCATATGCGGTAAGTGGTATCGTCGGTGATCCGGCGCGCCTCTTCCGCATGGGCCTCCAGCCTTCGCACCCAATGATGGAGTGTCAAACCATAGTGCTCACGCAGGCTCTCCACATCCCTTACCTCAAAACCGCTCAGCTCCGCCGCTCGAAGACTGGTGCTAAGCGGTACCAGTTCGCCGCCGGGAAACACATAACGGTCGGTAAACGATGGCCCTCGCCTGCGATAAATAGCGGAGTAGGCAATTCCGTGATTCAGGAACACACCACCCGGCCGCAACAAGTCCCACGCCTGCCGGAAGTACTCCGGAAGAAGTGCTTCACCGACGTGCTCGAACATACCGACGCTGACAATCTTGTCGTACTGCTGGTCATGGTCAATGTCACGGTAGTCGGAAACTTCCACGCGGCAGCGATCATTCAGGCCGGCGTCGCGCAGCCGCTGTCGCGCCGCTTCCGCCTGCCGGACACTGAGCGTGATCCCGACAGCATTCACCCCGTAGTGAGCGGCCGCATGCATGATCAATCCGCCCCAACCGCA
The DNA here is from genome assembly GCA_963840615.1 of Terriglobia bacterium. Taxonomy (GTDB): domain Bacteria; phylum Acidobacteriota; class Terriglobia; order Terriglobales; family Acidobacteriaceae; genus DATFTE01. The sequence continues at coordinate 56,226 of CAWJAA010000044.1, forward strand.
GCCAATATCCAGCAGACGCTCTCCTGGGCATAGCCGCAACTTCCTGCAGATATAATCCAGTTTGCGCTCCTGGGCCGAGTCCAGATCTGCTTCCGGGGTAGGGAAGTAGGCACAGGAGTAAACCATCCGCTGATCCAGCCAGAGCCGGTAGAATTCGGTGGGAAGATCGTAGTGATAGCGGATCGCCTGCCGGTCCCGCTCCTTGGAGTGAATGCCTTCCCACCACCCCGCAAAGCGTGAACCGGTTCGCGGGTGATCATTCGCCCTCAGCCTCTGCAACTGCTGGTTGAGATCAAAACTCTCCCCCAGGCTACCGTCCTGACCGAGCAGGTAGTCGGCCAGGTGAAAGGTGGCTTCGATATCACCCTCAATGTCGAAGTCGTCGTAAATGTAGGATTCTCCCAGCGTGAGTTCGCTGGGCGAGAGAAACATCGCGCGCAACGCTCCCGGATGCTTAAGAACTATGGTGAAGCGCGCTTGCTTTTCCGCTCCCCAGGTTGTGCCATCCCACAAGCGAACCTGAAAGTCCCGCCTGGGGTAATCGGCCAGTAGCGCCTCCAGAAGTTCCGCGCCGACCAGGGAAGGCGTCTCGAGGAATAGAGATTTCGCCAGTGCTCCCATAAACCCTCGCTTTGGCCGGTGGCTGCGGGACGCGGCGTCTGCGTAACCCGCTCTCCAGTATCTGCGAACTCCTCAGCCAGGCAATTGCAGAGTACTGGCGGCGTTGGCGATGACGGTATTCGCATCGCAGCCGATCAATCCCACAGAGCCAACGGCGATCACCAGAATCACCGCCAACTACACTGCGTATTCGGCGATGTCCTGGCCTTCTCCCCTTCTCTGGAGCCGGCACACGACGCTAGCCACACTGCCCTCCCGAGGGCGATTTGGGCCTGCGTCGAGTTGGCTCAGCATCCCCTTTGGGACGTTTACGTAGCGCAGGTTGCTTGCCGGCTGCCAGTCTGAAATCCCGTGCTGCCGCCAGGCAGTCCTCCTTTTCTTTGTTGCTGTCCGCGCCCATCGCCAAATCCTCCAGCAACCGAGCCGCGGTCTCGCATGGGTTCGTGGTTCCTGCGGAATCCCGGATCAATTTCTGTCCAGCACGCTTCATCGGGCGAACCTCTGGTGGCCCCACTGCGGTGACACGCTCTCAGTGAGAAGCTGATGGGGTGACTTAAGCCGCGGTGGCTGCGGTTTCCACGTCGTGCCTGGCGGCTCTGGGGAGTTCGCACTTGAGCAGTCCCGCCTGCAACTCAACCACGGAACTCTCCGGCATCACTTCGGTTGTAAGGTCGATGAGCTTCAGAATCTGATCTGGGTACCAGTCGATGTATTCGACTTTTCCTCCTTCGGATTCCGTTACGCTCATTTCCTTTTTGCCCAGGATCGTGATGCGGCGCGGCTCGACGCTGACTCGAAGCTCGCTCTCTGCAAAGCCGAAGACGTTGGCGCGAACGCTGATCCGGTCTTCTGTCTCTGCAATCGAAACCGAAACCGGACGCAGAAACTCTGATTCCGCTCGGAACCAGTCTTCCCAGTCGTGACCGTGCTCACCGCCACGCGCCTCAAACAAATCATAGGCACGGCGTGCGATCGCGAGCTGTACCGCTTGCGTCTCCCACTGGAGATCTTCGGGGTTCCGCAAACTTAACCAGGTTGTGGGTGACTTGGACTGTGGTGCTTGAGATGCCCGTGGGAACTTCATAACTTCCTCCTTCCAATGTTGCGCCGAAGGAGCATCGCTCGACCTTTTTTTGGCGTCGGCACAGACGCGCGGGAACGTACCCGTACATATGAATTGTCGCCAAAGTCAACCTTTGGTGCAGTGATAAGCGTCACCAGGGCATGCGTCAGACAGAAAAGGGCAGCGACCGGCAATCTGAACTGTAATCCTTGCCTGTCAGGAAATTTTCTTCGTGCGGGTCAATGCTTTTGCCGGTGGAATGAACCGTTGCCAATTGCAGTGACAAACACAGGACGGCACACACCGCGGCAACGCTCAACCTCAGAAAACCTGGGCCTAAACCTTTTCGAGTTTCTCGTACACCACCAGGTCCTCTTCGCCGCGCAGATCGTCTGGGTGATAACGGGGGATCGGGAATACCAGTTGCTTGAACTTCACGGGCGCGGTCTTCTTCTCCACCAAACCGAGCGCGACCGCTACCCCATAGATGATCGCTTCCGGACGGGGCGGACACCCGGGGATGTAGTAATTCACCGGCACAACTTTTTCGACTGGGCCCATCACCGAGTAGCTGTCGAACCAGATGCCGCCGCCGCAGGCACAGGAGCCGATCGCGAAAACCAGCTTGGGCGCGGGCATGGCCTCGTAGGCGTTCTTGAGCGCCCGCGCGGTCGAGCGCATGGCCGGACCCTGGCAAAGCATCACGTCCGCATGACGCGGCGAGCCGACCAGCTTGATGCCGAAGCGCTCCACATCGTAATAGGGCGTCAGGACGTTGAGCACCTCGATATCGCAACCATTGCAGCCTCCACTGTTCGCGTGATAGACCCACAACGACCGGCCAAACATTTTCTGACACAGGTTCTTCAGCATATTCAGTCCAGTTCGATCCTGATGTCGTCTACCACCGGCTCACTCTCCAGAAACGGGCGCCCGCGGAAAATCCAACGCTCGCTCTGTAAGATCGTCGCGCGATACCCCTTCATCTTCAGTTCCTCCAACGCCCCGGTGCCTTTGAAGCAGCGCCCGCAGCGCTGGCAGGTGCTCATGAAAATCTCCAGGCGCTGGCCCAGATTCGCGATCTGGTTGGTGGCATTCTCGAACTCCAGGCTCATGGTGATCGCCTTCTCGGGACAGACGTCCGCACAACGTCCGCAGTAGGTGCAGCGGCGGCCCAGGTATTGAATGACCCGGACTTCCTGGCAAACATCGAAGACCAGGATTTCGCGGGCAGGACAGTTGTTGGCGCACCCGGCGCAGCCGATGCACTTGGTCGCGTCGAAGATGGGCCGGCCTCGGAATTTGTCCGGCACCGGCCGTGGCTGTGCGGGATAGGGCAAAGTCACCCGCCCGGCTTTCAGGCAGATCAGCGTTTCTTTCAGTTTGCTCAGCACCGACATGGGTTCCGCCTATTCAGTGGCCATAGCTCGCCAATATCAAAGCTCCCACCGCAACCACGAACAGGGTTGCGAAGAAGCGTAGCGCCTGATCGATGCGGTAACGGGCGTGGGTCGCGGCCACCCAGGTGACCAACAGCACCAGTACGAATACCTTCACCCAAAACAGGAGCCAACCCGCCGGAAAAACCAGGCCTGATCCCCATGGCACGAACAGCGCCACAAATAGCGTGCTGTAGATCACGAGCTTCGCCATTTGCGCATACTTCAACAACGCCAGCTTGGGGCCCGAGTATTCCATCAGCGGCCCTTCCATCAGCTCCGTTTCCGCTTCTGAGATGTCGAACGGCACCCGCTGCACAAACGCCTGAAACGAGAGCACAATCACCGCCAGCATGATCAGCCCTGACCACGGGAATCCCGCGGTGGCGTACACCGACCCATTCAACACCGTATCCAGGCGGAAGGACTGGGTATGCACCGCGCCGACAATGAGTGCGATCGCAAACAGCGGTTCGAGCGCGATCATGCTCATCATTTCACGGCTGATTCCTACCAAAGAGTAGGTGGACCCCGCAGCCAGGCCGGCCAGCAGCGTGCAGACCCCGGAGAGGGTGAGCATATAAATGAGCAGGATCACATCTCCGCCACCATTCATCGGGGCGGCGAAACCCAGCGGGACCAGGCACGACAGGGTCAGCGCGGTGGCCAAGGCAAGGTAGACAGCGAAGCGCTGCATGAGCGGCATTTCCCCGGATTCAATGTCTTCCTTGCCCAGCAGTTTGAGCAGGTCGAAGTAGGGCTGTGCCAGCGGTGGGCCCTGGCGGGACTGTACCCGCGCCGTGACCTTCCGCAGCACCCCCTGGAAGAGCGGCGCCACCAGCAATACCAGGCTGACGTTCAGCAGTCCACTCACGATCATCCAAATCAAGCTGCCGTCCATAACGTCCTTTACGGTCTCTCGCTTCGCGCCAACTTGAACAACTCCTTTTGCGACCACACGCGCGTCTGGCCGGATCGCAGATCTATCGTCTCTAACCGGTCGGTGCAGGAAAAACAGGGGTCAATACTGCCCAGCGAGATGGTCATATCGGCAATCTGCTGATCTTTGATCATCGCCGGGATGCCCTGCAGGTTCTGGTAGGTCGGCGCTCGCACTCGCCAGCGGCGCGGGCGGTTATTCTCTCCGGTAATGACGAAGTGGTGGCTCTCGCCGCGTGGAGCCTCGACCGAAGACAGTCCCATGCGGCCCACCGGCAGTTCGTCGTTGATCTCCAACTGCAGCGGCCCGTCTTCCATTTTGTCCAGGCACTGGCGGATGATTTTGATGGATTCGAACACTTCCTTCGCGCGCACCAGCAGACGCGCCCACACATCGCCGCCCGGTTCGGTGATAACCTCAAATTCCACCCGGTCATACGCGGCGTAAGCATGATCGCGACGGCAGTCGATATCCACGCCCGCGGAGCGCGCCACCGGACCGACCAGTCCCGCGTTCTTGACCAGAACTTTGTCGACCATCCCCACACCCCGCGTGCGTTTCTGGATGTTCTTATCTTTGCTGACTGCGCCCACCACCGCACGCCATTCGGATTCAAGCTTTTCGAGCATGCCGAGCATTTCCGTCTTGATTTCGGGCGTGATGTCGCGACGCACGCCGCCGACCACGCAAAGTCCATACGTCTTGCGGTTGCCGCTGATCTTCTCCGCCATCCACATGACTGGCTCGCGAATGCGGAAGCTCTGCATGAACAGCGTGTCGAAGCCCACGATGTGACACGCCAGCCCCACCCACAGCAGGTGGCTGTGCAAACGTTCCAGCTCCAGCATGATGGTCCGAATGTATTCCGCGCGCGGCGGCGGCTTGAGCACCGCGGCGTCTTCGACCGCCTGCACGTACGCCACGCTGTGCACGCACCCGCAGATGCCGCAGATGCGCTCCGCCAGCATGGGAATGTCGTTGTAGCTCATCACCGATTCGGCCAGCTTCTCAATGCCGCGATGCACCATGAAACCGCGGTACTCACAGCCCCGCACCATCTCCCCTTCCACATAGAGCCGAAAATGCGCTGGTTCGTCGAGCGTCGGATGGAACGGTCCGAACGGAACCACCATGCATCCTTCAGGCGGTTCGTCGAATTGGAACTCCCGCTCCTCATCGTAGGTGTCGGGCACGTGGTTCCAGGGGACATCCTTGCGTAGAGGATGTACGTCGTCGGGCCAGCCATCCGGCAGCACCAGCCGCTTCGGATAGCGATGTCCCACCGGTTCGATGCCCAGCAGATCACGCATTTCACGTTCCGCCCAACTTGCCGCCGGCACCATGGCGGTGATGCTGTCAATCTTGAGATCCTCCGGCGGTAACTGCGTGACCACGCTGCATAACACGTGATCTTTGTCGAAAGCAAAGTTGTGAGTCACCAGGAACGTGCCGGAGAAGGGCCGGTCATCCACGCCGACGCTGGTCACATAGCGCGCGTCCAGCTCCCGGAAGATGTGCTGACATACATGCTTGATCGCCGATCGATCCACAAAAACGAACAAGCGGCCGTCGCTCGGCAAGTCTGCCCGCTGAATGAGGGGACCAAACCTCGCCTTGAACTCTTCGAACATCTCGCGAGCAATCATGGCCGTCCTTCCGGCTTGACGGTGCTTGCATGCGGTGCACCCCCGAGCCAGCGGAAGTAGCGTTTAATTTCGCCGTAGAAATTGTGGGCCCCATAGCGGTGACAATCCGCTTCACGGACATAGCCGCACAGCCAGGGAACCGCGGCCCGGCGCGGCGCACCGCCCAGCTTCGAGATGCCGTAAGCGATCAGCAACGTCGCCGCCAATACCGCTGCCAGCGCAACCGGGGCAAACACGGCGGCAGCGGGAATTTCGCTGAGTCCTGCGAGTGCTCCGGTCAGCATCGGAGAGGCGTTCGCCAACGTCGTGCCCAGCCCGCCTCGACTTGCCTCGAGCGCCTGTTGTGCCAAACCGAATCCGATCGCCGGAACCACTCCCAACAGCACGCAGAGAAACGCCAGCACCAGTTGCGGAAGCTGCATCATCCATGGAACTTCAAGCCCGCCGTTCCTGGCCACCTGCGCTTTTACCAAGGCACTGGTGCGCGAAAGAAAACTTACGCCGAAGAACTTGATGAACGAGGCCAGAGTCAGCGCGCTGGTCAGAATCGCAATGACCGCGCAGACCACCAGGTACCGCGCCGACCCCAAGCCCTGGATCGAAGCCACGTAAATGCTCCACTTGCTCACGAAACCGTTGAACAGGGGAACTCCGGAGATGGAGAACGAAGCCACCAGGGCGGTGACAGCCGTCAGCGGCATATATTTCATCATCCCGCCCATCTGGTTCAGGTCCTGGGTGCCGGTGGCGTGCAGCATGGAACCGGCGTTGAGAAACAGCAGTCCTTTGAACAGCCCGTGATTCAGAACATGGAGAAGCGCGCCGAAGAAACCAATGGTGGCCAGTGCCGCCGTGGCCGGAGTGTTCGCCGGAAGCAAGGCCATGCATGCGCCCGTACCCAGAAGAATGTAGCCAATCTGTCCGATGCTGTGGAAAGCCAGCAAGCGCTTCGACTGTTCCTGGCTCAGCGCCTGCATGGTGCCGGTAAATAACGTGATCGTTCCCAGCACTGCCACCAGCATGCCCCAGGTCGCGAGCGGGTAGTCGTTCATAGCACTCGCCGGCACCAGCCAGAGAAAATAACGCATCAGGCCGTAGACCCCGGTCTTGATCATCACCCCCGAGAGCATGGCGCTTACCGGCGACGGGGCAGCAGGGTGGGCATCGGGAAGCCATATCTGGCCGAAGGGCCACATGCCCATCTTGATTCCAAAGCCCACCAGAAATAAACCGAAAGCCAGCGCGGTCGCGCCGGGTCGGGTGCTCAGCAGCAGCGGCAGGTTGGCGCGCACGGTCTCGAAGTCGTATTTCAGGACCGCACTGCCGCTTACCATCCGTCCGGTGACCGCTAGCAGTTCCGCGCCCACCATGGTCGCAGCACAAGCGATCTGCATCATGATGAGGAACTTGTTGGCAGCCCTGACATTCGCAGGTTTTCGGTGCTCATAGCGGATCAGCGCGTAGCCCGGCAAGGTCATCAACTGCCAGAAGATGAAGAAGAACCACATCATGTCGGTCGTGCTCAGCAGGCCATACATCGCCGCGAGGAAGAGCAGGAAGTACGGGTAGTAGCGCGCCACTCCGTAATCCCGGTAGTGCCGCATATAAACAATGGAGTAGAAGGATGCAGGCACCGCAATCACGCAAGCCAGCAGCAGGAATGTGGCGGTCAGGCCATCCACGTGAATGCGAAGCGCAAAGCCAAGCTGGGGCATAGCCCAGAAGGCGGCCGGATGAGCGGATGGACCCACCGTCAGTACTTTGAGGATGGCCGAAGCAATCAGAACCGCGGTTGCGGATGTAACCAGAAAGGCCACCCATCCTGCAACTGTCTTGTTGCGTGAGACCAATAGCGTCAACCCGGCTCCGGCGATGCAGCTGAGGATCGACACGAAAACCGCCTGTTCCGGAGTCATCACGGGTTCACCTCTGACCAGCCGCACTCCGCCCGGTCTCCGTCGCCACCGGGCGAAACGTACTCACATCCATGAATCACGCTCAACACCATGTCTCGCAGCAGTACCAGGGTGGTGCGCATCGCCGGGCCAAGCTGCTGTCCCGCCCTGATCGATTCCGGTTGCACGCCGAGCAGCCATGCTCGGGCGGTGCCTTCCGATTCGGCCAGCTGCGCCAGCACCTCGAGCGAAATCTTGTGCGTGGAAATCTGCGGGAATCGCGCCGCAATTTCTTGCGAATTGAGGAGGACCACTGAACCCGGCGCACCACCGAATTCCACCGCGTCGAGAAATACCAGGTGTGCGAACCCACTGGCTGTGATCCGCCCAATCCACCGCTCCGGCGCGGTTCCGGCCACAACTACTTCCCCCACCCCGGCAAGGATCAGCTCTTCCGCAAGCCGCACCCCGAAGCCATCATCCCCGTAATCCGTATTGCCTAGCCCCATGAAGCAGACTCGTCCGCGAAGGCAATCCCGTAATTGGTCCCGCAAATCGTTCATGGCGTGATCACCCCGCTAAATGTCCTCCCCTAGTCGATTGATTTGTTCGTAGGTGAATACGGGGCCATCGACGCAGACATAAGCCACGCCGATGCAGCAGTGTCCGCACTTGCCCACTCCGCATTTCATGTAACGCTCGAGCGTGGAGACAATGTTTCGCTCCGGAAAACCCATCGCCAGCAGATCTTTGATTACGAAACGGAACATGATGGGGGGACCACATACGAAGGCGACGCTGTTCTCTACCGGCACTTGTACCCCCGGTTTCTTGAACAAACTACCCACGACGCCGGCATGGCCGGTCCAGCTATCGCCCGCGCGATCGACCGTGAGGTAGCACTCGACTCCCGGCGTTTGCTCCCACTCCAGCAGCTTGGGCACATACATCAATTCCTGCGCCGTCTTTGCGCCATGGAAGATCTGGATGCGCTGGTACTTGGCCCGGTTCGCAAGCGCGTACACGATGGCTGAGCGCAGCGGGATCAGTCCAATGCCTCCGGCCACGAACACCAGGTTCTTGCCGCAATACTCCTCCATCGGAAAGCCGTTTCCATACGGCCCGCGGACCGCGAACTTGTCGCCGGCTCGTAGCTGGTGCAGGGCCGATGTACAGCCTCCCACCTGCCGCACCGTGAAAAAAGTTTCCGTCTCCGTCGGACTCGGCGGCAGTGAGGTAGGGAATTCGCCCACGCCGAAAAGCGAAACCTGGGCAAATTGGCCGGGGCGGAAGCCCTTAAAGATGCGCTGGTCCGCAGGATCCTGAAAGTGCCAGTAAAACGTCTTCACCTGCGCGATCTCCGGCACTACGCGGTCGAGCACCGCCACCTTGGGCAGATAGACATTATCCGTGGGCGAAGCCGCACTCGACTGCGGCCGCGGACTCTCAATGACTTGCATGTTTCTTGCTCTCCGTCGTTGCCCGCCGCACCATCTCCACCACGGTGGGCATTCCGATATCCCCATGACAAACCGCTACACAACGTCCGCAGCCCACGCACGCCATGGAAAGTTCCCGTTGCACAAAGTAGTGAGCCAGTTTGCGGAAGAAGCGGCGATTACGCCGGTCATGCACGGCGCGGCGTGGGTTGAAACCGCCCGCCATGCGGGTGAAGCCGCTCAGAGCACAGGAGTCCCAGACCCGAATCCGTTCAATTTCGCCGGGTCCCACCTGCCGGTCGTTCACCGTGAAGCAGGTACAGGCCGGGCATACGTAGGTGCAGCCGCCACATTCCAGACAACGGTTGCCGATCTCCTCCCAGGTCTTCTCCAGGATTTCGCCTTGCGAGACGTACTGGATGGCGGCCGAAAACCAGCTGGTCGCTGGAGGCTTGAATCGTTGGCGAACGTCTTCCAGAATGGCGCGGCGCTTCGCCACGTGGGCCGCGGTTCCTTGCTTGAAGATGGGATTCGCGAACAGCCCTTCTCCGGCCGGGGTTCCAGCCACGGCCAGAAACTTATCCCCTAGATCCATGAGTTGCAGGTCAAAGTGGTTGCGAGCGGCGGGCCCGGTGTCGGCGCACATGCAGAAACATTCTTCGCCGATATCCAGTTCTGGATCGGTGCAGACCACGTTGATCAGCAGCAGGTTCTTGCGGCGGTTCTCGTAGTAAATGTCGCGAAAATTCCCTCCCAGGTAGAAACGGTCAAGGTGGTAAATTCCCGCAACATCACACGATCGAATCCCGAAGATGGCGCGCTTGGGTTGCTCGTAGGTGGGTTCAATGCTGATGTCGCCGGCGCTGCGTTCCACTTTCAGCAGGCGCTCAACGTGCGGAAACACATAGCGCTTGGGCGGATAGTACGGGTTCGGCAGGTGAATCTCGACCGCGCTGCGATTCTGGTCGGTGACGGTATCAAAGAAAGTGTCGCGACCCCGTCCGCGAAATGGCGCGATCACCTCGTAGCCTTGCTGCCGTAGATCGTCCACAATCTTCAGCACGTCCGCGCGGTCGAGGACACGGGCTTTCATGCGGCCTCCTTCTCTACGCGAACCGGAACCATCTGCTTGCCATTCCCGGCCGCGCCGAGAATCTGCCTCTCGATATCCCGCATGAAATGCGGCACGAAAATTGTGCCCCGCATGACCTCCAAAGTGACTCGCGCAGTGGCCACCGCGAATGCCCCCGCCGTGCACAGTCCGATATGCTCTCCATCGCGGATGCCGAGTTCTTTGGCATCCTCGGTGTTGAGCTCGACGAATCCTTCCGGATAGTCAAGCATCAGCACGCAATATTCGCGCTTCAGGACTTCGCTGTGCCGGATGAGCACATTCTGGTTCCAGTAATAGAGCGAATTCCCGAACACCAGCGTGAGGGGAAACTCCTTTGCAGGAGCCGCAGCCGGCGACGGCTTGGGCGTGGGAACAAATTTGAAGCGCCGTTCTCCGTTGCTCTCGCCGAACAGAAACTTGGTTCCCAGGGGATTTTCTCTGGTGCATGGCCATTGCCGGCCGTATTCGCGTGCCAGGTTCTGATAACTGGCGCCGCTATAGAAGGGTATGACCTCGCCGATCTCCCGCATCACTTCTTCCGCGGACCGGTAGTTCCAATCGGCTCCCATAAGCTGCGCCACTCGAGCAATCTGTTCCCACGCCGAGGTAAGCTCCCGCGGAGGATCCACCACCCGCTCCGCCAGCTGGATGCGCCGCTCGGTGCTGGTAAAGGAAACCTCTTCCTCGCCAAACGCGGTCGTGGGCAGTACGACGTGCGCGTATTTCGCGGTGTCGTTCATGAAAAGATGCTGCACCACCAACAGGTCGAGTTGCCGCAGTTGTCCCGCGACGTCGCCCAGGAATGCCGTGTTCGCCGGATCGTAGCGGCCGAGCCACAGTCCCTTCACTTTGCCTTGTCCCCGGTCGGTGAGAAGCGCTCGCGCTCCCAACCCGGGAGAAGCTGGAATCCGGCATTTCCAGACAGCTTCGATCGCCGCGCGTGCCGCGGAATCGGTCACCGGCTTGTACCCGGGCAGGCGGTCGGGCAGCATTCCCATGTCGCACACTCCCTGCAGATTGTTCTGCTCCGAGAGAGCGAACAGGCCGGCTCCCGGTCTGCCCAGGTTGCCGGTGAGCAGCACCAGGTTGACAACCGCGCGGACGCTCTCGCGGGTGCGATCCTCCATGCTGGTAGAGAACAGCAGAGTGGCGGAGGCGGCGCGGCCGTAGGCCAGGGCGGCGGCCTCGATCAAGTTGGCGGGCGCCCCGCAACTCTCCGCCACTCGCAGCAAGTCGTAGTCGCGCACCGCTGCCAGAAAAGCGTCGTAGTCCTGGCAGCGGGTCCTGATGAAGGGCAACTTCATCAGGCCGCGGTCCACAATGATCTTGGCCATCGCGCCATAGAGCAGCGCTTCGGTCCCCGGCTTGATCTGCAGAAACAGGTCGGCGTTCTCCGCCACCCGGTGCCGGCGCGTGCCCACCACGATCAGCCGCGCCCCATTCAGTTTGGCGCGGATCACGGCTCCCGCAATCGTGGGCAAGCGGCGCGCCACGTCCACGCCGTCCACCACAATCACTTCGCTCTGCGCCAACTCCGCGATGGAATTCGTGCTGGCGGAAACACCCAGCATGTCCAGCAGAACGTTGATGGAGTTATTGGAGTAAACGCCCGTGCCGTGATGAACATTGTTCGTCCCGATCACCGATCGCGCCAGCTTCTGCAGCAAGTAAGCTTCTTCGTTGGAGCAGCGCGGAGAGTTCAGGAAGGCGAGCGAATCGGGCCCATGCTGCTTGCGGATTTCCTCCAGCCGTGTGGCCACGAAGCCCAGCGCCTCGTCCCACGAAACCTCCTGATGCTCGCCATTCTTCTTGATCAGTGGTTTTCTCAGGCGGTCGGGAGAACCGGCCACTTCGTGGACATGCCACCCGCGGACGCAGATTTTCCCCCGGTTCGCCGGGTGGGAGACGCTGGGATACACCCCCACAATGCGATTGTCCGAGGTCTCGAGATAAAGACCGCAACCCACACCGCAGAAGGTGCAGGTGGTGAGCTTGTGGGGCATAGATCCGCCCGCCGGTGCGAACTACATGCCTATCGTCCACCAAGGTGAATCACCGGTAAGTGTCGGCGGGCACAGAAGGGTGTGACCTGATGCCGCAAGTTCAGGTTGGCTCGACGCGGAATACCTCAATTTGGCGTTCAATGTGAAAAATGCATAGCTGCGGGCGGGGACTGTCGCTTTTATTGAAAACATTAATGCGGAGCGGGAAATGAACGCGCCCTGCGGTCCTCCGGCGGCCTAAGTGGTCGTATCATCCCGTGAACGGAAGCGAGGGCAAGTCACCTTGACGCGTCAAATCCCGTCCCCACGAGAAAAGCCGAAAAGCCACACCCTGGGAAAGGGTCCAAGGTCCTGACATTCAAAACGGATTTTTGTTCTTGCACATCGAGGGTCGCGCAAGGGTGAGCGGGACTATGATTGTCGCGGGCTTACACATACCTGTTTTCGGTCTATCTGGGAGAGCAGATCATCCGTCTATTTGTCTGGATAGAGTCTTCTGTTAATTTCGATTTCCCATTGCCTTATAACGGCCCGCTCATGGTCGCGCTCCTTCGTTAGTTCTCGATCCATCGTGGGATATCCCTCATCTGAAAATGCCTGCCTCAAGCGACTTAGCCGAGGCTCCAGCACGCCAGCCACCTCCCCCAGGGACCAAGGCAATTTCGGCTCAAACCGTTCCTGCGCGTCAACCACCCCAAGTACCACAGGGAGCTCTGACCAGTTGTGAGGATCACGTCTCGGGGCAACTTGCACCCTCAACTCGCCACGTCCCCGTATAAAGCGGAGAAATAGGCTATCGAGGGCAACATTCACGATTGCATAGTCGAACGGTCGAGGATATCTCACGCTGGCGTCTTGGATGACTTTGGCACCATGTTCATTGAAGAGGAATGATAGGTCTCGTTGAATCTCCAGTGCCAGTTGGCTTTCACGTTGTCTTGATGCACGGACATCAAGTCGTCCAAACAAGAGCCTGTAGATGTTTACAGCAACAACCTTAAATACCATCGCGGGGGGAGTCACTACAGCGATCACCCACCTGTTGAGTCCCCTACCCATGACCAGCTCTCTCCCTTAGTAGAGACACCTACCCGCTACAGTTTCCGCTACACCAGGTTTTTGAGGGTTTTCCGAATCAGCGTAAATCGTTGGGTTTCTGGTGCGCCCGGAGAGATTCGAACTCCCGACCTATTGCTCCGGAGGCAATCGCTCTATCCATCTGAGCTACGGGCGCACTCCAATCCCTCAAGTTTACATGCGGAACACAGCCGGATCAATCCACCGCGAGAGCACACACCTCTCCCCCATAGGCCAAGGTTACGCTGTGGGGTTGGTTAGCTTCGGGGTCGCGGCCCGGAAGGGAAGGTGCGACCCCCTAGCTCCTGTTCGAAAAGCAGCCAGCCTGCCAAGGAAGGAAAAATACTACCAGCGGTTGCGCCCGCCGCCACCGCCGCCACGTCCGCCGCGATCCCGGCCGCCGCCACCACCACCACCGCCGCCACGCTCCACCTTCGGACGTGCCTCGTTAACATTCAGCGTGCGCCCGCCCACTTGCGAGCCGTTCAGGGCAGCGATGGCTTTCTCTCCATCTTCCGCGTTCGTCATCTCCACAAACCCGAACCCGCGTGAGCGGCCCGTCTCCCGGTCTGTCATGATGCTCACACGATCTACCTGCCCATACGTCTCGAATAACTGCCGCAGTTCGTCCTCGCCCGTGTTGAAGTCGAGGTTTCCAACGAAAATGTTCTTCAAGCGATTGCCTCTCGATGAGCTATCTGAGTTTGCTCAGTTTCGGCGGGGGAGCAGAGGCTGATTGGCCGTGCTTAACGTGCCGGACTGGCGAACAGTCAAATGCGGGGAGAAGTATAGCAGGAATGTCCAGTTTGCAAAGCGATTCGCTACCCAGGCGTTCCCGGGGCTTTGCCCGCCGCCCTCAGCATTCATCGACCTTCCAGAATCGCTCTGGCTGGTACCCTAGATGCAACAAGCGGTTCCGGGGATCATGTCTCTTTCCGCAATTGGGACAGACAAGAAAACCGCTCCAGCCGCTGTTCACCTGGTTATCGTCCCTGGCCACCGCAAAGCTCGTCCCGCAGCTGCAAGGGACCAGGCGCATTTCAAACCGGGCGTCAGCCGGTTGCGACGGCCGTTTTACTGGCCTTTCCTGGCATTTCGACCGGGAGGAGTGCTTCGGCTGACCGGCCCTGCTACCCATTTTCCACCGCGACCATCGAGCTCTTCTTCCGCTTGTTCGACTGCAACATCTTCTTTCCGCAGCCGCAGCGACTTGGGCGTGACTCTCGACGAACTCGTCGTCGGCGATGAACTCGATCGCCTGTTCCAGGTTCAGCGGCTGGAACGGCACCAGGCGGATGGCCTCATCGGCGGTCGATGCGCGCATGTTGGTCAGTCTTCTTTTCCCGCACCACGTTCACGTCGAGGTCGTTGTCGCGCGAGTTCTCGCCGACGATCATGCCTTCGTAGACGTCTACGCCCGGACCGACGAACAGAATCGCCGCGTTCCTGCAGACCCCACAGCGCATAGGTCGTCGTTGACCCCGCGCGGTCGGCAATCAACGCACCCGTGGGACGGTGCGGAATCTCTCCCTGATACGCAATGTAGCCATCGAACAGCGCATTCATCACGATGGTGCCGCGGGTATCGGTCAGCAGTTCGCTGCGCAGACCGATCAGTCCGCGGCTGGGCACGCGGAACTCCATGCGCACTCGTCCCTACCCGTGATTGTGCATCTTCAGCATCTTCGCCTTTGCGCGGTGCCCAACTTCTCAATCACCACGCCGACAAACCCTTCCGGCACATCAACCATCAGGTGCTCCACCGGCTCCATGCAGCTTGCCGTCCACCCGTTTGGTGACGATCTCCGGCTTGCCCACCATGAGCTCATAAGCCTTCGCGGCGCATCATCTCGATCAGAATGGCAAGCTGCAGTTCGCCGCGTCCCAGCACCTTGAAGGAGTCGGGCGTGCCGGTCTCTTCCACGCGCAATCGAAACGTTGGTGAGCAGTTCCTTCTCCAGCCGCTCGCGCAGATTGCGCGACGTGACGTACTGGCCCTTCTCGCCCCGCAAACGGCGAGGTGTTCACCGTGAACAGAATCGCGATGGTCGGCTCATCAATCGCGATATGCGGCAGCGGTGCGGGGTTCTCCACGTCGTGATCGTCTCGCCAATGGTGATCCCTTCCACGCCCGCGACCGCCACAATGTCGCCCAGCGTGGTCTCCGTCGATATCGGTCCGCTTCAGACCGCTGAACGAGAACAGCTTGGTGATCTTGCGTCTTCTGCAACGAGCCGTCCCGCTTCGAGATGGCTCACGTCTTCGCCCGGCGTACAGCGTGCCGTTGAACACGCGGCCGATGGCGATGCGTCCGAGGTAGTCGCTGTAGTCGAGGTTCGCGACCAGAATCTGCAGCGGACCCGTCCGGATCGCCCGTGGCTGCCGGAATCGTCTTGACAATCGCATCGAACAGCGGCCGCAGGTCCTCGCCTCCACCTAGCAGGTCCGTGGACGCCGTGCCCGCCTTGGCCATTCGTATAGAGCACCGGGAACTCGAGCTGCTCCTCATTCGCGTCGAGATCGATGAACAGGTCGTAGATCTCGTTCAGCACTTCCTGCGGACGCGCGTCCGGGCGGTCAATCTTGTTGATCACCACGATGGGCGGCAGCTTCGCCTCCAGCGCTTTGCTCAGCACGTAGCGGGTCTGCGGCAGCGGGCCTTCACTGGCGTCCACCAGCAGCATCACGCCGTCCACCATCTTCAGCGCGCGCTCCACCTCGCCGCCAAAGTCGGCGTGGCCGGGCGTGTCCACGATGTTGATCTTGACGTCGTGATAGAAGATGGCCGTATTCTTGGCCAGGATGGTGATGCCGCGCTCACGCTCCAGTTCGTTCGAGTCCATCACCCGTTCGACCATGTGCTCGTTCGCGCGAAAGGTCCCGCTTTGCCGCAGCATGGCGTCCACCAGCGTGGTCTTGCCGTGGTCAACGTGCGCGATGATGGCGATATTGCGAATAGCTGAACTCAAGAGATAACTTTCCTTCCTCTTCCGGAACACCCAGGTTGGGCCGATCTGCTTCTCTTACCACTTTACTATGCCGGGCCCTTTTCTGGCTGGTTCCGTTTGGCGGGGAAAGTCAATGAAGGCCTAGCCCGGGATCGCAGCTTTCTTTGGAAGCGGCTGTCCTCCTAACCTGGCCTCCGCTTCTTTCACAGCCCGCTGGGCGGCGACAATCCCCGCGGCAGTGGTTGACACCGGGCCTTCAGAGTCAGTGTTGGCAAAGAAGATGCGATCCATCGGCTGCCTCGCCAGCGGCTGTACTTCGGTAAAGAGCTTCGGAGTGGACATATAAAGAGGATGGCCGCGGCGGTAGATGTGCACTTCAATCGGGTCAACGTTCCTGCGGGTCTGCAGCTTCTGGAAATCGTGCAACACGCTTTCGCCAATCTTGCGGGCGCTGCTTTCCGTCAGTAGATAACCGCGGTCTTCTTCCGCCATCGGTGTGTAGCAGCTCAGGATGTTGTATTTCTGCTTGTACCCAGGCTGGTTTCGCACCACCCAATCGGCCACGATCACGTCAGTGAATTTGTTTCCCGGACACCACGTGTCGTACCCCTTGTTAAACACAGGCTTGTCGTAGATCAGGTTGACGACCGCATACGGGATATACCGGATCTGATGCATGGCATCGTCCTGCGCCTGGGGCAGTCCTTGCACCACCCGGCGCGTAATGAACTTAGGAGTCGCCATGATGACCGCTTTGCCGGCGACTGTCTTCAGTTCCTCCCCCTGCATGTAGGTGACCTGCACTTCGTTCTTGTCGGGTACCACGGCCACGATGGTGGCGCCCGCCTGCATACGATCGCTCAGACCAGGCTGCAGCGTTTCGGCCAGCTTCTTCGTGATCGCTCCCAAACCGCCGGGCCAGGTGTAGCGCTCATCTTTGCGGTTGGGCCCGCCGATGGCTTGCATTTCGTAGACCCCGATCACGGCGGCCGTATCGTCGGTGCCGGCTCCCCAATTGGAGGGGCCATAGTTATCCCACCATTGCTTGACCTCATCGGGATAGCCCTTCAAGAAGTTCGAGAACGGCACGGCAAAAAGTTCGCTCTGGCGTTTTTGCAGATCGACGGCCAGCAGCGCTTGCTTGAACTTTTTGAAGCCCTCACGCACCGCTGGCGAGTACGGCAGTTTGTCCAGACCGTCGCCCCAGGTGTCGGCCACGAATTCCCCGTTGATGATGCTTCCGTCCCAATCGCTGATGGGAAGCGGTTCGAGTCCAATTTCTTTCGCGAAGTGGTAGGAGTACTCGCTCTTGTCTAAAAAGGCCGACCCGGTCGCATAGGCCGTTCCGTTGTATTCCATGATGTAGGCATTGCCGCCCCAGTGCGGTTCTTTCTCCAACAGGAGAATGTCGCGATGCTGCAGCAGATAGGCCGCGCTCAGTCCGCTCACTCCTCCGCCCACGATGACGATGTCATGACGTGCTGATACCGCGGGCCGGGTGAAAACTTTGCCGTCGCGTACCTGGTGGCAGATGCGATTGTCTTCGCCGTTCACGATGGGCTTGCGATCGGTTTCCGCGGCCAGCAGCGAGAGCTCGATTGGACATCCTGCTGCCACACTTCCCGCGACCACAAACTTGATGAAGTCCCTGCGATTGCTCCCCATGCTGCTCCTTAATGTAGTGCCGGCGCTACTCCAACAGTTCTGCCGCAATCTCTGTCCGCCCTTCCGCGCCCGCCCGTAAGCGATACCAGGTCACGATGGCAAGCAGCGAAAAAACAAAAATCACAGTCGAGATGGCGTTGATCTCCGGCGTGATGCCGCGCCGCAGACGTCCCCAGATTTCGAGTGGCAGCGTGTTGTCGCGCCCGATCAGAAAGAAGCTCACCGCGATCTCATCCATCGAAAGCGTGAAGATGAGCAGGGCCGCGCCGATAATCGAGAGCCGCAGGTTCGGGATCGTGATCCGCCAGAATGTCTGCCAGTAATTGGCTCCCAGGTCGAGCGAGGCTTCTTCCTGCGCGCGATCGAGTTTCTGGAGTCCGGCGAAGACTTCGGTGGTGGCCACCGAAATCAGCGCTGTCCCATGCCCGAGCACGATGCGTCAACAGGCTCAGTTTGACGTTCGCCTCGCGGAACAGCATGAGAAGAGAGAGCCCGGTGATGATGCCCGGCAAGATCAGAGGCAGCAGAACCAGCCGGCGGAAGACTGCCTTCCCCGGAAAGTTGGCGCGGTCCAGGGCCAGCGCGGCAGGAATGCCGAAGGCCAGCGCGATCGCCACCGCCGCTACTGCCACCAGAAAGCTGTTGCCCACCGAGGCCCAGATGGCATCGTCGGCAAACAGCATGCGGTACCAGTCGAGCGTCAGGTGGCGCGGCGGAAAGCCGCCGACCCCTTGCCCGTTGAACGAATACACAATCAAGGTCACGATCGGCAGATAAAGAAATCCGAATACCACCAGGGCATGCAACCGCCAGCCATCCTGCCCTGGCGCGCGCGCCGCTCACCGGAAGCTCCACTTCTTCTCCAAGTTCTCCGAGACGAAAGAGCAGTCCGACCACCAGCAGCAGCATGCACAGCGAAATCGCCGCGCCCAGCGGCCAGTTATAGGCGGCGCCGAACAGGCTGACCACGATGTTCGAGATCATGATGCCGCTCGGCCCTCCGAGCAGCAGCGGCGCCAGAAAGTCACCCAGGCTCAGCACGAAGGCAAACGTCGCTCCGGCCAGCACTCCGGGAATCGAGAGCGGCAAAATCACCCGCCAGAAGGTTCTGCAACGGAGACGCACCCAGATCGTGCGAGGCCTCCACCAGGTTGCGCGGAATGTGTTCCAGCGACGCATAGATGGGCAGGAACGCGAACGGCGTGTAGATGTGGGTCAGCGTCAGCACCACCGCGAACGGGCTGTAGAGCAGAAACTCCAGCGGATGCCTGGTCGACGTGGATGTACTGCAACAGCGTGTTGAGGACACCGTCGCTTCCCAGGATCGTCTTCCACGCGTAAGCGCGAACCAGGTAGCTCACCCACAGCGGGATGATCACCAACTGGTAGAAGAGATCTTTCCGTCCGCCGGCGTGGAACGAGAGGTAGTACGCCAGGGGATAGCCCAACAGCAAGGAAAATAACGTCACCCGCGCGGCGATCCACATCGAGCGGAACAGCGTCTGGAAGTAAACGTTGACCCGCAACAGTTCACGGTAGTTGTCCAGCGTCCACGAGTGGACGATGGTCTGCGTTCGGAGACACCGACCAGAAGCTGTAGCCAAGCAGCAGCCCGTACGGGATGAGCAGAAACACCGCGACCCATACCAGGGGCGGCAGGGTGATCAGCGGCCCGATAGGCGCGAGAGAACATCAGTTCCTTTCTGCGGATTCCCGAACCGGCATGGCATCGGCAGGCGAGAATTCGCAACTCGATTTCTCCTTGCCAGCTGTCGCGGGCCGCGGTTCTTACCGAGAGAACCAATCCATCCGCTCCCTCGACCTGCAGTAATTCCGTGGCTCCATGAAATGCCTGACGCAGCACCCGCCCGCGAAAGCGCACCGCCCCCGGTTCCCTGGGCCATGCGGATGTTTTCCGGACGCAGCGAAAAAAGAGCAGGGCCGTCAGCCTGCGCAGTCGCCACGAGAGCGGTCCGCAGCGAGCCACCCCGCGTTCGACTTCGCCCCGCAGCAAGTTGGTGTGCCCGATGAACTGCGCGGTATAGGCCGTCGCTGGACGGCTGTAGATTTCGCGCGGCGAAGCCACTTGCTCCAGTTCGCCCATGCGCAGAAGAGCGATGCCGGTCTGACATGACCATGGCCTCTTCCTGGTCATGGGTCACAAACACAAACGCGATGCCGACTTCGCGCTGCAGCGATTTCAGTTCTACCTGCATCTGCCGGCGAAGGTTCGCGTCCAGCGCCGAAAGCGGTTCGTCCAGAAGCAGCAGACGCGGCCGCTTCACCAGCGCACGCGCCAAAGCGATGCGCTGTTGCTGCCCGCCGCTGATCTTCGCGGGCTTCGCGGCGGCGTAGGCGGTCATCTTCACCATGGCCAGTGCTTGTTCCACACGATTTGCCGCCTCTTCCACGGGGTATCCTGGCCACCCGCAATCCGTATGCCACATTTTGCGCAACGCTCAGGTGCGGGAAGAGCGCGTAGTGCTGAAAGACTGTGTTCACGCGCCGCCGATAGGCGGCAGAGCATCCAGCCGTTCGCCCGCCATCCACAACTCGCCCGAGTCCGCGCGCTCGAATCCCGCAATGATCCGCAGCAGCGTGGTTTTCCCCGACCCGCTTTCCCCGAGGATGGTCAGGAACTCCCCTTCGGCAATCTGCAGGGAAATATCGCGCAGCACCGGGTTCTTGCCAAAGGACTTGGCCACCCTGCGGATATCAAGAAGAGTAGGAGAATCCGGATTGAGTGCTTCCCGCACCGTAGCTGGGCTGCAATGGACATGATTGGGTACGGCGGTTTTGCCTGACGACCAACGACCTCTTACTGCGCGGCCTTCACTTCATTCCAAATCTGGTTGTACTTGGCGCGCCGCGGCACGTTCTGCCAGAAATAGATTCGCTTCTGATAGTTGTCCACGTCGTCCAGGTGCAACCCCTTTACCCCTTCCGGCGTCATGTACTGCGCGGCCTGCGGGTTCGCCGGCGTGTATCCGGTCACGTCGGTGACCTTCTTCTGCGTCTGCGCCTGGATCATGTATTCCAGGAATTGGTACGCCAGTTCTTTATTCTCGCTACCCGCAGTGATCATCAGGTGATCAATCCATCCCGTCGTGTTTTCCTTCGGAATCGTCTCACCCACCGGGAAATTTACTTTGCGCAGTTGATTGGTCATCAGCGGCCAGCCCATCGCCAGCACGACTTCATGGTTCTGAAACAGATTGGTCAGCTCGCCGCCGGTGGACCACATCTTGCGAATATTCGGTTTCAGTTCCAGCAGCTTTTTCTTGACTGCTTCCAGTTGCTCGTCGCTCAAGTTGTAAAGCTGGCCCGGGTCCGGTTTGTCGTAGCCCAGAACCTGCGCCGCCATGTACACGGTGGAGAGGTCGTCCCACACCGAAATCTTCCCTTTGTATTTCGAATCCCAGAACATGCTCCAGCTATCGGGCGGCTGAGCGAATCCGGTCGTGTCGTAGATCAGGGGATCGGGTCCCCACATAAAGGGCACCCCGTACACTTTTCCGTTGGTCTTGACCAGGGGAAGGGAAGTCAGCTGCGCCGAAAGCTGCGAGTAACTCGGAAGCTTCGCCAGATCGAGCGGTTCTGCCAATCCCGTGGTCGCAATCATGGTGGCCACATCGCTGGAGGGCGAAATGATGTCATAGTTCCCCGCACTGCCTCCGCGAAGCTTCGCCACCAATTCGTCGCTCGAACCCATGTACGATGCCGATACCTTGCAGTGATTCTGCTCTTCAAACGCCCGCACAAACGACGGATCCGCGTAGCCTTCCCACACCAGCAGATTAAGCGTCGGCGTTTTCTTCCCGCACGAACTCAGAAGCACGGCGGCGGCGAGCAGCAGGCCGGTCAACGCGCGGCGAGAAGTCACTTTGCCTCCGTCGCCGCCGGCTTCAGAGAATTCCACTCCGGCGCCTGATACACAATTTTTCCGCCCACCATGGTCAGGAGAACTTTGGTCTGAGCGAGTTCCGAGGGTTCGATCTTGAAGATATCCTGCTGAAGCACGATGAGATCGGCCAACTTGCCCGGCTCGATCGATCCTTCCGTCTTCTCCCGGCGGCCGGCGAAAGCTGCTCCCAGCGTGTAAGCCTTGATCGTGTCTTCCAGGCTGATGCGCTCCGTAGGCACAAAACCTTCAGGAGGATCGCCCTCGGTGGTCTGCCGGGTGAGCGCATTCTGCACTCCCGGCCAGGGATTCAGCGTCACCACCGGCCAGTCGCTGCCGAAGGCGAGCACGCCGCCCGACTGCTCAATACTTCTCCACACCCAGGCTCGCTGCACGCGTTCCGGTCCCACATTGCGCGCCCACACCAGCAGAGTGTCGTCGTCGGGATAAGCATGCAGCGGTTGCATGCTGGCAATCACACCCAGCTTGCCAAAGCGGGGGATATCGCTGGCCGCAATGGTTTCAATGTGCTCCACCCGCGGCCGTGCGTCCTGGGTGTGGTTGGTTTCGGCAGCTTGCTGGTAGGCATCCAGCGCCAGCCGCACTCCTTTGTCGCCAATCGCATGCGTGAAAATCTGCAGCCCGCGCTTGTCAAGTTCGGTGACAGCCGCCTTGTACTTCACCGGATCCCAGAACAGCTTCCCGATCTGCTTCGGATCATCACTGTACGGCGCCAGCATGGCCGCGGTGTGCGACTCGACCACGCCGTCGACCATGGTCTTCACCACCCCGCCCGAAATCCAGTCATCGTGATACGTCTTGCGCGCCTGCTCAATCTTCCCCAATTCCTCCGCGGTAAGCTCCGGCGGATCCAGGAAATACGCGATGTAGAAGCGCAGCGTGAGATCGTCTTTCTGCCGCAACTCGTGGTAGAGATCGAGGTATGCGAAGTCTCCCCCGGCGCTGTGTACCCGCACCAGTCCATGCTGGTTGGCCTCGCGCATCCCCAGTCGCAAGGCGGTCAGCCGCTCTTCGCGCGTGGGCGCAGGCATCAACCTGGATACCATGTGTCCGGCCGCCTCTTTCAGCGCTCCCGTTGCCTCGCCATTCTGGTCGCGCACGATCTTCCCATTCGGAGGATCCGGTGTTTCCCGCGTGATGCCCGCCAAAGCCAGCGCCTTGCTGTTGGCCCACGATGTGTGCCCATCATAGGCCTCTAACCAAACCGGACGGTCCGGAAGCACGTCATCCAGAATTTTCTTGTTGGGTAGCGCCGTCGGTCCGAACGTGGGATACACCCAGCCCATGCCGGTGATCCAGGGCAGATCCGGATGTGCAGCCGCGTATTCCTTGACCCGCTTCTGTATCCCGGCCACGGTTTTCGCCCCATTCAAGTCGACATGGGTCAGCCCCAGCGATCCTTCCATGAAGTGAATGTGACAATCCGTGAAGCCCGGCAGCACCACATGGCCCTGTGCATCGATGACCTTGCTCGACGGACCCCGAAATGCTTCGATCTCTTTCATGGTCCCGACAGCCACGATCCTGTCGCCACGAATCGCCAGCGCTTCCGCCCAAGGCTGATGAGCATTGACGGTATAAATCCGCGCGTTCACCACCAGCACATCGGCAGGGGAGATCGATTGACCCGTTGCCGGAAGCAGGGCAAGAAGCACGATGATCGCGAACCTGAGTATGCAACGCGACTTGGCACGGCTGCGGCCTACGCTTTGAGCCAAAGACTTTCTCCTTGATCCGGCGCCTCCGCTAAAAGGTCGGCGGAGTGTTTACCCATAACACGTGTGTTTCCGAGCCTCCCGGATTCTTCCAGTGATGCGGGGTCGCGCTTTCAAAATAAAAACTGTCCCCGGCCTTCAACCGGTACTCTTCGCCCTCGAGCGAAATATGCAGTTCTCCGCGCAACACGTAGAGAAACTCCTCGCCTTCGTGGGTATAAGACTCTCCGCTTCCCGAGTTGGGAGCGATGCGGAACAAGTGCGGCTCCATTACCGTGTTTCCCCAAGCCAGCAGTTCCATGCGCACTCCGGGACCCGCCTCAAGGACTTTGCGCCGCTCGGGTTTGACCAGCCGGCTGTTGGATTCTGAGGGATCGAAAAAATCAAGGATGTTGGTCTTGTAGAAGCGGGCGAGCTTGCGCAGCGTGCCCACCGAGGCGCTCATCTGCGAGCGTTCGAGCGCACTCAGAAATCCCAGAGACACCCCCACCGCCTTGGCAACTTGTGCCAGGGAAAGTCCGCGCCGCACCCGCAACTGCCGCAACCGGGCGCCGATGGCGTGAACGGCGGCGTGCGAGTTCCCTTGCACCCGGCCCTCGCGCTTCAGCATCTGCACGATGGCGGGAGCATTCAAACCCCGCACCCGGCGAAGAAATCGGGCCCGCTGCAGCAGCTTTACGTCTTCCTGGGTATAGAGCCGGTAGCGGCTGGCGGAGCGGTGCGGCCGGGTCAGCCCCAGGCTCTCCCAGGTGCGGATGACCGATGCCGAAACCCCCACCATGCGGGCCACGTCTCCGATCTTCAAGTAAGGTTTGCTGTCCGTCGGCTTCATGGCCCTGAGCCATTTCCCATTACGAATTGCTGCTGGAGCGGAGAAGTATTTTTCGCTTGACAGTGTGCGGAGCGGCCCTCTAACCTTGCGCGATTATAGCAAGGTTTATGTTGCGCGCAAGGCATTCCCGGTTTCAAATTTAAAACTTCCACCCTGTACCGGAGGTCTCCATGCCGTCGTCAACCGCTCGTGGCGCGACCCGCTGGCTGGTCGTCCTGTTGTGCCTGCTGAGTTCCACCCTCCTGCTCGCCCAGAGTACCGGCGGCAGAATTATCGGCAGAGTCGCCGATTCCACCGGGGCGGTGCTGGCCAACGCCAAGGTCACGCTCGTAAATGAAGCTACCAGCGTCACCCTCGAGACCCAGACCAACAGTTCGGGAGATTACGTTTTTCCGCAGGTACCAGTCGGTTCCTATCGCGTCGAGGTCGACCTCGCCGGTTTCAAGAAGAGCGTGCAACGCGGAGTGGCCCTCGACCTGAACCAGGTCCTGACCGTGAACGCAAACTTGCAGATTGGCGCCGCGCAAGAGACCGTGGAAGTGACCTCGGAAGCTCCACTCGTCGACACCACCAGTACCCAGCTGGGCGCGGTCATGGATCAGGCTCAGGTTACCAAGCTGCCGCTCAACGCCCGCGATACCTACCAGTTGCTGCAGTTGCAACCGGGCGTGCAAGGCGTCGGTGGCTCCGATCTTTTTTATGGCAGCAATCAATCCGGAGCGGTATCGGTCAACGGCGGTCGCGGGCGCTCCAATAACTTCAACGTGAACGGCGGCGACGGCAACGATTTGTTCGTAAACTCCCCCGCCATTCAGCCGACCCCGGACAGTATTCAGGAATTCCGGGTTCTCTCGAACACTTTCGATGCCGAGTACGGTCGTAACTCAGGCGCCGTCATCAACGTCGTCACCAAATCGGGGACCAACGGCTGGCATGGCAGTGCGTACGAGTTCCTGCGCAACCAATTGTTCAATGCCAGGGGCTATCTCGACGCCCGCCGCCCAGATGACAAGCAAAACCAGTTCGGCGGCACGTTCGGCGGACCGATCAAGAAAGATCGCACGTTTTTCTTCAGCTCGTATGAAGGACGCCGCGTCGTCCATGGCATCTCCTCCGACCAGGTCACGGTTCCGACCGCGGCCGAGCGCTCCGGAAACTTCGGGCAGTTCGATCCTTCCCTGACCATCGGGTCGCAACCGGTCGCTGACATCCTGAACTCCCGCTGCAGTGCCGGCGCTTCGGTGGGTTCGTCGTACGCCTCCCTGTTTCCTACCGGGGTGGTGCCGAGCAGTTGCTTCGATCCTGCGGCCGCGGCTATTTTGCAGCTCTACGTGCCCTTGCCCGAGCCCGGCACGAATTTCTTTCGTTCCATCCCCAACGAAGATTCCCACGCGAACCAGTTCACGGTGAAGCTCGACCACCGCATCAACGACAAGCAAAACCTGAGCTTCTATTACTACTTCAACGATAGTTTCGACGCCCAGCCCTTCACTCGATTCCAGGCGCCCACGCCCAATCTTCTGCAGGGCTTCGGCAACAACAACGCTACCCGCGCGCAGCAGGCCAACCTCTCGCATACCTGGAGTATCAGCAACAGTACCGTCAACGAAATCAGGGTGACCTATTTCCGTGAGGCCCAGGGTACGTTCCTGCACCCGCAGCGCACCGGCCTGGTAACCAGTTCCTGCGGATCGGGCGCGGCGGCGGCGTTTTGCTTCACCGGTACCCCCGATGCTCCCTCCGCCTTCGTCAGCAATGGCCTGGCGGCCTCAAATCCGAAGTACGGAATTACGCCGGGTCTGGGACCCAATCGGGAAGGCGTGCCTTTTATCAGCATTTCCGGCGGCTTCACCATCGGCAACGACTTCGAAGGCGAACTGCCGCAGATCGGCAATACCTATCAATTTAGCGACAACCTCACCAAGGTCATCGGGAATCACACCACCAAGTTCGGGGTCGACTTCAGAAATCAACGCTTCCTGCAAACCTTGTTCTTCGATCCCAACGGCGATTTCAGTTACTTCGGCGGCGGCCCCAACGACACGGGAAACATATTCGCCAATTACCTGCTGGGGCTTCCCGACTCCTACTTGCAGGGGTCCGCGCAAACCGAGGACGTCCGCGGCAATTCTGTCTACCTGTTTGCGCAGGACAGTTGGAAGTTGCGAAAGAACCTGACCCTGAATTACGGATTGCGCTGGGAATTCAACCAGCCTATCTACGATGCCGGCTTGCGTTACCAGACCTTCCGTCCCGGGCAGGCTACCACCATCTTCCCCTGCCAGTTGAGTGCCGGCAGTTTGAGTTCGCTCGGATATAGCAATCCCAACTGCAGCGATCCCACCTCGGACTCGGCGGCAGTTTTTCCCCTCGGCTTGGTCATCCCCGGAGACAAAGGCGTGCCTCGCGGACTGACCAAGAGCTACTACAACGCATGGGCTCCGCGCATCGGACTTGCCTGGGATCCGAAGGGTGACGGCAAGATGACCATCCGCGGCGGCTTTGGTATTTTCTACAATCCCATCGAGCAGTTGGTGCTTGAGCAATTCCAGGCAGAGCCGCCCTTCGGCGGCAGTTCGCTACTCTCGAACGGGCTGTTTAACACGCCCTTTGTAAGCCAGGATGGAACCGTCGCTCCCAACCCGTTCAACGGCATCCTCAATCCCGCCCGCGGAAGTAGCGTGGATTGGGCCTCTTTCCGTCCTCTCTTACTGTTCGGCGAACTGCAACCCAATCTGCGGGCACAATACACCTCGCAATACAACTTCGGCATCCAGCGTGAGATCGCTAAGGACACGGTGCTATCGGTGGGATACGTCGGCTCCCAGGGGCACCGGTTGCTGGCCACCAAAGACCTGAACTACGGAAACGCCCAGACCTGTCTGGACCTGAACAACATCGCGAACCTGACGGGAGACACCAACCTGGCCTGCGGGCCGTTCTTTGCCGATAGCTCATTCAGTATCGCCGCCGGCGAAATTCCGAACGGCGTCACCCTGCATTTGCCCTACGGCTCGCCGTCGGTCGTCACCGGAAGCACGACCAGCCCCAACCAGGCCATTAATCTGGTGGGCCTGCGACGCTATTCGTCCCCGCGCTGCAATCCCTATGTGGCCAGCACTTGTCCCTCCGACGGCGTGCCCGTGTTCTCCAGCATTTTTGCCCAGGACACCATCGCCGCCTCCAACTACAACTCCTTGCAGGCCTCTTTGGAGAAGAGGATGAGCCACGGCTTGCAGTTCCAGGTGGCCTACACCTGGAGCAAGTCCATTGACAACGCTTCCAGCTTCGAAAACATTCTCAAGCCGATTTGCGACCGCTGTAACCGTTCCCTCTCGCTGTTTGACGCTCGCAACCGCGTCGTCATCAGCTATCTTTGGGAGCTTCCCGTTCCCAAGTACTCGGGATTCAAAGGGAAAGTCGCCAATGGCTGGGCGGTTTCGGGCATCACCAGTTTGCAGTCGGGTTTCCCCGTCCGTATTCAATCGAGCAACGACCAGGAGCTGGAAAACAGTTTCGACTTCGAGCTGCCGGGCAAGCCGAATCTGATTGCGCCCTTTCACTCGCTCGATCCCAGGACACACAACGGATACGCCTTCGATCCCACCAGCTTCCAGTTGCCCGATCCAACCGCCACTCCAACCCCCACCCCTTTGCAGTTGCTGGGTAATTCTCCGCGTACCATCTGCTGCGGATCGGGCATCAGTAACTTCGATTTCTCGGTGCAGAAAATCCTGCCGGTCGGGGAAGGCAAGCACTTTGAGTTCCGGGCTGAATTCTTTAACATCTTCAATCATGCACAGTTCCTGAATCCCGATGGCAACATCACCGATGGAAACTTTCTATCGGATGGCATTTCCGTCGATCCTTCAAATCCAGGGGATTTCGGCCGCGTGAAACATACGCGCGACCCGCGTAATATTCAGTTTGCGATGAAGTTTGCCTTCTGATTTCCTCTACTACCCCGGACGGCTCCGCCGTCCGGGCACAATCTAATGGCCGCCCCAGCTGCGGCTTGAGTTTTCTGGAGAATCCCGATGTACGCAGATCTCGAACGCGAGCTCGAAACCTTCGAGCGCCGCACGCCCAAGTCCGCCGAGGCCCACAAGCGCAACCTGAAACGCATCCCTTTGGGTGTGGCCAGCAACTATCGCGCCTACGATCCCTATCCCATCTTCGTCAAAGAGGGCCAGGGATCGCACTTCCGCGATCTCGACGGCAACGACTACATTGATCACAACCTCTGCTTCGGCGCGCTCATGGCGGGACACTGCCATCCCGCCGTCATGAAAGCCGTGGGGGAACGTCTGACCACCGGCACCATGTTTGGCATGCCGCATGACATGGAGTGGCAACTGGCCGAGGAAATCTGCCAGCGCTTTCCCGTGGAAATGGTCCGCTTCGGCAACAGCGGCACCGAAGCCACCATGCACTCGGTTCGTCTCGCCCGCGCCGCCACCGGCCGCGACAAGATCATCAAGTTCGAAGGCGGCTACCACGGCCTGCACGATGCCGCCCTGGTAAGTGTGAAGCCGCACGCTCCAGATTACGGCGATATCCATGCGCCTGCATCCGTAACCGGCGGACTCGGCGTGCCGAAAGCCAGTCTCGCCAATGTTGTCATTGCCACCTTCAACGACCTCGCCTGCTGTCGAACTTCGCTTCCAGCAGAATCCCGGAGAAATCGCCGCCATCATCCTGGAACCGATCATGATGAACGTCGGCCTCTGCATGCCGCAGCCCGGATTCCTCAAAGGCCTGCGAGATTTGTGCACGAAAAATGGCGCGCTGCTGATCTTCGACGAAGTCAAGACCGGCGCGAAGCTCGGTTGGGGAGGCGCCTCCGAATACTTCGGTGTCACTCCCGACATGATTTGTCTCGCCAAGTCGATCGGCGGTGGCTTGCCGCTGGCGGCCTTCGGCGCGCATCCTGCCGTCATGGATCTGATCTCGCAACACAAGGTCTTCCACGGTGGCACCTACAACACCAATCCCGTCTCGATGGCTGCCGGGCTTGCAACTTTCCGTGAGGTCCTCACTCGCGAGAACTACGCGCACGTCGACAAGCTCGGCAAGAAGCTCAACGACGGCTATCGCAAGACCATCGCCAAGGTCGGACTGCAGGGCTACATCGCCAGCGCCGGTGCCAATGGCGCACTGATGCTCTATCCCAAAGAAATCCGCACCTACCGCGATTGGGAAGCCATTGACGTCGATCTCTGGCGCCACTACTGGTTTGGCATGGTGAATCGCGGCGTGATGGCGCAACCCTACTGGTGGGACGAGCAGTGGACCATCTCGGTCCAGCATACGGAAGCCGACATCGATAAGCACCTCGCCGCTTTCGAAGACGTCGCTCCCGCCCTGGCCAAGGCCCAGCAGGAACGCGAAGCCCCAGCCGTAGCCGTGCACTAAAAACTTGCGTCGGGGCAGGTGTCCCCACCTGCCCTTTTTTCTTCTTCAGGAGTCTCATTGGCAGAGAACCGATCCCAACCAGCCGCACCTCAAACGCGTCCTCGGACGCTTCGACCTGGTGTTGCTCTTTGTGGTCGCGGTGTTCAACCTCAACGTGGTTCCGTCCATCGCTGCCAACGGCGGCGTCACGGTTTGGCTCTGGCTCATCTCTCTCCTGCTGTTCTTCTGGCCGCAAGGCATCGCCGTGATTGAACTGGCGCAGCGCTATCCCGGCGAAGGCGGAGTCTATCTCTGGGCCAAAGAAGTCTTCGGCGACTTTCACGGATTCCTCTCCGGCTGGTGCTACTGGACCAACAACATGTTGTACGTGCCGACGGTCATGCTCTACTTCGTCGGTGTATCGGTATTCGCGCTCGGCCCCGGCCATCAGGGGTTGGCGGACAACCGGGCCTTCGCCCTGGTTACCTCGCTGTTTTTGCTGGCGCTTCTCACCATTCTCAACATCGTTGGCCTCGGCGTCGGCAAGTGGCTCAACAATGTCGGAGCCATAGGGACGGGAATCGCCGCCGCCACTCTGATCGGCTTGGGCATCGTGATTTTCTCGCGCTTCGGAACCACGGTCACCGCCGCCGACTTCCACATCCCCGCCGACCCGCGGTTCGTGTTGAATTCTTTCGGCGTGATTTGCTTCGGCCTGGTCGGACTCGAACTGGCTTCGGTGATGGGTGACGAAATTCAAGATCCGCGGAAGACCCTGCCTCCCGCCGTTGCCTGGGGCGGAGTACTTTCCGGTCTCCTCTATATCGGCGCCACCCTGACTTTGCTGATTGCGGTAGGCAAGAATGACATCAGCGTCCTCCAGGGAATCGTCCAGGCGGTTAGCCACATGGCGTCCGAGGTGGGCGTCGCCTGGATCGTTACTCCCTTCGCCCTCATGCTCAGCTTGTCCATCGCCGGCATCGGTTCCGCCTGGATGGGCGGCTCCGCCCGCATCCCTTTTGTGGCCGGTCTCGATTCCTATATGCCTTCGTGGCTGGGCAAGGTGCATCCAAAATATGCCACGCCCCACGCCGCTC
Source organism: Terriglobia bacterium (assembly GCA_963840615.1). Classification (GTDB taxonomy): domain Bacteria; phylum Acidobacteriota; class Terriglobia; order Terriglobales; family Acidobacteriaceae; genus DATFTE01. The sequence goes on from CAWJAA010000044.1 coordinate 87,036, forward strand.
TCATCGTGCAAGCCATCGTTTCCATGGTGCTGGTGGTCATCAATTTCCTGGCCTCGGGCGGCGTGCAGGAAGCGTTTCAGACCATGCTCTCTCTGGCGGTTGTCCTCCAGTTGGTGCCGTTCCTCTACGTCTTCGCCGCATTGCTGAAGTTCGCTTTCACCGAATCCGCGAAGCGAGGGCGTTACGGCAAAGGCATGCTGGTCTTCGCCGGAGCCAGCGGATTGCTCACCACCACTCTTGGCATCGCGCTGGCCTTCTTCCCCTCAAAACAGATCAGTTCCATCTGGTGGTACGAAGTAAAAATGTTCGGCATCACATTCGTGTTTCTCGCGCTGGCGGCATTTTTCTTTTTTGTCTACGGACGCTTGAAGCCAGCGCAATTGGAAACGGCACCACCCACGTAGCGACCGCCGCCTCGGCTGTCCATCGAGCGAAGCGAGGAAATGAAAGGCGCAGCCGTCGCGCCACAAAATACTCGGAGCCCTAACCCGAGCAAGCAGATCAGGAGGTTCGACATGCCCGGCGGAGTGAAAACCGACGTGCGCACCTATCAGATGTACATCAACGGCGAATGGGTCGACAGCCAGTCGAACCAGACGTTCCCCGTCTATGACCCGGCGACCGAAGAAGTATTTGCCCAGGTTCCCGACGCCAATGCCGAAGACGTGAATCGCGCGGTCGCCGCCGCCCGCGCCGCTTTCGACCAAGGCCCCTGGGCTTCGACCACCGCCCAAGAACGAGGCCGCGTCCTGTTCCGACTCGCCGACAAGCTGCGCCAGAACTCCGCCATGCTTGCCGAACTCGAGGCTCGCAACTGCGGTAAGCCCATCGTGGAAGCGGAATACGACATCGCCGATACCGCCACCTGTTTTGAATACTACGGCGGCCTGGCCACGAAAATTCTTGGCTACGTCAATCCGGTTCCTGACAATGCCATGAGCCTCACCCTCAAGGAGCCGATCGGCGTCGCGGGACAGATCATTCCCTGGAATTATCCGTTGCTGATGGCCGCATGGAAACTCGCGCCCGCGCTGGCCGCCGGCTGCACCTGTATTCTGAAACCTGCGGAACAGACCCCGCTCACCGCGTTGGAAATGGCGAAATGGCTGACCGACGCCGGCCTGCCTCCGGGCGTGGTCAACGTCATCACCGGCTTCGGCGAAACCTGCGGCGCTCCGCTCGTCCAACATCCCGATGTCAACAAAATTGCCTTCACCGGCAGCGCCGCCGTCGGCAAGATCATCGTCAAGCAGGCTGCCGACACCGTGAAGCGCGTCACCCTCGAACTGGGTGGCAAATCGCCCAACATTTTCTTCGCCGACGCCGACTTCGAAGCCGCCATTGACGGCGCGTTATTCGGGGTTTTCATTAATCAAGGTGAAGTCTGCTCTGCCGGCAGCCGCATCCTCGTACAGAAAAATATCTATAAGAAGTTCGTGGACGCGATGGCGGACAAAGCCAGCAAAATCAAGCTGGGTGCTCCCCTCGATCGCGACACAAAAATGGGTCCGCTGGTCAGCAAAGATCAGTACGACCGCGTACGCGCTTATCAGGAAGTCGGGAAAAAGGAAGCGAAGGTCGCTTTCGGCGGAGGCCGCGCCGAAAAATTTTCCCGGGGCTACTACGTCGAACCCACGATTTTCTACGACGTCGACAACAGCGCCCGCATCGCCCGCGAAGAAATCTTCGGACCGGTCGCCACCGTGATCCCCTTCGAAGATGAGAAGGATGCGGTCAAAATTGCCAACGATTCTCCCTACGGTCTCGCCGCCGCGGTCTGGACGCGTGACATCTTCAAAGCGTTTCGCACCGTGAAAGCGATCCGCGCCGGCATCGTCTGGGTCAACCACATGCAGCCAACCTACGTCGAGGCGCCCTGGGGAGGCTACAAGCAATCCGGCTTCGGCCGCGAGTTGGGGCCATGGGGAATGGAAGAGTATCTGGAAACCAAGCAGGTGCACATCAATCTGAATGAAGCTCCCATCGGGTGGTACTGAGGAAAACCGTACCGAGGCGCAAGTGCCGAATTTTGGGAAGGGCACGACTTCAGTCGCGCCCAACTAGCCACAAAGTTGACCGGCTTTAGCCGCTGAGGAGAACCGGTGCAACTGGAAGCGAGAATTGCAAATGGCAACGATTCAACTGAAAACTTCGGTTCCGGGACCAAAATCTAAAGAACTTTCCGCGCGCCGTGAAGCGGCCGTGCCCCGAGGTCTTTCCCACAGCACCCCGGTGTACGTGGCGAAAGCGGAAGACGCGTGGCTCGAAGATGTCGACGGAAACCGCTATCTCGACTTTGCCGGAGGCATCGGCTGCCTCAATGTCGGACATCGCCGCGAGCCGGTCGTCGCCGCCATTCGCGAGCAACTCGATCGCTACCTGCACACCTGCGTACAGGTGACGCCCTACGAAAGCTATGTTCGATTGGCCGAGCGCATGAACCGGGTCACGCCCGGCAGGTTCGCGAAGAAAACGCTCTTCGTTAACAGCGGTGCCGAGGCAGTCGAGAACGCGGTGAAGATCGCTCGCGCCCACACCGGCCGGTCGGGCATCATCGCCTTCGAAGACGCCTTCCACGGACGCACCATGATGACTCTGGCGCTCACCAGCAAGACCCATCCTTACAAAGCCGGTTTTGCGCCGTTCCCCAGCGACGTCTATCGCGTCCCCTACGCCTATTGCTATCGCTGCTCCTACTCGCTGAAGTACCCGTCGTGCGACCTGTATTGCGCGCGCCACCTGGAAGATACTTTCAAGCGCGTGGTGGCTTCCGAAGATGTCGCCGCGGTCATCGCCGAACCGGTTCTGGGCGAAGGCGGATTCGTTGTCCCGCCGCTCGACTATTTCCGCGTGCTGGTCGATCTCTGCCACCAGCACGGCGTGTTATTCATCGCCGACGAAGTCCAGAGCGGCTTTGGCCGCACCGGAAAGCTGTTTGCGAGCGAGCATTACGGCATCGAGCCCGACCTTATCGTAACCGCCAAGTCGCTGGGCGGAGGTCTCCCCCTGGCCGCCGTCACCGGACGTGCCGAGATCATGGACGCCCCGGGCCCCGGCGGTCTCGGCGGCACCTTCGCCGGAAACCCGCTTTCCTGCGCCGCCGCGTTGGCCGTGCTCGACCTCTTCGAGCAGGAAAACTTGCTCGCCCGCGCCAACCAGCTGGGCGACCGTTTTCAGAAACGTGCCCGCGAATGGCAGAAGCGCTGGCCCCTGATCGGGGACGTTCGCGGCCTCGGCGGCATGCAGGCCATTGAACTGGTCAAGTCCAGTGACAAGCGCGAGCCGGCAAAAGACGAGACCAGGGAGGTTACCCAGTACTGTTACGAGCATGGCCTGATCACCATCTCTGCTGGCTCCTACGGAAACGTGATTCGCGTCCTGGTTCCGCTCGTCATTACCGATGACCAGATGGACGAGGGACTCAACGTGCTCGAATCCGCGCTGGCCCAGGCCAGCGAAAAGAAAGGTGTCCTGGCTACTCAACACACCTAGGGACAGCCGCCCTCGGCGGTCCGGGATAGAATTTTTCCGCAATGTCGAACGCGGTTAGGAAATTGAGTCCCTTCTAGGGACGACCGATTTACGACAGGAGATGCCCTCCAAGAGGCGTCCCCCATTCTTCACGATTGCTGAGGCAACAAATTCATGAGTACCGCTGTAGTGACCGAAACCCGGGTTCCAAACTTCATCAATGGCCAGTGGGTGGAATCGAGCGCCCAGGCTTGGTCGGACGTCATCAATCCCGCCACCGGAGAACTGCTCGCAAAATCGCCTTCCTCGGACGCGGCCGAGGTCAACCGGGCCGTGGAGGCTGCGGCCGCCGCCTATCCGGAATGGCGCCGCACCCCGGCCGAAGACCGCATCCAGCCGCTGTTTAAGCTCAAGCAGCTGCTCGAAGATCACATTGACGAGCTCGGCCGCATCATCACCCAGGAAAACGGCAAGACCTTCGCCGAGGGCAAGGCCGAACTGCGCCGCGCCATCGAAAATGTCGAAGTGGCCTGCGGCATGCCCATGATGATGCAGGGTTACAACCTCGAAGACGTCGCCCGCGGCATCGACGAAATCATGATTCGCCAGCCGCTGGGTGTGGTCGCGGCGATCACGCCCTTCAATTTTCCGGGCATGATCCCGTTCTGGTTTTTACCCTACGCCATCGCCTGCGGAAACACCTTCATCCTGAAGCCTTCCGAGCGCGTGCCCCTCACCATGCGGCGCGCCTATGAACTGCTGGAGCAGACGGGACTCCCCAAAGGCGTGGTCAATCTGGTCAACGGCGGCAAAGCTGCCGTCGACGCTTTGCTCGATCACCCCAAAGTCCGCGCCATCAGCTTTGTGGGTTCCACGCCCATCGCCCGATACGTCTACGCCCGCGCCGGAAACAACGGCAAGCGCGCGCAGTGTCAGGGAGGCGCGAAAAATCACGTCATCGTCCTGCCCGACGCCGACATGCAGATGGCCACCCAGATCATCGGCGACAGCGCCTTCGGTTGCGCCGGACAACGCTGCCTCGCGGTCTCGGTCGCAGTCACCGTCGGTGACGCACAAAAGATATTTCGCGATTCCATCACCGCGGCGGCTTCGCAGCTGCGCGTCGGCAACGGACTCGACGAAGGCGTTCAAATGGGGCCGGTCATCACCCCGCAGAGCAAGTCGCGCGTCGAATCGTTGATCGCGCTGGGAGAAAAGCAGGGCGCAAAAGTCCTGCTCGATGGCCGCCATTCCAAAGTCCCGAACTGCGATGCGGGAAACTTCGTGAGCCCCACCGTCCTCGACAACCTGCCCGGCACCAGCGAATTGACCGACACGGAAATCTTCGGTCCGGTGCTCAGCCTGGTCCACGCCAACAATCTCGACGACGCTCTGGCCTTTCTGGAACGCAGCGCCTACGGAAATCAGGCTTCGCTGTTTACCTCCAGTGGTTCCGCCGCCCGCAGATTCCGCTATGAAGCGCCCGCCGGCAACATCGGGATCAACATCGGCGTCGCCGCGCCCATGGCCTATTTCCCCTTCAGCGGATGGAAAGACAGCTTCTTCGGCATCATGCACGGCCAGGGCCGCGACGCCGTCGAGTTCTACACCGAAAAGAAAGTCGTGGTCGAGCGCTGGGCGAAAGAACATTCGCGAAAATTCTAGAAAGCAAAAGCTTCAAGCCGCTTTTCTATGCGCCCGAAACCCCGGCGCTCACTGCGGAGAAGAGCTTTTGAATCGAGGAAATATGTCCGACACCATCCAGAAATACAAAGACTACGTCATGACCGGCTTCATGAAGTCGGTGGTGCCCCTGGTCGTCGAAAAAGCCAGCGGAGCCGTCATTACCGATGTCAACGGCCGCGAATACCTCGACTGCTTCGCCGGAATTTCCGTGGTCAACGCCGGCCACTGCAATCCCGAAGTCATCGCCGCCGCGAAAAAGCAGATGGATAAACTCGTCCACTGCGCCTCCTACATCTACCATTCGCAGCCGACCGCCGATCTCGCCGAGAAAATCGCCCACATCACGCCGCCCGGCTTGACCAAGACTTTCTTCGGCAACGGTGGCGCCGAAGCCATTGAGGGTGCTTTGAAACTGGCCCGTCTCTACACCGGCAAACACGAATTCATCTCGCTGCACGCCAGTTTTCATGGACGCAGTTGGGGCACGCTCAGCATTACCGGCAATCAAGGACGCAAAAAGCGCGGCGGACCCTACGCCTCCGGAATCGCCTTCGCCCCGGCTCCCTATGCCTACCGCTCGCTGTGGCCCCATGATCCCGAGGAATGTGGCCGCCAGTGCGCCCGGGCGATCGACGATGTCATCCGCTTCGCCAGTTCCGGCGACGTCGCCGCTTTCATCGCCGAACCGGTGATGGGAGAGGGCGGTATCATCGTTCCCCCCAAAAACTACTTCAAAGAGGTCAAGAAGATCCTCGACCAGCACGGCATCCTCTTCATCGCCGACGAAGTGCAATCCGGATTCGCCCGCACCGGCAAAATGTTTGCCTTCGAATACTACGGAGTTGTCCCGGACATCCTGGTGACCGCTAAGGGCATTGCCGATGGCTTCCCCCTGAGCGCCTACACCACCCGCCCCGAGATCGCCGCGGCTTACAAACCCGGCGATCATCTGTCCACCTTCGGCGGAAATCCCATCTCTTGCGCCGCCGCGCTCGCCAACATCGAATTCATCGAGCGCGAGAATCTCCCCGCCCGGGCCACCGAAACGGGAAACTACGTCATGGAGAAATTGCGGGACCTGCAAAAACAGAACCTGCTCATCGGCGACGTCCGCGGTCTGGGCTTGATGATCGGCGTTGAACTGGTCAAAGACGCAAAGCTGACCCCCGCCACCGCCGAAGCCGACGCGATTCGCGAATCGCTGTTCCGGCACGGCGTTCTCGTGGGTGTCGGCGGAGTCTACGGCAACGTCATTCGCTTTCAACCTCCACTGGTCATCACCCGGCAACAGATCGACCGGGCGATCGCAGCCTTTGCCGCAGCGTTGCAGGATGTAGGGCAACCGGCGCCCGCATGATTGTGCCCAAAGGGAGACCAAGACCCGCACTTTCGTCTGCCGCCCGATTACCAAAGTGATTACCATCTCCCAGTTACCCCTAAGGGAACGTTAATCCCCTGGCATACACTGGCACGACAGCCCCCCACTTCTGCCGCGGGAGACGTGTGATGTCCGCAAAAAACTGCATTCTAGTTTCATTTTTCTTGCTGCTGCTTGCCGGCTTGGCGCTCGCTCAACCGCCTTCTTCGCCTTGGCAGTCCCAGCATATGGGAAGGGTGCACGACTGGAGTTCCCGCCACCTCATGCTCAGTGGCGGACTCACCGCCGCGAGCCTCCGCCTCGCGCGCGTCGAGCCTCGCGCTCTGCTCCAATTGAAAGAGCGGAACCTTCTCGGCGAGCAGGACCTGAACGGCTTCGGCCCCATCAACTTCCCCCGTCCCGGCAACCAGGTCATGATCGATGGCGGCTCTGGCAACGGCAGGAAAGGCATCAAGTTTGACTGGAGCGTCTCCCTCGGAACCGGTCATGTCGTCGCCAACATGTTCCCGGCAAAGTACAGCTTCGATACCAACGGAACTCCCAGTTGCACCGCGGATTATGTCGTCTACGCGCTCAATGTCGCCAGCAGCAACAACCGCCAGGCGAATCTGGTCGGGATCAATAATCTCTACAGCGGTACTCCCACCGGTCTTTGTGGCAACGCTCCGACCGTCACCTGGGCTTACAACGGCAGCACCGCGGCGGGCAAGGTTGTGACTTCGCCCGTGCTCTCGCTCGATGGCAAGAAGGTCGCCTACATCGAGAGTGCTTCCGGTTCCGCCGTATTCCATATTCTGACCTGGGTCGCTGGCCAGGGAACTGTCACTCGTTCAGTGACCCCGGCGAAGCCGACCAACTGCACCGCCACTAGTTCCTGTCTGAAGTCATTAACCTTCTCCACCGCCGCTACCACGACCTTTGCTTCGCCCTGGGTTGACTACGGCCTCGACAAGGCGTTCGTGGCTTCCGACGACGGCAAGATTTACCGCATCAGTTGCGTCTTCGCCTGCCCGCTCAACTCGAACCCCACCGTGGACTGGACTTACACCCTCCCGGTGGCTGGCACCGGAGGAACCACTCCCCGGCCCAACGGCGGCGTCTATAACACTCCCTACGGCTACCTGATCGTCGGGGATCAGCTGGGAGAACTCTGGGTGATTAACGCCGGCGGCGCCACGCCCACTCTGCACGCTGGCCCCGTGATGGTCGGCGGCGGCGGTTGCACCGTCACCAATCCTCCGGGACGGACCGGCACTCCCAACCCCTGCACTCCGGCGGGCACGGCGTACGGCATCCCGGATTCCATCATCCTCGACGCCAGCGGCGCCAGCGAGCGGCTCCTGGCGTTCACCGGAAACAACGGGAGCAATGCGGTCGTCGCCCAATTGACGCAAGATTTGACCGGCCTGATCAGCGTCCCTGTCGGCCAGGGCGGCGTTGACATTCATACCGGCGCCTTTGACAACTCCTACTTCTCCGCCACGCCGAGTTCCGGGCACCTGTTCATGTGCGGCACCGGCAGCGCCGACACCACTCCTTATCACTACTGGATCGGCTTCACTTCCTATCCCGCGATCAACAGCGCTCCTACCGGAAGCCTGCAGCGTCTCGCCGGCGCCTTTGGCGTTCCCTGCGCCCCCTACACCGAGTTCTATAACCCCAACCTGAACCTGGGGGGCGTTGTGGGACACCACGATCTGCTGGTCAGCGGTCTGATTGACCCCACCAACGGCTACATCATCACCAACGACATCAGCAACGGCTCCGTGCCCGGAGCTTTGAACTTCGTCAACTACCCCGGCGGCATCAGTGGCATCGTCATTGACAATGACAGCATTGCGGCCCAAGCCTCAAGCGTCTACTTCAGCACCCAGGGCGCGGTGACCGTCGGCACCTGCAGGAATCAGACCTGCGCCGTCAAGCTGACCCAGGGCGCCCTGCAATAGCACAGGATCATCTCGCGTGGCCACAACCGCCTCGGCGGTCGCAGCGGGCGAAGCGAGGTGCGGTTTACTTCGCCAGCCGGTTGTACTTCTTTAACACCTCGCGCAGGCGATCGTGAGGCAGGGCGATCACCGTCCGGCCATTCACCCCGGTCATGGTTTCCGCCGCCACCATGGCATTGATCACCGCCTCTTCGGTTGCCTGCACGGTCGCCAGAAAAATGGGATCAATCTGATCGTTGGGCAGCATGCTCAATTGCCGCAAGCCTTTGGACTCGGCCGCTCCCGGGTTGGCCGTCGAAAAGGCGATGAAGATGTCCCCGGACCCATCCCCGGAATAACTTCCATCCCGTCCCAGTCCGAGCGAAACTTTGCGCGCCACCCGCTTCAACTGGGTGGGAATCAGCGGCGCATCCGTGGCGACCACCACGATGATCGATCCTACGTCGCCACCCCAAACCTTGTGCTCTGGAATCTCTTTGCCCACCGGCACCCCCGCAATGCGCAACTGCTCGCGCTCCCCGTAGTTGCACTGCACCAGCACCCCCACGGTGTAGCCGCCGTGCTTGGCATCGAGCACCCGCGACGCGGTCCCGGTTCCGCCCTTGAATTCATTGCAGATCATCCCCGTTCCGCCACCCTGGTTGCCTTCCGCAACGCTTCCCCCCTGGGCGCTGTCAAGGGCGTGAAATGCGTCCTCCGGTTTCACGTGAAATCCGTTGATGTCATTCAAATATCCGTCCCAGGTCTCGGCCACCACCGGCAGCGACCACCAATATCCATCTTCGTCCGGGGGCGCGTGCTTCACTCGCCACGCGATCACCGCGTCCCGCACCACTCCCACGCTGTGCGTGTTCGTGATCATCACCGGGCCATCCAGAAAGCCGGAATCTTCTACCCAGGTGGTTCCCGTCATCTCGCCATTGCCGTTCAAGGTGAACCAGCCGGCGAATACCGGGTCCGTCAGCTTCTTGCCGCGAGGCAGAATCGCCGTCACTCCCGTTCGCACCGGCCCCGCTCCCACCTGCAACTTGCCCTCGCCCGAGATCAGGGTGGTCATGCCCACTTCGACTCCCTGCACATCGGTGATCGCATTCAGCGCACCGGGTGTGCCATCGAAGGGGACGCCCAGGTCCCGCGCCCGGGGCCTGGTTTGCGCCGGCGAGTACCTGACAGAAATCGAAAATGCGATTAGGAAAACGAGCCAGTGGAGTTTCCGCATCCCAGTCCTCCTGAGGGTCCGCCGAAAGTATAACGGCTAGCTTTCCCAAACGGTTTTACAATGAGTTGCGGAGGCCGGATATGCAGGACTGGAAACGCGTGATGGTGGCAGGTTCGGCAGGGCTCAGCGTCATCCTGTTTCTCAAGGGAAAGACTGCGGCGGGCTTGCTGGTAGCGGGCGCAGGGATCGCGACCCTGGCTTCAGAGTATCCCGAGAAATTCGCCCTGGTTCGCGACCATCTCCCCGAGTATGCCGATCGCGGAACCAGATATCTGGAGATGATTTCCAGAGTCATCCAGCGCATCGCGCGCCAGGCGGGGCGAGGGCGGTGCTCCGAAACCCTGCTCGAAGATTAGCTGTCTACTCGATCCCCAACTGCTTCCGTGCATCCGCGCTCAAGCGCTCCGGACTCCACGCCGGTTCCCACACCACGTTGACGCTCGCATTGCGAATCCCCGGCAACTGCTCCAGCCGCGACTTTACCTGCTCGCCGATCTGCACGTGGGCCGGACACCCCGGCGAGGTCAAGGTCATGTCCACCGTAACGTCTTGCTGGTCTTCCGCAGCCGCCTCAAACCGCACCCCATAAATCAGCCCCAGATCCACGATGTTCACCGGAATCTCCGGGTCATAGCACTGCTTCAGCGCGCTCAGAACATCGTCTTGCGTAACCCCTGCCGGCATTCGATTTCTCCTGATCAATTAAGGCTGGGCTGGCGTCTCGACTGCCCCCTCTAGTTTACCGCAATGCCGAAAAGTGGACCGCAGGGTACAGATTCACCTCCGGCTCAATCGTGAGATGGGCCTCCTCGCCCGTCCAGCCGCGCAGCGGCCGTACCGCCGCCAACCTACGACAGAACATCCCGTGAATCTGATAAATTTACCCTCGAACCCATGAGCCCCGAACTGAAGCAACGCGTCCAGATGGTGCTGGTCTTCGCCATCCTGATCGCCGCCGGACGTGCAGCCTACATCTTTTACCAGCGCCGCTCCGCCAGACTCGAGGAAGAAAAGAAACCAGTCCCTGCCCTCAATGCCGATTATTACGTCATCCCCAGGAAACTCCATCCCTACGATCTGAAGTCTGCCCGCCAACTCACCCAGCAGCCGGTCTGGGTCAAAGAAGGCTATCGCTATACGGTCTACCCCTACGATCCGGCCACACACCACGCTGATTTTTCTCACCAGGCCGGATTACTTCTGCCCATCGAGCGCCTCGAGATCAAAGACGTCGTCACTGACTTGACCCCCGGCGAACCGGATCAGCGGCAACTGATGGCTGTCTTTGCAAAGGAAGGCAAGACCTACGCCTTCCCCATCGGTTCCCTCAAGGCGGGCAATTACCAGATCTATTCCGACGAAATGCTGTTCATCCAGGATCCGCACCAACTCTACAAACACTGGCCGGCGGACACTTGGGAAGCGATCGAAAAGCACGAAGTCCGGCCCGGCATGAATGAATTCCAGGTCGCCTTCGCGATTGGCATGGGCATCCCCGAGAGCTCAAGTGACCCGTCGCTAAAGACCGTGCATTATCCCAACGGCGGAAAGCCGCTCAGCATCACCTACCGCAACGGCCAGGCCGCGGAAATCAAACCCGGCCCCAGCTAGACTCGCGTGGGGTCGGCGGCCGCGGCTGTCCCCCCGGGCAAAGCGAACTGGTTCGCGCCGCAGCTACTTCACTTTCGGCGAACTGTCGCTCGCGGCTTTTTCTTCGTCCCCATGGATGATGCCGTCTTCCTTCGCGTAGAACGAACGATGCTCCGCGTCCATCTGTTTCGGCGTCAGCGCCAGCTCGAAGCCATCTTTGTGCGACCGAAACGTGGCCGTGTAGTCGCCCCGATCGGGGTTGGTCATGCGTTTGGTGAATGATCCCGTGTGCACCAGGTCGGTCAGAGACTTGGCATAGTCTCCGTGCTTCTTCTTGTATTCGCGCTGCGCCCGCAGCACGGTGCGCATGTAGCCCAAGGCCCCGGCTTCGGAGTCCGACCGCGCCGGATCCCCGGGAAACTTCGGCTGGTAGGCCGTCTGTGCACTTGTGAGTATTCCCGTCATCAACAAAATCAACACGCCGGCAACCTGCCTGCCACCGCGTAATTTCATAGGTTTAGGCCCCATCGGAATGACATGTACCTATGTTACCCCCGTAATCGCAAATCGTTACCAACTCTTTGCAACTCAGGCGAATACATCTATCCTAGCGGCAGATTACCCAAGCAAAGCAGTAGTAGGAAGGTTATGAAATCAGCCACGGCCCCCGCAAAAAAGCCCGTCATCCGTCTCGCCGTCGTGGAAAGCGATCCTCTGCGGTTCGTTGGGTTCCGCGCGCTTTTCGACTCCGAGTCCGACTTTGAACTGGTCTCCGCGTCGCTCCCGGACCTCACCACGCTCCAGAACATCGATCTGGTGTTGCTGGGCAATCGCAGCGGACAGAACCTGTTCGATCTGATGGCCAGTCTCAAAGCCACCCGCCCCGATCTGCGCATCATCGTGACCGGGTCCGGCATGGATGAGGAGACCATTCTCAAAGCCATCGCTTCGGGCGCCAAGGGCTACGTGGATGAAGCCGCTTCGCCCACCGAATTCGTGCAGGCCATTCGCGTCGTCAATCAGGGCTCGGTTTGGGCTCCCCGGCGCGTACTCTCCATGTTCATCGAGCGCGTCAGTTCCTCTCCCGGACGCATCTTTCCCGCAGGCCGGGTCAGCTTTACCGACCGCGAAAAAGAGGTTCTGGAAATGCTGGTAGCCGGCCGCTCCAACAAAGAAATCGGCGCCGCTCTGGGCATCGAAGAGCGCACCGTAAAAGCGCACGTGGCCAAGTTGATGCGTAAAGTGGGGGTGCAGAATCGCATTGCGCTCTCCGTCCACGCCATCACCCATTCGCTGGTCACCGCGAAATAACAATCCGGGAAAGTCAAAGACTGCCCCATCTCTCGCGCGGTTTGCGAGAAGTGGGGCTTTTTGGTCTCGCCGGGCACGCAAAATTCGGGGCAAATCCCCTGATTCCACGTCACTTCCCGGTAGTTACCTTCGGACAGTGACCAGCGTAATCTTGTCGCTTTTCCACCCCTGCCGCATACTCGCTCCACCTACCACAGAACCTGGGAGACGGGGTTGGGAGGGGAGACTTCGGTCGCCGCTGCCAACCCCGCATTTTTTTGCCGGTTCCGTCCCCAGACCCGCCGCTACTTCATCCATTCCCGGTCCAACCAAACACCTTCTTGCCCGAATCCATTAGAATCAGGGCTCTGGTTTCCCAGGTATCCTAGGTTTTTCACGAAAGTTGAGGAAATATGAAGAAATTTCTGCTTCTGTGGGTGGTGTTGTCTTTTTCTCTTGCCGCCTTAGCTGCCGATGACAGCGATAAAAGTGATAACAAGTCTGTGGACCGCGTGAAAGCGGCCGCGGAGGTACTCGATCAGATTCAAGGCGCGCCTGATACCGGCATCCCCGAAGAAGTGCTGGGCTCGGCGGAATGCGTCGCCGTGGTTCCTTCCATGCTCAAAGGCGGCTTCATTTTCGGCGCCCGCTATGGCCGCGGCGTCGCCAGTTGCCGCACTCCCAAGGGTTGGAGCGCCCCCGCTTTCTTCGAAGTAAAAGGCGGCAGCTTCGGTTTGCAGATCGGCGGCCAGGCGGTCGATCTGGTCATGCTGGTCATGAACCAGGAAGGCATGCGCAACCTTCTCACCAGCAAGTTCAAACTGGGCGCTGACGCCAGCGTTGCCGCCGGTCCCGTCGGTCGCGCCGCTACCGCCGACACCGACTGGAAGATGCGCGCGCAAGTGCTCAGTTATTCTCGCGCCCGCGGCGCCTTTGCCGGGCTGGAACTCAGCGGGGCTGCCATCAATCAGGACAAAGACAGCACGCGCGAATTCTATGGGCGCATGGTGCCCTTCAAGACCTCGCTTACGGGTGAAATCGAGGCGCCCGCGGGCGCCTATCCGTTCCTGAACACCTTGGCCAAGTGGGCTAAGGCCGCCGCCAAATAAAATCATCCCGCGTGGGGACAGCCGCCTCGGCTGTCCTCCCAGCGAAGCAAAGTACTGAAAGGGAAAGGCACGCCTTCCGTCGTGCCCGCAAACCGACCAAGAAGTTCGCGCTTTAGCGCCTGAGGTTAGCGCCGAAAACTTGCGCCAGAAACTCGAATACGCCCCCGTCTGGCTGATCGTGAAAGCCATTGGCTCTCTGCCTCGTCCGCTGGCGCGGATGGTCGGCATCACCATTGCCTGGACCGTATACCTGCTCCACGTCCGCCTGCGCCACGTCGGCATGCGCAATCTCGCCCTCGCCTTCCCCGAGAAAAGCCATCGCCAGCGCGCCCGCATTCTGCGCGGCGTCTTCACCTCTCTCGGCCGCGAGCTCGCAGAAGTCTGTCTCTTCCCCAAGTACTCGCTCCAGAATGTCGACAAGGTCGTGGTCTACGACGGCTTTGAAAACTTTGAGCGCGCCCTGGCACGCGGCAAGGGAGTCCTCTTCCTCACCGCTCACCTGGGCGGATGGGAAGTCTCCTCCTTCGCCCACTCCCTCCACGGACACCCCCTGCACATCGTCATGCGCTCTCTGGACAACGTCTACCTCGACCGCCTGATGCGGCAGTACCGCACCATGCACGGCAATTCCACCGTCGATAAAGACGACTTCGTGCGCGGCCTGCTCTCCGCCATGAAAAAAGGCGAAACCGTCGGCATCCTCATGGACACCAACATGACTCCGCCGCAGGGAGTGTTTGTCGATTTCTTCGGAACTCCCGCCTGCACCGCCAGTGGCATGGCGCGCATTGCCCTGCGCACCGACGCCGCCGTCGTCCCGGGCTTCACCCTCTGGGATTCCGCCTTGCGAAAGTACCGCCTGCGCTTCGATCCCGCGGTACCGCTGATCCGCACCGGCAACGACGATGCCGATATCGTCGCCAACACCGCCCGCTTCACCAAGGTGATCGAAGACTACGTGCGCCGCTATCCCGACCAGTGGCTCTGGGTCCACCGCCGCTGGAAAACCCGCCCTGAAGGCCACCCCCCGTTGTACTGATGGGGACAGACACCCTCTCCGTCCGGTCGCGCACCTCCATCCAAGAGCGCTTCCCGCCGCCAGGGAGGCATGGTGAAGCCTGGTCACTCAACGCCCGCCCGCACGGGCAATGCATGAGATGGAGATTTATCGCCAACTACGCTTATGCGCCGCAAAAAAAAGAGCCCAGCCGAGAGGCTTGGCTCTTTGAGGTGGGTACGTCGCGAGATTTAAGGGGCGATGCGGTCGGTAATGGTGTCGTTGTGATAGCTGGAGTGATTACGGACCCCAACCCAGCCACCGTCCGCTTTTAGGGTATTCGCGACGCTAGCTTTCTCGCTGGTCGCGAAGTCCTGCCATGAGTTGTAGCGGGTAACGGACAGGAAGGTCCAGGGTCCCCCTTCAAGATGTGGCATCACTACGCTTCCGGCGACGGTATCGCCAGAACCTGGCGCCTGAGACAGTGACTTATCCAGTTCTTCGCGATGTCCGGGAGCCGCGCGATAGACGGAGACGATGTAGACCGACCCGGCGCTCTTGGTGGCATCGTCCAGGCCCATGGCCTTGGCGAACTCGGGCCATGCGGGGCCGCTGACAAAAGTATCTGTATGCCATGCGCTGAGAGCGCGGGCAGTGGCGGGTGGCGGATTCCCTGCGGCTTCCACAGTGGCTTTGGTTCCGAGATGCTCGATCACAGCGTAGTCCCAGTCCTCCCCATCCTGATGGCGAAGGACAAGATAGTGTCCCGGCATGGGCGAGTTGGGGCCTTGTTTCTTGAGGTAATCTCCTTCCTCCGCCCCCTTGCCAAGAGCAGCCTTGGCGAAGTGGACGTGATAGACATCGGTGCGTGCGGAAGCCTGAGCTGGCGCACTCCCGACGCCGGAAACGGAAACGAACAAAAGCAGCGCAAGCAGCAGCGTGCAAATACTTTTCATGATTTCTCCAGTGATTTTTGGAACGGCTTGTTGACCCGATGCGTGGCCAAAGAACGAGGAGTCTAGATGAAAGCCATGGGACAATACTGTTCCGTATTGCTCACTCTCAAAATGGGCGGACAAGCCGGTGATGGGCGGGGAGCCGCTCTTGGAACAGTCGTAGTTTCGCTTCACCCACATCAGTGAGAGCGATCGGGATTTTGCAACAGCGATCCCAGTTTCTGTGCAAGATTGACCACTTTTTTGATGCGGATTGCGGCATCATAAATCGCCGTGAAGGCTAGGAAACCCACTCTCAAGCAGGTTCACCTTGTCAGTTGCCCCTCATGTGGCGTGAGGCCGGGCGAGAAGTGCGAACTCACCATGGGACAACCTCGCACACAACCGCATCGCGATCGACGATTGGCTGCAGCCGAATGGAACGCCGCGTCTGCGAAACCTCATGACCAAGTAACCAACCGGAGCAGTCCAATGGCCGAGCAAAGACACGCTTTCAGCCCAAGAAACTTTCTCACCAACGTCGGCATTAGTCGGGAGATGATGTCCTTCACCAAGGGGCAGACAATTTACGCTCTGAACGATGCGGCAGACGCTTTATTTGTCATTCAACAAGGAAAGGTAAAACTCAGCGTGAAGCCCTCAGCTGGGAAGGAAGCAATCCTTGACATACTGGGTGCTGGCGATTTTGTTGGCAAAGATTCCGTGGCTGGTCAGTCTTCCCGCACGGCCTCGGCCAGCGCATTGACCGACTGCACGCTCCTCCGAATCACGAAAAAGGCCATGCTGCTCGCCCTGGCAATACACCTGGAGTTGGCAAATGTGTTTTGGGCATATGTGTTGGCGAGGAACATCCGCTACCAGCAAGACTTGGTTGACCAACATTGCAATTCCGGCGAGAAACGACTGGCGCGTGTTCTTTTGCTGCTCGCCCACTTCGATGGCCATGGAGCAGCGGAGACTACGGTTCCGAAGATGAGTCATGAGACGCTGGCAGAAATGGTTGGGACGACCCGTTCGCGCATTAGTTTTTTCATGAACCGGTTCAAGGAATCCGGCTTCATCTATTACGAAAACAAAGGCAAGGCGTTGCGAGTTCATCGAACGCTTTTTGCTGTCTGCGGCCAATAACTTGCGCTCCTGGGAACAAGCAACACGATTCTCCGAACCGCCCGTTGTCCTGTCATAGCGCACCTCCGTTCGACCAAAAAAGACCGCCCCGACACGTTAGCGGGCCCTGAGGATCTTTCGACCCCGAGGGGTCCATGAATGCTATGGAGATGTTGCAGCGGCTATGCCATGTACGACCCCATGCGTCTTGACTAGGGGAAGTGTCTGGAACATAATGCGCGGCGACTGAAAGCGGACTGAGAAGGCCGCTACCGAGGCCGTCGCCCATGAAAATCTCCCGCCTGATCTTCTCTGTTTTTGTGCTCCTGCTGTGTGTCCCCATAACCTTCGCGCAGATCACCTATACGATCCTCGACGTTCCGAATGCCAACACGACCTTGAACGGAATCAATAACAACGGCGTGATTGTCGGTAATTATGTGGGCTTCGCGCATTTCGGCAGCTTCACTTGGGACAACGGCGTGTTCAGTTTTTTTCAGGTTCCCGGATCGCTGTACTCGGCCGGAATCGGAATCAATGACTCCAACGTTGTCGCCGGTTACTACCGCACCGCCACCGGCGAGGTGGGTTTCATCTACGACGGTCTGACCTTCACTGACGTCCAGTATCCGAATGTCCCGTACACCGAACTGTTTGGCATCAACAATGCCGGCTTGGTGGTTGGATACGAGGCGCCCGACACCGCGAACTATGCCGGGCTAACCTTTGATGGCACGCAATTCCACACGTTTACCGTACCCGGACTGAACAGCTGGTCGACGTTCGCCTATGGGGTCAACAATCTCGGGGCTATTGTCGGCACCGTGGATACCAACGGTCTAAATCAAGCGTTTTTACGGAGGAATGGAGAGTACCGGAAATTCTCGCCGCCAGGATCAGACACCGCCGGTGCCGTGGCGATTAATGATAACGGCATCATGTTGGGCAGCTACGCCAAATTAGGTGCCCCAGGCGGCTGCTTCCTTTTAAACACCAAGACTGGAAAGTACAAGACCTTCACCATCACCGGCACTGGTTTCGACGGGGCTGCATGCACCGGAATTAACAACGCCGGCGTGATCGTGGGATTTCTGCTTAACTCCGATACCGGCGTCTATCACGGCTTCTATACCAGCCCGGTAACCGAGGCGGACATTCAATAGACCATAAGAACCCGGTGACACTCCAGCACGGGCTTGCGCCGTCCGTTCGCCCCCCAGGCCCGCTCCAAATCCAGGTTAGCGCGTCCCATCATCGGCAAAATCTCCACCTGTTCATCATCGAATAAGCGTCAGCGTGTCCTCTATCTCCTGTCCCGTCAAGGCCGGTCGGGATGTCGGGAGTCACGGGTTAGTGAGCACAATTGAGTCGACGTCAACTAAGGCCATGCGCTGGCGGCGCGTGCGGGACCATCAGAACCCTGGATCGTGCAGGAAGCGGGGGTGGCTTGGGTAAGCAGACGGTCTCAGCGGGAAACCAGGCGAGACAAAGATTTTACTTTTGAATTCTTGACAATCTAAGTCGGCAGTGACAGCATGCCGCGCTATATCCCGTCCGCAGCCCCACCAGGAGGAAAGGTATGACTCTCCCAGCCATTCGCACTTACTTGCTTCTAGCTTTACTGGCCGTTCCGCTTAGCGCAGCGGACCAAGGCGTCGGGCGAGATGCCTCGACCAAGGCGCCGGACCAGTTCAACGAAGCCACCGTTGCCCAGTTGCAGGCGCAGATGGCAGCGGGGACGCTTACCTCGGTACAGTTGACGCAGTATTACATCCGCCGCATCTTCGACCTCGACCAGGGCGGCCCGGGCGTGAACGCGATCATTGAGTTGAATCCCGACGCGCTGGCCCAGGCTCGCGAGGCCGACTCAAGGCGCAGACGCGGAGTGGTGCTCGGTCCCTTGCATGGCATTCCAGTACTGGTCAAAGACAACGTGGACACGGGCGACAAGATGCAGACCAGTGCCGGATCGTTTGCCCTGGTGGGAACGCCGGCGCTGCGCGACTCGACGGTCGTGGCCAATCTGCGCGCCGGGGGCGCCGTCATTCTTGGCAAAACGAACTTGTCGGAGTGGGCCAATTTCCGCTCTTTCGAATCGATCAGCGGATGGTCGGGGCGCGGTGGTCAGACGCACAATCCCTACGGCATCGACCGCAACCCGTGCGGGTCGAGTTCCGGCTCGGGCGCGGCAGTTTCGTCGAACTTCGCCACCGTGTCGTTCGGCACCGAGACCGACGGCAGCATCGTTTGTCCCGCGAATGCCAACGGCGTGGTCGGAATCAAACCCACGGTAGGGCTGACGAGCCGGGCGGGCATCGTGCCCATCTCCCACACCCAGGACACGTTCGGCCCCCATGGCCGCACGGTGGCGGATGCAGCCGCGGCATTGGGAGTGGTCGAGAGCATTACCTTCGACGGACGCGATCCGGCCACCGCCGGGGTGCCCCTGGGCTGGCAGGGTCGATTCAGCCGCCCGACCAACATTCCCACGGACTACACGCAATTTCTTAACCCGACCGGATTGCAGGGGGCGCGCATCGGCGTGACCCGCGCGGGACTGACCGGGTTCGATCCCCTGGTGCCCACACCGCCTCTCGTGCTCGAACAATTTGAGGCCGCGATCAATGCCATTACAGCGGCCGGCGCCACCGTCATTGATCTTGACCAGGAGGGCTTTGTCTTTCCCTCCGCCGATGGCGAGTTCCTGGTGCTGTGCTTCGAGTTCAGGACGGACGTGGCAAACTACTTTGCGACTCGTATCGGCGTGCCCGTCGCGCAGAAAACCCTGACCGACGCCATCGCCTTCAATAACGCCCACGTGGACGACGAGCAACCGTTCTTTAACCAGGACATCTGGGACCTCTGCGATTCGCTGGCCCCGGGCCCGGATGACCCACAGCCGGCGTTTGGCGGCATGACTTATAACCAGGCGCTCGCCATCGATCAGGCCTTTGGCGTGAATGGTATTGATGCGGCCCTAGCCCAGTTCCATCTCGACGCCATCGTGAGCGCGACCGATAACCCTGCCTGGGCGACCGATCTGCTCTACGGTGACCACTTCATCTTTGGGACTTCGGGCCTGGCGGCGCCGGAGGGATATCCGATCGTGCAGGTTCCGGCGGGGATGGTGTTCGGAGTGCCCCTTGGGATCAGCTTTTTCGGAACGGCCTTCAGCGAGCCGACGTTGATCAAGCTGGCTTCCGGGTTCGAAGCAGTTACGCAGGCGCGCAAGAACAACCTGCCGACCTTCGCGGCCACGGTTCCGTTCGACCATATCGCGGGTACGACTTTGCAGCGCCACAGCAACACTGTACCGGCGGAGTCATCGAGAAAAGCCCAACCGGCGACTGCAAACACCATCCATAAACCGGGAGTGGAGACGCGACGGCCGCACCATATGTAGGAGATTCAGGTTTCCCGTCTCCCAGGGGGCCGTTCTGAGGGCAGCCCTCTTTATTTTTCGCTCCATGGTTTTCGTTTCATGGACAAGAGGGAGAGGCGTTGAATCCTGTTTTTGCGAGCGATATCCTAATTCTCTCCTGGCACCGCGAGGAAGCCGCGGACCTTGCCGTTCAGAATGTACTGGCCCACAAGCATGCCAAAGTTATTGATCCCAAGAATCACGGTTGACCTTACTCCCGGCATATCCACCGTGGTGTAGCTTCCATTGGAAAGCAGGAAGCCGTGATCGCTCCCGGCGGAATCCGTGTAGTAGCCGGCGATGGTGTTTTGAGAGTTGATCCCAAAAGCATAGGTGTTGGTGGCTCCGGGGACGTCGATGGTCGTGTAAGTCCCCGCATCCCACTGAAATCCGTGCGCCACATTACCACTGTCGTGCCAGACGCCGACCACTACATTGGCATCGTTGAGACCGCTCGCACCCGCGGAAACGCCGCCCGGATAATCCAGTGTGGTCAGCTGCCCGGACTGAAAGAAGTATCCATGCCCGTCGCAACACACGTCCAGATAGAGGCCGACAACCGCGCCCTGGGTGTTCACGCCATCCGCATAATTAGCGGCGGCGCCGAAGTTGAGAAACCGGAATTTGTGGTTAAAAAACGTGTAACCATTCTGGATCGCTGTGACATCTGTGCCCACGATCTCTCCGGCATCATTGATGCCATAGGCCGCATTCGTTTGTGAGTTCGGAAAATCCAACTTCCGAAATGTTGCCTGGACGGCGTTGTAATAGAAGCCGTGCGTGTTCTGACCTCCGGTGGAGTAATAGCCCACCATGTCTCCGGCGTTGTTAATGCCGCTGACCGTCGTTCTGGCAGCTCCGGGAATGTCGATGGTGGTGAAGGTGTAAGTTTGCGCGGCCGCCGGCAGACTGGCAGCCAGTAGAAGTGCGATACGCACAGCCATACCCATGCCGGGGACCTCGTCGGTTCGGTCTGGCCTTGGG
>CAWJAA010000045.1:0-81531 GCA_963840615.1 Terriglobia bacterium
CGATGACGCGGTAAAACTTTTTTAGATCATCGGCCTTGCTGACCGGAACGCTCAGTTCCTTGATTTCAAACGTGCGAGTATAGCGGATGGTGTTGCCGATGACTTGCGTCTTCGAGTGGTAGCTCGCAAAACTGTAGTCGAGATCGACCGCAGGCGGCAGGTCGTCCACCACATAACCGGCGGGCACGGTGATGTCGAACTGGTCCGTATCGTGTGCCGGCCCGGGGAACTCAATCGGGAACTGCCGTGGCTCCTTGGTTTCGAGCAGCGCCAGGGCTTTGATTCCCAGTATCCGCGGTCGCACCAGCAATAGATCTCCGGCTGCCTTCGCGTAATCTTCCGTCAGGAACGAATAGGTAAAGGCGAATGGCTGGTTGGTCAGCTGCAGGTTGACCAGGCTGGCTTTGGTGATGTGGAAACTTGGCAGCGAACTCGCTAACAGGCTCTCGATGGGTTTGATACGATCAGCGTCTCTGGTTACCGCGCGCTGCGCCCAGCGCTCCGCCCACGCACGATCTCCCACCCGCATCTCCTTGACGTCACCTTGCAGGTTTCCCGCTGCGTCGAGCGTAAATGTGCCGGTTCGTTGAATGCTGTTACTGGCAGGAGGCTGGATGGGCAACTCCACCAGTTGGGCCGCCGCCGGCGCAACTAATAGCCCGTAGTTGCCCTGCAGGTTCCCCGAAATCTCGCCGAAAGGAGTCAATTCGTTCGTCGGATCGAAGAATAAGATTCTGCCCAGCTCGGGAAACCGGCTGATCGCGATCAGCGAGGGGTCGGTGACATTGTCGGGCAAACGGATTGCCAGGATGACGTGATTGAATGGCACACCCGCCGGGCTGTCTTTGGCCACCGATCCCCGCTCGTCATTGATCGGCACGTAGTACGATTCCACGCCAATCTCGTGCAGCATGGATGCCATCAGGGTGGCCTTGTCTTTGCAGTCCCCATAACGATGACTGAAGACGTCGGCGGCCGGGTGGGGTTGGAACCCTCCAATGCCCAGTTCAATCGCCACGTAACGTATGTCGTGCTGCACAAACTGGGCGATGGCCTGCATCCTCGCGAGCGCTGTGGCGCTGGAAGCAGTCACTGATGCCACTTTCTGCTTAATCTCCGGGGAAGCGTCGCGGCGTCCAATCGTCAGATTGGAATACCAGGTTCCCATCTGTTGCCAGTTCGTAAACCCGTTGGCAGGCACTCCACCCGGCGGAAAGAACAAGATCACCATTTGTCCAGCGACTCCAGCCAGCGGTGGCATTTCCTGTTCCCGGCGGATGCCCTTCACGTCGTTTACCACCCACTGCCGCTCGCCTCCCCCGGTTTGCACCGGTGGCACCTCAGCATGGTTAAGCCAGAACGACTTGAACTCCCACCCCGGAGGAATCTGCAAGCGATAGTGGCTCTCCCGCACCGGAGTGCTAGTTTGAAAACTCCAAATGTCCTCCAATACCAGGGGCTGTTCCTCGATCTCGTACTCGTAGCCGATCACATTGCCCGGATCCGCCGCTGGAATGCGCAGAACCTTATACCGGACATCGGTCACCAGTTCACTGCCCTCGATTTTGGGAACTGCCATCTCGATGGCTTCCTTGTCTTTCACCTCGTAGTCTTTGCCCTCTGCGGGAATACACCAGCCGCGCATGCTGGTGATCTTGCGGTGGGGGTTCGAAAATGTTTCCACCTCGCCGTAATCCCGTCCTCCCGGCCGCAGAATCTTGTAAACCCGTCGAACCGTCAACTTGGTTTTGTCCGGCGACAGGACAGTGAAATTCCTTTCCGAGTAGAGAAGCACGGCATCGGTTTTCTCGTCGTGTGCGGGCAGGGGCCCGGCTGCGGCCGCATGCATCCATTGAGGCGCATCCCCAGCCCACGCCACGCCCGGAGCGCAGGCCAGTGCGCCCAGCAAAACCCCCACCGCCAAGACTGGGAAATAGTTAATTGCTGGCGCTGGCTGTGTCCGGTTGCAGCACAATCTGTTCTTCATCCGCGGTCCTCACCACTTGAAAGAAACTTCGCAGCGAACTGTAGTACTTGGTTTCCATTAGCAGAAGGTTTACGTTTAACGTCCGCCCCAGGTGCAGGGTGGTCTTGTGATCTTCGACTTTCAAGGTGTAGCCCAGGATTTTTCCACCCTCATTCTGTTGCTTGGGTACGGTTGCCACTTGCCAGCCCGGGGGCAACTCGATGGTCACGTCATCGATTCTCTGGAAGGGAAACTCCATGTAGATGGGATGAACCCGGTTGGCGTGATCGAAAAGATGTTTTTCGGGCGCGGTGAAGAGCCCGACGGAAATCAAAGCGCGACGCCCGGCGCCGGCAACCCAACCAGGGATCTTCAGCCGGAACTGAGCAGTGAGCGTGGACTCAGAAGCCTCCCAGTCGGGCTTGCTTGTCAATTCGACTTCCACCGCCGCCGGAACGTATTCCTTCACTTCGTCTTCCAGGAACGTCTTACGCGCCGCATCATCCGCGTGCCGCTCCTCGACCCTGCGTTGCAAGGCTTCCAGGCCCGTGAATGTAACCTTGAGGGTGCCTTCCAGGTCACCGTTATCTGACAGCTTCAGTTCCGCCTTGCGCTCAATTCGCGAATCGCTGCTCTGCGGCAGCGCAGTTATAACCCAGCTTCCCCCGTCCTTGTCGAGTCGTAAACCCTGAACTCCCGTCTCTGTCCATGGCAGCAACCCAAGCGGAGCGAACTGGACTCCCGGGTCGCAGTAGATATCTTTGCCGTTAAGCTTCACCAGCACCACGTTCTCGTCCAGTTTGGCTGGCTCCATTTGCCTGGGATTGAAGAAATAATGCCGTCGATCCGAAACCCACACTCCATATGCCTCCATGCCGGCCGCACGCACCAAGGCAAGATAAAGCCACGTGACTTGTGCCCCGTCACCGTGTCCTTGCTTCCACAAATCTTCCACGTTGGAAATGGTTTTGTCTTTCTCGCGCTTTTCCTCCTGGGCGGTTTTGCTCACTTCGTACGAAGTGTTACGCATCTGCTGTACCCGGGTATAAATCTTCTGCAGCTTAACCTCCGGAGGGTCGCTGGGAGAAACGATCTGCGCTACCGCCTGTTCCATGGCTTTGCGCTTTCCCACGAAGCTCTCCAGCGACTCGTTCAGTTTCTTCCCCCTTTTCTTCCAGAAAACAACGGGGTCAGTCTCAAAGGGCTCTTCGCTGTAGATGAAGTCCACTCGGATCCTCACCTCGTCCGCTGGAGGCATGTAATCCTCCGTCTGAAAGGCGGGAATGTTCTCTGCCTCGAGGCGGACAACTCCCTTTTGATCCTGGAGTGGCGTGGCCGCTCCCGGGGGCAAGCCTTGCCAGGTCCAGCGCAAATTAACCGGCACATAGCTGCTCCGGTAAGGCTTCAGGGAGAAACTGCCATGCTTGGTGAAGAGGTCGTCGCTTAGAATCCAGTGAGAGTCATAGATATAGTGTTCACTTAGATCGATGGTGTAGAAATATTCCAGGATGCTGCCCACCTGAACTCCCGGCAGAGTGAAGGTCTTAGCCAGGTACTTCAGGCCCCTGGCTTTGATAATGTTTTTCTCAAACACTTTCCCGTCGAAGTTAGTAATAGTGCCGTCCGGGCTGATGGTGCGGGCATGGATATTGACGATCTTTCCTGAATCCTTGAAAAACGGGATCTCGATGTCCGCATACTTGCGACCTTCTTCGGTCAGCACCTTGATGCGGGAATAGTCCTCTTCGTGCGAGGTTCGCCCGTTATCGTCCCGGTCCACTCTCCGGTACAGGATGATCGCCGGCGCGCCCGGCGCCAGCGGTTCGTTCGTCATCCTCAGTTCATCCGCGGAAACCGGTTGGAAGCCGAAGCTTTGGAAGGCCCAAGCGAAAGTCGAACCGAAATGCACCAGGCCCAGTAATACGATTGTAGGTGGAATGGTTGCCAGCAGGCGACGAAGCGGCACGGCAAACTCCTTGTTAATTTCCGGTGTAAGGCGCGCTCCTATGGGCAGAGGGAAACCCTAGGTCAACCCCAAGGTATGAACTCGGGTCATGGCGGATCGACCTGCATGCCGTATTGGCTGCAGACAATACCGTGATAAGTCCCCTAGGTCAAGATAACTGTTGTCCCGGGAGTTTCAGAAAGGATTCAGGCCGCTCAAATGAATCTCTTGCAGCGCGCGGTTCCACATTGGCACGCCAGTGTCCCATCGTGGTGCGAATCGCCGTAGTCGCAGGTAAGTTCTTCTCCGGCTTCCACGTTTCGTCGGGAGTAAAACTCCGCCCGGCCATAGGCAATTCGGATGAACACATTCGGATCGCAGGAATGGTTGACGAATTGGAAGGGTCCGCCGCCGACGCTGCCGTCAATGGCTTTGGTGCTGCTGAGTTCCACAATTGCGATCCGTTTGGCTCCTTTCGCACGATTCCGCGCCTCACGAACCGAAATGCGCTCTCCGGTGAACTCCCCGATTTTTCTACGGGCGGGCAGGGACGTGTCTGTGAACAGGCCTTTGCCCTGAATTCGGCTCTTAGCGATGCGGAACATGGAGATTAGTGTTGGGGACAGGCCGGGCAATGTCAAGCACCGGCGCATGCCCGAGATGGATCAGGCTGGGTCGGTTCGGGCATCCTGCCGCGACACTGTCCACAGCCTTCATGTAAAATCACAACGGCGAGTATTGGATTCGGACATTTCGCCGGCCCGTGAGCCCGGCGCCAGCCCAGAAATTACTCCCGCACTTTTTCGATAGCCTTGGGGCCTTATCACCCTGGGGGAAGATTTTTGTCAGGAGAGAACGACCGTGAAAATTGCAAAAACAGCGGACCGCAAGAAGGTCATGGACACCACCAAGAGTACCGACTGCCCCAAGTGCGGTAAGCCCACAAGGATTGTGAAGCGGGTCAAAGACCGCGAACGGAATGTTCCCGGCGGAGTGTTTATTTCCTGTTCGGCCTGTGAATTCTTCGAGAAACTGTAGCCAGGGGCGAGTAGCCGGGCCGCGAGGTTCAGAAGTTCTACCAGCTGCTCGCCACCGCGTTCATCTGTTCCAGAATCGCTCTCGCCTCGCCCGAAGGATCCGCGGCCTCGGTGATGGGACGCCCCACCACGATATGCGTGGCTCCCGCCGCGATCGCCTCTTCGGGAGTCGTCACCCGCGCCTGATCTCCGTGGGAAACCCCCGCAGGCCGCACGCCCGGGGTCACGATGGCGAAGTTATCCCCCAGTTCATTGCGCAGTTTTGAGGCCTCGCGCGCAGAAGCGACAACCCCCTGGCAGCCGTCGGCCAAGGCCAGAGCTGCCAGCCGCAGCACCTGGTCCACAACGTTCCCGTGCACCCCAATCTTGTCGAGATCGCTGTGATCCAGACTGGTGAGCACGGTCACCGCCAACACCTTCAAGGCAGGATTCGCGGCCGCTGCGTTGGTCGCCGCACGCAACATTTTTCCGCCGCCCGACGCGTGCACGGTAAGCATGCTTACCCCGAGGTCCGCCGCCTCGCGCACCGCCGCCGCCACGGTGTTCGGAATGTCGTGATACTTCAGATCGAGAAATACACGCCGGCCAGAGGCCACCAAGTCCCGCACTACTTGCGGACCCTCCGCGGTATACAACTGCATCCCCACTTTGTAGGTGAAAGCGGAATCACCTACGGCCGCCACTATTTTCGCAGCAGCGGCCGCGGTCGAAACGTCCAAGGCGACAATTAGACGTTGGCGCGGGTCAATCACGCCTCCAGTGTAGAAGGTTTAAGTTAATTCGCCAATGGCCGAAGCATGGCCACAGTTTGCGGTGGCTGGATGATGTCCAATCGCACCCGCTGGAGTCCCTGGTTCTTGAAGTTCAACGCCCGGGCGGCATTGTAGGAGACGTCAATAATGCGTCCGTCGACCACCGGACCGCGGTCGTTAATGCGCACCACCACAGCCCGCCCGTTGCGCAGGTTGGTCACCTGGACGTAGGTCCCTAAAGGCAGGGTTGGGTGGGCCGCTGTCATCTCGTACATGTCGTAGGGTTCGCCGCTGGCTGTCGGCTTGCCAACAAAATCGCTTCCATACCACGACGCAGTTCCTACCTGGTAAGGCTGTTTCCCGGCCGCCTTCTTGTGAGCCACTGGCCTCGCCTGTTTGACAGTACGATTTCGGACTTGTCCCGACCCTGAGCTGGTTGGCCCCTGAGCCGCTCCCAGGCTGACCACCGATAACGCCAGCGCCAGTCCATGAGCTAAACGAATACGCATTCAGTCACCTCTCAAGTTCAAAGTCAAAATTGCCCTCCTACCGACTTCGCCAAGGATTTCGTAATGCTAACGGCCAGGTATGGGGCAGTCAATCGGTAAATACCTCAAGGAAGGTAATAAAATAGTAATCTGTAGTTAACGTAACCTTAGGTAAATCCTGATAAACAAGGCCGATATCACTACAGGTCAGTAGCTTACGAGTTTATTAAATAGTAAATAATCGGATTCGGACAGACAGAAAACTTTTTCGTAACCACGTGCTTTCAATGACTTACGATGGAACTCAAGTAAAACATGCAGAATCAGCAAGATACCGTATCTTGAAGGGTCTCCGGCGGTGTTGTCCCGCAGCGGCTCTGCAGTCTTCCAACTTCGCCCGAAGGGTTTGTCAAAGAGCCGTTGAGCAGGTGCTCCGGGGAGATGGAGGGACACGGCGAGCGCGGGGGTGGCTTCGTCCCGAGCAGGCTCTTCTCGTTGAGCCAACGACTCACCCGCCGGTAACCCTCCGCGGGCCGAAACCGGTGGGCTCCACTCTTGGTTTTCCGATACATTGACTATATGGTGCAGGCGCCACCCGTTGTCCTGACAATTGCCGGCTTTGACCCGTCCTCGGGGGCAGGGGTCACCGCTGATATCAAAACCATTGCCGCCCACGGGTGCTATGGCATCGCCTGCATTACCGCTCTGACGGTGCAATCCACATCCGGGGTTCGGCGGGTGGAACCGGTAAGCGCCGACCTGGTCGGCGAGACCCTTCGCGAACTCACCTCCGACATCGAAGTCGCCGCGGTCCATATCGGCATGCTCGGATCCGCCAAGGTGGTCAAGGCCGTGGCCGGGTTTCTGGCCAAAGAGAAACTCCCTAACATCGTTCTGGATCCGATCCTGAAATCCTCTTCTGGCGCCGCGTTGGTCGACTCCGCCGGAGCCCGTCTGCTGCTTGAGAAACTTGTTCCGCTGGCGACGGTGGTGACGCCGAACGTGGACGAGGCGTCAGCCTTGTCCGGACTCGCCGTCACCAACCCTGATCAGATGCGCGCCGCCGCGACTAAACTCCACACCCTCGGCGCGACTGCGGTTGTCATCACCGGGGGCCACTTGGACAAAGCGCTCGACCTCCTGAGTTTCACCACCAAGCGGGGCATTGAACAGGAGATTTTTAAGTCCGACCGGCAGCGCTCCAACTCAACCCATGGAACGGGTTGCGCATTCGCAACCGCCATGGCCTGCCACCTGGCGCAAGGCCGCGGTCTGCCGGAAGCGGTTCTGCTCGCCAAGGCCTACGTTACGGCGGCCATCTCAAATGCCCACCCGATGGGGCGCGGCATTGGCCCCGTGCATCATCTCTACCGCATGTTCCAGCCCCAACGGCGTACCAATCCCACCGGCGATCCCGAACCGATCCATTAAACCCGGCGCTATTGCCGGCAATCGCGAAACTTCCGCGAACTTTGCGGCCGAAGGCTTCAACTGTTTCGAGAAAGATGCTCAGGAGGGGGGCGGAAGCGGGGGGAAACGCTTCCGTTTTTCTGCCAGGGTTCAGTCTCTAACGCCAGACGACTTTTTCAGCAGGAGGCCCGCCACGAACGCCGCCACGGCTGCCAGCAGCCACTGGATGCGGAATGCCTGCACCGCCTCCCACTCCAAAACGTTGCGTTCGCTATAGATCATCCCGCAAGCTAGCGCCGCCAGGATGCATCCGATTCCGCCAATAAAAGCAATCAGCGAAGCCAAGGGTAGGCCTAGACCTTGTTTAATGTTGTGCAGTTCGAGGTGCCGGGCCCAATGCGGATCGGTAACCGGAATCACATCGCGGCCTGCGCCGCAGACGTGGCAGTACCGCGAACCGACCATGAATTCCGTGCCGCAACCCTCACAGGCCGACACCAGAGAGGGAGCTACGGCATCCCGCTGGGCCGCCGGGGGCCGCCAGAACTCCTGTTGTGGGTTGGGAATGACTTCAGCCATGTTTACCTGCCGTTCATATCTACCGCAAGCCAGTGACCAAAAACTGGACTTGTCTAAGTGATTGACCACAAATATTGTTACGCGTACGCCCTAAATCGAACGCCTCATAACCGCGGCAAGAATTACCTCGTAACCGGGGAAAGTTGAATTGTAACTGCCGCGAACCCCAGGCCTAGACCCTCAGAAATGACGTTCTTGGTTCCACCCTTCCGCTCGCCGCATCGGTTACACTGAAGATCACCACACCTTTGGACGAGAAAACTTCGACTTTGCCCCCACGATTCACCGGCGTCCTCGCGGTTTTGGCGATGCTCCTGGCCTGCCAAGTCTCCCCTATGGCGGCCCAGGGGAACTCCGAGAGCCACAGTCCTGGAACTCTGTCATTCCGCCCGGCGGACCCCCTCAACGCCGCCGCTTTTGATCACTTTTACAATCTTGACTACGATCGCGCGGTCCAGGAATTCGATCAAATCCTGCAACGCCATCCCGACGATGCTTTCGCGGTGAACCACCTGCTCACCGCGGTGCAGTTCAAAGAGCTGTATCGCATTGGAGCCTTGAACACCGCCGACTATTCCAACGACAGCTTTATCGGGAAGATTCATCAGGACCCCGATCCCAAGGTCAAAGAACAGATCCGGACGCTGGTCGATCGGGCTAACCGGCTCGAAGAGAAGCAACTGCAGGCAAATCCCGGGGACGTCGACGCTCTCTACGCCCGTGGCGTCACTCGTGCCCAGTTCTCTACCTATACCGCGTTGATGGAACACGCGTGGTTTTCCGCACTCCGCAATGCCGTCGGAGCGCGCCGCGATCATGAGAGGGTTCTGGAACTGGCTCCGGCATACACCGATGCAAAACTCATCGTCGGCGCCCACAACTATGTCATGGGCAGCCTGCCCTGGGCGGTGAAAGCCGCCGTCAGCATGGTTGGCCTGAGTGGCAGCAAAGAGAAAGGGATGGATTATCTCCGCGCCGCTTCCAACGGCACCGGAGAGACCAGCGTGGACGCTAAAATCCTTCTCGCCCTGTTTCTGCGCCGCGAGCATCGGTACGACGAAGCTCTGCCCATCATTCGCGGCCTGATTCCTGCGTATCCCCGGGATGTTCTGCTCGCGTTAGAGGAAGGGAACTTGCAGCGCGCGATGGGACACAATGCGGAGGCCGCTGCGACCTATCGCCAGATTTGGCAGGCGGGAAGAGAAGGCCACTACGGCACGCTGCATTACGAAGCTGCCGCGCTCAACCTGGGAGACTTGCTGCGCAGCCAGAAAGATTACAGCGCTGCCGCCGCCGCTTACGATCAGATCAACGAAGTGAAGCAACCCGATCCCGAGATCTTGCAGAAATCCAACCTGGGCGCCGGGGAAATGTACGACCTCATGCAAAAGCGCGATCTCGCCCTGAAGAAATATCAGGCCGTCATCGCCAGCAATGCCGGCAGTCCGCCCGCTGAGATTGCCCGCAAATATATGAAAGAACCGTACCGGCAGGACTAAGGGAACTCTCAGGGAGGTTTCGACGTATCCTTAAGAGAGGGGAACCGCCATGTACTGCAACTACTGCGGAAAAGTCATTCAAGACGACGCCAACCTCTGCGCTTATTGTGGCAAGCGTATCGGAGCGGTCAGCGCCCGCAAGCGCCTTCTGCGTCCCCGCCAGGGACGAAAAATCGCCGGAGTCTGCCTTGGGTTCGCCGAATATTTCGATCTCGACGTGACCCTGGTCCGGCTGGTATGGCTGCTAGCTTCGGTGATGACCGGCATCGGTCTACTCTCGTATCCCATCGCCTGGATCATCATGCCGGAAGAACCGTTGAGACTCGCAGCGCCGGCCGGACAGCCAGTGACCAATCCGTAAAGCATGAACCAACGATGAAGAGATGGGCGTCCTCCGCCCTTCGAAGCATGGTTTGCTGCAAAACTTTCTCCAGGTACCCGGCACCGGTGAATCGTTCTGTGTTTAAATTTTCCCCATGCCCACGATCAAAAGTGGTGATGCCGAGATCTTCTACGAAGCGCAAGGCGACGGGCCGCCGGTCGTTTTACTGCACGCTTTCCCCGCGAACCACGAACTCTGGCTGCCCGCCGCCAAAGCTCTAACTTCACGCTATCGTGTCATCGTCCCCGACTTGCGCGGCCACGGCGCCTCTGAGGCCGGCGAAGGCCCGGCCACCATGGAAAAGCACGCGGCTGATCTGGCCCGGCTCCTCGACGATGCCGAAGTTGGCCGCGCCGCCTTGGCCGGAGTCTCCATCGGAGGCTACGTGCTCTTCGAATTTTGGCGCCGCTATCGCGGACGCGTCGCCAGCCTCGCCTTGATCGACACGAAAGCCCAGCCCGACAACGACCAGGCCCGCGCCAATCGCCTGCAATCCGCCGCCGGCGTCCTCGAAAAAGGCGTCGAACCATTCGTCGATACTATGTTGCCCAAGTTGTTCGGAGAGACCACGCAGCGCACGCGCCCCGATCTCATGAACTCGGCGCGGAAGCTGATGATGAAGATGTCCCCCCAGGACGTAAACCTCGTGCAAAGAGGCATGGCCGAGCGTCCGGACTCGGTCCCGACTCTCAAGACCATCAATGTGCCCACGCTCGTCGTGGTGGGAGACGAAGACATCGTTTCCGCCCCCGCCGACGCCGAACTCATGTGCCAGAACATCCCCAACGCGCAGATGAAAGTAATTCCCCGTGCCGGCCACTACGCCGTATGGGAGCAACCCGAAGATGTGGGCAAGGTGCTGCGGCAGTTCCTGGATGCGGGCAGGTAATACCTGAGAACTGAGAACAGCTCTTTGCTACAATTCTCCCGTCATGATCGATAGCTTCCTCGTCCCGCAGAAAACCACGGTTCACGGCAAGGGCGACGGCGCGGCTCTGGATGTCAGCAGCGCTTCCAGCCGCGTCTTCCTGCTCACGCTCGACATCACCAACATCGTCGAGCAGGAGGCCCTCGATGTCAGCGTCTACGGCTCCGCAGACGGCACAACCTGGGGTGCGAAGTCGCTGACTTCATTCCCGCAGAAATTTTATCGCGGACAGCATCCCCTGTTGCTTGATCTCGCCGATCATGCCGGCATCAAGTTCGTCCGCGCACACTGGGAAACCATCCGCTGGGGCCGCGGAACCGAAACCACCATGTTTGAGTTCAATGTGGCCATCAAGGAAGTCCCACCTGACATTCTGAAAGAAGCCACCGCCGAAGCCAAAGCGCTGGTCTAGAAATTGTTGATTTTTGATTGTTGATGGCAAAACCGGGGCATGAAGGACCCCTGTTTTTCAATCAACAATCAACAATCAGAATCAACCATGTCTTCCTCCCGCGTAATTCACCCGGTCCGATCCATCCATGGTTCCATAAGCCTTCCGGGCGATAAGTCGATCTCGCACCGTTACGCGATGCTCGCCGCCATCGCGACCGGAACCACTCGCCTCGAAAATTTTTCCACCGGAGCCGACTGCGCCAGCACTCTCGGCTGTTTGCGAACTCTCGGGGTTGAGTGGGAACGAAAAGAGAATCTGGTCACGATCGAAGGCCGCGGCCCGAGCCTGTCGGCGCCCGCGTCCGCGCTCGACTGCGGCAACTCCGGTTCGACCATGCGGATGCTCAGCGGCATCCTTGCCGGGCAAGCCTTCACCAGCGAACTCAGCGGCGACCAATCGCTCTGCCGCCGTCCCATGGCCCGCATCATCAAACCGCTGGAGCAGATGGGAGCAGCCATCCAGTCGTCCGAAGGCGCCCGCCCGCCGCTTCGCATCACCGGAGGATCTCTCCGTGCCATCGATTACGTGATGCCGGTAGCCTCGGCCCAGGTGAAATCCGCCGTGCTCTTTGCCGCATTGTTTGCGCCGGGCAAAACTCGCGTCGAAGAGCCGATCCGCACCCGTGACCATGGAGAGCAAGCCCTGCGGGCGTTCGGCGCGAACCTGGAACGCCGAGGCAACGAAACCCTTATCGCCGGAGATCAGAAGCTTCACGCCATCGCAGCCCACATCCCGGGTGACATCTCTAGCGCGGCCTTCCTGCTCTGCGCCGCCGCGCTATTTCCCGGCTCGCAGTTGATCATTGCCGATCTGCTGATGAACCCCACCCGCGCCCGGCTGCTCGACATCCTCATGGCCATGGGAGCACGCATTTCCATCACCCAACTCGAGGAGCATCACGGGGAATTAATTGGGACAGTACAGATCGAGGGTAACCTGCTCAGGGGAACTACCATCGCCGGAGCAGACACGGCTGCGCTCATCGACGAGGTCCCGGTGTTCGCCGCCATCGCCCCTTACACATCAACTGGTATCGAAATCCGCGATGCCCGCGAGTTGCGGGTGAAGGAATCGGACCGTATCGCGGCGGTTGCGAAGAATCTGCGAGCCATGGGAGCGCAAGTGGAGGAACTGGAAGACGGCTTGAAGATTCCCGGTGGACAAAACCTGCGCGGCGCGGAGATTGATTCCCTCGGCGATCACCGCATCGCCATGGCCTTCGCCATCGCCGCTCTACGCGCCCAGGGCCAGACCCTCATTCACGGAGCCAACGCAGCCGTTATCTCCTATCCAGGTTTTTTCGACGCACTCGAAAGCGTAGCCCGGCGCTGAAAACGAGCGCGGGGCGCCGCAGCGCGGATCGCAGAGGGGAGGACGGTCTGGCTTTACCGTCCGTCCCCGGCGACCTGTTTTTCGCGGCCTAATTCAGCTTCTGGCTCTTTCCGTCATACTTCACATCGCCGGTTGCCTGATTGAACCGGTCGATGTCGGCATTAGTGTAAGTCCGCGAAGCCTTCTTCGCCGGTCCCGCGCTGGCCATCAGCCGGGTTACACTCTGGCCGCTCTCGAACCATGCGATGCCCACGTCCACGTGCCGCATGCGTTCCTCGTGCATCGCCCCGGGTTCGCGCATCCCGCCGTGCATCTCTATCTCTATTTCCGCGCTCGTGGCGAATTTCCATCGCAGCTCCGTGGTGCGCACCGGGCTTGGGGCCGTACCATACCGGCACCGTATAAACTCCCACTGGAGGCGGCGTCATGATCTCCAGGGTGGAGTTTCTCGCTCCTGCCACATTTCCAAAGGTTGCATTGCTTGCACCCACCGACGCAGGCGACACCGCCTCCAGCGAAACTTCAGGCGTCACCACCAGGGGGACAAACGGAGCGGCATAGACTCCGTAGGGCGGTGCCCAATTGCTGGCATATCCGCCAATCGTGGTGGCTTGCGCCGCGGCAAAACCGGTGAGCAGGAGAACCAGAGAGAGAGACTTCAGTGGACCCATACTTCCTCCTAGAACCTTCAAGGAAAACTTGAGAGTCGAGGGTTGTCACGCAGCACGCCCTCCGCGACCGGAAGAGAAATCTGGATCAGGAGGGAAGGGGCCCTGGGTGAACTTCCCTGGCGACTACGATGGCATCTTACACCCGAAAAGCCTTGTCTGGCGCGGGTTTTCTAGCTTCCTACGTAGCGGGCGTAGAGACTTCGGGCCACGGCGGTGTCGGTTGTACCCTTAATAATCGCTCGGCCATCGGGAAATAGCGTCATTTCATAGGGTTCGTGCCAGAACTTCAGTACAAAATCATTGTGGCGCACGCGGCCATGAGGCTTCAGCCGTGCTTCCATTTCGGCAAGGTCGAGGGGCCGGTGCTGTTCGTGGATCTGCACCGAGTTTCGTCCGCATAAGGTGATATGCGGACGCCCTTGGCCGGCGAGATGCACAAAGTCCCGTTCCGCGCACGCCCGGCAGCCCGTCCTGGGATGGTCCGCCGCCACCTCGGCGCGCTCGTTCCGCCACACGTCAAACGACAGGAGCGTCCTTCTCAAACAGTCCTCAGCGCCCACCAACAGCTTCAAAGCTTCCGTCGTCGCAATCGAAGCGGCCAGGTTCACGGCTGAATTCAGAATGCCCGAGGTTTCGCAGGTTTCCACGGCCCCCCGCGGGGCATCCGGGAAGATGCACGCCAGGCAAGCGGTCCGCCCCGGCAGTACATTCAGGGTGACTCCGTAGCTTCCCACCGCCGCCGTATAGATCCACGGCAGCGAGTGCTGCACCGCGAAATCGTTGATCAGATAGCGGGTCTCGAAGTTGTCGGTGCCGTCCAGCACCAGTTCCATTCCGGCGAGCAGCGCTTCAATATTGTCCGGGGTAAGATCCGCGACCTGCGGTTCCACCACGATCTGCGAGTTGAACGCTGCAATCTTCCGCGCCGCCGCGATCGCCTTGGGCATTGATTCCTTCGCGTCAGCCTCGTCGAACAGCGATTGCCGCTGCAGATTACTGGGCTCAACGTAGTCGCGATCGATAATCCTGAGGGTGCCGGCCCCAGCTCTGCCCAGCAGGGAAGCGATCGCCGACCCGGTCGCGCCGCAGCCGACCACGGCCACCCGTGCCGACCCGAGCCGTCGCTGTCCTTCCCGACCGATGCCCGGGAACAGCACCTGCCGCGAATAACGTTCATCACCTGCCAAAGAGATCACCAGTTCCGCTCCAAACCTTTATTATAGGTGCGGCCCGATTCCGCCAGGAGGAAGAAGGCGCAGCGACAGGAATCGGTCCGCACAAGACAACATTGCCCTACAACCGTTCATCGAAACCATTAAGCGTACACGAACGCCTCAAGGGAGCCCGTTTGCGAGCAGGGGGAGTACTGTTGATCGCTCTGGCTGGGCTGAGCCTCGTGCCGGCCGCTCATTCGCAAGCCCCGCCGTCCCCCGTCCCCGCTCAGAAAAATGTGGAACAGTTCCCTTCGGCCTCCGGGCCATCGTCATATCAGGGGCTCACGGTTCACGAGATTCGCTTTCCCGGGCTTTCCGACAGCGATCAGAAACTGATGGAGGAGTTGATTCCCCAGAAGTCCGGAGAACCTTTCGACCGCGACAAACTCCGCCAGAGCATGCAGGTTCTGCACGGCACCGGGCGCTATGCCGACATTCGCGTCGAAGCCGACCGTACTTTCGAGGGTGACGTGTCTCTCGCCTTTGTCACCGAACCCAACTACTTTGTCGGCGACATTCGCGTCCAGGGAAATCCGGGCCGCCCGACCGCGAACCAGACGGTCAACGCCTCCAAGCTGCAACTGGGAGAGCCGTTCAGCAAAGAAAAGCTGGATCGTGCTCATACCAACATTCAGCGGCTGATGCAGGAAAACGGCTACTACAAGTCTACGGTTACCGATGACGAGCGCCGGAATGCCGAGACCCAGCAGGTGGCCATTCTTTTTCGCCTCCGGCCCGGTCCCCAGGCTCACGTGGGACGCGTCAATGTGACCGGGAGCCCAACCTACTCCGAAGGACAGGTTCAAGATATTGCCAAGCTGCACCCGGGCGACACCGTCTCGGCCCAGCGCGTCAGCAATGCTCTCGACCGTCTGCGTAAGAAATTTCAGAAAAAGAATCGCTTGCTGGCGCAAGTGGCCATCACCAACCGCATTTACCACCCGGATAGCAACGCCGTCGATTACACCCTCAGCGTCGAGCCCGGTCCTACCGTCGACATCGTGGTCGAAGGCGCCAAGGTCAGCCGCGGCCAGCTGAAACGAAGCATCCCCGTCTACGAGGAGAACGCCCTCGACGATGACCTGCTCAACGAAGGCCGCCGCAATCTGCTGAACTACCTTCAGACCCAGGGTTATTTCGACGCCAAGGTGGGATTCAAGAAACACACGGATGCCCAGGACAATGAACTCCGTGTCACCTACATCGTCGATCAAGGTGCCAGCCACAAGCTGATGAAGGTCCAAATCAGCGGGAACAAGTATTTCGGCAATGATGTGCTCCTTCCCCGCATGTTGGTGCAGCCTGCCAGCCGCCTGTTTTCTCACGGCCGGTACAACCAGAGGTTGCTCAGCAACGACGTTAGCGGTCTCGAGAACCTGTACCGCACCAACGGTTTCCAGCAGGTGAAGGTTTCCAGCAACGTGCTCGACAACTATAACGGCCAGCCCAATGCGCTGGCGGTCGAAATCAAGATCGACGAAGGTGCGCAGACCCTGGTGGGAGCCCTACATATCGAAGGCGATCAGGCCGTGCCGGAAGATCAGTTCCCGCCTCTGAACACCTCGCCGGGCCAGCCTTTCTCCGAGTCGAACGTGGCGTCGGATCGAGACATTCTCCTGAACTTCTATTTCAACAACGGCTTCCCCAACGCCACCTTTGACGCTACCGCCAAACCCGCGCCCGACCCACCCAATCATATGGATGTCACCTACAACCTGCATGAAGGCGAACGCATATTCGTCAGCAAGGTCCTGATCTCGGGCCTGTACTATACGAAGCCTTTCGTCATCGAGCGCGAAGTGAAGGTGAAGGACGGGGCCCCTCTCAGCCAACTCCGGATGCTCAAAACGCAACAGAGTCTGTATGACCTGGGTATCTTCAGTCAGGTGGATACGGCGGTGCAGAATCCCGACGGCAAGGAGCCGAAAAAAAATGTCCTGGTCGATGTGCAGGAAGCCAAGCGATACACCTTCAACTACGGTATTGGACTGGAATTCCAGACCGGAACTCCGAACGTGGGCACCACTGAACCCCAGGGCGCCATGGGCGTCAGCCCCCGAGTTTCACTGGATGTGACCCGGCTCAACTTTCGCGGCCTCGACCACACCGTCACCTTCAAGGGGCACGTCGGACGCTTGCAGCAGCGCGCACTGGTCAGCTACGACGCGCCGCGCTGGTTTAATAATCCCGATTGGCGCCTGACCCTCACCGCCTTCTATGACAACACGCTCGACGTAACCACTTTTACTTCGCAGCGACTGGAAGGCTCGGTGCAAGCGGGCGAGACCCTTAGCAAGGCCAGTACCATGTTCTACCGCTTCACCTATCGCCGGGTGAAAGCTACCAACATCGAGGTCACCCAGGACCTTATTCCCTTATTCTCACTGCCCACCCGCGTGGGTATGCCCGGCTTTACCTATATTCGTGACAAGCGCGACAATCCACTTGAATCCACCAAGGGGAACTACACCACCATCGACGGCGGCGTGGCCTCCGGGATATTCGGCTCCGAAGCCGATTTCAGTCGCGCGCTCATTCAAAACACCACTTACCACGCATTCGGCAAAAATCGTCCTCTGGAGAAGAAGTTCGTTTTCGCTCGCTCGACCCGCATTGGCGTGGAAAACAATCTCGGAAATACCTACATCCTGAATCCCGGGGAGCCCTGTCCTCACGGACTGACCAGTTGCGCCGTTATCCCTTTGCCGGAACGATTCTTCTCCGGCGGCGGCAATACCAATCGCGGGTTCGGACTGAACCAGGCCGGTCCCCGTGACCCGACCACCGGCTTTCCCCTGGGCGGGGCAGCCGTCTTCGTGAACAATCTGGAACTGCGTTTCCCGCCGGCCAACTTGCCTTATTTCCAGGATAATCTCAGCTTTGCCATTTTCGAGGATGCGGGCAACGTGTTTACCGCGGGACACGACATGATCCACAGCCTGCTGCAGTGGTCGCAGCCCAACTCGGGGCTGTGCCGTCAGGCCAGCACTCGAAACCAGTGCGACTATAACTACATTTCCCACGCCATCGGCGTCGGGGTGCGTTACAAAACACCGATTGGCCCGGTCCGCTTCGATTTCGGATACAATCTCAATCCGCCATATTTTCCCAGTTGTCAGTCGACGGCGCCCGAAAGCAATTCGCAGACGACTTGGTTTTGTCCGACGAGTACTCCGTACTTTAACGGGCAACGCGTGGGCCATTTCAACGTGTACTTTAGTATTGGGCAGACTTTCTGATGCGGCGAAGATTTTCCATCCTTACGTGTCTGGCGGCGCTGCTGACTTCGCCGCCTGGCCGGCGTTGGCCGGCGAAATCGTCGATCGCATTGTCGCCACCGTCAACGGTCATGTCATTCTCCAAAGTGACTGGGAAGACGCTCTCTGCTATGAAGCCTTCGTCGCCGGACGCCCCCTCGACCAGATCACCGCGGAAGACCGGAAAGGCGCGCTCGACCGTCTGATTGACCAGGAATTGCTGCGCGAGCAGATGCAATCTTCCGATTTTCAGCATGCCACGGTCCCGCAAGTCGAATCTCGCATCGCCGAGGTTCGCAACCAGTATCCCGAAGCTGGAACCAATTCGGCCTGGCAGGCCCTGCTGGTGCGTTACGGGCTTACCGAGAGCGAACTGAAAAACCGAGTCGGGCTCGAACTCGATCTTCTGCGGTTGGTCGATGCCCGGCTGCGTCCTTCGGTGCAGATCGATTCAAACAGCATCGAGAGCTATTACAACCGGGAATTGCTGCCCCAGCTTCGTGAAAAAGGGGCGCGCGAGGCTCCCTTGTCCGAAGTCACCCCCAAAATTCGCGAACTGCTTACCCAGCAGAAGATGAATCAACTGCTGACCGCCTGGCTGCAGAATCTTCGCGCCAGCAGTGAAATCCGAACGCAGGCTCCCTGGCCCTCCTCCACCCCGCAGGCCCGATGATGGACTCCGGCGCCAAGCCGAAACCCCGGAAGCTTTGGCGGTATCTGCTTGTCGCCGCTGGCATGGCTTGCCTCCTGGTCGGAACTGCCGCCTGGTACGTCACCACCGATTCCTTTCAGCAGATGGTGCGCCGGCGCCTGGTCGTCGAACTCGAACGCATTACCGGAGGGCGCGTCGATCTGGGGAGCATTCATACCATTCCCATGCAGTTCCGAGTCGACGTTCGTGACCTCACGATTCATGGCACCGAGGGACCCAGCCAGGTGCCTTATGTTCACCTCGACCGCATGCTCGCACAGGTCAAAGTGATCTCCATCCTGGGAACCGAGTTCGGTTTCGATTCGCTGATCATCGAACACCCGGTGGTTCACATCATCCTTTATCCAGACGGCTCTACCAACCAACCGGAACCCAGGCAAAAATCCACCGCGATAGAGAATCCCGTCGAGCGTCTTTTTGCCATCTCCATCAATCGTCTCGAAGTACGACGCGGGGAATTTCTGTGGAACGACCAGAAGTACCCCGTGGAGTTTGTCGTGAACGACATTTCTTCCGACATGACCTACTCCTTTCTTCACCGGCGTTACGAGACCAACGTCCTGCTGGGGAAAGCCGACACTTGGCTGCCCGACTATCGCCCTATCTCCTGGACCGCCGAAGCTCATTTCACCCTCAGCAAGAACAGCGTCGAAGTGAAGTCTTTGAAGGCCACTTCGGGACGCTCGCATTTGCTCGCCAGCGGCCGCGTGGATGACTTCCACCAGCCCCGGCTCGATGCCAACTACGACGCCAGCATTGACCTCATGGAAGCCGGCGCCATCCTCCGCCAGCCCCAACTTCGCCGCGGCGCGCTGCAGACGACCGGGCACGGGACCTGGTCGTTTTCCAACTTCGGTTCAACCGGAAAGCTGCTGCTCAAGGACTTCGACTGGAAAAACGAACCCGTCGATCTGCGCAACGCATCCGTCACTACCCAGTACTCGATCACTCCGCAGCGGCTCACTCTCACGCAGATTGACGCTCGCCTGCTTGGCGGCAGCGCCATCGGCGACGTCGACGTCACCAACTGGCTCAATGCCGCTCCTGCAGGCGAAGCTTCCGAAAGGGAAAAAACCGGAAGAACAGCAGGGAATCCTCCGCCTTCGTTGGCGAAGCATTTCCGCGAAAGAACTGGCGGCCGTGTTTTCCACGCGCAAACATCCTCTGAACCGGCTGAACCTCGCAGGCGCCGCCGCGGGTACGATCGAAACTCGCTGGAAGGGCTCTCTGCGCAACGCGGAAAGCAGCTTCGCGATCGATCTCTCGTCACCCGCCATCGTGGGTCCGCAGGAAATGCCGGTGAAGGCCCATGCTCGCGGCGTCTACCGCGCGCTGTCGGGCGAGCTCGAGATGGCGGAATTCAACGCCAACACGCGCGCTACCCAGGTTCAGGCCAGCGGTGTGCTCTCCTCGCGGGCCGCTCTCAAGTTTTCAGTGAATACCACCGACCTCGCGGAGTGGCAGCCCATGCTCGTGGCCCTGGGCAGCGATACCCGAATTCCCATCACTCTCCAGGGACGCGCCGCCTTCAACGGCACTGCCACGGGAAAGCTCACGGACCCCACCGTGGCGGGCGAACTTCAAGTCGAAGACTTCAACACCCGGCTGCCGGCCGCGGCACACCGTCCCGAGCAAACCGTTCATTGGGAATTTGCGAAGGCCGATCTGGTGTTTTCGCAACGCGGCGTTTCCGCTCGCAATGGGCTGTTGCACCACGGCGAGACCTTTGTCCGTTTCGATGGCAGCGCCAATTTGCAGCGGGGAGAGTTTACCGATTCCAGCCCGTTTAATGCCCGTATCAACCTGCACAAGGTAGATGTTGCCGAGATACTGGCCCTCACCGGCTACGACTATCCCGCCCGGGGCGCCATGAATCTCTCCATATTGGCTGGGGGGACGCGGGGCGAGCCCCACGCCGAGGGCCACGTGCAACTCACCGACGCCGTCATTTACGGCGAGCCGGTCGAGCACTTTGAAGCCGACCTGCACTACAGTGGCGGCGAAGCCCAGTTCAACAATATTCAACTTGCCCATTACGACGCCCGCGTGACCGGAGGCGCAACCTACAATCCCTCCAGTCGCGCCTTTCACTTCAATCTCACCGGCACCAACTTCGACCTCACCCGCATCCCGCTTCTGGAGATTACGCGCGTCAAGGTTGAGGGCCGTGCCGACTTCACCGCCGCCGGTTCGGGAACGATCGCGGAACCTGTAGTCAACGCCACTTTCCACATTCGTGACCTCACGCTCGACCACGAGCGCGCCGGCAACTTCACCATCGAGTGCGTCACGCAGGGCGCTGATCTTGCTCTTAAAGGACAATCCCAGTTCGAACACGCCGAACTCCACATCGACGGCAAGGTGCATCTTCGCGAAGATTGGTCCTCCTCCATCGCTTTGCACTTCGATCATCTCGACGTCGACTCGCTGCTGCGCACCTACCTCCATGGCCGCATCATCGGTCACTCCGCCACCGCCGGCGACGTACAACTGCAGGGCCCGCTGCGCAAGCCGCAGGAAATCGGCGTCACCGGCAATTTGACCGACCTTTACGCCGACATCGAGAACATCGAGATTCGCAACGACGGTCCGGTGCGCTTTTCTTTCAACCGCCAGCAGTTCAAGCTCGATCAGTTCCACCTGGTCGGGGAGGGAACCGATGTCTCCGCTACCGGTTCCATCGAACTGGCTGCCGACCGCCACCTCGACCTGCGCGCGCAAGGCAAAGTGAATCTGCACCTCATCGAAACTTTCAACCCCGACTTCACCTCCTCGGGCGTGGTGGCCGTCGACGCCAGCATCGGAGGTACTCTGTCCAAGCCGGTGACTCAGGGGAAGGTGCAGATCACCAGCGGTTCGATCGCCTACATTGGTCTTCCCAGCGCACTCAGCGAGATCAACGGGTCTTTGCTGTTTAGCCAGAACCGGCTGCAGATCGAAACCCTTACGGCTCACACCGGCGGCGGATTGGTCACTTTTGGCGGCTACGCCACTTCCTACAACCGCCAGGTTAATTTCGATCTCACCGTCTCCGGGCAGGGAGTTCGGCTGCGCTATCCGCCCGGCATCAGTTCTACCGCCGATGCCGAGCTGCATTGGGTAGGCAGTAACCTAGCTTCCTTGCTTTCTGGCGACATCACCGTCAACAAGCTGTCCATCACCCCCGGATTCGACTTCGGCGCCGCTCTCGAAAGCTCTTCGCAGCAGGCGGCCTTGCCGCAAACCAACCCCGTGCTGAACCGCATTCGGCTCGACCTGCGCATTGTCACCGCTCCCGAATTGCAGATGCAGACGGCCAGTGTCCGGCTTTCCGGAGATGCCGACCTGCGTCTTCGCGGCTCTGCCGCCAAACCAGTCCTCCTGGGACGTGCCGACATTCTCGAAGGCGAAGCCTATTTCAACGGCTCCAAGTACCGCCTGGAACGCGGAGACGTCACGTTCACCAGTCCGGTGGCGACCACCCCCGTCCTCGACCTTCAGGCTTCCACCCGCATCCGCGATTATGATGTCACGCTTTCCATTAATGGCGATCCCACCAAACCCAACGGCTTGCATGTAACCTACCGCTCCGAGCCTCCGCTGCCGGAAGCCGACATCATTACTTTGCTCGCGTTAGGCCGCACCCAGGAAGAAGCCGCCCAGTTGCAACAGTCCGGGACAGTCCTCGCTGGGCCAGGAAGCGTCCAGTGCCATCATCGCTGAAGCGCTCAACGCTACCGTCAGCAATCGCGTGCAGCGCCTGTTCGGCGTCAGTCGTATCAAAATCGATCCCCAGGGTCTGAGCACAACCGAAACCAACCTCGCCCGCGGGCCGCAAGTCACCATCGAACAGCAGGTGACTAACAACTTGACTCTCACCTACAGCACCAGCGTCTCGCAGACCACGCAACAGATCATCCAGGCGGAATACAACGTCACCCGCAACGTATCCATCGTTGCCATCCGCGATCAGAACGGCGTCGTCAGCATCGATGTCCGCTTCCGCACCCGCCGCAAGTAGGAAGGTGTGGGGAGAGGCGGCCTCGCCCGTCCCGGTGTTCTTGGGTGCGGCGACAGCCCTTCAGGAACCGGCGTATTCTGAGCTTCACGTGGCCGTCAATCCCAAGCCTGATGCCTTCGCTGTTGATCGCCACCGCATGGTCGAAACCCAGCTCCGCGCCCGCGGCATACGCGACGTTCGCG
Organism: Terriglobia bacterium; assembly: GCA_963840615.1. GTDB lineage: Bacteria > Acidobacteriota > Terriglobia > Terriglobales > Acidobacteriaceae > DATFTE01. The sequence continues at coordinate 22,809 of CAWJAA010000045.1, forward strand.
TGCTTGACGCCATGGACCGTGTCCCTCGTCATCTATTCGTGCCCGAGAACTACCGCGCCCAGGCCTACGAAGATCACCCTATTCCCATCGGTGAGAACCAGACCATCTCTCAACCCCTGATCGTCGCCATCACGCTCGATGCTCTGGCTCTGGCTCCCGGCGACACCGTACTGGAGATCGGCACCGGCTCGGGATATCAAACCGCTCTGCTTGCCGGAATTGTTCGCCGCGTCTACTCCATCGAACGTCACGCCTCTCTCGCTGGGCAAGCAGAAAAGACGCTGCTTCGACTCGGCTTCCGCAACGTTACAGTGGTCACCGGAGACGGCAGCCATGGGCTCGCCGACTATGCCCCCTTCGACGCGATCGCAGTATCCGCCGCCGCCCCGCAAATCCCCACCTCGCTGTTTCAACAGCTGAAGGAGGATGGCCGCATGGTGATTCCTATCGGTCCAGAAGCAGCCCAGCAGTTACAGTTGGTGCGCAAGACGCAAGGCGTTCCGGCAATTACGGTCCTGGAACCCTGCCGATTCGTCCCCCTGATCGGCACCGAAGCCTACCCCTCGGGCTGGTAGCGAAAGCTCCAAAAGTAGCGCCGGCCAGCCCAGCCATGTGCCCCGCAGCTGTTCTCCGCGGCTTCAGCGTTGATAAGATTCTCCGCGCGCTTTGTCGTTCAGCGCTCTTGATGTTCCCCGAAGGCTGAAGCCCGAAGCCTCGTTTACAATCTTCTCGTGCCCCTCCTTCACAACCTCCGTACCACGTTAGAGATGATCAAGTGGGAGCACTCCGTCTTCGCCCTGCCGTTTGCACTGTGCGGCGCCATGTTGGCTGCCAACGGATGGCCCACTGCCCATCAACTGGCCTGGATCATCGTCGCCATGGTTTCGGCTCGCTCCGCCGCCATGGCCTTCAACCGGCTCGCCGACGCCTCCATCGACGCCGCGAACCCGCGCACCCAAACCCGTGCCCTGCCTGCCGGAACCTTGACTCCGGCATTCGTGACCACGTTCGTCCTCGTCTGCTGCGCCGTCTTCGTCCTCTCGGCCTCGCAACTCAATCGCCTCACCTTCTGGCTCTCCCCGGTCGCGCTCGCGATTCTGCTGCTCTACTCCTACACCAAGCGCTTCACCCGCTGGTCGCATCTCGTCCTCGGATTCGCCCTCGGCATCGCCCCCTCCGCCGCCTGGATCGCCATCCGCGGCTCTTACGATCTGCGCATGCTCCTGCTTACCGCCGCGGTCACCTTCTGGGTAGGAGGCTTCGACGTTCTCTACGCCTGCCAGGATCATGACTTCGACAAGGAAGCCGGCCTGCATTCGATCCCTCGCTACGTCGGAATCCCCAGTGCGCTCTGGATCGCCCGCGGTTTTCACTTGCTGATGTTGTTACTGCTGGTAAGCCTGGTAGGAGCGTTTGGACTGGGAAAGTTAGCGATGGCAGGAGTGGCAGTGGTTGCTATGCTCCTGGCCTACGAACATTCACTGGTCAAACCCAGCGATCTATCGAACCTCAATGCCGCATTCTTCACTATGAACGGCGTAATCTCGGTTGTGTTCTTCCTTTTCGTAGCCGCCGACCTGCTAGTCCGCCACTAGAAAGAGCCGTCTCTTGTTCCCCCGGTTTGCGGTTTAAAAGCCCTTCGCTGATCCGCCCGACTGGTTTCTTCGTGACCCTGGCGGTTAAGGCTTGGTGTGGCGCTATGGAAGCTTCTCATGCACCCGATACTCCCGGTAAAGATCCAGACGGTTAATCACTCCGCGAATAATGTGGCTGTACGCGAAATATTCCCCCAAAGCTTCATCAGAAATGCTCTGCAGCGACCTTCTCCGCGCCTCTCGAATGATCGCCAAGTCCGCCTCGGTCAGGTTCGCTACCGCACTTTCAATAAACCGGTCCGCTCCGGCCACTCCAAAGAACGGAGGACTCTCCTGCACTTTCTTGTTCACCTCCGCCTCCAACTGCGGATCGCTGAGCTTCCGCTTCGGAGTCCACTCCGGATGCTGCTTCTCATACTCTTCCTGGCGCTGCATCGCCGCCCGAAACTCCTGCTCGCTGTGCGGCAGTCGCCCGATGTAGCTCAGCACTTCCTCCCGGCTGAACTTCACCGGCGCCGCGGACGGCCGATACGGCGCATAGGTCCGGTACGACTGGATCACTTTCTTCGAATCCTCGGGTAAGTCTGCCCACCCGGAAAATGTGCTCAGCGCCTTCAGGCTTTCTTCTGTCATGTTTAAGGCCAACAGCAGCGCAGCCGTCGCCCGGGCATAGCGCTCTTTGTCGCTCAATGCCGCAACCAGGTAGGAATCCTCTTTCTCCGGAGCCATGCTGCCATACAACAGCAACGCCCCCATATCCCGATCCAATTGCATGGCATGCTGCGGAACATAGGTGTCCACTTTGGGGTACTGCAGGTAGCGCCCCGCCAATCGACCAATATCCACGCCTGCATTTGACATCCGCAACAGCAGCCGCAGATATCCCAGGGGCTCAATCTCGGCCATGTCGGCTTTTTCCAGGCTGCTCACCACAACCTTGGTCGACGCCTCCGACTGGTCCAGGCTGTAGAGCAGGGAAGCCCCATCGAACAGAAAGAAGCCGTCTTGTTTTTCCCCCGTCAGTAGCCGGAGCAAACACTCGGCGCCGGTTTGTTTGTCTTGCCCGGCCAGACGCCAGAAGGTATCCATCTGAAGCGATTTCGACGGGCGCTCCTTATCGGTGAGCCGGCTGGGCTGGAACCCATAAGTCTGGGCTTTCGCCGCGTCCAGCGCAGCACACGGATCCGCTTTCTGTCCCCAAAGCGGCAGACACCACAGCAGCGTCAGAAACAGAAAAGCGCCATTCTTCACAGACCCTCCGCAAAGCTGCCCAATTCTAACCCGCTCGCTGTAGCACCTGCGTCCCGCCGCCCCAGCCGCGAGAAGCGGAGCGACTCTTTGCAGCGGTTTTCCCCGCGCTCAGTTTCCTGAGTGAGCCTTGGTGTTTGGGTGGCTTCTCGCCTCTCTGAGGCCCACTCCCCATGTGACTTGCCCCCAAGTCCTGCGCTATCATCGACACAATGGCCAACCACCCGTTCCACACCGACGATGCGCGTCTTCACCGCATTGCCGAAAAAGTTTCCGCCGGCACCCGTCTCGATGCCGACGACGCCCTGGCTCTCTACCGCACCGGAGACATCCTGGCCGTGGGTTGGCTGGCCAATACCGTCCGCGAGCGGATGCATGGCGACAAGGCGTACTTCAACGTGAATCGCCACATCAATCCCACCAACGTCTGCGTGGCCGCCTGCCGCCTCTGCGCCTTTGGACGCAAGAAAGACTCTCCCGGCGCTTACACCATGGCGCTTGATGAAGCTTTCGAAACCGCCGCTTCCGGATACACCGAAGCCGTTACCGAATTCCACATCGTCGGAGGCCTGCATCCTGACCTCCCGTTCCAGTATTTTCTCGATCTCTGCTCGGGGCTGAAGCAGCGCTTTCCGCAAGTGCATCTGAAAGCTTTCACCATGGTGGAAGTGGCTTACCTCTCCAAGCGCGCCAAGCTTTCGATCCAGGAAACTCTGGAGCAACTGAAAGCCGCCGGCGTCGATTCGCTTCCCGGCGGTGGCGCCGAAATTTTTGCCGACCGCATTCGTCATATCATCTGCGACCACAAAATCGACGGCGACCAGTGGCTTGACACCGCCAGGCTGGCCCACCAGATCGGCCTGAAGTCCAACGCCACCATGCTCTACGGCCACGTCGAGAACGACGAAGACCGCGTCGACCATCTGCTCAAGCTGCGCGCCCTGCAGGACGAAACCCACGGTTTCCAGACTTTCATCCCGCTGGCCTTCCATCCCGACAACACCCCCCTGCAGCACCTGCCGAAAACCACCGGTATGTTGGATATCAAGCAGATTGCCGTCAGCCGCCTGGTGCTCGACAATTTCCCCCACATCAAAGCCTACTGGCAGATGATGAGCGCCAAGATCGCCCAAATCGCTCTGCGCTTCGGCGCCGATGACATCGATGGAACGGTGATCGAAGAGAAGATCTACCACGACGCCGGCGCCACCACCCCCCAAGGCATGCGCCGCGAGGAACTCATCCGCCTGATCAAAGAGGCCGGTCGCGAACCCATCGAACGCGACACCCTCTACCGTCCCGTGACCCGCACAGAAACATCCGTAACAGTGGCTGTCTAGAGAAAATCACATGGGGACAGCCGTCTCGGCTGTCCTCCAAGCGAAGCATGGTGAAACGGCGAACGCGCGCAAACCACGCATCCTGTGCCCGAGTGCACACGCTCGTACCTTTCGCGTCCCTGAATGTCCTCGGTGGTTAAGGCGTTTCCCCGCGCCTTCTGTGGGCAAAGGCTTTCGCTGCCCAAACCCGGAAACCAATTTTTTACATCTTCTCTCGCTTACCGTTCCCGTCCCTCTGTGTCAAACTAGTATGGTTAGGGGATTCATGCGCGCGTTTGCCGACCTTCTCGCCCAGATCTTCCGCAATTTGTGGGCGCACAAAATGCGCTCTTTCCTGACCATGTTCGGCATTGCCTGGGGCGTGGGCTCGCTGCTTCTGTTGGTTGGACTGGGGGAAGGCTTCCGCGCTGGCAACAAGCGCAATCTCTCGCAGTTCGGCGAAAACATTATGTTCATTTTCCCCGGCCGCGCTCCCGCGGTGCAGGGCAACATGAGTTCCGCCCGTACCTATCGGCTCACCTACAAGGACTACGCTGACATTCAGACTGACGCCCCACACGTTCTCGCCGCGACCCCGGTTCTCACCAAGGACGACACCCACGCGGTCAGCGAATTTGCCACCGCCAATGGGCAAGTCACCGGAGCTCTGCCTCAGTATCGCGGCATCCGTTATCTTCCCCTTCGCGAAGGCCGCTGGCTCGATTGGCTCGACGAAGGCCAGGAACACCACGTGATCGTGCTCGGCGACGAGATGCGCCGTAACCTCTTTCCCGGACGCCCCGCCGTCGGTGCCTTCATTTTGATGAACGGCATCCGCTTCCAGGTCGTCGGCACCCTTGATCGTGTCGGCCGTGGCGACGACAATTCCACCAACATGCGCTGCTATATCCCCTTCTCAGTCATGAGAGATTATTTCCCGCTTCCCGGCGAAGAGTCCCAGGACGCAATCTCCTTTATCAACTATCAGCCCCGTGTCGCCGAAGAACACTTGATCGCACAAGATGAGATCCGCAAGATTATCGCCCGCAATCATGGCTTTGATTTTCACGACACCGACGCCTTCGAAGGTTGGGATACCGTTCAACAGGCGCAGATGATGAGCATGATCTTTGACGCCATGAATACTTTTCTCGGCACCGTGGGCATGGTCACGCTCGCCCTGGGCGCCATCGGGGTCATCAATATCATGCTGGTCGCGGTCAGCGACCGCACCCGGGAAATCGGCCTGCGCAAAGCTCTCGGCGCCACCAACCGCAGCATTCTGATGCAGTTCTTCCTCGAAGGAGTCCTGATCACCGTGCTCAGCGGATTAATCGGAATGGGATTTGCCGGCGGCCTCATGGCCTTTCTGGGACAGTTCCAGGGGCCCGGTGGTTTCGATCCCCCCAAACTGGTTCCCGCCACTGCCATCCTGGCCATTGCCAGTCTGGCATTCGCTGGCGTTGTCGCCGGACTTTATCCCGCGCGCAAGGCCGCGATGCTGGAGCCGGTCGAAGCCCTGAGACAGGAGTAAGCGTGTTCAAGGACCTTTTACGCGAAGCCTACAGCGCCATGCGCCACAACTGGCGCCGTACCATGCTCACCATGCTCGGCATGGCGTGGGGCATCGCCACCGTGGTCATGCTGCTGTCCTACGGCAATGGCTTCGGCCAGGCCTGTGCCAACATCTTCGCCAACTTCGGCACCAAGCTCATGATCCTGGCCCCGGGTCGCAGTTCCATGCAGGCCGGAGGACAGAAGGCCGGTGCGCCCATCCGCTTTACCATCGATGACATCGCAACCCTGACCAACAATCTTCCCCAGATCACCCACATCACCCCGGAATGCGGCAAGCAGTGCAATATTCAGTACGACACCCGCACTTATCCCATCTACGTCAGCGGAAATTATCCCAACGTCGAGTCTATTCGTGCCTTGGCAGTTGCCCAGGGACGCTTCTATAACGCCGAGGACGAAATGCAACACGCCCGCGTCGCCGTCATCGGCTCTGACACCAAAGACAAGCTGTTCTCCGGACGCAACGCCCTCGGCGAACGCATCCGCATCGATGGCATCAGCTTCGAAGTGGTCGGCATCCTCGCCCCCAAAATGCAGGCGGGCGACGATAACGTCAACCGCATCATCTACATCCCCTTCACCGCCGTCGGCGATCTCAAAGACACCCACTATCTCGATTCCATCTGGTTCAACTACGAAACCAACGAATACGCGCGGCTTGAGCAGTCCGTGCGCTACCTCTTGGCTCCGCTTCACCAGTTCAATCCGGCCGACCGCCGCGCCCTGTTCGTCTTTAATTTGATGGACCAGGTCCACCAGTTCGAACTGATCACCCTCGGCCTGAAGATTCTTCTCGGGTTCATCGGCACCCTCACGCTCGGCATCGGCGGAGTCGGTCTCATGAACATCATGCTGGTTTCCGTCACCCAGCGCACCCGCGAAATCGGCCTGGAAAAATCTCTTGGTGCCCGCGCCCGCGACATCTTCCTGCAATTCCTTGCCGAAGCTCTGACCATCACCTTTCTGGGCGGCGCCCTGGGCGTCATCCTCGCCTACACCGTGGCCCTCTCCGTGGGACGCCTCACCCTCTACAGCGCCATCGCCAAACACGCCGAAGCCGGAGACGTCCGCCTCGTCATTGATCCCACGACGCTGGTCGTCGCCACCATCATTCTCGCCATTGTCGGTCTCCTGAGCGGCATGATCCCCGCTCTTCGCGCCTCCCGCCTCGACCCCATCGAAGCCCTCCGCTACGAGTAGCGTCTGTCTGGGGACCCTGCCCACCCAGCCAGGAGCGCGAACTCTTTTGAGTCAAAGCTGCTCCCCTCGTCAAGTACAAGCATCACAATGCCCGCGCCCGTTCCCCGATTCCTTGCTTCCCCCCGGTTTCTGTGGGTGTAGAATCAAATCGTAGCGACAGAGAGCTTCACGGGATCCGCTCCCCGTTTCCGAGGCGATGCATGAATGTCCACATCGGCTACAAAGTTCACAAGACTCCCGACATCGAAAAAGAAATCAACCATCACCTCGAAAAGTTACGCAAGCGCCTGCAAGTCTTTCGCCCTGAACTGGTGCACTTGAAAGCGGCGATTGAGCAGAACTCTCCGCGTGAGGGCTTCATCGTTTCCTTGAACTTGCGCCTGCCCTCCGGACAAATGGCCGTCCAGAACTCCGCTTCCACGGCCACCGCCGCGCTGAAGGCCGCCTTCGAAGACCTGCTCCAGCAGCTCAACAAGCACAAAGCGCAACTGCGCAATACCCGCAAGTGGCCGCGCTGGCGCGGTGTCGAAAACGAGCGTCCCCAGCCCCAGGTTCCATTCGAAGACACCCTGGCCGCCGTCCGGCCTCCCACCGTCTCCCAGGATGACGTTCGCACCTACGTCAATGCCAATCTTGGCCGTCTCGAACGCTTTGTCGAACGGGAACTTGTTTACCGCGAAGCCACCGACCAGATCCCTGCCGATTCCATCTCAAAAGAAGAGGTGATCGACGAAGCGGTCGCGCGGGCGCTAGGCGACGCAGGCGAAAAGCCCGAGCGCCTCGCCCTCGAACCCTGGCTCTACCGCCTGGCTCTTCACGCCATCGGAGACCTCGCCGCCCGCGATCATGAAGAAATACCCTCGGTGCACCTGGAAGATTCCGTCCGCCGTCAGAACGTTCGCGCCAGTGATGAACCCGTCCTGCAATTTCATCAACCGGATGAAACCCTCACCGAGGAAAGCATCATCCCAGACCGGGGCACGGCGACTCCGGAAGCCATCGCTGACAACGACGAAATGGTGAACCTCGTTCAGTTCGCGCTGCAAGGCCTCGACCGCACCGACCGCGAGGTTTTCCTCCTGCACGGCATCGAAGGCTTCACCGTCGAGGAAATCTCCGCCATCACCGATCGCAAGCCCGACCAGGTCAGGGCCTCCATCTCTGTCGCCCGCGACCATCTTCGCCACTTCGCTCCCATCGCCAACCGGTTCAAGGAAAAACTACTTCAGGGGTCCGCCACCGACTAACCAAATACCGCACACAGGAGCATTCGATGATTACCCGCGAAGACATCCGTGAGCTGGCGCAATTCCAGTTTGATGCCAAAGACAAGGAAGCTTGTGCCCTGAGTTTTTACTTTCAGCCTCGTCCGCCCCAGAACAAGTCCCACCGCGAAGAGGCCATTCTCGCCAAAGACCTGGTGCGCAATGCCATGCGCGAGGCCGAAAAAAGCGGTAAGAACGGATGTGCCCGCGCCGACCTGCTGCGTATGCTCAGCGTGGCCGAGACGCTTCACGGTCACCAGACCCACGCCAAAGCCATCTTCGCCTGCGGTGCCCACAATTTCTGGCGCGAGTTCGACCTCCCTCCCGAACTCCCCGGAAGCCAGCTCGTCGTCAACCGCCGTTTCCATCTCAAGCCCCTCGCCCTTTTGCTCGGAGCCCAGCGCCGCGTCGGCGTCGCCCTGGTCAACCGCCAACGCGCCCGGCTCTTCGATCTTCGCTTGGATGAACTGAAGGAAAGGGAGGGCATGTATCATGCCGTCCCGCGCCGCACTCGCAGCGATGGCTACGCCGGATACAATGCCGGACACCACGAGCGCCACGTAGCCGGAGAAGCTTTACACCACTTCAAAGATGTCGCCGCCCGCCTGAAAGACGAGGCCGAAAAAGGCGCCTGGGAAAAACTGATCATCGGATGCCAGGATAACCACTGGCCTGAGTTCGAGCCCCAACTTCATCCCTACGTGGTGCAACGCCTGCTCGGACACTTCTCCATCGACGTCACTACCGCTACCAATGACGAAATCCACCAGCACGCGTCCCGTATCCTGCTCACAAACCGCGATAACCGGCGCAAGAGTCTGATCCGCGAGGCTCTCAATCAGGCCAAGAGTAATAACCGTGGCGTCACCGGACTACGCCGCGTCCTGCGCTCCCTCGAACTGGGGGAAGTCCAGACCCTGCTGATGGGCGAGAGCTACTCTGCCCACGCCGTCGAATGCGCCAACTGCGGACATCTCGACGCCCACATCGTGCGCCTTTGCCCGGTCTGCGGACACGACACCCGCGAACTGGAAAATGTCTGCGACGCCATCATCGCCGCTGCCATCCGCCTCGACATCGAACTGTTTTACGTCAAAGACGACCCGGAGTTCGACAGCGCGGGCAACATCGCCGCACTCCTCCGCTTCCGTGCCGACCAGACCCGAGGTGCCGGCATCGCCGTAGCCTCCTGAATCTTCTTTGGGAAGGGAAGTGTTGGGATTCCAAGTGGGGATTAGAAATGCCGGGTTAAGAATGTGGGGGGACGGGCGACCCGCCCCCAACCAACAGCCCAGACATTCCTGTTTGTGCGCCCGCCCTACTTCTTCGCCTTCGCCGGATCATCCTCTGCATTCACGTAATTGATTACGAACGGACCCATTCCGTGCAATTGCAGCACCGTCTCTCCTCGGGCCTTGGCAAAATGCCGCATCTCCTTCGGCATTTGTACATACGATCCCGGAGGCAATTCCCCGAGCGCCGCCTCATCGTACTTCTCTCCCATCCCAGCCAGAAACGTCCCCCGCAGCACCGTCACGTTCTCGTCTTCCGGATGCCAGTGCGGAGGAATTCTGGTTCCATCCGATAGCCGCAAACGTATCGTATACATTCCTGTTTTGCCGGGATCCCCCGCCAACACCGTCAGCTCGACTCCTGGCATGAACGGTTCCCACTTGAGCGTCCCCGGCTTTACAATCGTAGGTCCCGAGCCAGTTTGTGCACTCCCCGCCACACTAGCCGCAAACCACACCAGAAGAACCACTGCCCATCTGTTCATTCCATCCTCCTTGCACCGCATGCGCTCCGGCGAACATTAAAACCAACCCATCCCGCGCGGTCAAGTGCTGCCAGCGTGAATCCTGAGCCTCTCCTGCGCTTAAAGGCTTGGACTCGCATCGTCGCTCTTTGTTCCTGATCTGCTGATACTCCGGCGACCTCCGTGCTATTCTTCTCGCCGTTCCCACCTCAATCCGGAGCCGCCCCATGTCTTTTTCCCGTCGCGATTTTCTAGCCACCACCGCCCTGGGCTCTCTCTCATTAGCTTTGAACGCCCAAACCCCGTCATCTTCGGCCAAGCGCCCCATCATGATTTCCGCCTTCAACGGATACGAATATCTCGACGACGCCTTCACCATGCTGCACGGCGGCGCTGACACCCTCGATGCCGCTCTGCGCGTCGTCCGCGGCCCGGAAGACGATCCCAATGACGACTCCGTCGGCCTCGGAGGCCTTCCCAACGAAGAAGGCGTCGTCGAACTCGACTCCTGCTGCATGCACGGACCCACCCGCCGCGCCGGTTCCGTCGGCGGCGTCCGCAATATCAAGAACGTCTCCCAGGTCGCCAAAGCCGTCATGGACCACACCGGCCACGTCATGCTGGTCGGCGAGGGCGCCGAACGCTTCGCCGTGGCGCAGGGATTCCCCCGCGAGAATCTGCTCACCGAACATTCCCGCAAACTCTGGCTGCTTTACAAAGAAACTCACTCCGACTGGTGGGGACCCGGTCTCGCCGACCCCAATTGGAAGAAGCGTAAGCTTCACGGCCCGCCGCAAGCCAGCGAACTCATGCAACACATGCAGCAGGTCGCTGCCGGCATCGGTATCCCCGAAGCCGAGCGCATGGACGCCATCCACAAAGTTCTCCGCCCGCCCACCGGCACCATCCATTGCTCCGCGCTCAACGACAAAGGAGAAATTTCCGGCTGCACGACGACCAGCGGTTTGGCCTGGAAGATTCCCGGACGCGTCGGCGACTCCGCCATCATCGGCGCTGGATGCTACACCGATCAGGACGTGGGTTCCGCCGGAGCCACCGGCAGCGGGGAAGAGAACATCAAAGTCGCGGGAGCCCACACCATCGTAGAAAACATGCGCAAAGGCATGTCGCCTCTGGACGCCGGCATGGACGCCCTCAAGCGCATCGTCCGCAATTACAACGGCGACATGGAACGCCTGCACTTCATGGACATGACCTATTACATCCTGCGAAAAGACGGAGCCTACGCCGGCGTCTCCCTCTGGGAAGGCTACGGCGACTCGGCCAAGCCCCACCAGATCGCCGTCCACGATGGAACGAAACGCGCCGAAAAAACCAAGTTTCTCTTCCCCGGCCTCTCGCAAGAATGGCCCCCAAGACCCGGCAGTTTTTCGTAGCGTCAAAGTCCCGCGCTCCCCGACGCAATCGTGCGATGGCCCTCAAAGCCCTCGATGACTGCAATCGGGATTTTGCGCCAACCTGAACTCTTTGAGGATGTAGACTGCTCAAGTCTGGTGAGGATTCGTCCCCTATGAGGATTTCCGACATGTGTTCATCACGGGCGTGCTCTATTTCGGTGATCTTGTGCGCAGCGCTCGCGGTGGCTGCCTCTGGTCAGAATCTGAGAGTGACGCTCCTGGGCACCGGTTCCCCGCAGCCCCGAATGGATCGTTTCGGTCCAAGTATCCTGGTCGAAGCTGGCGAAAAGAAGCTGCTATTCGATTGCGGCCGAGGCGCCACACAACGCATTGAGCAAATCAGGATTCCATTCACAGAGATCGACGCCTTGTTCCTCACGCATTTGCACTCCGATCATGTAGTAGGGATTCCTGATCTGTGGCTGACCGGTTGGGCGCGCGGGCGCAAGGTTCCTCTCCAAGTGTGGGGCCCGGCTGGAACCAAGGAAATGATGTCGCACATGAAGGAAGCCTTTCAATTTGATATTCAGATCCGCCAGGAAGACGACAAACTGCCTGCGCGCGGCGTAGATGTTCTGGCGAAGGACATCGAGCAAGGCGTCGTCTATGACAATGCCGGGATCAAAGTGACGGCGTTTACAGTCGACCACGGTCAAGTCAAGCCAGCGCTGGGCTACCGCATCGACTTTTCAGGGCACTCCGTAGTGTTTTCCGGCGACACGCGATACTCGGAGAATCTCATTCATTTTTCTCAGGGCACCGATGTTCTGATTCACGAAGTGATTGACCCGGAGGCATTTCGAGCGAAGAATCCCTCGGTGAGTGAAGAACGCTTCCGGGCAATTGCCGGGCACCACACCACGGCGGAACAGGCTGGCATGATCTTCTCGCGCGTGAAGCCCAAGCTCGCCGTTTACTCGCACATCGTGCCCGGGGATACCACCAGTTTGCTCCCACTCACTCGAAAAACTTACTCAGGTCCGCTGGAAGTGGGAGAAGATTTGATGACCTTTGAGATCGGAGAAGCAGTGGTGGTCCATCGTCCCGCCAAGATCAACTGACGTAACCCGCGATCTCGCTCATTGACTTTCCGAGCACCTAAGGCCTCCTTATCGCCGAAAACCAAACAGCGCGAGTAGCCAGCACAGCGAATACCACGAAGAACCCGCCTCTCAAACGCGGAAGGCCGTTCTCCGCGCTGGCTGCGTTCCAGGATTTTCGTTCGTGCCCGGTGATCGGCCCTTCCTCCGGGCACTGGCTACCAGGTACTGCGTACTGCCTTACCCGTACAATTCCGCCAAAACCGCATACGCCCGCCGCAAATGCGGAATCACAATGCTCCCACCCACCACCAGTGCCACATTCAACGCCTCTTCCTGCTCCTCCCGCGATGCTCCCAACCGGTACGATTGAATGATGTGATAGTGGATGCAGTCGTCGCAGCGCAATCCCGCCGACACCACCAGCCCCATCATCTCTTTGTACTTTGCCGGGATTGCCCCTTCCAGATAGGTATTGTGATCGATGTTGTAAAACCGCTTGACCAGAAAGTTGTCGGCCTTCTCGACGTTTTCATTCAGTCGCGTCCGCGTCTCCAGAAACCGCCGCGCCAACTCGCTCTTCTCCGCCACCTGCTTCTCGGTAAACAAGTAAACCGGTTCTTTGCGCTCAGTGTTCATGCCGAAAGGTTATCAAAATCCACGCACCCCCACCGTAGTTCTGAAGAGGCGCACCTCAGCTGCGCCTAAGCCGCGCAAAAAGTAGGCCTCCCGCAAGGGAGGCCACATGACTGCTGACAAACGCCTCCCACCCCGATGACGTCATCCCGAGCGACGCGAGGGATCTGGCGTGGACCATCGAGACCCTTGCCACTGCGCCAGATCCTTCGCCCTGGCGGGCTCAGGATGACTTCATCCGAGCATGATGCGGATAGACGAGGGTTTGTCAACAATCTGAGGCCTCCCGCAAGGGAGGCCACAGACTGCTGACAAACGCCTCCCACCCCGATGACGTCATCCCGAGCGACGCGAGGGATCTGGCGTGGACCATCGAGACCCTTGCCACTGCGCCAGATCCTTCGCCCTGGCGGGCTCAGGATGACTTCATCCGAGGATGATGCGGATAGACGAGGGTTTGTCAACAATCTGAGGCCTCCCGCAAGGGAGGCCAAATGCTTTCACCAACGACCAATGACCAACGACGAATGTCCAACGACTAAGAAAATCTGATCTTCACATCCGGACCCTTCTCCAGGTGAATGCTGTCGATGAACCGCACCTTGCCGGTCTGCAGCGTCATGATCACCGACTGCGTCCGCGTGCCCTCGCCAAAGAAGCGCACCCCGCGCATCAAGGCGCCATCCGTGACTCCGGTCGCTGCAAAGATCATCTGCTTGCCGGGGGCCAGATCTTCCGCTTCGTAAATTCTGTTCTTATCTTTGATCCCCATGCGCGCAATCCGCTCTTCCAGTTCCGGGGTGTCGATCACCAGCCGCCCCAGCATGTAGCCATTCAGGCACCGGATCGCCGCCGCCGTAATTACCCCCTCCGGCGCCCCACCCGATCCCATCACTGCATGTACGCCGGTGCCAATGACCGCCGACGCGATGCCCGCTGACAGATCACCGTCGCCGATCAACCGGATCCGCGCCCCCGCTGCCCTTATGTCCGCTATCAATTTCTCGTGTCGCGGACGGTCGAGCACGATCACCACCAGGTCTTCGACATCGCGATCCAGCCGCTTGGCGATGTTTTTCAGGTTGTCGGCCACCGGAGCATCCATCTCCACCGCGTCCTTGCAGGAAGGACCGACCACGATCTTTTCCATGTAGCAGTCCGGCGCGTTCAGCAACCCACCTTTTTCCGACGCCGCTAACACCGTAATCGAGCCGGGCGCGCCGGTGGCGCAGAGGTTTGTCCCCTCCAGCGGATCGACCGCAATATCCACCTCCGGCACATCCTTGCCGTCAGGAAATTCCGCGCCTACCTTCTCCCCGATGTACAGCATTGGTGCCTCATCCCGCTCGCCTTCGCCAATCACGATCGTCCCGCGCATGGGCACCGTATCCATCGTGTGCCGCATGGCTTCCGTCGCTACGTGGTCCGAGAGCTTGCGTTCTCCCTGACCCATGGTTCGCGCTGACGCAATCGCCGCGTTTTCCACCACGCGAATAAACTCGAGCGCCAGATCGGTCTCCAGGTTCTCTCCAAAACACTTCGCAGTCGTTCCGTTTTTGGTTTGTGTAGTCATAAGGGCTCCAAGTAAACCGGCATGTGAATATACCCTCAACCGCGATCCGAAGGAAGTGCTTACATCACAAACAAGCCCATGGCTTTGACGTCGCCTCCCCGGCCATCTCCGCACTTTTCTCTCCGCCCCGCCGGATGCCTCATGGTTCGCACCCTAATAGCCAGAACAAAACTGAAAATGCATTGCATCCCGTCCTCGTCCCTTCCACTCCCCGCCCCATTCGAACCCGGCTTCACGAAATATCGCCACGACCCCCAGGTCCATATCCCCCGCCGTTCCCAGCCGGTTAGTTTCCGGATTCAAATCAATCGCGATCCCCCAACTATGGGTCGATAATTTCGTCCCGCTCCGCTGCGGCCGATACATGAAACACCCGCCAAAGGTGGTAACTTTCGGCGCCAGTCCCGCCGCCAGAATCCGTGCAAACACCTCGCCGAAGATTCCCCTCAGCCGCCGGTGACAGCGGAAGGCCGCGATGGTCTTTGAGCGATCCCATGCCAGGAGCAAAGAAAACGGCAACTCCAACCGCATCAGAGATTTACTTTCCCATCGCGGATCCAGTTCCCCGTCCGCCTCCACGAACTGCCCGATCTCCCCAAACTCACGCACAATTCCCGCCAACCCGACCGGCGCCTGCACCCCTGACTCACTCATCCTCCATCCCACCTGCTGCTCCGCAATCATCAGTTCCTCCAGAAGAATCGCCCGTACACACGTATGGGCAGCCATCGTGGCTGCCCACTGAAAACTCGACCGCTAACGAATTGAGCGCGCCTTGGTACCCGGTACTAGGTACTGGGCACTGCAGTGTCCCAATTCTGTCGCTCCACAATCGTCGGGGGTTCGTACGTCACCCCCCGTGCCAACCTCCGCTCCTCGCGCCGCGTAGTCCACAACAACACCGGCCCCAGGAGATCTGCCACCACCCTCGCCACCACGCCGCACTCTTTCTCCACTTCCCGCCGGACCTCCCCAATCTGCTCGCTCACCTCGCGATTCACGCCGCGGAACTGCCGTTCCATCGCCCACAGCGCCGCGTTATACGCCATCCCGACTTTTTTCATCTCCCGCGCAAACCGCTCCCGTACCCGCGGATCGGGATAATCCTTGTACCGCCGGAAACCCTGCAACATGGTCTGGCAAATCCGGTACAAACTCGGACCGTTCCTCTCGAAGTCCCGCCAGAACGCCCAGTCCAGAAAGCGCTTCGAGTCATCGCGTGAGATGGCCGCATGATGAAAATTGAACTTGAACTGCCCGTGAATGTCCGCAAACTCCACATCGTCGCGCATCCGCCCCTCTTTCGACATCTGCGCGTGCAGCGGGGTTCCCGGCACCGGCGTGTACAGCATGAACTGATGGAAATCGGTGTCGTGCTCTACCGCGTGCTCGATTTCGCCCCGAATATTGTCGGGCGTGTGATGTTCCAGTCCGATAATGGTCGACCCTTGTACCCGTATCCCGTGTTCGCGCAGTCGCCGCGTCAGTTCCCGCGTGTCCGTTCCCTGTAATTTGCTGTAACTGGCTTGTGGAGACTCCAGCCCCATCCACAGCCACGACACCCCCAGTTCTACCAGTTCCTCCATGGTGTACTTGCGGATCGCATTGGCCGAAGCGAACACCGACAACTCCCAGCTTTTGCCCGCAGCCTTCATCAAGGCCAGCAATTCCATCGCCCGCTGCCGGTGCAGCAGAAAGTTCTCATCCATCATAAAAAACGACTTCACCTTGAGCGTCTTTTCCATATGGCACATGACGGAAAACAGCTGCTCGCCGCTGTCGTAGAAGTTCACGAACTTCCCCTTCCCCCCAAAGAAAGCCGAAGTCGTGCAGAAATTGCACCCCATCGGACATCCCACCGACGGAATAATGGTCGCCGCCGTCGCTCCCTTCCGTTCCGGCAAGCGCACCCCCATGATCCGCGTTCGCAACCCGGAAACAATCGGCGGATGTACAATCGCCGCCCTCACGTCCTCGCCCAGGTAGCTCCGCATCCACGCGATGCCTTCGCCCTTCACAATGTGGTCGGCATCAATCATGCCTTCAATCCCCGGAATCGCCGCCGCATGCCCGCCCACCACGATCACCGACTTGGGGGACAATTCCCGCACCATGCGGCACATCTCCTTCAGTTTTTCGAAGTTCACGATGATCGACGAAATCCCCACGATGTCGTACTTGTTTTTCTGCAGTTCGCGCGCAAACCGTGCCCGCGTCGGGAAGTCCAGCACCGTGCAAGGCGCCGTAATGTTCGCCTGAATCATCAGAATCCCCCACGAACGGTGAAACATGCGCAACGAAAACGCCCCCTGCGCCCGCGTCACCTGGTTCGCGTAAAGTTCCATGGGGTTGATGCGGCGGCTGCCGAATTCATCGTCCTGGGCGTAGGGGCCGAATACCGAGGTCAATAGCACGCGTGCCGTGGTTCCTTTGGGATGAGTCAGCATGTAGTCCTCCAAGCAAGATCGTAGGCAGTGCGGCCAAATTGCGATGTGATCAGGATCAGAAAATGCAAGAAAATACAAAAAGATTACAAAGCAACGCGGCGCGCCGGCCCCGGGCTTTTGTAGAGCAGGTCTTAATCCCCCCAATAGGCTCTATAATCGTCAGTTCCAATGGAGGATGCTTGGCCTACGACGATCTACGCGACTGGATTGCCGCCCTCGAGCGCGCTGGTGAACTCAAGAAAATCCGCACGGAAGTTGATCCCCATCTCGAAATCGCCGAGATCACGGACCGCGTCAGCAAGTCTCAGGCGGGGACAGCGGCCTCGGCGGTCCGGCCCGGTGGACCGGCTCTCCTGTTCCAGAACATCAAGGGCCATGCCGGTTCGCAGGTCCTGATCAACCAGTTCGGGTCCGCCCGGCGCATGAACATGGCGCTCGAGGTCGACAACCTCGACCAAGTGGCCGACCGCATCCGCGCTTTCATGGACGTGAAATCTCCCCAGGGCTTTCTCGACAAAGTCAAAATGCTTCCCATGCTGGCGGAAATGGGCAAGTTCTTTCCTAAGACGGTCTCCTCTGGCCCCTGCAAGGAAGTCATCCAGCGCGACAATTTCTCTCTCCTGGACTTTCCCATTCTGCAGTGCTGGCCGCAGGACGCCGGACGCTTCATCACCCTCCCGTGCGTCGTCACCCGCGATCCCAAGACCGGCAAGCGCAACGTCGGCATGTACCGTATGCAGGTGTATGACGAAAAAACTACCGGCATGCACTGGCAACGCCAGAAAGTGGGGGCGGAGCATTACCGCGAAGCCCTGCGCGCCGTCGCTTCCACCGAACACGCGGGAAGCCCAGCAGCGGCGGCCGTCGACATCATGGCTCGCACTTCCGGAGGATCGGTCCTGGCCGACAACGAACGCCCCTCCGGCCGCATGGAAGTCGCCGTCGCCATCGGCACCGACCCGGCGCTGACTTTTTCCGCTATCGTGCCCGCGCCCCCTGACATCGAGGAATATCTGATTGCCGGGTTCCTTCGGCAGAAGCCGGTCGAACTGGTCAAGTGCGAAACCGTCGATCTCGAGGTTCCCGCCAACGCCGAGATCGTTCTGGAAGGCCACGTCCATCTCGACGAACTTCGCACCGAGGGACCGTTCGGCGATCACACCGGCTTTTATTCCCTGGAAGATCTTTATCCGGTTTTTCACGTGTCCTGCATCACCCATCGCAAAGATCCCATCTACTCGACCACCATCGTGGGCAAGCCCCCCATGGAAGACGGATGGATGGGCAAAGCGGTCGAGCGCATCTTCCTGCCGCTGATGAGGCTGACCATTCCAGAACTGGTCGACATCAACCTGCCGCTGGAAGGTGTCTTTCACAACCTGATGATGGTTTCCATCAGGAAGTCCTATCCCGGACAAGCGCGCAAGGTGATGAACGCCATCTGGTCGCTCGGCCAGGCCATGTTCACCAAGTGCGTCATCGTGGTCGATGAAGACGTGAACGTGCAGGACGCTGGTGAAGTTGTGCTCAAAGTTCTTAACCACATTGATCCCGAGCGCGACATCCAGTTCACGCTCGGTCCGGTCGACTCGCTCGACCACGCCTCGCGCCTGCCCAATTACGGATCGAAGATGGGCATCGACGCCACCCGCAAATGGGCGAGCGAAGGCTTCACCCGTCCCTGGCCCGATGAGATTCTCATGGACGCCAAGACCAAGGCAGCCGTCGATAAGAAGTGGAAGGAACTGGGAATCGATTGACGATTGTCGATTTTTGATTGTTGATTGAAGATCCTGACTGCCTCCAGCACGATTACTGGTCTCTAAATACAAAAGGCGCTGGCCGGTGGCCAACGCCTTTTGTGACTCTATACTTTCAGTATAGCAAATTGCTTAGGGGGAGTCGGACAAATTAGCAAAAAGATATTCGGGTTGGAATCAGTGTCTTGCGGGGAAACGAGGGATTTAGGGGGCTTGACAAGAAAAGCCGACGGCGGACCGAAGACCCAGGCGGGTGGCCGAGAATTGCCTTTGTGGGACCCATCCGCCACCGCACCCCTGCGACAGGCGTCTCCAGGGCACACCCTGGCAGCCCTTGGCTCTCAGCATCTGAGGAGGGACAAGCGGCTGACAATCCCACTTAGTCATCCACAATGCCTCATCGGCGTGCCCTGCCTTCCTAAATCTGACAAACAATTTACAACTAGCGCTTGTAGTAGAGGCGGGGGCAACATAAGATCGCGCGCACGTTCCGGCTCCATGACCCGGGATGGATGGCTACTCACCCTGAAATGTCTTAAGGAGACAACATGAAGCAACGGTTGGTTTTTCTCGCGGCGCTGGTCTGTCTGGCCAGTTTAGCCTTTTCCCAGGATGCGACCAAAGCGAAGGGACGCTTCGTCGCCATGAAGCCTCACGCGTATTTCACCGATGCCCGGCCTCCGGCCGGACAACTGGCGCAGTGGAATGGCTCATGGATTCACAAGAATGTCCGCTATCCCTTCGTGATGGTGGGGGCGGATCCGCGCAAGAGCAACACGGCGACCACGGTCCCGGTGTACCTCATTCCGGTCAAAATGGTGTACGGGTCGAGCAACGGCAACATGACGTTTGATCCCACGCTGAGCACGAATTTTAACGGCATGAGTGCGCAGACGGTGCTGACCACGTCACCGCTGTTTGCTTCGAACGTGGACTTCGTGCAGGGTGGAACCGACCTGGGCACGACTCAGTACATTGATGCTTACCAGCGCGGCAACTTCTGGAAGGTGGTCAAGAAAAACACCGGCTACCACGTGCTGCTGGGCACGCCCACGATTCTGGCGACACAGACGATTAACGTGACCGCATCGCAGGGTTCGGTGATCACCAATCCGTTTCTGGCCGGGCACAAAGTGGGTACGATGGACATCAACGCCTTCGATGTGGCGCTGCAAGGCTTCCTGCACAATTTCCCGCAGATCACGCCTGACAGTTTGCCCATCTTCATCAACTACGACGTGTATCTGACTTCGGGCGGATGCTGCATTGGCGGCTATCACAGCGCCAACGGTTCACAGCCGGCGGGCCAGACGTACGCTTACACCACCCTGGTGGATCAGGGTTCGGGCGTGTTCTCGCAGGACACGGCCGCAGCGGCGCACGAAATCGGCGAGTGGCTGGATGATCCCTTCGTCGACAACTCGGTCCCGTGCCTGGATAACAGCATCCTCGAGAATGGCGATCCACTGGTGCTCGACGATCATGCCTACACCGTGGGCTCGTTCACCTATCACCTGCAGGACCTGGTGTTCATCGATTACTTTGGCGCGGGGACTGCGATTCCAGTCAACAGCTGGTTGAGTTTCCAGAACGACGAGAAGAATACCTGCCCGGGATTACCGTAATCTGCCTGGGCGTCTGGGAGGGCCCGCTTCCCGGAAGGAGGCGGGCTTTTTTTGTTTGGGGAACTCCCTCTGATCCGGTCATCGTCAGCAGATAGGATGGCGATAGCGAACTCCGCGGGTGCATTTGGGGCTATAATTTTGCGACGGAGACAGTTTCTATGCGACTCATTCAGGTAATTTCCGTCGCGCTTCTGGGTTTGGCTTCGGCCAGTGGGGCCTGGGCTGCCGATCCGCGGCCAGCCGAGAACCCGGGGTTGAACGCGGGCGGCGATTCCAGGGCAATCCTGCCGCTAACCACGACCATGACTGAATGGAACCCATTGTCGGGCAAGGACGATGACCGAGTTTGCTACCGTATGCGCACCTACCGCATTCGCAAAGATTTGGATCGCGAGAGCGTCATCCGGGTGCGTCCCGATGATGCCACTTTCGATCCGGACAACGTCATCGGGTATTCGACTTGCCAGCGGGCCGGGAAGTATGGAGTAAGGAGTACTGAGTAGCTAGTACCGAGTTACGACCTCCGCAAGGCGCGGCTTTTTTACAAGGAAGACTTATGACTTACGGGAGAAGCTGTATCTGGAATTGCTACTACCGGTCATAGTTTTTGTGCTAAATTAGGCGCGCTGGTGCACGCGGCAGACGAGTTTGCGCCGAATCGTCGTTTCCTCCAACCGATCGCGCATTTCTTTGCGCGAAGGCCCTCGCAGTGGGATACGAAGGAGCCTGTTATGCAAACGGAAAATTCTTCCGCCGCTGGGCAGCGCAGCCTGACGGCTTTTGCTGTGCTGCTGTTGGCCGGACTGGTGCTGATGCTGGGACGGCCTGTGTCCAAGCCCGTCCATGCGCAAACCACGCTGGGTGGTCCCTTGGCTGGACTGACCAGTGGCCAGTTAAACAATTTTGCGATCGGCATGACGCAATTCGATTTTTCCTGGGACCCGGTTCACGGGTTGGGACCGGTGTACACCAACACCAATTGCAACAACTGCCATGCGTTGCCAGTGATTGGAGGTTTCAGCACGACCAAGCGGGTTACGCTGTTCGGGGCGCTCAACAGCGACGGCAGTTTCAATCCGCTGACCAACGAAGGCGGGATCGAACTGCAGCCCTTAACCGTGGCCAAGTTCATTGCCGGATGTACGGTGGTGGGTGAATCTCTTCCCAAGGACGCCACCATCGTTGGAAAACGTCTGCCTCCGCCGTTATTCGGCGACGGCCTGATCGATAACATCGACGATTCGGCCATCATGGCGAATGCGGTAGACAAAGGGATGGGCATTCACGGCATGGTGAACATGGTTTCCGACTGGAACGGCAACCTGCGAGTGGGCCGCTTCGGACAGAAGGCCCAACTGGCGTCGCTGTTGCAAACGGCAGCTCTGGCGTTCGGTCACGATCTAGGCATCACCAACCCGGTGGTCACTGCCGAAGATTGTCCCCAGGGTAACTGCACCATTCCACCCAACTGTGAGAAGAAATCCGAACTGAACGATCCGCAAGGGGTAGAGACGGTCCAGCTTTACAATTTCATGGTTTATCTGGCACCCAATGTGCCAGGGAGCGGGAACTCGAACGGGCAGGCCTTGTTTAATTCGATTGGCTGCGCTTTGTGCCACATCCCGAGTTACACGACGGACGCGAACGTGGCGATTCCGGTCGACTTTAAGGGGCACGTGAATGGGCCGCCGATCGTGGCGCTGAGCAACCAGCCGGTGAATTTGTATTCGGACCTGCTGGTTCACGATATGGGGCCGGGACTGGCGGACAACATTCCCATGGGACAGGCAAGCGGCAGCCAATGGCGCACTACGCCGCTGTGGGGCTTGTCGTTCCGCACGGTTTACCTGCATGACGGGCGCACCACGAATCTGACGAAAGCCATCCAGTTGCATGGAGGCGAAGCGACCCAGGTGATCCAGCTGTTTAACGGGTTGTCACCGACAGACCAGCAGGCTTTGCTGGCGTTCATCCAATCGCTGTAAGAGACCACCGGCCGCATCTTAATTGTGCGGGTCGCGCGGGCTGGAAGGAAGTCTATTTTCCCGGCACTGCCAACTGCAGATCCCTCGCTTCGTTCGGGATGACAAACCTTAGCGGGACAGTCCTTGTCCGACTCCCGAAGGTATCCCCTTTTTTTGCCGTGGCTGCAGAGGCGCGGCATTTTCGCCAGGCGTCGGGCCGTCCAAATTTTACACAGATTTACCGGAGCGAAACAAAAATTTAAGCAGCGGAGCGCAAGACGAGTTGCTTGCTGCGTTCATCTAATAAGAGAAACAGGGAAGCGCTGATCGTACCCGCAGTTCGATCTTCCGCTAGTGCCTCCTCACCGAAACGCACACAGCCCGCGGTCACGGAGGAACGTTATGGACAAGCAAACAACGGTGTTTTACGTGGACGATAATGCCGCTTCGAGGAAACTGCTTACCGGTGTGTTGGAGACTAGAGGATTCCTGGTGGTTGCTGCGGAGGATCCGGTCGAGGCACTAGACCGGTCGAGGAAGGTGGCATTCGACGTGGCGCTGCTCGACTATCAAATGCCGGGGATGAGCGGGACACAGCTGGCGCGGGAACTGAAGCAGATCGATGCGGATTTGCCGGTGGTACTCATTTCCGGCCTGGCGGCGCTGCCCTCCGATGAACTGGCGTTTGTGAATGTTCACTTGGGTAGTGGGACCAGGCTGGAGCAACTGCTGGATACGATCCAAATGCTGGCTTATGAGAGACTGCCGGCGCTCGACCATGGGAGCGCGACCACGCGTTGGCATGACTCGACGTAGTTCTTCGAGTCGGCGGCTTGGCCGGCGGGACGGGCGGAGACGCCCGTCTCTCCGTCTGCATTCAGCGGCTCTACTGGGCGGTTTCCGCGGAGTAGCCCCGCTCGTAGCCGGCCACGAAGGATTGGCGGTCGACAGAGTTGTTCCAGCGTCCAGAGGCTAGATGGTGCCGGGCGCCGCGGGTACGGTCCAGATGTCCGATAAATAAGCCATCGCGGTAGGCGCCATCGGTGGCCCGGGAACTGAGGTTGGAGATGTGAGCCGGGTGGAGCTGCGAAGCGCCGCCGCGACTGGAAGCGGCGGTGGCGAGCAGAGCGGCGGCGATGACGATTCCGTAGTGCAGTGGTTTCATAGCGATCCCCCAATGTGCTGAGGGGACTGTAGCGGGAGACGAAGTGGGGAAATGTCAGCGCCAGGTCACGGGCGTGCAAAATCAATGCAATTAGGTTGTCAGTGGGGATGCGTGGGTATGGCAGAAGCGAGGCTTGAACAGGGCGTAAAGTAGCGGCGGAGAGGGCAAGCGTGAACCAGCGTGGGACGAGGGGCGAGCCCGTCCCCGCATTTTAGAAGGCTACATAGGGACCGGTGCCGCCGGGGGTGTTTTTCCCTTCGATGGCCTCGTAGACGTCACGTCCGAAGAAGAAAGGGAGCCCCCAATCGAAGCTATTGGGATTGGATCCGGCAAGGTTGCTGAAGACAAAATTATTGGCGTTGTTGAACAACGATTCGGCGTTAGCGACGCTGAAACTCACCGCCTTGCCACCATTCGTAGCCGTCAGGTTCTGAGTGGATGAGGGGCAGTAAAAGCCGGTGGCGTTGGTGCAATTTGGGATGCCGGTGGTGGTGGAGTCGAGGAAGAAGTATCCGTTGGAGCCGGTGTCAACGAAACTTTGAGGATACGACGTTCCCTTGAAGACGGTGGTAAACAGGCCCGAGGGGGTGAGTGAAATTACGGTGGCTCCGTTCAGGGCATTGTTGGATTGGGTCCCGATACCAAAGACCAGGGAACCGGTGGCGCTGGGCTGCCCGGAAGACGAGACTGCGGGTAATTCGATGACTACACCGTTGTTATCGGTAGCGAAGGACGCGACCGGATTGGAAACCTGTTGGGCGAGGGTGGCGTAAGCGGGGACGCATCCGCTGCTGGGGCAACTGTAGTACAGGCCGACCGGAGGAGTGGGGTTGCCGCCGGGCGCGCAAAAGGCGCCACAATCCTCTGCGAAGACGCCCACGCCCAACACGCCATTGGCGCCAAAATTCGTGAGGCTATTGTCGTTCCTTCCTCCCGCTGAACAACTGCTGGGGATGGTGGCGAAGGCGGGATCGCCGAAGACGTTCACGGGAATGGACCTGGCGGTCTCGCCGGCGATCTTGATATCGGCAGTGCGCACCGGACCCCAGAGGAAACTGCCGTCGAGGAACTGCGTGCATTCGGCCAGCGGATGGCTGTTGGAATCGTTCTCTTGAGGAAGCGAGAGTGTGAGTGCGCCGCCCGCGGTCGAAGAGAGAAGGCGCAAACCGTAGGAACCGGTGTCGACCAGAACGTTGCTGATCGTCTGACAATTGGAGCTGCTCGGGACACAGACCGTGACGCTGGTGAACACGCCGTTGGCGTAGTTGCCGGTGGCGCCAGAATTGACGGAAAGGGTGGCGACGTTTTGTCCAGTGGACGTAATGTTCTGGTTGGGCTTGCTGCTTCCCCCGCCGCCACAGCCGAGGGCGAGGGTCAGTCCAGACGCCACTAGCAATGCACCCACCATTCGCAGCATGGACGGATTACCTGATCGCATCGGCGGTCACCCCCTTGGGCAGCATGTCGGGCACGTAGGCCTTCCCGAAGAATGCCCGCATGTGTCCGCCGGAGTAGAGGACCATGCCGGGCTGTTCGATGACGAGCGGGCCGGCTCCGCGGCGGTGAGTTTTTCCCGCCTCGGCAAACGCCTGAAAGTAGGTGCCGAGAAGTTGCTGGAAGTCGGGGCGGAAGGAGCCTTGCCAGGCGACGCCGAAGACCTTTCCCTCAGGCGAAACATACTCGCGCACCAGGTCGCCGGATGGGGCGCGCAGTTCGTGAACGGCGTAGGCCTGGTTCTGCGTGGAGCGCAGCGTAGCCTGCATGTGAAGCTGGTCATTGGTGACCGAAGTTGCATCTCCACCGAGAGCGGCGAAAGCAGGCAGAGCCAGCAGCAATAAAGCTGGTGAGACTAGCGTCAAGAAGGTTCGGAGTTTGTGCATCGATTTCGTCACCGTGACTTTCTGTGAGAACCGCCGCGAGCAGGGGGGTGATCAGGAGAGACCCCTGCATTTTGCTTAGTTTGCTTAGGGAGACCTGACGTATAGAGCTTTCCCTGATTATTAGATGACGGTCGCGGGAGGAGGTTGCTTCCCGAATTGGGTCTCCGGCGTTCTGCAATTGGGGGCGGCGTAAATAAGGGGGAGGGCCCACCCTTGCGATGCGCTGCAAGGGTGGGGTGCGCACCGGGTTCGTGCGCTGATCGCGGTCAACGGGAGCCGGTCAAAAAAGGAATGACTTGGCCTCCGGTTCCGGTCTTTTGTAGAGTGCCCGGAACTTCTCCTGGTTTTCTGGAGGCAGCGGTCTTGCGTACCATGCGTTTCCGCTTGTCGAGGGCCTCCAGCGCAACGATCGCCCGGTCCAAATGACGACGTTGCCTCTTCAGTTCCAACACGAGATCCCGAATGTTCAAACGCGGCTCTCCCCGCCCCAAGGGATTTAACACATTTAACCCGCTGGACGAATTGAGCAGAGGAAGTTTCGGAGTCTTGTCCGGTTTTCGGAACAAGGATAGAGAAGAATGACTCCACAGGCACGAGCTTGTGAGTTTCACCGGTGGGCGAAGGATGGCGCGCTTGATGGGCAGAAGTATGCCATTCGACTTGGTTTGAAGCGGTTTAACCCCGGAAGAGATGCCGCTCGACGCGCCGCGCCTGCGCCCGAGCGTGAGCTTCCGCTATACTGGAAAACGTATGCCGATCTTCGAGAACATTGCCGCGATCGCCAAGGGCATGAGCATTACCTTCCGGGAGATGTTCCAGCCCACGCAAGTGGAGAATTATCCGGACGGCCCCGGACCCTTAAAGGGGGCGAAGTTTCAGGAGCGTTTCCGGGGCGTGCATGTGCTGCAGCGGGATGAGAGTGGCCTGGAAAAGTGCGTGGCTTGCTTCCTGTGTGCGGCGGCTTGTCCTTCGAACTGTATTTACATCGAAGCGGCGGAAAACACCGCGGAGAAAAGGGTGTCGGGCGCGGAGCGCTACGCCAAGGTCTATAACATCGATTACAACCGGTGCATTTTCTGCGGGTATTGCGTGGAGGCGTGTCCGACGGACGCGATTACCCACGGACACGGATTTGAACTGGCGACGTTCAATGCCAGCAGCCTGGTGTATCGCAAGGAGCAGATGCTGGCGCCGGCTCCGGCGCATCTGGGAGCGAACGCAGTGTTCAATACGGCGGAAGTACTGGAAGAGCACATGCCGGCCGAGCCGGTACCGGGAGTGTAAGACTTTCGAGATTTCGAATGAGAATGCGCGCCGGTCCTCTTTACTTTTGGGGGCCGGCGTTTGTGTATGAAAAGCAGTCGTTGGTGGTTGAGAAAAAACCTTCGCGAACCACCAAGGGCACGAAGGTTTCACCAGGGAAACCGTAGCGGCTAACCACCAACGACCCAAGACCAGCGACCAGAGGCCCATGACTGATTTTCTACAGACCGTGCGGGAACGCGTTGTGATTTATGACGGCGCGATGGGGACCAACATCCAGAAGCGGAATCCCAGCCTCGACGATTACTGGGGCAAGGAAAATTGCTCGGAAGTGCTGGTACTGAGCCGGCCCGACATTATTCGTGACATCCATGCGGATTTTCTGCGGGTGGGCTGCGATGTGGTTGAGACCAATACCTTTGGCGGGACGCGGACGGTGTTGACGGAGTTTGACTTGGCTGACCGGGTGCGGGAGATCAACCTGGCGGCGGTGAAATTGGCCCGGGAAGCAGCGCAGCAGTTTTCCAGCCAGGATCACCCGAGATTTGTGGCGGGATCGATGGGGCCCACCACCAAGCTTCCTTCGCTCGGGCATATCAAGTTCGACGAGATGGTGGCCGCCTACGAGGAGCAGGCGCTGGCGCTGATCGAGGGTGGCGTGGACGTACTGCTGATCGAAACGGCACAAGATCTGTTACAGGCAAAGCTGGCGGCCATTGGCGTGAATCAGGCGATGCAGAAGGCGGGGAAGCGTCTGCCGGTTACGGTGCAAGTGACCCTGCAGGAATCGGGGACGATGCTGTTGGGGACCGAAATCGGCGCCGCGCTGACGGCGCTGGAACCGCTCGACATCGACATCATCGGGCTGAATTGCGCCACTGGCCCGGCGGAGATGAACGATGCCGTCCGGTATCTGGGGATCAATTCGACCAAGCATATTTCCGTCCTGCCCAACGCCGGGTTGCCGCAGAACGAAGGCGGGCACGCGGTCTATAGGTTGTCTCCGGAGGAACTGGCGAAGTATCACAAGCATTTTGTGCAGGACTACGGCGTCCGTATCGTCGGCGGCTGTTGTGGAACCGGGCCGGAGCATCTGAAGGCTGTCGTGGACGCGGTTTCAGGCGTAGAGCCGGCGAGGCGCGAGGTGAAACCGACCGCGGCAGCTTCTAGTGCGTATACCTCGGTTCCGCTGGATCTGGATCCCAAGCCGTTGATTGTCGCGGAAGAGATGAATACCACTACGCGGGTGGAGCATTTCCGCAATCTGGTGCGCGGCAAGAAATACGACGACATCCTGCAACTGGCGAAGAAGCTGGTGAACGACGGCTCGCACATGCTGGATTTGTGCTGCGCGATTGTCGGAGAAGACGAGAAGGGATACATCTCGTCGATCCTGGAGCGGATTGCGACGCGGGTGCCGGCGCCGATCCTGGTGGATTCGACCGAAGCCGATGTGGTGGAAGAAGCGCTCAAGCGGATTCCGGGGAAAGCGATCATTAATTCGATCAACCTGGAGGATGGGGAGAAGCGGACCTCGAAAGTGCTGCCCATGGCCAAGCGCTACGGGGCGGGGGTGATCGCGCTGACCATTGACGAAGACGGCATGGCGCTGACCGCGGACAAGAAAGTGGCGATCGCGCACCGGATTTTCGATCTGGCCACGAAGCAGTACGGGATCCGTCCGGTGGACATTATTTTTGACGCGCTGACGCTGCCAATTTCGACTGGGCAGGAAGATTATCGGACGGCGGGCATCGAGACCCTGCAGGCGGTCAAGCGGATCAAGCAGGAACTGCCTGAGGTGAAGACGATTTTAGGCGTCTCCAATATTTCGTTTGGCCTGGATGCTTATCCGCGACGGGTGTTGAACTCGGTGTTCATGCACGAAGCGGTGGATCATGGGCTCGACATGGCCATCGTCAACTACACCAAAATCTATCCGTTATACAAGATTCCTCAAGAGGAAGTTGAGCTGGCGAAGAGACTGATTTATCGCCAGGGGGAGGGCGATCCGCTGCAGAAATACATGCAGCATTTTGCCGGGACCAAGGGCAAGGTGCAGGGATCAACCACGGCGCACGTGGAGACGCTCTCGGTCGAGGACAAGCTGAAGTTCGCGATCATCAATGGCGAGAAAGCGGTGGGCGAAGGTGCGCAGCGCAAGACGCTGGAGGATTTGCTGGAGGAGGCGCTGGCGCAATACTCGCCCCTGGAGATTATCAACACGGTGTTGCTGGATGGAATGCGCACGGTGGGCGAGCTGTTCGGAGCGCGCAAGATGCAACTGCCGTCGGTGCTCGATTCGGCAGGGGTGATGAAGCAGGCGGTAGCGTATCTGGAGCCGAAGATGGAGAAAAAGGCTGGCTCGCAGAAGGGCACGATTGTGCTGGCCACGGTGAAGGGTGACGTTCACGACATTGGCAAGAACCTGGTGGACATAATCCTCACGAACAACGGATACCGGGTGGTCAATCTGGGAATCAAGCAGCCTGGAGACACGATCATCAAAGCGGCGCAAGAGCATAAGGCGGACGCGATTGGATTGAGCGGTTTGCTGGTGAAGTCGACGCTGGAGATGAAGTATGTAATCCAGGACTTGCAGCGGCAGGCGCTGGAATTTCCGGTGATCTGCGGAGGGGCTGCACTGACGCGCAAGTATGTGGAAGACGATTTGCGCCGCGAGTACGCGAACGCGGTGTTCTATGCGGACGATGCGTTTGCGGGACTGCACATCATGGAGGACCTGGCGACTCCGAATGGCGGGAAAGAGGCGCGGCTCAAAGAAGGCCGTACGGTGAAGGAGTACGCCAAGGCTGCGGCGGTGGATGAGGAAACCGGTCCGGTGTTTGCGGAGCGTTCTCCTGTGGTCACGGATGCACCGAATATTCCCGTGCCTCCGTTCTGGGGAGTGAAGGTAAGAAAAGACTTCGATCTGCGGGAATTGTTTCCTTATATCAACGACACGGCGCTGTTCAAGAACCAGTGGCAGTTGAAGACAGCGTCGCAGGAAGATTACCTGCGGCTGGTCGAAGAGAAGTTCCGTTCCATCAAGAAGAAGTTGGAGGAAGAAATCATCGCCAGCGGGATCTTCGAGCCCAAGGTGGTATACGGATATTTTCCGGCGCAGGGTGAAGGCAACGACGTGATCGTGTATGAACCGGACAACCTTAACCACCAAGGACACGAAGGGACACAAAGGGAAATCTTAAGATTCACGTTTCCCAGACAGAAGGAAGGGCGACGGCTTTCCATTGCCGATTTCTTCTCCCCGAAGAGCTCCGGCAGGATGGATGTGATGGGACTGTCGCTGGTGACGATTGGGTCGAAGGCGTCAGAGGAGACGCAGCGCTTGTTTGAAGGTGGCGAGTACACGCGCTATTTGTATCTGCACGGGTTGAGCGTGGAAACGGCTGAAGCGCTGGCGGAGTACTTGCACAAGAAGATGCGCGAGGAATTGCGAATTGCCGGAGAAGACTCGCCGCACATTCGGGACCTATTCCATCAGAAGTATCGTGGATCGCGGTATTCCTTTGGGTATCCGGCGTGTCCGAATTTGGAAGATCAGACGAAGTTGTTTGCCTTGCTCAAGCCGGAAGAGAACGTTGGAGTGCGGTTGACTTCGGGATTTCTCCTGGAGCCCGAGCAGTCCACTTCGGCGATTGTGGTGCATCATCCGGCGGCGAAGTATTTTGTGGTGTAGGGCCAAATTCACCGCCGAGACTCGGAGTACCATCAAATGCGGGTCCGCGCCGGCACCCGTCCCTCTATTTATTTTTCCCTTGCATTCATCTTTTTTCCTATTGCGTTGGCGCCGGCGTGGGTGGGGTCAAGGGTGGAGCGTCCAGGACGCGTTTCAGGTAGGGGAAGACCGGGGTGATCTCGAAGGGAATCTTTTCGCTGGCGAGACGGACGGGGGCGGGCTTGCCCTTGATGAGTTCGACGCGATCGCTCCAGGGATTGACTTTGATGCGGCTGCCGAGCGGCAGAGCGGAGATCTGGTCGACGCGGGTGATGTCGACCTGGGGCGTGGACTTGGTCAGTTCCGCCAGTCGTAGTTCGTCGCCTTCGTTCAAGCTGTTTCCCAGGTGCGGATGAATCAGGTTGGGCAGTTCCTGGGAGCGGAGCTGCAGTGTTTTCAGGAACAGTCCGGCTTGCGCCAGCTTGTCTTTGTAGGGGGACTTGGCGAGCAGTTGCGCGGCTTTGCGATTCGCGGCGTCTTCCTGGGCCGGGTCGAGACGGAAATCAAATTTCTGCAGGATCTGTTCGTTGGGGAAAAAGAGGCTGTTCCACGACGCGTATTTGTCTTCGGAGGAGTGGCCGAGGACGACGTGGGCGAGTTCGTGGGCGAGGATGGCGGCGAGCGTCGCTTCGTCGGGAAGCACATCGAGCAGACCGCGGCTGACCACGATCACGTGCCCGAAGGAGAACGATTCCAGCGGCGCGGTGAGCAGGACGCGGCAGCGTACTTCCGGCTTGATATCCAATTCGTTGGTGATGATCAAGTTGCGGGTGACGGTTTCGAGAACCTGATCGACACCGCCGGTCGGGGCCATGAGTCCGGCGACCTGCAGGCGTTCAATGATGTTGTCTTCGGTGGAGTATTGGAAGGGGCGAGCGCTGAGGCGGCCGCTCAGGTCGTATCCGGAGTCTTTCTTGCCGCTGGCAGCGGCGGGCGCGGTGTCGGCCAGAGGCTGCGCGTACTCCCGGAGGTCGCCGGCGTGTTGCAGATCGTATCCCCAGATGCGGGTGAGCGCCTTGTAGCGGATGGCAGGCCCGAGACGGGAGTGCTCGTCCGGTTCCTCGCTGTAGGAGTAAGCGGGCAACCAGACATGAGGGAGCACATTGAGTCTCCAGGTTTCAAAGTGCACTCCGGCGCGGGCCCCGACGTAGGTGCCGTTCATACGGACGATGTGGTAGTCCTGATCTTCCACCCAGATGCGGCCGAGGAAGCGTCCGTTACCGGCATGCGGTCGGGGCTGCACGTCGATCACAAAGCAGCGAACTTCTCCTAGCATTTCGCCGCGCACGGGGGCGAAGTTGTAGTGCTTGCGGTCGAGATGCTGAGGATCGAGCAAGATGATGCGGGCGAAGTCCACGCCCGAGGGTTTGGCGTCAATAATGCCGGTCATGCCGCTCATCATTCTGGAGCGGAAGCCGGACTCTCCCAGATACGAGACCTCACTGAAGCTGCCGTCTTTGAAGCTGAGTTGGCCGAGAAAATATTCGTCGCGCACGGGGACGGCACCCAGCTTAACGTCGGGCTTGGTGTCCTGAATATAGGTTTCGGCGATGGGATGGAGATTTCCCATGAGGTGGAAGATGTCGCGTTCGCGTTCGATGACGCGGTCAGTGAACTGATCAAAGGTAAGCGAAAGCGCGGCGGGGCGCGCCGGACTGGCGGCCGGCGGTGCGGATTGACCGACTGCCGAGGTCAGCAGCAGCAGGAGTACGAGGGGTACGGTGGTGATTGAGACCGGCATTGGGTTCAGAGCGGCCCCTGCAAGCGTCGTTATGAGAGACAGTGGATGGCTCTGGGGTTATTGAGATTGTGCTACGAAAGCGAGGCAAAGACAACGTCTTCGTTGGAAGCAGGAGAAACCCCGCGCAGGGCTAGCTGAACGGGGTTCTTTTTATGCGGTCAGCGCATCGTTGGGGTGTCCAGGCTCCAGGAAAGCCCAGAACATTCAACGGCAGGGAGTGTAGGCAGACCAAGCGCCGGGTGCAATGAGTTTTACATAACTTTACCGATGGGCACGGAAGATGACTGAGAGCACGACGTCACGGCCTCCGGTCGAGAGGAATTGGACGGGGCGGCCAGCGGTAGCGTAAGTTGAACGGAGAGAAGGGTAAGGAGAAGTCTCAATGGCGGATCTGATGAGAACGTCGAATCCCGCGCTGAATGCGAAAGCGTTCCAGGGGGAAGGCGCGGGCTACGGCGAGAGCATGACCATCTCGGGCACCGTGAACAAAGCGGGAATCCTGCTGATCTGCGTGGTGGCGACGGCGGCCTGGACGTGGAACCAGTTTCTGCATGCGCGGGCTCCGGAAACGGTGATGCCCTGGGTCCTGGTGGGGGGAATTGGCGGATTCATCGTTGCGCTGGTGACCATTTTCAAGAAGACCTGGGCTCCGGTGACCGCGCCGCTCTACGGGTTGCTGGAAGGCTTGGTACTGGGTGGCATTTCGGCTCTGTTTGAACTGCGCTTTCCGGGGATTGCCATTCAGGCCGTGGGTCTGACGTTTGGGACGCTGGTGGCCCTGCTGCTGGCGTACCGGTCGGGGTTGATCCGGGTAACGGAGAAGTTCCGATTGGGTGTGGTGGCGGCGACCGGCGGAATCGCGCTGTTCTACCTGGCGACATTTGTGCTGGGATTCTTTGGAGTGCACCTTACGTCTGTGTATGGAGCGGGGCCGATTGGGATTGGGTTCAGCGTGTTTGTGGTCATTATCGCGGCGCTGAATCTGGTGCTGGATTTTGATTTCATCGAAAGAGGCGCCCAGGCCGGTGCCCCGAAGTATATGGAGTGGTATGCGGCATTTGGGTTGATGGTGACCTTGATCTGGTTGTATCTGGAGATTTTGCGGCTGTTGTCGAAGCTGCGCAGCCGGGACTAGGGTTTTCGCTTTTCCCACGTTTTCCGCCGCCTCGCGGCTGGTAGGGCCCTGATCTGACGCCGCGGCATCTTGCCTTCGGGGGCGAGGATATAATCGGCATTCTTCCAAACTCTTACACTCCTCCAGAGGCTGAGCTACATGGGTGATCGAGACAACCACGATCGGGCATTGGGGATGGACCGGGCGATTACGCGGCGGGATTTTCTGAATGGGGTTGCGATTGGCGTGGGCGGAATGGCGCTTCCGGCATGGACATTTGAAGACGTGGAGTATGCGCCCGAGAAGGCGTCGTCCTATTATCCGCCGGGGCTGCTGGGGATGCGCGGCAATCACGATGGGACGTTCACCTATGCCCACCGCTTGCGCGACGGAGATTTCTGGGAGGGTGAGGGAAGTCCCGCGAGCACGGGAGAGGATTACGACCTGATTGTGGTAGGCGGAGGAATCAGCGGGTTGGCGGCGGCGTACTTCTATCGCAAGCATGCGGGCAAGAGTGCCAAGGTTCTTGTGCTTGATAATCATGACGACTTCGGAGGACATGCCAAGCGTAACGAGTTTCAGGCCGGCGGGCGCATGGTGCTGAGCTATGGCGGGACGCAATCGATTGAGAGTCCTTCGGAGTACAGCGCGGTGGCGATCGGGCTGGTGAAAGAGTTGGGCATCGACCCGCAGAAGTTTTACAAAGCGTACGACCAGTCGCTGTACTCGTCGATGAAGTTGGGCACGGGGGTGTTCTTCGATAAGGAAACGTTCGGCGAGGACCGGTTCGTGGCGGGCATGGGAACGTTGCCGTGGAAGGAGTTTCTGGCAAAGACCCCATTGTCGGACGTGGCCAGGCGGGATATTGAGCGGGTCTATACGGAGAAGGTGGATTATCTGCCGGGGCGGTCGCGGGAGGAAAAGCAGGCGAAGCTGGCGAAAATCAGTTACGCCGATTTTCTGACGAAGATTGTGAAGCTGAGTCCGGAAGTGCTGCCGTTTTTCCAAACCAAGACGGATGACTTGTTCGGGGTACACATTGATGCGGTGCCGGCGCTCTATTGCTTTCTCTCGGGTGATGACTACGACCTGCCGTATCCCGGGTTCGATGGAATGGGGTTGAAGGAAGGTGAAGGGCGCGGAGCGGAGAAGCCGGATCCCTACATCTTTCATTTTCCTGACGGTAATGCGTCGATTGCGCGCATGCTGGTGCGATCGCTGATTCCGGGATCGATCCCGGGCAGCACCATGGAAGACGTGGTAACGGCGCGGGCGGATTACAGCAAACTGGATCAGGCGGCGTCAGCGGTACGCCTCCGGCTGAATTCGACGGTGGTGCAGGCACGCAACGCGAAGGCGGGTGCGGGCGTGGACGTGGCGTACATGCGCGGTGGCAAACTGCTGAGCGTGCGCGGCAAGGCGGCGGTGCTGGCCTGCTACAACGGCATGATTCCGTATCTCTGTCCGGAGCTGCCGGAGAAGCAGCGGGATGCGCTGGCGTACCTGGTGAAGACGCCGCTGGTGTACACGCATGTGGCGTTGCGCAACTGGACTTCGTTCCAGAAACTGGGCGTGCGCGACGTGATCGCGCCCGGCAGTTATCACCCGTACGTGGCGCTGGATTTTCCGGTGAGCCTGGGGCAGTACGAGTTTCCCAGCAAGCCGGAGGATCCGATGGTGCTGTTCATGTTGCGGACGCCGTGCAAGCCGGGATTGACCGAGAGGGAGCAGCATCGCGCCGGGAGAGGTGAACTGATGCGGACGCCGCTGACCACGTTCGAACGCAATATTCGTGAACAACTGGCGCGCATGCTGGGGCCAGCGGGATTTGATGCGGCAAGAGACATTGAAGGCATCACGGTGAATCGCTGGGCGCACGGGTACGCGTATGGATACAACCCCTTGTTCGATCCCGACTGGAAGGAAGGCGAACAGCCGTGGGTAGTGGGACGGAAACCGTTCGGGAGGATTGCGATCGCGAATTCGGATGCGGGCGCGTCGGCGTACACGGACGCGGCGATTGACCAGGCGTACCGGGCGGTGCAAGAAGTAGTATCCAGTGCCTAGCGGTGGTGGGCGCGAAGCGGCCCCTGAGGAGGTGTGTTATGCGGCAGGCTACCATTCTAGTCATTGGCGTCACCTTGTTCCTGGCAGCCGCATGGGGGGATGACGGGCATCATCACGCGCTGACGGAACAGGAAGTCGGGTCCGTCCACTTTGCGACATCGTGTTCCAAGGCCGTCGAAAGCAGCTTTAACCACGCGATGGCGTTGCTGCACTCGTTTCAATACGAGGGTGCACGCCAGGCGTTCCTTGCCATCGCCAGCCAGGATTCCACCTGCGCGATGGCGCAGTGGGGCGTAGCCATGTCCTACTACCACGGACTGTGGAACAACGGCGATATGGTGGCCGGGCACGAGGCCATGCACAGGGCAGCGCAGGCCGCCGCGGCGAATTCTAAAACTACGGCGCGGGAGAATTCCTACATCGAGGCGCTGGGTGAAATCTATAAAGAAGACGGGAAGGACCTGTACTCCCATGCGCAGGCGTACGAGCAAAGAATGGGCGCAGTGCAGGCGGCGTATCCCGGGGACAGTGAAGCGGCTATCTTCCATGCCCTGGCACTGGATGTGGCGGCGCCCAAAACGGATAAGACGTTTGCGAACCAGAAGAAGTGCGGGGAAATTCTGGAACCGATTTTCGCCAAGCAGCCGCATCACCCCGGCGTAGCGCACTACCTGATCCACTGCTACGACAACCCGGTGCTGGCGGAGCAAGGGCTGACCGCGGCGCGGGCCTACGCCAAGATTGCCCCGGCCTCGGCACATGCCAATCACATGCCGTCGCACATTTTTACCCGCGTCGGCTCGTGGCAGGAGTCCATTCAATCCAACCTCAAGTCTGCGGACCTGGCGGCGAAGGCGGAGCCCGGCTCGACGAATGGGGAGGCGCGCGACCAGCGGCTGCACGCGCTGGACTACCTGGAGTATGCCTATCTGCAGAGCGGGCAGGTCAAGCAGGCAAAGGCAGTGATCGAGCAGATGAACGCCCTGACGGCTGGGCCGAAGCTGACACTCACCGGGGACTATGCGCTGGCGGCCATTCCCGCGAGGTACGTCCTGGAATTGGGGTACTGGGCGGAAGCAAGCGGGTTACAGGTAAGGAACCATGCGGTGCCCTGGGCGCAGGCCATAACCTGGATGGCGGTGGGCGTGGGCAGCGCGCGGGCGAATCGTCCAGAGCAGGCCGCGGCGGCAGAGCGAAGGCTCGAGTCTCTGCGCGATGCCACCAGCGCGCAGGGCAACAAATACTGGTCGAACCAGGTGGAAGTGCAAAGGCGCGAGGTGGCGGCCTGGATCGCGGACCAGGCCGGGAAACCCGATGATGCGCTCAAGATGATGCGCTCGGCGGCGGAACTGGAAGAAAGCATGGACAAGGACGCGGTTACTCCGGGGGCGGTGATTCCGGCGCGGGAGATGCTTGCGGAAGTGCTCTTGCGGCAAAAGAGTCCGGTGCAGGCGCTGGTGGAATACGAAGCGGTCCTGAAGATCGCCCCGAAGCGGTTCAACGCGTTGTTTGGAGCGGCGAGCGCCGCAGATGTGGCCGGCAACGAGGAGGCCGCGGGCCAGTACTATCAAGAGTTGATTGCGGGGTCCGTCGGAGACGAGCGCCCGGAACTGGCGACAGCACGGAAGAAAGTTGGGGCGGGGAAGGTGGCTGCCGGCCGCTAATTATTGGCCGGATTCCCGGCGCGCACCGGAACGGCAGACTCAATTGTCGGGTGGGACGTTCAATATCATGACTCGACGGATCGTGGTCGCCGCTGTGATTTGCTTTCTTGTCTTATACGGCGTGGACGATGCGCTGGTGCGCTTTCGAATTCCCAAGGGCCGCGAACCTTTCGGGACCGTGATGGTGCGGCGCTATTACGCGATCCAGCAGAAGGCGAATCGGGTGGAGTACGTGTTTGACAAAGAAGAAAACCAGAGGTGCGTGCGGGCGTTGTTTCCGCACCTGGGGTATGTGCCTTGCTGGTATTTGAGCCGGCACCCGGAGCAGCGCGTCGACATTTGAGTCAGTCGAGCGCGGCCCCGGGGTGTGGCAAATCAGTTTCAGCGAAGACCCCGCAATCACTCCGGATCGGTGGGGTCGTTAAACAAGATGGTCAACTTGATGCTGCCGTGCCCGAACTGGGGGAAGTTAGGCTGACTGGGATCCCCGGGATCCAGGGTTGAAGCGGTATCGTCCGGGGGAAACAACACCAGCGAGTTGAGGAACGAGAGCAGGGCAGAGGAGTCGTTCGGCTTCAGCGCCGCGAAGGCATCCCGCGCCGCCTGGGCTTCTCCGCCATGGCGGAGGATGACAGCATTGAGACTGATGCTGCGGCCGTCATGTCCGTAAGGAGCGGTAGTGCCAACACCCCAGAGAGAACGGGTGATGAATTGGGTCTGCAGGGTTCCGTCCCAGTTGCGCTCGTAGAAATTGCTGCCCAGGTCATGCCGCTTGAAATCCGTGAAAATATCCTGCACTACGAAACTGCCGCCCAGGGGCAACTTGAGGTCGGGGTATCCGCTGCCGTCGTTGATGTCCTGGTATAGGGTTGAGGCCGTGGAAAACAAGCTGTTGAAAATACCCTTGACGGGGTCGTAACTGGTTTCCACGTCGGCCACGCGACGGTCGTGGTTGATGGCGAGATTGGGAACATGGCACGAGGCACATCCGATTTTCGCGAATACCTTGCGGCCGTGATCGGTAGTGCTGGTCTGTAGGTCGTGTCCGGGCTTGAAGTAGTTGAGGAGGTAGAACTCGAGGTGGTCCGAGATCGCGGGATCGATCTCGTTTCCATTCTCAGGATCGGGAAGGGGCGGCGGACTGATGGTGTCTTTGGAGCCGTCCAGCACCATCCCGGAAGGTGTGACCACACGGCCTCCCTGGCTGGCTGCCAGTATGTCCGGGTCCGAGGAAGCTTCCAGCCCCATTTCATTATGGAAGGCTCCCACGAAGAATTGGCGGATGGAGAAAACCGAGCCTTCGGCGAAAAAGGGTTTCACTCGTAAGTCGGTGTCGACGCCTTCGACTTTGGAGGTGTCCAGGGTTCCGTCGGGGTTGGCCCTGATCGAACCGAAACTGATGCCCTTGCTGGCAAGTTTCATGGTGATCGAATGATGGGACTGGGCGGCCTTAGCCAGGGCGAGATCGCGGGTGGCGCGCAGGTCGGTGGTGATTTCATCACCCAGCATCTCTCTGAGGCCGAGTCCGAACAGGTGGGGAGTGTCGCGGCTGTCGGGACGAGTGGCCACATCTCCGCCAATACCGGCGGAGCCGCGCGGACGGCCGTGGCAGGAAGCGCAGCTATCGGACAGGCCGGCGCCAATGGCGATGTCAGTGTTCAGATCGCCGATACCATCGCCCTCGCCCGTACCCTGTCCCTGCAGGCGCGTGAACTTGCGCTGGAACACTTGCCGGCCGCGGCGGATCGAGCGAAAGGGGTCGCGATTGATGATGAAAATCGAGGAATTGACGGTAGTCAGATTCCCCCTCCCGGCTCCGACCTCGTCGGTTAAAGACTTGTTGATGCCAGCCTTGGCGTTGCTGGTGGCCTGGGTGTTATCGATCATTTGGGCAGAGGCGGAGACGGCTAGAAACCACAACAGTGTTACCGTACAACCACGAGCGACGACAGTACGCAATGTTTTCATGAAATGGAGTCCTCCCCCGGCCTCAAATGCGAGTCCACATCGGTGCGCGCAGTTCCCGTTGCGGGGCCGCGCGCAAACGTCCTACTACAGTTATCGAAAACGGGGGGCAAAAGACGACAAAGTTTCGCGGGGGAGGGGGGAGGGGCAAGGTTTAGCGGGTGTGGTCCCCCGCCAGTTGACGGAGGATAAAGGAGTTGTTGGGGAGTTTTTGGTTCCAGGCGCGCCAGAGGTCCAGGCGGCGGGTTTCGACGGCTTCCGCTTTGGCAGTCTGGCCAGTGCGGCGATAAGCCTGGGCGAGAGCCTCATAGAGGCGTGAGAGCCTGGGTGCATCGCGCAAATCACTGGACGGCGGTGGGTTGGCTGCCGTCACTTGGTCAAGCAATTGCTCGTAGAGTTGCACGGCGCGACTGGGAGTGCCCTGTTCGGTCTCATAATCAGACAGTGCACAGGAGACGATGTAGACGTCGCTGTCAAGTTTGATGCGTTCGGCGGGGTAGTCTTTCGTATCTTTGAGGATCGCCAGGGCTTCATCAATGCGGTGTTTGGCCTCAGAAGGCCGGTGCAGGCGGAGCAAGGCGTAGGCAGAGTTTGCCAGCAGAACCGTCTGGTCACGCCTTGCCGGCAAACTGTTCCGAATCTCGCCAATCCGTCTCAAGGCCAGGTCGTAGACGACGAGGGCGGCTTGGGGATCGCGCTGGCGCACGATATTGCCCAAGGCAATTCCGGAGTTTGCCACGCGGCCACGACTAGTGGCGTCATTCGGATCCTTCTGGGCTGCCTCCTCGGCCAGGTTGAAAGCCCGCTGGAGGGCTTCGATGGCATCGGCGGGCCGGCCCAGATTGACGCCGCCATCCTCGCCAAGAATGAGACCTTCGCGGAGGAAGATGCCGTACTCGTCGATCATGCGCACAGTCTGGTTCTGGTAAGCCGACTGCTCTGCTATGGTTCGTGCTTGCTGAATGGCTTGCAGCGCCCCGTCCAAATCCCCCTGGTAGCGCCTTGCATTGGCCAACAAACTGAGTCCTTGAGCCACCCGGTATTGAGCAGCAGGAATGGGTCGCACGATCTCTACGGTTCGTTCCGCGTAGGGGACCGCATCCGCGTACATGTGCATGTTCAGATAAGCCAGGGCGATGTTTCCGTAGCGTCCTGCAGCCTCAATCCGTTCAGACTCGGGAGCGTCTCCCAGGCGCAGGAATGCATCAATGCGCTGGGCCGACTTCTGCGCATATGTCAATGCATCGCCGTTACGGTGCTCCTGTTGCGCCAGGATCATGCGATCGTTGGCGATGCTGGCTGCGCGTAGGAGTGCCCTTCGGTTCTGGGGTTGGGACGCCAGCACCGTCTCGATGAGTTCGTCTGCTTTTTTCAAACTGACATCGGCTTTCGCGGGCTCACCGAGGTTGAGTTCCGCAGGCACGCCCTGAACGCGGCCAACGCGCCAGTATCCTTCGGCGATCTCCAGAGAGAGGTTCAGATCGCCGCGAGCAGCAGGAGCCAGGCCATCCAGATATTCCAGCGCAACCGAGACCAGACGGTGGCGGGCCTGGGTGGAGCCCGGCAGATCTCGAATTTCGTGGTCCAAGTCAAAGATACGGTTGGACAGTTGCCGGAGTTGTGTGAATCGGTGTTCGGCAACCGCCCGCTCACGGTTCGCTACATAAAGGCCGGTGGAGAGACTGGCGATCACCAGGATCGAGGCCGCTACTGGAAGCCAGTGGCGCCGCAGGAACTTGGTTGCCCGATAGGCGATCGTGTCGGGCCGAGCGCTGATGGGCAGGTGTCTGAGATAGCGGTGCAGGTCATCAGCGAACAGGGAAACCGAGCGGTAGCGTTCCTGCGGGTCCTTCCGTAATGACTTGGCGATGATGGTATCGAGATCGCCGTGGAGGCGTCGCCGAAGCTTTTCAGGCGTGGTGGCGCGTGTGGCAGCGTGGTGGAGGGCGGTCTTACCTTCGGAAGCGTCCCGCTCCACGATGTCGGACATACGCGGGGGTTCGGTCTCGACGATGGCTTTGACCAGGCTCGCGGTGGATTGAGTATGAGAGCCCGCCGGGTGTTGCCCGGTGAGCAGCACGAAGAGGAGCAGGCCCAGTTCATAGACATCGGTGGCGGTGGTTATGGGGCCGCCGGTCACTTGTTCGGGTGCGGCATAGACCGGGGTCAGCGCCGATGCGCCATCGCGTGTAAGCAGGGTCGACGCACCGGGATGAGTTTCGTCTTCGAGCAGCTTGGCAATTCCGAAATCCAGGAGTTTCACCTGCCCGGCGGTTGTGACCAGCACATTGGAAGGCTTGATGTCGCGGTGAACGATGAGATTGGCGTGAGCGTGGGCCACTGCCGACAGCACATCGAGGAACAGGCGGATGCGGGCATCGGCGTCGAGCGTGTGCCGGTCGCAGTATTGATCGATGTGCTCACCGTCCACGTATTCGAGAACCAGATAGGGCTGTCCAGCGGGGGAGACGCCGGCGTCGAGGAGTTCGGCGATGTGGGGGTCGGCGAGCCTGCCTAGAATCCTGCCCTCGCGTTTGAAACGCTGTTCCGCCCCGCGTCCGGCGAAACCGATGCTCAGGAACTTGACGGCAGCCTGCCGCTCAAAGCGCCCATCATTACGCTCCGCGAGCCAGACGGTGCTCATGCCACCCGCACCGATGGGCGACACGAGTGTATAAGCGCCGATGCGTTGGCCTGCCAGCGCCGGCGGGCTGGGCAGTGGGAAAGGGGAGTGTTCGAGGAAACCCTCCTGCGCCAGGGCTGAGTGTTCTTCCAAAAGAGTATGCAGAAGGTCAGCCATGGCGGGATGCTGGCCGCGCAGCGAGGCCAGCCAGGCGGCGCGCTCCTCCTCCGGCAGGGCGAGAGCCTGGTCCAGGTAAGGACTTACATCGCGCCAGCGATCGGGGTTGAGGGTGGGCATGGGTACCTCAGAGAGAGAGTTCCCCGCGAAGGTTTTGGTGGAGATAAATGCGGGCTTTCTCCCAATTCCGCTGTACGGTGCGCTCCGATACATCTCGCATGGCGGCGATTTCGGCGAAGGAGAAGCCGCAAAAGAATTTCAGATCCACAATCTCGGCGAGCCCGGGGTCCACCTTGGCAAGCTCATCGAGAGCGTCGCCGATGCGCTTCAGTTCGCGGTCGTCGACGGAGTTCTCCGGAACTTCGGTACCGAGCGAAGTGATCTCGAATTGGCCGCCGCGCTTCTGGGCCCGCCGGTTGCGAGCATGATCGATGATGAGTCCGCGCATGACACGCGCTGTATAACCCATGAATCGCGCGCGGTCGGGAAACGAGGAGCCCTCGCGTTCGGCCATGTCGAGGTAAGCCTGGTGCAGGAGAGTAGTCGCGCTCAAGCTGACAGCAACTCCGTGGCGCGCCAGCTCGCGCTTGGCCAGCCGGTGCAGTTCGGCGTAGAGCACCCCGAAAAGCGCATCGGCGGCGGAAGCGTCCCCTTGCTCGATTGCGAGGATGAGCGATGCGACCACGGGGTCATTCGAATTCTCCATGCCCCTGCCCCCGTGCGCGACAGCCTCTCGTATTTCCACTGATTAGTCAAGCTTGGGGCGATGGTACTGGGCGACCGCTGGCGGCGGGTAACCGCGCATTTCTCCGCCTAATCCCCGCCTTTTGATGGTGGTGGAGGACGGCATCTATACCAGTGGAATCGTCATCTAATGCATTGAGGATGATAAATATGAGGCTTTCATGGATGAAAGCAACGCTGGGGATTTTTCTGAGCATGGTTTTCTCGGTGTCACTGTGGGGTGACACCCACGGCGCAAATGCCGCGCTTCCGGGGACGCTTAACTATGTGGAGGGGCAGGCCTCGATCGGGGCGGAAACACTGAACTCGAAGTCGATCGGTTCGGCGGAACTGCAGAAGGGGCAGACGCTGAGCACGGATGATGGGAAGGCTGAGATCCTGCTGACGCCGGGCGTGTTTTTGCGGCTTGATGCCCATAGTTCGGTTGCCATGGTCTCTCCTAACTTGACCGATACGCAGGTCGAGATCCGGCAGGGGCGGGCGATGATCGAGGTTGCGCAACTTTACAAAGAGAACGACATACGGATTCTCGAAAACAGCACAATCACCCAGCTGGAGAAACCCGGCCTGTACGATTTTGACGCTGGGCAGAATCAGATTCGCGTGTTTGATGGCAAGGCGCTGGTGCGCGACGGGGATCGCACAGTGACCCTGAAGGGCGGACGCGAAGTGTCGCTGGATTCAGGAACTGCCTTCAAGGCCAGCAAGT
This sequence comes from Terriglobia bacterium, assembly GCA_963840615.1. Taxonomy (GTDB): domain Bacteria; phylum Acidobacteriota; class Terriglobia; order Terriglobales; family Acidobacteriaceae; genus DATFTE01. Next base: position 66,084 of record CAWJAA010000045.1, read on the forward strand.
TCGGGAAGAAGACGTATGAGGCCAGCGATCTGTATCGCTTCAGCAGCTTGCGGTCTTCGTATCTGGCGGAAGCCAATGTGGATCAGGCGAGCGCATACGTCGCCGGGTTTGGCTATGGTCCGGGGTGGTACGGCGCGGGCTGGTATTGGGATCCATGGTTTAGTGCGTATACGTTCATTCCCGGAGATGGGATCTTCTACAGCCCGTTTGGTTATGGCTTCTATTCCCCGCTCTGGGCCTACCAGGCTCCCTATTACTGGGGCGGAGGCTACTACGGGAATGGGAATTATGGTTCCAGATACGGACATCCGATTGCGCGTCCGGGGTACGCGGGATACGGGCATACAGCCGTCATGCGGGGAGGGATCGGCGGCTTCCATGGCGGCTCCATGGGTGGCTTTCATGGGGGATCGATGGGTGGGTTCCATGGAGGTTCCACGGGTGGTTTCCACGGCGGCAGTGTCGGAGGCCGACGGTAGGATTGAGTCTGGTAAGCGAACGGGCGCTGCGGCGCCCGTCTTTTTTTTTGCGTAGGGCGAGGTCATGGCTTCAGCCACCGGGGCAGACGGAAGCAGCCGCTCGCTTGACCGTGGAGGTCTACGTTACGGGCGCGCAGGTTTCCGCGGTTCCAGCGTCTAAACTTCCCCTCGAAACCAGCCGATGTTGTACTTGCAGGATTACGGCCTGCCGTCGGTGACCCTTATGATGCCCGGGCCTTCAGTTGCGGTGCTGATGATTTCGCATCCGCCGGTGCCGACCGACGGTGGACTTTGGCCCGTGCATCTTGAGGCTTGGAGCGGCTGGCTGGTGGGGATTCTGGTGGCTCTGCTGGCGTACCAGCAGTGGCGGCTCTACCGCTTTCGCCGGGAGGCGGCGAAGAGAGAGGAACTGTTTCGCATTGTCGCGGAGAATGCGGCGGACATGATCGCTTTAGTCGATGTGAAGGGAAGGCGTCTGTACAACAGTCCGGCGTACGAGAAAGTGCTGGGCTACTCGCTGGCGGAACTGGCCAAGACGTCGTCGTTCGAACAGATTCACCAGGACGATCGCTACCGGGTGCTGGAGGCGGCGCGAGAGGCGCGTCGAAGCGGAGTGGGGAAGAAGCTGGAATACCGCATACGGCACAAGAATGGAAGCTGGAGAGTGTTGGAGTCGACGGCGAGCACGATCAAAAACCGGCAGGGAGAAGTCGAGAAACTCGTCATCGTCAATCGCGACGTCACCGACCGCAAGCGGGCGGAAGAACAACTGGAACACAATTCCTTTCACGATGCTTTGACCGGACTGCCGAACCGGCGACTATTTCTCGATCGCTTGCAGCATTGCCGCGAGCGGGCGCAACGGAATTCGGATTATGAGTACGCGGTCCTGTTGCTGGACGTGGACGGCTTTAGCCGGTTCAACGACACCATGGGACAAGCTGCGGGCGATCGCATGATCATCGAAATTGGCAAGCGACTGGAAGCGTGCTTGCGCCAGGACGACACGGAGGCGCATTCACAGGGCCGGCTTCCTATTCCCGACCCGCTGCTCTCCAGACTGGGTGGCGACGAGTTCACGATTCTGCTGGAAGGGATTGCTGATCCGAGCGATGCCATGCGCGTTGGCAAGCGAATTCAGGATGCGTTAGCGGCGCCCTGGACGGCCGAGGGCCAGCAACTGCTGGCGACGGCGAGCATAGGAGTCGCGCTGACCGCATCGGTCGAGGATCGGACCGAAGATCTGCTGCAGGATGCCGATACCGCCATGCGCCGGGCGAAGGCGCTGGGCGGATCACGGTGTGAAGTATTTGACCAAGGCATGCACACCCGCGCCATGAACCGGCTGCGCCTGGAAGCGGAATTACGGACCGCTCTCGATCAACATCAATTCCAGCTGTATTACCAGCCGATTGTCCATTTGCCGACGAAACAAATCAGCGGATTTGAGGCGCTGCTGCGGTGGAGGCATCCGCAACAAGGCGTGATCGCCGCGGATAAGTTCATTGAAGTGGCCGAGGATGTTGGGCTGATTGTTGCGGCAGGGAAATGGGTGCTGGGAGAAGCCTGCCGCCAGATAAAGACATGGCAGGCTCGATATCCATCCGCTGCCGATTTGACCATGACGGTCAACCTTTCGGCCCGGCAACTGGCGCACGCCCACCTGGTGGAGGACATCAAGGCGGCGGTGCACCAGACTCAACTCGATCCGGGAAGGCTGCAGGTGGAGATGAGGGAAAGCGTGGCCATGACGGACGCTAAATTGACATATGAGGTTCTGACCCAGCTCAAGTACCTGGGAGTTCGCATCAGCCTGGGCGATTTTGGCGTAGGGTATTCCTCGCTGAGCTGGTTGCGGCGTTTGCCACTCGACGAACTGAAAATTGACCGCTCGCTGACCAACAGTGCGCTGACCGACCGTCACGGCAGCGACATGGTGAAACTGATTGTCACCCTGGCGCGTGGATTGAAACTGAAGATTGTCGCGGAAGGAGTCGAGAGTGCGGTGCAGTTGAACCTGCTGGAGGGGCTGGGCTGCGACTTGGGGCAAGGCTATTTGTTTTCGCGTCCGGTGGAGGCAGGGCGAGTAGAGCAGTTACTGCAATCCGGGTTCAGGATGGGTGCGGCAGGTAAGTAAAATGGCGGAGAGGGTGGGATTTGAACCCACGATACCCGTTAAGGTATGTCCGCTTTCGAGGCGGATCGTTTCAACCGCTCACGCACCTCTCCGCAACAAACAGTCTTCAGTCGTCGGTCTTCAGTCGTCAGGCAAAGCAGATTCGCTTCGCTCGGAATGATAACAACCTGTGGACAACGACTTTTCTAACGACGGCTTTTAAAGAACGATTGCAGTAAATCCGCGCAACGGCCAGCCAAGACGCCTCCGCGGACTTCCATCTGGTGGTTGAGCCTGGGGTGGTTCAGCACCCCCAGCACCGAGTGGACCGCGCCCGCTTTGGGGTCGTCGGCTCCGTACACCAGGCGTTTGATTCTCGAGTGAATCAGGGCGCCGGCGCACATGGCGCACGGTTCAATTGTAGCAAACAGCTCACAGTCTTCCAGGCGGTAGTTCCCCATGGCGGAGCCGGCGTGGCGCAGAGCTACGATTTCGGCGTGGGCTGTGGGATCGGAATCGGTAAGGCTGCGGTTCCATCCGCGGGCAATGATGTTGCCTTGATGGACGACGACGGCGCCGACCGGGACCTCTCCGGCGTCGAGGGCGCGCTGGGCGGCGCGGAGAGCTTCCTCCATGAATAATTCGTCGGAGGCGGTCGTGGTTTTTTGGTCGTCGGTCAATGGGATTCGGGAGCCGGCCACCAGAGCTGGGTGCCGGGGTCGATTCCAGTAAAGCCTGAGGCGGCGTTTGCGGTCAACTGGGGGGTAGAGAAGGGACGGGGAACCGGGTCAGAGAAGGTCCAGGAGGTCAAGCGTCAGGGCGCGCCGGCGCTACTTAGGGGGAAGCTCGCGCTTCCCCCTTCGAAGCGCGCGATCTAGATTGCGGTGCACACCGCCTTGGTTTCGGTGTAGTGCTCCAAGACTTCTTTGCCCATTTCGCGGCCCCAGCCGGATTGCTTGTATCCGCCGAAGGGCAGGGCAGCGTCGAAGATGTTGTAGCAGTTGATCCAGACGGTGCCGGCGCGCAGTTGGGCCGCGAGACGGTGAGCCTTCTGGATATCGCGGGTCCAAATGCCGGCGGCGAGGCCGTAGACGGTGTCATTGGCTTGCGCGACCAGTTCGTCGGAATTGCGGAAGGGAATCGCTGTCACTACCGGTCCGAAAATTTCTTCCTGCACGACCTTCATGTTGGGAGCGGTGTTGACCAGCACGGTTGGTTTTACAAAGTAGCCTTTGTCGCCGTGGCGTTCTCCGCCGACGAGGGCTTTGGCGCCTTGGGAGAATCCGGACTCGAGGAACCCGCAGACGCGGTTCAGTTGTTCTTCCGAGACCAAGGGGCCCATATCGTTGGCGGCGTCCCAGCCCGGGCCGACGTCGATCTTCCTGGCGTTCTCGGAAACTCCGCTGACCACCTTGTCGAATACCTTGTCTTCGACATAAAGGCGGGAGCCGGCGCAGCAGCATTGGCCCTGGTTAAAGAAGATGGCGCTGGCCGATCCGGCGATGGCAGAGTCAAGATCGGCGTCGGCGAAGACTACGTTGGGAGATTTGCCGCCGAGTTCGAGGGACACTTTTTTCAGATTTCCGGCAGCGGCCTGGAGAATGAGTTTGCCGACTTCGGTGGAACCGGTGAAGGCAACTTTGTCGACGTCGGGATGCGCGGCGAGCGCGGCGCCGGCGGTTTCTCCGAATCCCGGGACGATGTTGACCACGCCATCAGGGAATCCGGCTTGCTGGATGAGTTCTCCCAGGCGCAGGCAGGAGAGTGGCGTTTGCTCGGCTGGCTTGAGGACGACGGTGCAGCCGGCGGCCAGTGCGGGACCCAGCTTCCATGCGGCCATGAGCAGCGGAAAGTTCCAGGGAATGATCTGGCCCACGACTCCGACCGGCTCGCGCAGGGTGTAGGCAAGATATTTGGTTCCGGGGGTGTAGGGGACGGAGAGCGGTATGGTGGTGCCTTCGATCTTGGTTGCCCATCCCGCCATGTAGCGAAACAGATCGGCAGCGAGCGGCACATCGGCGGCGCGAGCAATCTTGAAGGGCTTGCCGTTGTCCAACATCTCCAGTTCGGCGAGCTCCTCGGTGTTTTGCTCAATCAGGTCGGCGAGCTTCCAGATGAGACGGCCGCGCTCGGAGGCCGTCATCCTGGACCAGGGTCCGGTTTCGAAGGCAGCGCGGGCGGCTTTCACAGCGCGATCGATATCTTCCCGGTCGCCCTCGGCGACCTGGGCGAGAACCTCTCCGGTGGCGGGATTGTAAGTGGCGAAAGTCTTTCCAGAGGCGGCTTCCACCCACTTGCCGTTAATCAGGATTTTGTGTGTCTGGGAAACAAAGCTGGAGGCCTTGTCGGCCGGCATCTTGAGCGCTGTTGCCATGTCTTCCTCCTCAGTGTAGACGTAGGGCACGGAAGGGAACGGTGATCACAATGGTTGGAATGGCACAGGAGCGGAACCCGGCGTCGGGCAGTGCGCCACTCTCAACGATGGGGGGAATTGTAACGCTTTTCCTGGTGGCCGGCACGAGCCGCGCAGAATTTTCTGCCTGATCGCCGGGGGGACGACGTGCTTCGGTTGTGCGGTAAACGGCGTCAGGCGGCTTTCTTCGGAACCCTCGCACCCTGCTTGCGAGCCTTGCGGCGCCGGCGCCCGGTTTTGTGGCGGAAGAGTACGATGTCGAACAGTCATGGAACCGATTGTCTTGAAGCAAAATCTTGCCAAAGAATTCTTGACGCCTGAGCGTTGTTTTATCTTCGAGAGTTTGAACGCCGGCAACGATTGTCTGTCGGTGGCGCGGGCGCGCGTGCAGCCGAAAGTCACAACCAAGTGGCATTCTGTGGAGGGTACGGAGGAACGCTACATCATCGCCGAGGGGCACGGGCGAGTCGAGGTCGGCGACTTGAAACCGGAAGAGGTTGGGCCGGGAGACGTGGTCCTGATTCCCGCAGGCGTGCGACAAAGAATCGCGAACATCGGGGATGGGGATTTGATTTTCTATTGTGTGTGCACGCCGCCGTTTGAGCAGGCGAGGTACCGCGAACTGGAGTAGGCCGGGAAAATTCTGAGAGGTTCAGGGGCGGCGCGCTGGCGCCGGTCCGGGCGGCAGGATCTCAGGCTCGCGAGCGGAGAGCCGCTGATGGGTGACAAAAAGAACCGCGGCGGTCCAGGTGGGGAACAGGTCGAAGCCGGGGAGAAGTTCGGCGAAGAACGAAGGCAGAAAGGCCCAGTGCCATCCCAGCAACCGGATCAGCACTGCACCCACGATGAAATCCACAACTACGTCGGCGGGTGACAGGCCTCCGGCGGCGAAAAGCGGGAGGGCCGCGATCTGCAGGGTGTCGGCGGCCAGGGCTACGATCCAGGCGGTGCGCAGCTCCGGAGATTTGAGCGACCTGAAATAGTCGAGGAACTTCATCGAGGGCTTTCCCCTCGTAAAATCTTAGTCTCTAATTTGGATGCCCACAATCGCGGGCCGTAGGGACCTGTTCTGACGACATTACCGGGCGGGGTTTGGGTAGCATAGACAAACTACCCCTGAAGCAAATACTCTCAGTTCCCGGTGAAACCGGCAGTTCTGGTTTCCCCCGCGACACCATGGGAGCAGCAGACCAACTAACTGCGCAGCCGGTCCGGCAGCCACGGGCATTGCAGGCCTTGGCCATCGGCGGATTGCTGGTGTTTGTGGCCGGTGGGCTGCTCCCGGTCCTGCTCTCTCCACATTCATGGATGACGGCGGTGCGTTGGGCTGGGCTGGCGGCGCTGTTGGCGTCCAGCGTGGGACGGCGTTCGCTGACTCGCTGGATCCTGGTGGCGATGCTGGTGGGTGGGGAGATTGGACTGGATCGCCCGCAGTTCGCCGAACACCTGCGGGTGTTCAGCGACATTTTTCTGCGCCTGATCAAGACGATTGTGGCTCCACTCATCTTTGGCACGCTGGTGACGGGAGTCGCGGGGCATGGCGACTTACGAGGGGTGGGACGGATCGGGCTGAAGAGCCTGATCTACTTTGAGCTGGTGACGACCGTGGCTCTGTTCCTCGGCGTCGGTGCGATCAATCTGAGCCGGGCGGGCGAGTCACTGCGGGGGATTCAAGTTATCGCGGCGCCTGTTCCGAACACCGCTCCGCTGCACTGGGACGATTTTCTGGTGCACATCTTTCCAGAGAACATTGCCAAGTCGGTGGCGGAGGGACAGATCCTGCAAGTCTCGGTGTTCGCCATTCTGTTCGGAATTGCCCTGGCGCGCATTCCCGAAGCCAAGCGCGCGGCCCTGCTCAAGTTCGCGGAGTCGCTGACCGAGACCATGTTCGCCTTCACCAATCTGGTGATGTACTACGCTCCGGTGGCCATTGGAGCGGCGATAGCGTACACGGTCGGACACATGGGGATTTCGGTGCTGCTGCCGCTGGGGCGGTTGCTGCTGACTGGCTATTCGGCGCTGGCGGCCTTCTTGCTGCTGGTGTTGTTGCCGATTGTCCTGATGACGCGGGTGCCACTGCTGCGGTTTTTGCGGGCCGTCGCGGAACCGGCGACGATTGCGTTCGCGACCAGTACTTCCGAAGCCGCGCTGCCTCGCGCCATGGAAGCCATGGAGGCATTCGGGGTTCCACGACGCATCGTGGCGTTCGTCATTCCCGCGGGCTACAGCTTCAACCTGGATGGATCGACCCTCTACCTGGCGCTGGCCTCGATTTTTGTAGCGCAAGCGGCGGGGATTCACATGACCTGGTCGCACCAGTTGTTCATGGTGTTCACGCTGATGATTACCAGTAAGGGCATTGCCGGCGTGCCACGCTCGACGCTGGTTGTGCTGATGGCGATGGCGGCCACGTTCCAACTGCCGGCGGAACCTATTTACATCATTCTAGGTATTGATGCGCTTATGGATATGGCAAGGACTTCGGTGAACGTGATTGGAAATTGTCTGGCGTGTGCCGTAATCGCACGCTGGGAGGGAGAACTGGACACGAGTTCGGCGGTGTTGAGGATTCCCGAGGGCGGCACGCTGTAAGGAAAAAGAGAGCATGGTCTTCACTCCGCCGCGGATGGGGAACGTCAAGAATCTGCCTTTTTCCACTAAACTAGTCAACAGAGTGGGGATCTGCCAAATTGCACAAATCCAAGTGGTGTAGGCTCGGTCGCGCGCTTCTGATTTCTGGTCTGCTGATCGCGGTATCAGCGTTTGCCCAATCGCTTCCTGCGGACTATCTCAACGGGCTGAAATGGAGGTTGGTCGGGCCTTTTCGCGGGGGCCGAGCCGTGGCCGTTGCCGGCGTCGCGGGTGACTCGACCACTTTCTATTTCGGCTCGGTGAATGGTGGCGTCTGGAAAACCACTGACGCCGGCGTAGTCTGGAAGCCGATTTTCGGTGGCCAGGGCGCCGCTTCGATCGGCGCGCTCGCCGTCGCTCCGTCTGACCCAAAGACCATCTATGGGGGTACCGGCGAGAGCGATATCCGTTCGAGCCTGTCTTCGGGCAACGGTGTGTACAAATCCAATGATGGTGGGCAGACGTGGACGCACGTCGGGCTCGATGACACCCGCCAGATCAGTCGCATCGTGATCGACCCACAAGATGCGAACGTCGTCTATGTCGGGGCCTTGGGGCACGCGTACGGGCCGAACCAGCAGCGCGGGGTGTTCAAGTCGGTGGACGGTGGAGCGCATTGGACGAAGGTTCTGGATCAGGGACCGGAGACCGGAGTCTCGGACCTGGCGATTTGTTCGGGAAATCCGCAACTGTTGTTCGCGGCTACCTGGCACACGCGGCGTCCTCCGTGGAGCACATACGCGCCCATTGATGGGCCTGGTGGGGGCATTTATCGCAGCGAAGACGGCGGCACGACGTGGTCGAAACGGGAGGGCCACGGCTTGCCGGAAGGCGATTGGGGACGGGTTGGAGTAGCGGCAGCAGCGGATGGCCAGCGGGTTTATGCCCTCATCCAGGCAAAGGCTTCCGGACTCTACCGTTCGGACGATGGGGGCAACACCTGGATGCTGGAGAATGCCGATCCGCGGCTGACCAGCCGCGCCTGGTATTTCGGCAGCATTACGATTGATCCGCGCAACCGCGACGTGATCTACGTTCCGAATGTCGCTCTCTATCGCTCCGAGGACGGAGGGAAGACGATGTCGGTGGTACGCGGTGCGCCCGGTGGAGACGACTATCACCAGATCTGGGTCGATCCCGGGAATTCGTCGAGCATGGTGCTGGGAACGGACCAGGGAACCACGATCAGCCTGAATCGCGGTCAGACGTGGAGTACCTGGTACAACCAGCCCACGGCGCAGTTCTACCACGTAACCACTGACAATCAATTTCCCTACGTTCTCTATGGCACGCAGCAGGACAGCGGCAGCGCTGCGGTGCCGAGTCGCACCGACCACGCGCAGATTACGCCGCGGGATTGGTTTCCGGCGGGAGCCAGCGAAAGCGGATACATGGTGGTGGATCCGAACGATGCCAACATTATTTATCTGACCAGCAGTTACGGCGGCGTCTCCCGCTTCAACCGGCGCACCGGGTTCAGTCAAGACGTGAGTCCGTGGCCGGTGGTGAGCTTCGGCAGCGAGATCAATGAACGCAAATATCGCGCGCCCTGGGCTCCGGTTCTGGTGCTTTCTCCGGCAGACTCCAAAACGCTTTATTTTGGGACACAGTACGTGATGAAGACCCTCGATGGCGGTTTGCACTGGGAGACGATCAGTCCGGACCTGACGGGAGCGGTTCGGCACAACGAGGATCAGAAAGGGCAAGGGACACCATCGCTCGAGAAGGCAAAGCGGGATGGCTATGGAGTTCTACTCACGATCGCGCCGTCTCCACTCAAGCAGGACGTGATCTGGGGCGGCAGCGATACCGGGTTGATTCACATCACCCGGGATGGGGGGAAGACCTGGAAAGACGTGACGCCCCCGGGGCTGAGCGCTTGGAGCAGGATTGCGCTGATCGAGGCTTCGCATTTCGATCCGGCAGTTGCGTATGCAGCGGTGGAGCGCAGCCGCCTGGATGATCAAGCGCCGTATCTCTACCGCACGCGCGACTACGGCGCCAGTTGGGAGTTGATTACCAACGGAATTGCCGTCCCCGCGTTCTTACGCGCCGTTCGCGAGGATCCGCAGACGAGAGAGTTGCTGTTTGCCGGGACCGAATCTGGGGTGTATGCCTCGTTCGACGATGGCGATCACTGGCAATCGTTGCAATTGAATCTGCCGGTGACTTCGATTCGGGACCTGGTCATTCACGGGGACGATCTGGCCGTCGCGACCCACGGGCGTGCTTTCTGGATTCTCGACAACATCACGCCGTTGCGTCAGGCGTCTGAGGCTCAGAAAGCGGAGGCTGTGTTGCTGTACCGTCCCGCGGTCGCAGTTCGCATTGATAACGACCTCTTCACGGGTACGCCGCTGCCGCCGGAGGAGTCGACTGCGGAAAATCCCGCAGATGGCGCTGTGATTGATTACTTGCTCAAGGCTCCTGCGCGCAACCTCACGTTGGAATTCTTTGACGCGGAGCAGCACCTGATCCGGCGGTTCAGTTCCGAGGATAAAGGGGCGGGAAAGCATGTGGCACTTCCGGTCGCAGAGCGTTGGTTTCCCAAGCCGGAAGTGCTGCGGACGACCCCCGGCGTACATCGTTTCGTGTGGAATCTTAAGTGGAGCAGTTCGGGAGGCCCCAGCGCCGATGAAGATGCGGACTGGCGCAATCCCAGCGGCCCCAAGGTGGTGCCGGGAAATTATCAAGTTCGACTCACGGTGGATGGCAAAGCGCAGAATCAATGGTTAAAAGTCATCATGGATCCGCGCTCGGCGGCGACTCCAGAGATCCTGAAACAGCAACTGGAGTTGAGCCTGAAAATCTTTGAAGAAGCCGTGGAAGCCCGGCGAGCCCTGGCGGAGATGACATCGGTGCAGAAGAAACTTGCGGAGGCGCAGGAAAAGCTGGGAGAAGGCAATGCCCGGCTCAAGGCTGCACTGACGGCGGCTGAGTCTGCAATTGGAACCATGCTTACGAATAAGGGAGCGACTTCGGGAAGTGGCCCGGGCCTGCAGGAAGCGTACTCGGACCTGGCTTCGGCCCTGCGGGTGGCAGAGAGCGGAGATCGCGCCGTGCCGTCGCAGGCGATTGCGCTTTACCAGCAGGCGAGCCAGCAGGGGAAGGCACGGAAGGAGGAGTGGGCCAGGTTTAAGCAAACGAACCTGCCGCGGCTGAACGATGGGTTGCGGCAGGCCCATCTGGCTGCCATCACCCTGGCAGAAATTCAGCGTGAAGGCGAGGATGTGATGTCACAGTAACCGGTCTGTCCGGGTGATGCGGTTGCTGAATCGAAACGGGTGGGCCGGAATCTAATTCGCAGGCTGGGATGTTCCCGGCAACTATGAAGCTTCTTTACCGATACTCCAGGCAGTACTGGAAAGTGGTGTTGCTTGCCCTGTTGTTGGCGGCCACCAACCAGATTTTTTCGCTTCTCGATCCGGTGATTTTCCGTCACGTGATCGACGGGTACGCGACCAAGTATCACCAGTACACCCAGGGACAATTCATCCGGCGGGTGCCGGCCTGCTGCTGCTGGCGGCGGTGGGGGTGGCATTTGTCTCGCGGGTCGCCAAGAATTTTCAGGACTACTACGTCAATGTCATCGTGCAGCGGCTGGGCGCGCGCATTTATTCAGACGGCATCCGCCACTCGCTGGAACTGCCCTACCAGGTGTTTGAGGACCAGCGCAGCGGGGAAACGCTGGGCAAGCTGCAAAAGGTGCGCAGCGACGTGGAGAAGTTCATTACCGCCGCCATCAACGTGATCTTTATCTCGGTGATCGGCATCGTCTTTGTCATGATTTATGCCTACCAGGTGCACTGGTCGATCGCGCCGGCATTCCTGATCACGGTGCCGTTGCTGGGAATTATCAGTTCGCTGCTCAGCCGGAAGATCAAGAAGCTGCCAGAAGACCATCGTGGCCGAAACCACGGCACTGGCGGGATCCACCACGGAATCGCTGCGGAACATTGAACTGGTGAAGAGCCTGGGCCTGGCGCAGCAGGAAGTGGACCGGCTCAACGGCATTACCGAGAAGATTCTTCGGCTGGAACTGAAAAAGGTAAAGTACATTCGCAGTTTGAGCTTTATTCAGGGAACCTCGGTCAACGCGCTGCGCACCAGCATCCTCTTCCTGATGCTTTACCTGATCTTCCGGCAGCAGATCACCATCGGCCAGTTCTTTTCGTTGATGATTTATTCCTTCTATATATTCACACCCCTGCAGGAACTGGGGAACGTCATCAACATTTACCGCGAGACCGAGGTATCGCTGCAGAACTTCCAGGAGATCCTCGACATTCCTCGCGATCCTAAGCCGGAGAATCCCGAACCAGTGGAAGAACTGATGACGCTGAACTTCGAGAAAGTAAATTTTCAGCATCAGAGTTCTACGGCGTTGGCTTTGAGCGAGATCAGCTTCGGCGCAGCCCGGGGAGACACGGTGGCATTTGTGGGGCCATCGGGTGCGGGAAAGTCGACCCTGGTCAAGCTGCTGGTCGGTTTGTATGCCCCGAAGTCGGGCGAAATCCTCTACAACGCAATTCCATCGAATCGCGTGGACCTTGACGTGTTGCGGGAAAAAATTGGCTTTGTCACGCAAGACACGCAGCTTTTTTCGGGCACAATCCGCGAGAACCTGCTGTTCGTGAATCCCGACGCAAGCGACGAAGAATGTATGGAGGTGTTGCACAAAGCCGCTGCCCACAGCCTGCTGGCGAGAGCCGACCGCGGGCTGGATACGCTGATTGGAGAAGGCGGGGTGAAAGTGTCGGGAGGCGAGAAACAACGGCTTTCAATCGCGCGGGCATTGTTGCGCCATCCCCAACTGCTGGTGTTTGACGAGGCTACTTCTTCACTGGATTCCCTGACCGAAGAGGAGATCAGCCGCACCATCCGCGAAGTGGCCACCAACCAGGAGGCCATCACGATTCTGATTGCACACCGGTTGTCGACGGTCATGCATGCGGATCGTATCTACGTGTTGGAATGCGGACGCATTGTGGAGTCGGGACGGCACGAAGAGTTGCTGACGCAAAAGGGACTGTACTACGCGATGTGGCGCCAGCAGGTAGGAGAGCGCGAGGCGCTTAAGGTTATTGCCACGGAGTAGTATGGCGTGAAGCGAGAGTACCGCCCCGATCTGCCGCACCCTGGTTTTCTTCGAGATTCAAGCTTTCTTCCGTGTCGTCCCCTGGTGATATTTGTGGAATCCTGCCCGCTGTAATACCATCTGCGGTTCCTCATGAGTAGAGAACAACCCTTGTAAGCGGGAGGACAACCGGCAATGCGCGACATGACGCGGCGGGAGTTTATCGAAACTACGGCAAAAGCGTCCGGGGCAGTGGCCGCCGGGGCGATCCTGGGAAATGTTGACCTGGCACACGCGGCGTCCGGCGCGGCTCCGGAACTGGTGAGGATGGATGCGATCGATCTCTCGCGGGCGATTCGATCGAAGCAGATCTCGTGCCGGGAGGTCATGACCATCTATCTGGATCACATTGAGCGGTTCAATCCCAAGGTGAATGCGATCGTGTCACTGCAGAGCCGGGACACACTCTTGCAGCAAGCGGCGGAACGGGATCGGCAACTGGCGCAAGGCGATTACAAGGGATGGATGCACGGTTTTCCGCACGCGGTGAAGGACCTGGCCCCGACCAAAGGAATTCGCACGACCTGGGGATCTCCGCTGCTGGACACGATTCCGGAGAAAGACGCGCTCTTCGTTGAGCGTCTGAAGAAGAGCGGCGTCATCGTCATCGGCAAAACCAATGCTCCGGAGTTCGGACTGGGATCGCAAAGCTACAACTCGATTTTTGGCACGACGCTGAATGCCTATGACCAGTCGAAGGCCGCCGGAGGAAGCAGCGGCGGGGCAGCGGTGTCGTTGGCGCTGCGCATGGTGCCGGTGGCCGATGGCAGCGACATGATGGGTTCGCTGCGCAATCCGGCCGCCTTCAACAACGTCATCGGGTTTCGGACGTCGTACGGGCACGTGCCCTCGAGCGGGGTGGGAGAGATCTTCCTCGAGACGCTGAGCACGTCGGGACCGATGGGCCGCAGCGTCGCCGATGTCGCGATGCTGCTGTCGGTGATGGCCGGGCCCGATTCCAGGGCGCCGTTCGCAATCGAGGAGGACCCGGCCCAGTTTACCGAGTCCTTGAGACGAGATTTCAAGAATACCCGCCTGGGATGGTTGGGCAACTTCGACGGGTATCTGGCCATGGAGCCCGGCGTCCTGGAGCTGTGCCGGAATTCGTTTCAGGCGTTTGAATCGATCGGCTGCAAGGTGGAGGAAGTTCGTCCTGACTTTCCTCCAGAAAAGATCTGGCAGTGCTGGCTCACGCTGCGGCACTGGTTGACGGCCGGCAATCTAGGCCGCTTCTACAGCGATCCGGCGAAGCGCGCGAAGATGAAGCCGGAAGCGCAGTGGGAGGTCGAAGGCGGTCTCAACCTGACGGCTGCGCAGGCGTTCGAAGCCTCGGAGGCGCGTTCGGAGTGGTATCGCGCCATGCACAAGCTGTTTGAGAGCTACGACTACCTGCTCTTGCCGAGCGCGCAGGTGTTTCCGTTTGACGCCCAGGTGCACTGGCCGAAGGAGATCAACGGCAGAAAATGGATACCTACCATCGCTGGATGGAGGTGGTAGTGCCGGGAACGCTTTCGGGATGCCCGGTCATCAATATGCCGGTTGGCTTCAGTCGTGACAGGCTACCGATGGGAATGCAGATCATCGGCAAGAATCATGCCGACCTGGCGGTGCTGCAGCTTGCCTATGCGTACGGGCAGGCCACCCACTGGGTGCGTGACAACCCGCCGGCGCTGTTGCTCGGGAAGTGAACGCTCCCGTGCGACTGACTTCCAATCAGATCAGGGGCTTCCTGGCGGCGTGGGGCGGTTGGGCGCTCGATGGCATGGATTCCTTTCTCTATGCGCTGGTCATGGTGCCCGCGCTGCGCGACTTGCTGCCGAAATCCGGGGTGCGCGCGGACAACGGCACTATCGGCTACTATGGCGGGCTGCTGTTTGCGTTGTTCCTCGTGGCTGGGGGATGGCGTTCCTTGGGGCCCGGTGGCCGACAGGTTCGGGCGCGTCCGGACGCTGACGTTTACCATCCTGTGCTTTTCGATTTTCACCTTTCTCTGCGCCGTGACCCGGAACGTGTGGCAGCTGGCGTTGTTTCGGTTTCTGGCGGGTATCGGGATTGGCGGCGAATGGGCCATGGGCGGGACATTGGTGGCGGAAGCGTGCCCGGAAGAACGTCGCAAGAGGGCCGCGGGGCTGATGCACACGGGCTATTACGTGGGGATTTTTCTCGCGGCTCTGGCGAATTACTGTGTGGGCGCACACTATGGCTGGCGCGCCATGTTTGCGATCGGCGGACTCCGGCGTTGCTGGTCGGCTTTATCCGCTTCGGCGTCCGCGAGCCGGAGCGGTGGAAGGCGAGTGTGGAGCGGGTTCGCGCCGGGTCGCTGACGCGTCCGCTGTCACTATTGTTTTCTCCTGCCTATCGCAACCGCACCTTGCTGAACGCGACTTACATTCTGGTGTCGATCATAGGCTTGTGGGCGGGGTCGGTGTATGTTCCGGCGGCGGTCACGGAGATTGCCGCGCGGGAAGGCGTGGCTCCGGAGCTGATTACCCGCCTGATTTCGTATGCGACCATGCTGCTCTCGGTCGCAACCATTCTGGGTTGCGTGGGGCTTCCGTTCCTCGCCGAGCGCTGGGGCCGCCGCAAAACCCTGGGGCTGTACTTCGCCTGCATGTTCGCTGCAATCTCCGTGGGCTTCGGATACGTTTTCTATTTGGAGCAGTCTCCACTGG
>CAWJAA010000046.1:0-15038 GCA_963840615.1 Terriglobia bacterium
CGCCAACTCCAGCGACGCGCTCACCCGCATCTCGGGGGTTACCGACGGATTCGGGCGCTCCACCATCCTTCCCCGCCAGACCAACGAATATCGGCTTCACCTCACCGAAACCCTCAGCCGCGAGGACGGACGCCATTCGTTCAAATTCGGCGGCGACGGCCTGTTCACCTGGATCGACAATTACTTCCCCTCGCTTTCCGGCGGGGAATACATCTTCAACGACATCAAGCTCAATCCCTGGACGTTCGAACCCATGCTCGCCGGCATGGCAACCACTCCCCTGCGGGCCTATGCCCACGGCGTCCCCCGCTACTACATCCAGAACTTCGGCGCCTATACCACCCATCCCAACAGCAACGAATACGCCGCCTTCGCCCAAGACACCATTCGTGTCACCGATCGCCTGGCGCTGAGCCTCGGCGTCCGCTACGACTTCCAGACCTTCGCCACGAAAGGTTTGGTCTCCAATCCCCTGTGGCCGGATTCGGGCAAAGTTCCCGCGGACAGCAACAACATCTCGCCGCGGGTCGGATTGGCGTATTCGGTCGGCAACGATCGTCCCCTGGTCATCCGCGCCGGATACGGCCTCTTCTACACCCGCATTCCACAGATGTATACCTCGGCGCTCGCCACCGATAACGGACTTGCCGCCAGCAATCTGATTCTCGACAACGCCAACTACTATGATCACCAGATCTTTCCGCAATACCCGAACCCGCTGGTGAATTGTCCTGTCCGCGCCGCCAGCTGCACACCGCCGGCAAGTCTGGGCAGCTTCCTCAACACCGAAGTGGCCGCCTTCGCCCACAATTTCCAGACGCCGAAAGTGCAGCAAGCCAGCCTCGGCATCGAGCGCGAAATCGCCCACCGCCTCTACATGGGCGTCTCTTACATGTACGTTCACGGCGAAAACCTGATCCGCTCCCGCGACGTGAACCTCCCCCCACCCGCTGCAGTCTCTTACCCGGTCTACGATGACTCCGGCGTCAACTTACTCGGCATGTACGACGTTCAGTCTTTCTCCACCTGGCAGTTATCGCGAAGCCTCACCTGCCCTTATCCGCCATGCATCAATCCCCTAGCCCGTCCCATCCCACAACTGGGAGCGATCAACGTCTATGAGAGCCGCGCCTCGAGCATCTATCACGGCATGACGCTCTCGGTGAATCGCCGCATGACCGGCGGACTTTACTTCCGCATGGCCTACACCTATGCCCACGCCATCGACGACGGCCAGGACGCACTTGTCGCCGGCCGGCCCGTCACCGTGCAGAACTCGTATTCCACCAACTCCGAACGTGGCTCCAGCGTTACCGATCAGCGCCATCGCCTGGCCTTGTCCTGCATCACCCAACCCCATCCCTTTCATCGCGAACATCCCTTGCTGGGGAAAATCTTCAATGACTGGAAGCTCTCCAGCGTGGTCACCATCGGCAGCGGACGTCCCGTCGACGCCCGCATCTTCGGCGATCCCAATCAGGACGGTAACGACTCGAACGATCGGCTCCCGGGGCACGGCCGCAACGCCTTTCTTGGGCCCGACTACGCCACCACCGATATGCGCCTCACCCGCAGACTCTTCGTCCATAACCGCATGAAACTGGACCTCGTAGTCGAATCGTTCAATCTTTTCAACCGCAACAACCTTCGGGTTAACCTTAGTGACGACAGCTTCCAGAACACCGCCGGTCACTTCACTTACATTGATAAGCGCATTGGAATCAACTATTTCCCAGCCCAGTACCGCGTCCCTGCTAACTTCACTAAGGCTACCGACGCCTACTCGCCGCGGCAGGTCCAAGTGGCACTGAAGTTCGCTTTCTAGGAGAAAATCATGGGTATTTCCGACAAATCCCCCACTTTCTCCGTACAGAAACTTGACATAACCCTTGACTTGACCGCGGAACCTTGCAATAACTATCCGGTCCAATTACGACGTACCAGGATGCAGGCGGTTTGGCTGAAGTAAGACTCCAGGAGGGTGAATCCCTAGAAAATGCTCTCCGCCGATTCAAGCGCAAGGTTCAGCAGGAAGACATCGTTAAGGAAGTGAAATGTCATTCCTTCTAACCTGAAGCCCGGCGAGAAAAAGCGTGTCAAGCAAGCGCTGGCTCGCAAACGCAGCCGGAGAAAAGCACGCAAAGAGCAGAACTAGCGAGTTTTTGGGCCGTCGCTCCCCTAGTGGCGGCCCATTCGTTTATCAATTTTCATCCCGATTGGGAAGCCAAGCCGACTCATCCAGTTTTCTCCCGTTCCTTTGCGCGGAGCGGGCCGGGCCGAATCCAGGGTTTTTTCCAGGCAAATTTTGAGGGGGGTGTGATGGCTCCTCTGCCTTAGCGCGCCATTGGCAGGGGAGATTGGGGTGAAGGGAGCACTCTCAATGGAATTCCAGGACAAGGTACTCAAGTGCATCGACTGCGGAGCCGATTTTATCTTCACGGCCGGAGAACAGCTGTTCTTCCACGACAAACAGTTCAAAAACGAACCCAAGCGGTGTAAGGCCTGTAAGGCAAAACGCGTCTCCGTGCTCGGCGCCATGCCCGCGCCCGGCAACGGTGGCGGCTATGCCAAAGTGGAAACTCGCACCACCTGCTCGCAATGCGGGAAGGAGACTACAGTGCCCTTCAAGCCGACCCAAGGGCGTCCCGTCTTCTGCCGGGAATGTTTTCAAGGACGTCGGCAAGCTGCTTCCGCGTAGTTCGAAGTAGCTGCGGTAGTCGGATTTGAGAATAGGCTTTTAAAAGGACGCCTTCGCCGGGTTTGCTGTCCCCCAAATGCACCAGGATCACGCGCGAAGAAGTCGGCTCCACCAGTGTGTTTCCAACCGCGCCGCGGCCAAAATCAGATTCCCGGAGCTCGCTTCCGGGCGCTTGGATTCATCTCTGCCCGGGAACTTTCTCCCCAGGCTTCGCCGCGGGCTTTACCCTACTTTCCGCCCGCTCCCCCGCTCCAACCCCGGAGCCTGTTTCCGTTTGTCATCCTCGTGCTTCACCAGGAGTGCCTCGATCTGCCGCAGCAGATCCTTCGTCCCCAGCGGCTTTACCAGCAGCGACTGCGCTCCTTCCCGCTTCCACTCGCTGTCCGGTGGTGGATACGCCGTCAACAGCGCCGTCGCCGGGTTGTATTTCTGCTTGCGTGCCGCCCGGATCACGTGAAATCCCGCATCCTCAGTCTCCATGCGCGAGTCCGTGATCACCATCTCATACACATCCGCCGCCAGCTTCTTCACCGCCTCCGCCGCCGACGACGCCGTGTCCACATCAAACTCATTCAACTCCAGCACTGCTTTCAACGTCAGCAGCACCGCCATGTCATCGTCTACCAGAAGAATGCGCCGCTTCATAGAGACCTCGAGGGAGAAGGTGTTCGAAGCCGCAAACCTTCTGCGACTGCGCACAGAACAGAAGAACGACGCGACTAAGTTGGGCGCGAAGGGACTTCCAGACCAGGCGCCATTCCTACGTTACACTAGAACCGTGGCAACTTTCTATGTCGAGAATTTCGGATGCCGGGCCACCCAGGCCGACGGCGCCTCGATCGAGCGCCAGTTCGAGCAGCGTGGACTTGAGCGCGCCGAGACTGCCGCCCGCGCCCAAGTGGTGATTCTCAATACTTGCACGGTCACCGCTGCCGCCGACCACGACGCCCGCGCCGCCATCCGCCGCATCCGCCGTCAGAATCCCGGCTGCCACATCGTCGTCACCGGATGCTACGCGCAACGCGCTCCCCAGGAAATCGCCGCTCTGCCCGGAGTGAGTCAGGTCATCGGCAACTCTCACAAACACCAACTGGCCGAAATCACAGCCGCCGAACTGCAGATGCCGGACCTCAGCCCTCAGCCCCAGCAATTGGGCAGTTTTGTCCCGCTGACCACGCTGCTGTCCCCAGCCACCACCTCCCAGCCACCGATTTTCGTCTCCGACATCTTCGCCCACACCGAACTGCTGGCCGCACCCGTCTTCGAAGCGGCCAACGAACGCACCCGTCCGAACCTGAAGATCCAGGACGGATGCGACAATCGTTGCGCTTTCTGTGTGATTCCGTATGTTCGCGGCCAGAGCCGTTCTCTGCCCGCCGATCGCGTCCTCCGAGAAGTCGAGAACCTGGTCAGCGCCGGCTATCAGGAAGTGGTTCTCTCTGGCATCAACCTCGGCCGCTGGGGCCGCGACCTGGTGCAGGAAGAGCGCTCCGCAGCCATCCGTCGTGCTCCGGGGTTTGAGGACTTGATCCGCACCATCCTCTCCCGCACCAGCCTCCCCAAACTTCGCATCAGTTCCGTCGAACCCATGGACTGGACCGACGACCTCATCTCCCTCATCGCCACATCCCCGCGCATCGCCAAGCACGCCCACGTCCCCATGCAGTCCGGCAGCGACCGCGTTCTCCGCCGCATGCACCGCAAGTACCGCCCCTGGAATTACCAGGACAAGATCACCAGGATTCGCGCCGCCATGCCCGAAGCCGCGATCGGAGCTGACGTGATGGTCGGTTTTCCCGCTGAGACCGACGCCGAGTTTGACGAAACCCGTCGCCTGGTCGAAGACCTGCCGTTCACCTACCTGCACGTCTTTACCTACTCGCCGCGGCCGGGCACAGCGGCAGCCTCCCTGCCCGGACAAGTCCCTGAACGCATCGCCCGCGAGCGCAACCGCATCCTGCGCGAGCTGGCCTCACAGAAAAAACTTGCGTTCCTGCAGTCGTTCGTGGGGAAAACCATCGCGGCCATCACTCTCAACCATCACGGACCCGGGCCCACTGAATACACCGAGGCCCTCACCGACAACTATCTGAGACTCCGCCTCCGCGGCCAGCACCACCCCAACCGCTGGCTCCGCGCCCGGGTCACCGGTGTCACCGACGATGCCTTGCTTGCCACCCTGGCCTGAGCCCCCGGCGTAGCCGCAACCGGACGCCGCCGGGTACTTTCAATCACCGCAATTTGTGATCCAGATCACAGCCAGTCATCAATCCTGCCCAGCACAATTGCTCTATTAAGCCTGCTTTGTGGGTTAGGGCTCCACATCCAATGGGGGAACCATGAAAAATAAATCGAATGCTGGCCGTGAAGAGGCTCTTCTGAACTGGCATCTGTTGCATCGCGGGGTGTATGCGCGCGTTGCCAGAAAGCTCGGCATCGACGCGTCTTATGTGAGCCGCGTGGCTGCCGGCCAGCGCCAATCCGACCGCATCCGCAAAACCCTGCTCACCGAACTCGAACGCATTCAACGCCTGCGTCCGGGCGCATGAGTTCCATTCCCATCCATCCATTCCTCATCCAGTAGAGCGTAGTCCGGGACGAGCCTGCGCCCAGCGGCATGACCGAAGGCTGTGCCCTGCACCAAAGCGGTTCTCGGTTCCTTCGTACTCGCTACCCGGTACTTGCTACTCTATTGACTCCGCTATCTGCTGCTGACACAATGCCCACCCGCCACTGCGTTCAGGAACTCAGATTGAATCCCCAAGGAGAACCGGTGAAACACATAACACTCTGTCTCGGCATTGTTCTGCTCTTCAGCTTGTTCGCCGCTGCGCAAACCAAAGACGGCGTCATCCCCATCAATGGCGGACGCAACTTTGTGTACGTCAAGCCTCCGCAAACTTCTTTTCCCGCGGTGAAACCGCCTGCCAATCTTCTGACCATCTACAGCAACCTGGGCACCGGCACCAACGTCTATAACGCGGCCGCGGGCACGGGCGTTCTCGGCAAGAACGTTCCCAACCAGCCCTTTCCCGAATGGCTGGCGAACGGATTCACTCCCACGGCGAACCACACCGTCACCGAAATCCAGGTGGGTGTGACCTGGGTGGAAGGTGCCAATACCGTCATCCTGAGTCTCAACCAGGACAACGGCGGCAGGCCCGGCAAGGCGCTCTACACCGCGCAGTTCACAAACTTGCCAACCTTTGGTACCTGCTGCACCCTCGAAACCGCCATCCTCACCACCGGGGTTCCGGTCACACAAGGCACCCAGTACTGGGTAGTTCTGCGCACCTCGCCTACCAACCAGGGCACATGGAACGTGTGGAACAACAACTACCAGGATCTGCAAGGACCGTTCTCCAATAGCACCGGCCACGGATGGGCACAGCAAAGCACCCAAGAACTAGGCGCCTTCGGAGTTTTCGGTCAGTAAAAAAGCGCCTTTTCTGGCATTGAACGAAGGGGCGGGCGCCCCGGCCCGCCTCGCTAGTTACTTACTCTGCTTCGCCGATTCGACCCGCGCCGCTTGTCAACGCAAGAAGATTGCCTGCGGCCCACTGGGCTGCAGGTCATGCCCAGTCGGTCATGCTATAATTTCGAATCCCTTTTCTATCGGAAGAGTGGACGGAGGACCGTATCGATAAACGTTTTATCCGCACAAATGAGCGTATTCGGGCGCGGGAGATCCGCGTGATTGGTGATGAAGGGCAGCAAATCGGGATTCTGCCCCCTTACGAAGCGCTCAAAATGGCCCGCGAGAAGAATCTGGACCTGGTCGAGATTTCGCCCACCGCCACCCCTCCAGTCTGCCGCATCATGGACTACGGGAAATTCCTGTACCAGCAGGAGAAGAAGGAACGGGAAGCGAAGAAGCACCAGAAGGTAATCACGGTCAAGGAAGTGAAGTTCCGCATTAACGTGGACGACCATGATTACGAGACTAAGAAGAACCATGTGCTGCGGTTCCTGGACGAGGGGGACAAGGTCAAGGCGACCATTTTCTTCCGCGGACGGGAAATGACGCGTACGAGTTTGGGACGCCAGATCCTGGAACGTCTGATTAAAGACGTGCAAGAGCATGCGATTGTAGAGTTCCGGCCGCGGCAGGAAGGCAACACCCTGCACGCTATCCTGGCTCCGAAAAAAACCGAGCAACAGCAGAAGCCCAGCAAGCCGGCGGAACCGAAACAGACGCAGGCCGCGCCACCGTCACCGCGGGTGAATCAGGCGTAAGAAAACCGCTTTTAGCTATTAGCTCTTAAGCCTCTAGCTCTTGCGCGCGCGGAGCTGGAGGATGGTTTTGGCTAATGGCTAAGAGCCAAAAGCTAAGAGATTCTCTTGAGGAATTTATGCCGAAACTGAAAACACATAAGGGCGCAGCCAAGCGCTTCAAGAAGACTGCCACGGGGAAGGTGAAGCGGGGGCATTCGCATCTGCGTCACATTTTGACCTCGAAATCACATAAACGGAAGAAGAAGCTGGGCCAGTCGGTTCTGGTCAGTGATGCGGATACGCCGAAAATCAAGCGGATGATTCCCTACTAGCACTCAGTACCTGTTACCGGGTACCGAGTTATGACTTTAGGCGGCTTTGCCGCCTTTGACTGCGACTTCGGTTGCGGTCCGGTGAGTGAAGAGGTTTCACAGACCTTCCCGGTCTCCTGCCTCCAGCCGCCGTTATCACGAAAGAAAAAGGAGAAGACCATGCCTCGTGTCAAACGTGGAACCAAACGCCGCGCCAAGCGGAAAAAGATACTAGACCGCGCCAGTGGGTATTTCCTCACAAAATCAAAACTGTACCGTTCCGCCAAGGAAGCGGTCGAGCGCGGGCTGAAGTTCGCCTACTCGGGCCGCAAACAGAAGAAGCGCCAGTACCGCTCGTTGTGGATCGTGCGCATCGGCGCCGCCGCCAAGCTGAACGGAATGAGCTACAACCAGTTCATTCACGGCTTGAAGAAGGCGGGGGTGGAACTGGATCGCAAGATTCTGGCCGATATCGCGGTGAAGGATGCCGACGGGTTTAAGAGTCTGGCGGAGCAGGCGAAGGCCGCACTGGCGTAAGCAATCAGCATTCAGCACTCAGCATTCAGGCGGCGGACGACGGGGTTTTCCCGGGTCGTCCCTATTTGATTCTCTCCGCGGGACAGCCGAGGGCGGCTGTCCCCACGTGAGTTGTTCCTGGATTCGAAGAGCGTGGCATACACCGTTTCCAAATTGACGGATTTCTCGGCGGCGGCGATGGACGCGGCGGTGCGCGAACTCTTGTCTGCGCTTGAGGCGGAGGCTTCAGCGGTTGGCAACGAGGCCGACTGGAAAAACTTTCGCGACCGCTGGATGGCGCGGAAGAATGGCGTGCTGACGCTGGTCAACGATTTGTGGTTGAAAGCCGCTCCAAAAGATGCCAAGCGCGAGGTTGGACAGCGCGTCAATGAATCTGAAGACGCGGGTGGAAGAGAGCGTAGAGGCAGCGCTCACGCGGATCCAGGGCGGAGCGGCGAGTTCGCGACTGGTTGCGGATCGCGTGGATGTGACCCTGCCCGGGATTCGGCGTCCCCTCGGCGCCGAGCATCCCGTCATCAAGACTTTGAACGAGATCGTCGCGGTGTTTCGCGACCTGGGGTATTCGGTCGAAGAAGGTCCGGTCATTGAGACGGACTACTACAACTTCGAAGCTCTGAATTTTCCTCCGAACCATCCGGCGCGCGACATGCAGGATACCTTGTTCATCGCCAAGCAGGGTGGCAAGGCGCAGCGGGACCGGTTGTTGCTGCGCACGCACACTTCTCCGGTGCAGATTCGCACCATGGAGAAGATGAAGCCTCCCCTGCGCATCGTGATTCCCGGCAAGGTGCATCGCAACGATCCTCCGGATGCCAGCCATTCTCCGATGTTTCACCAGGTCGAAGGGCTGGCGGTCGATACCAACATCACATTTGGGGATTTGAAAGGGACGCTCGATCATGCGATGAAGGCGCTGTTCGGATCGAGCGTGAAAACCCATTTCCGCCCATCATTTTTCCCTTTCACCGAACCCAGCGCGGAAATGATGGTGTCGTGTTTCATTTGCGGCGGCAAAGGCCGGCGCGGGTCGGAACCGTGCCGTCCGTGCAAGACCACCGGGTGGATCGAGATTCTGGGTTGCGGGATGGTCGATCCCAACGTGTTCGAATTCGTGAAAGACAACGGCTACGACCCGAAGAAGGTCTCGGGATTCGCCTTCGGCATGGGTGCGGACCGCATCGCGATTCTGAAATATGGCGTGGATGATATTCAGTTGTTCTTCCAGGGAGATGTAAGGTTTTTGCAGCAGTGGCGGTAGGGCATGACCCTGGTAGCGAGTGGTGCTTGAGGATGCGGAGATTTCTGGTGGACATTCCGTTTGAGGCCACTCGTGGCGCAGGCGGGCACGGGGTCCTTCGACTGCGTGATCGCTCGCTTCGTTCGCGATCACTTCGCTCAGGATGACAAGGTTGAGTTGGCGCTAAGAGCTAAAGGCTAAGAGCTAGCAGCTGCACATGAAACTTTCTCCTCAATGGCTGCGCGATTTTGTCGAGCTGACGGTCGATGACCGGCGGCTGGCCGAGGATCTGACTTCGATCGGCATTGCCGCCGAAGGCATTTCCGGCAGCGGGGAGAACACCGTTTTTGAGATGGAGATTGGGACCAACCGTCCCGATGCCATGAATCATTACGGCGTGGCGCGCGAGGCGGCGGCGATCTATGACTTGCGGCTGAAAACGATTGCTCCCAAGCTGCCCGCGGCGACCAAAGCCAAGCCCTTCCCCATTGAAGTGCAGGTGGCGAAGCTGTGTCCGCGGTTCACGGCACGCGTGGTGCGCGGAATCACGATCAAGCCCTCGCCGGAGAGAATTGCACGACGGTTGCAGTTGATGGATTCGCGTCCTATCAATAACGCCGTGGACGCGTCGAACTATACCTTGCTCGAAATGGGCAAACCCACGCATGCGTTCGACATGGACCTGCTCGAAGGCGGCAAAATTGTAGTTCGCCTGGCGGAGGATGGCGAGACGCTCAGGACTCTCGATGGCGTGGAGCGCAAGCTCACGGCGGAAGATCTGGTGGTCGCCGATGCGCGCAAGCCCGTGGCGCTGGCCGGGGTCATGGGCGGCTTCGACACCATGATTACCGACAAGACGAAGAATATCCTGATCGAGTCGGCGTGGTGGGATCCGGCTATCATTCGCAAGATGTCGCGGCGACATGGGCTGCATACCGATGCTTCGCACCGCTTTGAGCGTGGAGCCGACTTTGAATCGACGATCCTGTCGTGCGACCGGGTGGCCGAGTTAATCCTGGAATCGGGCGGCGGCGAAATGGCGGGCGGCGTGGTCGACGTGATTGCCATGCGCATCGATCAGGCTCCGATCGCGTTGAACCTGCCGGAAGTCGTGCGGATATTGGGAGAACGGCTGCCGACCGAAGAGATCGTACGTATTCTGGAGCACCTGGGATTTGAGCTGACGCCGGAGCGCAGGGACGCCTCAGAGTTCCGGGTACAGATTCCCAGCTGGCGTCTGGATGTGGAACGCGAGATTGATCTGATCGAAGAGATTGCCCGCGTGCACGGCTACGACAAGTTCCGGAACACGCTGCCCGCCTATGTGGGAGCGGTAGTGGAATTGCCGGATACACCCAAGGACCGCAAGCTGCGGACTTCGCTGCTGGGGCTGGGTTACGACGAAAGTGTGTCGCTCAGCTTCATCTCCAGGCAGGATGCGGAGAAGTTTTCCGCAGCCATCCCGCTGGAGTTGGCCAATCCGATCAGCGACGAAGCTTCGGTGATGCGGACTTCGATCGTGCCGGGCATGTTGAACATGCTGGCCTACAACCTGAACCGGGGCACGAACAACGTGCGGCTGTTCGAAGCGGGCGCAATCTGGGAAGCTTCCGGAACGAAAGCGGCGGAACTGAAACGCGTGTGTCTGGGCGCGACCGGCAGCGCGGTCGAGCCCAGCGTGAATCAGCCGGCGCGGTTGCTGTCGTTCTTCGATGGGAAGGGCGATGTGGAGATATTGCTGGAAATGTTTCAGTACAACGCGCTCTATTTCGACGGGAACACGGCGGAATACTACCATCCGGGACGGTCGGCGCGGGCCGTGATGGATGGGTCGACCGTGGCGCAGTTCGGGCAGATTCATCCCGAGGTGGCTACCGCCAGGAAGCTGCGTCAGGATGTGTTCCTGGCGGAGGTGTATCTCGACCGCCTCTACGTGCACGGGTTGCGCGAGGTCCGGTATGAGGCGCTGGCAAAGTATCCGGCAGTGGAGCGGGATTTCTCGTTTGTATTGGATGACGCGGTGGTATTCGAGAAGATTCAGCAGGCTGTAATGAGCCTGGGATTGAAAGAGCTGCGTGGATTTGTGCCGGTGGAGATTTTTCGCGGCGGGTTGGTGGCGGCAGGAAAGTATTCGTTGTTGCTGCGCGCAACCTTCCAGTCCGGCGAGCGGACCTTGCGCGAAGAAGAATTGGCGCGGTGGTCCGGGGAGATTGTGAAGGCGCTGCAAGGGTTGGGGGGACTGTTAAGAGCGGGGTAAACCTTCACCGCAAAGGCACCGAGTCACCGAGAAAAGGCGCGATGCCAGGTCGCGCCGTTTGTTTTTAGCGCGGAGAGTCGTGCGCGAAGATCGGGTTGTGCGTGTACCGGCGAACCGAGACGCACGACCCCAGCCCCGGAGGGGCGGTTGCCAATAGCCCGGCGTTTCAACGCCGGGTCCGGCAATGCAACACGCGGCAAAGCTGCGTCGCTACGACGATTCCAGGATTTCGAGAAAATCTCGGAGCTCTCGGGGAAGCTCCCGCGTGAAGTGCAGGGATTCATTGGAACGCGGGTGAGTGAGTTGCAGCGACATGGCGTGCAGAAAATTCCTTGGTAGAGAGATGGTCAGCGAGTCTTTGGCCCTTAGTTCACGGGGAGCGCCGTAGAGAGCGTCGCCCACCACGGGATGTCCCAGCGACGAGAGATGGACGCGGATCTGGTGCGTGCGTCCGGTATCGATGCGCACCTCGAGCAAAGAGAATTTTCCGTAGGGCGAGTCAAAGCGCTGCTGGACGCGATAGTGGGTAATCGCTTCGCGGCCTCCCTCGCGGCGCGTGGTCATGCGGATGCGGCGAACGCTGTCGCGACTGATGCTGCTGGTGATGGTTCCCTTCTCCTGTTTCATCCAACCATGGACCAGAGCAACATAAATCTTTTTTACTTCGCGGCCGGCGAATTGCGCGGCCAGGCGGCGATGGGCTTCGTCGTTCTTGGCGACTACGATCAGCCCGCTGGTTTCCTTATCGAGGCGATGGACGATGCCGGGGCGGAGTTCGCCTCCGACGTCGGAGAGTTTGCCAAAGCGGTGCAGGAGTGCATTGACCAGGGTGCCGCGGTTGCGGTCGGCGTCCGTGGCTCCGGCGCCGGCGTGGACCATCATGCCGGCCGGCTTGTTGATGATGGCCAGATCGGCGTCTTCGAAAACGATATCGAGAGCGATATCTTCCGCGATGGCGCGCAAAGGCGGGAGTTGCGCGGGGCCCAGGATTACGATGCGCTCGCCGCCACGCAAACGCAGGGAGGGTTTGGTGTCTTCTTCGTTGACGCGAATTTTCTTCTGGGCAATGAGTTGCTGGATACGGGCACGGCTGGTGTCGGGAAGCTTGGCGGCCAGGAACTGGTCCAGGCGCTGGCCGGCGTCTTCGCTGGTGACAGTTAGGTTTTGGGGGTAGTCGGGCATAACGGGCCTACTCAGTAAATCATAAGCGGACTGCGGGGAAAGCTTCTAACCGCTGAGGCCGCGAAGAACGGCGGTAAAAAGGGCGCAAGGAAAACCCAATCACAGAGGTGTGTCGCAATCGGTTTAGCGAGGAGTGGCGGGAGCGGGGACGGACTTGGGAACTCCGCTTCTGAACCACCAGATGAAGCCTCCGAGGATGACCAGGCAGATGGAAATCAGCTGGGTACCGCTCATGATGCCGCCGAAAACGGAGCCGCGGCCGGGGTCGTCGCGGAGAAATTCGATGAAGTAGCGAGCGACGCCGTAGAGGATGAGATAGGCGGCGAGAACCTGACCATCGAATTTTTTGCGTTTGAAAATCCACATGAGGAGAAAGAAATTCGCGAGTTCGACGACCGACTCGATGAGTTGCGTGGGTTCGAGAGCCTGGCCCAGCGGTGTGCCGACCAGTTCGTGGGCGAGTGGATTGGTGAAGGTGACGCCCCAGAAATGGCTGGTGGGCTTGCCCCAGCAGCATCCGGCGGCGAAGCACCCTACCCGTCCGATGGCATGGCCGAGAGCGAGGCCGGGAGAAAAGGCGTCGCAGGTGGCCAGCGGCGGCATGTGGCGGCGGCGAACGTACCAGGCAGCTGCCAGGAATCCACCGATCAGGCCCCCGGAGAAAACGCCTCCAGCCTGCAGCGTAGCCAGACTGAAGATGTCGCCGGGATGCGCCACATAAGTGCTCCAGTCGTTGATGATGTAGAGAATCTTGGCACCAAGGATGCCACAGAGAACCACCAGGATGCCGAGGTTCCAGGAGTCTTCGGGATCGATCCCCGACTTCTCGGAGTTGCGGACACTGACCCACATGCCGAGGAGAACGCCGCTGGATACGAGAAACCCGTAGGTGGGGAGATTGAAAGCGCCGATATGAAGGAGTCTTGGGAACACTGTTCAATTAGATGCAGATTTTGTGGAATTTGGACTTTCCAGTTTAACAGGGCAGGAAGAAAAACGTGTAGCGATGGAACAAGTAAGCCGACCCACTGTGCCGTGTTGGAGGGCCGAGAATGAACCCGTCTTAGACGGTGGGAACCCGCCGAGACCCATTAGGCATTTCCGCATGGCGGAACGTCGCACACAGGATCTGTATATCGAGTCGAGTCCCCGTTCATTCGGCATTGGTTCAAAAATCGGTTACCTCCGATCACCAACACCGCAGGCCGGCTACAGGATTGGATGCTAGGGAAAAGTGGGCCGATTCGCAAGAGCCCGGAAGTAAAAAGATGGCACTCCATTTGCCAGCGACTTTCGTAAGCGATGTCTGGGCGCAGGGCAAACCATTGCCGGGCGCCGGGGAGGCGGGTTGCAGGTTCTGGATTTTATTCGTGCGGCAGAACTTAGCCGGCTTTGCGCGTCTCCTCGAGAACTTCGTCGAGGATGTTGGAAAGGTGTTGCGCGCGCTGCAGGTACTCCGAGGAACCGCTGTCGAGTTTGCGTTTCAGAAGATGAAATTCGTCGGCGATGTTCAGTGCCGCCAGAACAGCGAGGCGCGCGGTGTCGACGGTATGGGTTTGCTCGGAGACGGCGCGCATCTTGGAGTCGACGTAGTCAGCAAGCTTCAGGATGTAGTCAGGGTCGGAACCGCGAAGGTTGTAGGCCTGGTCGAAGATCTCTACGCGCACGCTGCTGTTGTTGGCGTCGCGTAACGGCGTTTGTTTGGTAGCGGATGCCATCACTGGTTTGCTCCTGGCCCCTTAGGATGCGTCGCCGTCAGCTGGCGGCCTGCTCGCTGGAAATGGAATCGATCTGCTGCAGCATTTTTTCCACCCGCCCGCGGATCTCTTCGCGCTCCTTGCGCAACTGGATCATCTCCTTGCGCATGGTTTCCACTTCTTCTTCGCGTTCCTCAAGCTGTTCGCGCAGACGCTGGCTATCGCGCTCGGCGGCTGCGCGAGCGTCGCGCGCCGACTTGTACAGCTCAATAGTGCGATAAACCTTCTCTTCCAGCGCCTGGAAATCGTCGGCGGGAACCTGCGCAGATACCTCTTCAGCCAATCGTACAGACATGTGACGTCACTTCCCCTGGAAGGATTTCTGACTTTCGCTGAGTATACCGCAGTCGCTAACCAGTACCTAGTACCGAGTACCCAGTACCCAGAAAAACAAAAGCTCGGGCCCCAAAGAGGGCACAAAAGAGACTGAGGAAGGAGGCTTATCTCTGGGGACTCGAAGTTGGTTTCCTCTGCGATCTTCTGCGGTTCAAGTTGGTTAAACCTTATTCAAGCGGCGCAGCCGGTGGGCGGCTTCGGTCAGGGTTTCGTCGCGTTTGCAGAAGGCGAAGTGGACCTGCTGGGCGCCGTCCTTGGGGTTCTTGTAGAACGAGGAACCGGGTACCACCGCCACTCCGATTTCTTTTACCAGATATTTTGCGAAGGCTACGTCGTCGGGATAACCGAAGTGACGGATGTCGGTCATCACGTAGTACGCGCCGCGGGGACGGTAACAGTGGAAGCCGGCTTCGGTGAGCACAGGAATCACTTTGTCGCGGCGGGCGCGGTATCCCTCGGCCAGTTTCCGATAATAGCTCGACGGCAATTCCAGCGCGGCGGCTCCGGC
>CAWJAA010000047.1:0-144266 GCA_963840615.1 Terriglobia bacterium
AATCTCTACGACTTCACCGACGCGCTTCGCCGCAGCAAGGTGGGGATGTCGTTCAAGTCAAGGTGTTGCGCGATGGCAAACCCTTCACGGCTTCGGTAAAGCTTGAGCAGCGCAAGTAGGTAGTATTCACGGGAGTTCGAACTCGCGTCGCATGTCTTCATCCGCACCGATCATCTCCCACTCGGTGAGCGTGACCCGGAATCATCCCCGCCGCCAGGAACTGGTCGTGAAAGGCGCCCGGCTGGAACTTGCCGCCCAGTTGCTGTGCGCGCCTCGAGAGCAATTCTTCAATCTGCTGCTTCCCGGCAATGTAGTTCATGCCATAGCCGGGCTGCCGGAAGTAAATCTCCAGATCGTAGCGCGCCAGATTGGGATCCATGAACGGCACGGTCTTGACCATGAACTGCACCGCATCATTCAGAGAAAGCTCTCCCCTCTGAATTTTGAGCTCCGCGGGGATGCGTGCGGCTCTGGCTAATTGCGCGATGTAGAACAACTCTCGCGTCCGTGGACGCTGTTTGAGTATGCCCGCCTGCAGCATCATTTCTTCGCAATAGAAACCCCAGCCCTCGATGCGCCCGCTGTCGGTATAGGTTGAACGAATGGGGCGGGTGTCATGTTGGTGCAGCAGAAAATCGAAGCGGTGCCCGGGAATGGAAGCGTGAATATGGTCGACCAGAGGATCGCGATACTGAATTTCTTCCCAGAAATGCCGCCGGCCGCCGGGACGCTCGATCCAGAACGCGTCGGTTTTCTGCGGGCCGATGTAGTCAGGAATGGTAAGGAGATGATTTTCCTGAATGAAGCTGCGTATGAATCTCTCGGCGTCCTCCACGCTCGCGTAGTATTCCGGCGCGGTCCCGGCCGGCTGCAACTCCGGAAGGTTGCGGTTCTTCATCTCTTCGATTTTCAGGAAGGTACGGGCGCGGCTCAGTTCCGTATCACCCAGCACCTTCAGGTCTTCGGCGGAATATGGCATCAGCCGCACGTGCTTGAGGAACCAGTTGTAGTTCGCGATGCCGACAGCGCTGGGATAGTTGAGCCGGCGGCGATTCGCAACCAGCCAATCGCGGTAGTCCCGGGCCGCCTTCAGCGCCTGCTCCACCTCTGCAGCCAATTCGGGCTGGTCTTTCTTTACCCTGGTCAGCAGGTCCTCGTACCAACCTATCGCTCCTTCCGGAGGAGGATTGCGCAACGGTTCGCCCTGTCCTACGCCGTCGTAGTGTTCCAGGTGGAAGATCGCAATGTCGGTAAGATCACCGCCGGCTTCGGTGAGATTACGTTTGGCGTCAGTCACGATCTGCGGGACCGAACGCAATTGACTTCGAAACTCGCTGACCTTCTCGGCTGGAACTGGAACCGTCGTGTACGGCAGCCGCGCAAAGAAATCGAGGTAGAAGCTGGCATCTCGCGACCAGGGCCGAACGACCCGGTAATGGAAATCCAGGTCGTTCAGTTCAGTACGGACCAGAACCCAGTCCACTTTCTGCTCAACCGGCCAGCCCGACGGATCGATGGCATGCAACCGATGGGTCAGATCCTGCAGCCTGTGCTTCCGCGCGTCGACCGCAGCGGGGGAGAAGTTGTGCGTCGTGTCTTTCATCCCCTCGTCACGGAGTTTCAAGTAATCGAGGTTGACCTGAATCAGGCGCTGCCAACCGTCATCTTGAGCGCGGCAGGAAATAGAAAACAACAGTAGAAAGCACAGCTGGATCAGTCTATGTTGCATAGTTATTCCTCTGAGAATGCTCACGTTGCGACAGCCGCCTCGACTGTGCCTGCAAGCGATGCCGGCGGCTGCATTTCCCGCCTGCGCGTTTGACCCCGTCGCGACGTCATCCTGAGGCCCCAAGGCCGAAGGATCCGGCGTGCAGCATGGATGCTCCACGCCAGATCCCTCGCTTCGCTTCGGGATGACGTCATCAGTTCCCTCAAATCTGTAAACCCTCTGCCGCGGTGTGTTGCGCAAAGCGCCGCAGAGCAAAATGTTCCAGTAAGGGATCGGACTCCTCGTCCCGCGATCAGGTTCGCCATCATGTCACCCACTGCAGGAGCCAGCATGAAGCCGTGTCCGCTGAAGCCACTCGCCAAAAGGACCCCGTCGAGTCCAGTAACCGTGCCAAGAATCGGGCGATGGTCGGGAGTGGAATCATAGAAGCCCTCGACCACTCGGCGGACCGGCAACTCTGCCAATGCGGGCAGCAACGTCGCCCCCGCAGTCAAGGCACGCTCGGTGAAGGTGAGGTCATCGCTCTCTGGAGTCTCGCCGAGCCAGCCCAGATAAAAGACACCGTTCAGCAACTGCTTGCCGGCGAAGCCGCGCTCCAGCGCGACCACCAACGGGAGCATCACCTTCCCGGCCAACGGCTCGGTGTAGGCAAGGCGGCGGCGCTCCGGCGTGATGGGCAGTTCAAGTCCGATCAAACCCGCCAGCCCTGGCGAGTCCACTCCAGCGGCGATGACAACCTGATCTACGCTCCAGGAATCGGTCCTGGTGGTGAGCCGCCATGCTCCTTTTTCTGGTTCGATGCCAACCACCTCTTGCAGCACCAGCCTTGCACCGCGGTCGCGCGCGCACCGCAGCAGGCGATTGGTCACGCCATCACAATCTTCCAGAAAACCATCTTCTGCACAAAAGGATCCGCCGATCACCCCATCGAGCACCAGGCTACCTACAATCTCTTTGATCTCCAGCGGGCTTACGATGAGCGAGGCAATGCCCAGCCGGTTCTGCATCGCAACGTTGCCGCGGAAGCGCTCCAATACCTTATCGCTTTCCGCCAGGAACAGATATCCGCTGCGCTCCAGAAAGAAAGGGGTCTCCGGCCGAAGACGTTCGTTGATCTGCTCAAAGAAACGCAGGGACCGTTGTGCCAGTAAGCATTCCGCTTCCCGTTCGAACTGCTGGCGGATTCCTCCGGGACAGATGCCGGTGGCGCCGCTGGCCAGGTGCTTACGCTCGAAAACGACGGTGCGCGTGACCCCCAACTGCGCGAGATGATAGGCAATCGAGCACCCGATCACTCCTCCGCCGATGATGGCTACATCTGCTGTCTGCATCTCACTCCGAGGGCAGTTCTTTGAATATCTCCGAACCTGGATCAAGCCCTTGCCGCCGCTGGCGGGCCCAGAACCGCCCGAAGAAAATACACGCACTCAGCATAACCAGCAGCCAACTGGTGGTGGATTTGAGATACCACGGCGCACTCGAACGCAGATCGTCCGTTACCTCGACCGCCAGCAACGCTCCCAGCAGCACGATGGCTGCGAATGCAACCGCGAGTTGGACAGCGCGGGATCGCAGGAAAGTCATCTTCTTGTAAAGCTCCGGGTTCACGCGTGGAAAAGTGATGAGCGCCCCTGCCATGAGAAGGAAGTTCACCAGCATGGAAAGAACCAGAAGATCCACGCCAAGGAAGAAGTCTCCCGCCAAATTGCATCCCAGCACGCAGAGGCTTGCGGCTAGCGCGGTCGACCAACAAGGCGTAGTGAGGAGTGCGGAATTCAGGATGAATGCTGGAAAACATTTTGGGCAGAATCCCGTCAGCGCCAAACGCATAAAGGGTTCGCGAGTTGCCGAGCATTACCGCAGGCAACACCTTGAGGATGGCTACGGCTACAGAAAGCAGAATGATAAAGGCCAGCCAGGCGGGCAAAAGCGGAGCCATCAACCCGGGCGCGGAAATTCGTGCACTAATGACGCGCGGTACACGTACTGCCAGGCACGGCGTGGTAGAGGCTCCAGGTGAAGCCAATGTAATAGAACGTCACTCCCCCGATGGCAATCAGAATCGCGCGCGCCAGATCCGAGGCACGCCGCGCCTCTCCGGCCGCCTGGGAAACCGCATCGAAGCCGATGAACGAGGAAAACAGTACCACCGCCGTCCCCAGAAATGCCCTGGTCGTGAATTGCGGTAAGGCGGCGGCGGCAGGCAAGTCCACACCCACCGCGGACCTGAAATCCTCCGCGGAATGCATCCACCCAGCGATCGACATGACAATCGGAGCGATGATGGTGATGGCTGCCATCAACACAACACTCCTTTCGTAAAAGCGGACACCAAACAGGTTGACCAGCCAGGCCAACCAGATCGCGAGCAACGAAACTGAAATTCTCGGGACGGTGTGGTCAAGCACATTGGCGCCGTGCAAGCCCGCGGCGGAGAGCATGTCACGAAGCACTGGAACCAGAAAATACGCCACCACGCCCATCGCCATCGACAGGCCAAACCATTGCGAGAAGCTGGCGATGAATCCCGCAAACGGGTTGAGCGCCCGGCTGACATTGACGTAGCTGCCGCCCGCCCGCGGCATGGCCGACACCAGAGCGGCGTAACAGAGAGCCGCCAGCACTGCCGGAAGCGCAGCCACTACATACGCCGCCGGCACCCAGGCTCCAATGCCGGGTTGCGATCGCTGCACCATGAACGGAAGAATGTTGACCCCCACTCCCACCATGGCCGCGATCGCGGTTGCGACCAGGCCCAGTAGACTGATCTCCCGCCGCAGGTGCGGAGGTGCGGCAACCGGTTCGGAATTGTGAGGGTATGTCATCCGGCGTGACGCCGGCAGCGGATTACGCTTCCGCTGGGGAAGTGGATGCTAAGCAGGTCCTCAGCCATCTCGAGCGCGCATTCTTCCACGACCTTAGAGTCAAGTTCCATGACGAGCGGCTTATCTGCCCCGCCCTGAAAGGTGTGCTGGTGGTAAAAGGTGAGCCGGTTGTCGCGCAATGTGTACCGGCCAGACTCGCCACTTCCCCAATACTGGTTCGCGGTAGCCTGAGGAACAAAGTAAAGGGTTGACCATCGGCCTGCCGTCAGCAGCAGGACGCCCGTCACCGCGGTCGAAACTCCGCCGCGCGCGTAGGACTCCAAGTCCCAGGCTCCCTCAATGGAAACACCACTCCTCAGGTTCGACATATTTGAACGAAGTCACGATACCGCGACTGTGCCCGCGAATTGTATAACAACGAAGCGCGCTGCCTGGCTGAAATCACGGAGCGCCGGACGCGCCCCATTCCTCCAGGATCTGCGCCGGGGTCTTACCGCTTTCGCGCAGATGCCGGATGCTGAGCGCGTCGTGACGCTTGGCCAGGCGCACCCCGGAATGGTCGCACACTAGGTCGCAGTGATAGTACGCCGGAATGGAAAGAGCAAGAGCCCGACAGAGGAGGATCTGTCGCGCAGTCGATTTCAGCAGATCGGCTCCCCGCACCACTTCGGTGATGCGTGCGTGCGCGTCGTCGACCACCACCGCCAGTTGATAGGCCGGCACGTCGTCCCGCCGCCATACGACGAAGTCTCCAAAATCTATTCCGGAAACCCACTTCTGCGGTCCCAGATGCAAATCGGTGAAGCTGATCTCCTCCCTATCAGGCACGCGGAAGCGCCAATTCTCTCCGGCGGGCTCGGCAAAGCTGGCAGCATCGGTGCGGCAGCGGCAACGACCGGGATAGATGGGTTCATCATCCGCGTCGTTCGGCGCGCCCGCCGCCTGGGCAACATCTTTGCGTGAACAGGAGCAGGGGTAAATCAAGTTGCCATCGCGCAACTTCCGCCAGGCCAGGCTGACAGGTAGTAAGCCCGGCGTTCACTTTGAGAATATGGGCCGTACGGTCCACCGCAATCAGGGCCTTCTGTCCACGGGATGCCCCAGCCAATGAAGATCTTCCAGCATGGCGCTCGCGAACTCTGCGCGACAGCGCTGCGGGTCCAGATCTCGTTCCTCAAGATCAGCGTGCCGCCATGCTGCCGGGCGCGCTCGGCGGCGGTCCAAAAGGTTCGCGCATGGCCTGCATGCAGCAGCCCGGTCGGAGAGGGTGCCAGCCGCCCGCGGTATGGATTCGTGGTCACGACCGCATTCTGACGTCGGCTCCGCGGACATGGTCCATCACTGAGCTGCCGGCTTCATCAACATAAGCGCGGGAACCTCCTGCTGCTTTACCAAATTGTTGTAGGCAGCCACATCGGTGGCCACAATCTGTTTCCACCGGGCTGTCTGCTCGTCCACGGCTTTGCTCAGCATGTCGAATACTTCATAAGACTGCTGCGTCGGCGCCGAATCAGCGCTGCCCACGACGCCCCCGAGAGCCACTAACTGATTGTTGAGACGGATGGGAAAATTCAGAACATCCTGCCCGCTCTTGGCCTTGGTTTGGATGAGCGCCTCTTCCACTTCCGTCATTTTCTGGTCGAGCGACTTGCCGGCGTCGGCGACGGTTTTGCTCCGAGGATCGTCCTTAAGGCGGGTGTTAATGCCGTTCATCTGGCTGCGCAGGTCACGGATCTGGTTCACGGTGTCGTCGGTTTCCGTGACTTTTTCGCGAATCTTGATGAGCAGATCAAACTGCTTCTCAAGTTCCGCCTGGCTGACCTTCGATCGCGGATCGGCCATGATCTCAAGCGGAGCGGTGTAACTTTTGCCCAGGACGGTCAGGCGTACCTGGTATCTGCCAGGCAGAGCTTCGGGCCCATCGGTACTTCCTGCCCGAGAGGCGCGTGTGGAACTTTGCTCGCGCCTTCATATTTCAAATCCCAGACAAAGCGGTTCAGGCCCGCATCGCCCGGCAGCATACCGGCATTCTTGTCTCGCGCTCCACCGCCTTCATCCGGCTCGTCTTCTTCTTGCTTCCTGGGAAACTTCCGCACCACTTTGCCGGAGGCATCCAGAATCTCGAGCGTGATCTTTGGACTCTCAGCGTCCTTTCCCTTGTCATCGTCTTTGCCAGCAGAATCCGATTTCTTTTCGTCTGGCTTCTTCATCTCCGTCTTCAACCAATAATCAATCACCGCTCCCGCTGGAGGATTCTTGCCGGCATTGCCGCCTCCGAACCGGGAACTCCCAAAGACCGTATGGCTGGCCGGGGCTGGAGTAAACAGATGACCATCCTCCTGCGCAATCGAATCGCTGTGCTGCTCCAGGGGAGTGATGTTGTCGAGCACCCAGAAGCTGCGGCCGTGGGTAGCGACCACCAGGTCATAGTTCTTGATGAGCAAGTCGTTTACGGGTGCAGGCGGCAGATTGAGTTGCAGGGATTGCCAATGGGCCCCGTCGTCGTGGGAAACGTAGACCCCCATCTCGGTGCCGGCGAACAGCAGCGCGGGACGTCGTCGGATCCACTCGTACGGCATGAACGTAGTCGTTGGGTGGAAGTCCATCCGTCAGCTTTGCCCAGGTCTTGCCGAAGTCGGTCGTCTTGAAGATGTAGGGTGCGAAGTCGTCCATCTTATGCCTTTCGACGGCGACGTAGGCAGTTCCGGCATCGAGCGACGAGGCTTCAATCATGCTGACGGTGCCCCACTCCGGCATGGCCTTTGGGGTAACGTTTTCCCAATGCGTTCCGCCGTCGCGAGTGACATGGATGAGGCCGTCGTCGGTTCCGACCCAGATCAGATCCTTCTGCACGGGCGATTCCACGACAGAAAAGATCGTGTCATAAACTTCGACTCCGGTGTTGTCCTTGGTGATCGGACCGCCGGAAGATTGTTGCTTGCACTTGTCGTTGCGGGTGAGGTCGGGAGCTGATGATGTTCCAGCTCATACCTCCGTCGGTTGTCTTGAAAAGAACTTCACCGGCGAAGTAGAGGGTTTTAGGATCATGGGGCGAGAAGACGATGGGTTCGGTCCACTGGAAACGGTGTTTCACATCGGCAGCCGCCCAGCCGATGGGATTCACCGGCCACGGCGCCATTCTGGGTGCTACTGGTGCGATGGTCGTAGCGAGTGATCTCGCCACCGTACGAGCCGGCATAGACGATCATCGGATCGGTCGGATCGCGCCGCGATGTATCCGCTCTCACCGCCGCCGACTTCGTAGTAATCCGCACGGTCGATTCCCCCATTCGCGCTCGCACTGGCGATGGCCACGGTGGAGTTGTCCTGTTGCGCGCCATAGAGCCGTAAGGGAAACGGCTGTCGGTGCTACGTGATAGAACTGCGCGGTGGGCTGGTTGTGTTCGGTCGACCAGCTCTGGCCGCCGTCGGTTGAGATGGTCGCACCGCCGTCGTTGCCATTCATCAGCCGTTTCGGATTCGTGGGATCGATCCAGAAGGCGTGGTTATCGCCGTGCGGCGCCCGCACTTGCACGAAGGTCTTGCCGGCGTCGATGGAGCTGTACGTTCCGGTATTCAGGATGTAGACGATTTCGCGGATTCGAGGATCCGCAAAGACATGGGTGTAATACCAGGCGCGCTGGCGATAGCGGCGGTCATCGGTGGTGAGCTGCCAGTTCTCCCCGCCGTCATCCGTCCGGTAGAGGCCTCCCTTTTCGGCTTCAATCAGAGCATATATCCGGTTGGGATTCGAGGTAGTCGTCAATCCTATTCGACCGAGAGTCCCCTCGGGAAGTCCGTTGCCTGCCAGCTTCTTCCAGGTGTCACCACCGTCGGCGGAGCGATAGAGTCCGCTTCCCGGGCCGCCGACTTCCAATGTCCACGGGTTTCGTACGGTCTGCCACATCGCGGCGAACAGAATGTTGGAGTCGCTGGATCGAATGTGATATCGATGCCGCCGGTTTTGTCGTCTACATAAAGGACTCGTCTCCCATGTCTTGCCGCCGTCTGCGAGTGCGGAAAATGCCGCGCTCTTCATTGTCGGCAAACGGATGTCCTAATGCGGCAACAAAAACAACGTCGGGATTCCTGGGATCGACAATCAACCGTCCGATGGCATGAGTGTCGCCCAGACCCACGGATTTCCAGGTCTTGCCTGCATCGATCGACTTGTAGACTCCGTTGCCGCCGACGACGTTGCCGCGAATACACGCTTCCCCGGTGCCGACGTAGATGACGTTCGGATCAGACTCCGCGACCGCAATCGCGCCAATCGCGGGCGAAGCATCCTTTTGCTTGTCGAAGAGCGGCCTCCAATTGAGCCCGCCGTCCGTGGTCTTCCAGACGCCGCCGGCCACTGCGCCGAAGTAGTAAGTATTGTTTTGCCCGACGACGCCCGTAACCGCCACCACGCGTCCGCCGCGAAACGGGCCTACCAACCGGTACTCCAGCGCTTTCCAGGGTCCCTTGGATTCTGCCTCATCATCCTTGGGGCCCGGAGGAGTGCTGGCGGCTTCGGCGGGCTTGTCTTGCGCCGCGTTGTGCCTGGACTTCCCGGATCCAGATGACGGGCCGGACAGATTCTTCTGAGCTAAAGCCAGAGCAGCGAGACAAACAACAAAAAAAACCAGCGTAGTCTTTCGCACGTACCTGTACCTCCAGAGTTCAATAACCATGAAACCATGATGACGAAGGCCCGATTCGCAGACTTCTCATTCCACGTCGGCGGCGCCTTCGTCGGTCGGGGAGTTCGTCTTTAACTGAATCTCTGACAGACCTGCACCGCGCAGCACCTGGTTGAGTGCCGGAAGATCTGTCATTTTCACACGATCAAAATTCTTCAGAACGGTGGCGCCGTCCTGTTCCGCGGCAGAGGTTGCATCCAGCAATGCCTTCGTAGGAGCGGCATCGGCGCGAGTCGCATCGGCATACAACGTTGTGGCCGCGCCGTTGACCCGGCCGAGAGTCGGGGCCGGCGTGCCTGCGCCCGGCTGGCCTGAAGCTTGCAGCAACGCCATGAGCTTCTGTTCAAAACTCTTCAGAGCATCACTGGCAGCGCCGGAGGCTTTCGGGTTGAGCGTTTTCAGCTGTTTCTGGATGGAGTGCGCCTGCATCACTGCTTCGGAACTGCTGGTCAGCAAAGATGCCAACCTGGTCTCCAACTGGAACTGCTGCTCCAAGCCAGGCAGGGGAGTCTTCACGCGTGGATCCATCTCCAGCGTGAGAGGCGCGGTGTAGCTGTGCCCGCCGACCGTGAGGCGTACCGTGTATTTTCCCGGCAGCGCATGAGGGCCGAGCGGCTCTCTCGGCGTGTCCCCCGGAATCGCGGCGATGGGATACTCGTGCTGCGTCGAAAGCGGAGCCGGATAATGCAGATCCCATACCCAGCGGTGCATGCCGGCATCGGCGGAGAACGTCCGGGGCATGCGGATCCAGTAGAGGGGGATGAGTTGTTTTTTAAGGTCCTCTTCTGAAACCTCCGGACGATCGGCGCTGGAATAGCGGCGCACCAGCTTATCGTGGGAATCCAGAATCTCCAGCGTGATGGGACCGGAGGCGGGCTTGGCGAGATGGTAGTCGAGAATGGCCCCGCTGGGTGGATTCAACGCTGTGGGTTCGTCGGGCGGAATCGGCGTATCGCTGTTCGTGCTTCGCCGAACCCGATAGCTCAAGCCGGGCCGGAAGAGATAGGCATCGGAGTGGACGACGGAGTCAGCAAGCTGACGCAGCGGGGTGATGTCATCGAGAATCCAGAATGCACGGCCATGAGTCGCCACAATCAGATCGTTGTCATGGATCCACAAATCGCGCATGGACGTATGCGGCAGGTTCAACTGCAGCGATTGCCAGTGGTCCCCATCGTCAAATGAAACCCACACCGCCTTCTCGGTTCCGGCAAACAGCAACCCCTGGCGTTCGGAATCTTCGCGAATGGTGTCGACCGGGGCATCGGCCGGCAATCCCCCGGTGATGGCTTTCCAGTTCTTTCCGCCGTCATGGGTGCGATAAATATTCGGCCGGAGATCGTCAATCCGAAAGCGGCTCACCGAGATATAGGCCGACTGGTCATCGAAATGCGAAGCGCTGATTTGCGTCACCTTGCTCCATGCGGTGAGTTCCGGCGGTGTGACGTTGCTCCAGTTCTTTCCGCCATCACGGGTTATCCACATGAGCCCATCGTCGGTTCCCGCCCACAGTGTGTTCCCATTCTTGAAAGAGGGAGCCAGGGCATAAATCACGCCCCGTTGTTTATCGGCTCCTTCCGGAAACAACTTCCCTACACTCGCTGGCGGGCCCGGGTTCTCCCGGGTCAGGTCAGGACTGATCGTCTGCCAGTTCTCTCCGCCGTCCGTGGTCCTGAACAAGACATTGGCCGCGTAATACATGACGTGCGGGTCCAGCGGTGAGAACATGATGGGCTCAGTCCGGTTAGTGCGGTACTTTCCGTTGCGCACCGGGATGGGCGTCACATTCTGCACCTGGCCCGTCGACCAGTGAAATTTGGAGACTTCGCTTCGCCCCGCGCCGTAAACCACGTCGGGATCGAGAGGATCGGGCGCCACGTAGCCGTACTCAATCGTGCCCACGGGGTGCCAGTCACGAAAGGTGATCTCGCCATCATTGCCCCGGCTGGAAATACAGACAGACCCGCTTTCCTGCTGGCCGCTGCATACGCGATATGGAAATGTATTGGTAATGCCGACGTGGTAAAGCTGCGCGGTGGGCTGGTTGTACCACGAACTCCAGGTCCGGCCGCCGTTTACGGTCACGATCGCACCCTGATCGCTCACCAAAATGATGGTGTCAGGCTCGCGCGGGTTGATCCAAATGTTCTGGTAATCATCGCCGCCGGGCGCTCCGCGGAAACTCATCCAGGTCTTACCGCCATCCATGGACTTCATGGTGACGATGCTGGCGCTGTAGACCACGTCCGGATTTTTCGGATCCACTTTCGGAATAGGAAGATCGCCACCGCCAATCCGAAAGCCGGCGCGCGGGTCCATGGTCACGTGATACCAGTTCTCACCACCGTCGTCCGAGCGGTAAACACCCAACCCCGCGCCGGAACCGTAGTCGCCGCGATCGGTGGTGGCCAGGGTCGCGTACAAACGGCGGGGTTCGCTGGGAGAGATGGCGACGTTAATCTGCACCAGATTCGCGGGCAGGCCGTGGTTGAGCGGCCGCCAGGTCTCACCGCCATCCGTGGACTTAAAC
Organism: Terriglobia bacterium; assembly: GCA_963840615.1. Taxonomy (GTDB): domain Bacteria; phylum Acidobacteriota; class Terriglobia; order Terriglobales; family Acidobacteriaceae; genus DATFTE01. Next base: position 11,770 of record CAWJAA010000047.1, read on the forward strand.
AGGCCACCGCCAGTTCCGTTAAAGAGGTTATTGTCCTCCCACGGGCCTTCGCGGGCTTCCCACAATGAGGCATACAGAATATCGGGATTCGACGGGTCGATCTCCACGTCGGAACCGCCGGTATTTTCGTCTTTGTAGAGAACTTTCTTCCAGCTGGCACCTCCGTCGGTGGATCGATAAATACCGCGCTGGTCGCTGGGACCGTAGGGATGACCAAGCACCGCCGCAACCAGCCGGTTGGGATCGCGGGGATCAACCACCAGCGCGGGGATCTGCTGGCCTTCCCGCAGGCCTAAGTGTGTCCAGGTCTTGCCTCCATCCGTCGTCTTGTAGATTCCGTCTCCCACAGAAAGATCGGGACGGTGCAAGCCTTCGCCGCTGGCAACATAGATGACATTGGGATCCGACGGGGCCACGGCGATGGCGCCAATGGACTGCGTGGGCTGGGAATCGAAGATCGGGGTCCAGGTGCGTCCGTAGTCATCGGACTTCCACACGCCGCCGTTCACCTGTCCGATGTAGAAAACGTTTGGCTGGCCGGGCACCCCGCTGACCGCGCGGGTCCGCCCGCCACGAAACGGCCCGATCATGCGCCAATGCATTTCCTGATAGGTGCTCTCAGGAAATTGCTGTGCTGGACTGGCAGGAACCAGGGTGAAGGCGAAAAAGCAGACAAGAAGAATCGACATCCAGCGGTGCGCAGGGATCACTTGGCAGTCTCCGTGACGGAAGCAGCAGAATAAATCAAATCGCGAGTGGCAGCACAACTCTCTTTTGCGAATTCCCAAATTTCAATTCCTGCCCCATGCCGAAGTATCAAGGTAGGAAGGATCCAGATTCGAGATCGAGGCACACCCCAGCAACTTCAACGTTCGGTCTACGTCGGCGCGCAACAGTTCCAGCGCGCGGGTCACGCCGGCTTCTCCGGCGGCTCCGAGTCCGTAGGCATAGGCTCGCCCGATCAGGACTGCGCGGGCTCCGAGGCAGATTGCCTTCACGATGTCGCTACCCCGCCGGATCCCGCCATCCATCAGGACTTCGGCCTGGTTCTTCACCGCGGCCACGACTTCGGGCAGCACTTTGAGGGTCGCGGGAGAACCATCGAGCTGACGTCCTCCGTGATTAGAAGCGACTATCGCGGCGGCGCCTTCATCGACCGCTCGGCGCGCATCCTCGCCGGTCAACACTCCCTTGATGACGACGGGGCCGCGCCAGGCCTCGCGGATCCAACGCAGGTCCTGCCAGGTGACCGCGGCTCGAGCCAGTGCGGCGCTCACATCAATGAGAGGCATCGGCCCCTGGCCGGGGATCACGATGTTCGGAAGCTTGGGAACACCGCCGTCGAGCAGGAACGCTGCCAGCCAGGCAGGGCGGGCGAGCACTTGCGGCAGGTGTGGAATTTTCGCCAACACGCTCCCACTCAAAAGCTCGATCATCCCATTGCGGAAATCGCGCTCCCGCAGTCCGGCCACTGGAGTGTCGATGGTCACGACCAGTGCCGAAAAACCAGCGACCCGCGCGCGCTCGATCGTGGCTTCCGCAACCTCGCGGCCTCCGATCACGTAGAGCTGATACCATACGGGCCCCTTCGATGCTGCGCGAACGTCTTCCAGTTTATGACCGGAAATGGTAGAGAGGACATACCCGGTACCGGCTGCTCCGGCAGCCCGGGCAGCCGCGGTTTCGCCGCCGGGATGCATCAAGCGGCTGTATCCGACTGGAGCCAGCATCGCGGGAAAGGAGATCTCACGGCCCAACACCGTGGCGCGCAGATCGCAGGCAGGTACGGCAACCGCTTGCCGTGGGCGGAAAGTTACGGTGTCAAACACCCGGCAGTTTTCACGCAAGGTAACTTCACCGTCCGCTCCTCCGTCAAGATAGTCGAAGACAACCTTGGGCAGACGACGCCTGGCTATCGCTCGCAAGTCATCGATGTTCACCACGTGGGGAGAAGCAACGGCGCGGGATGCACTCGTCATTAACAGGCCCTCTGAGCCAGTGCTGGAACCGGTTCCGTCAAGAGCGGCTGCCCAACCGCCATCCTTCCGCAAGTCGAGACCGTAGAGCTGACATTACATACTTCATCACCGGTTTCGGCAAGGCTAGCCCAACATCCGCGGTCAAAAACTTGCTGGCTGCATGCTGGTGGATGGGAACGAGAGCCGACCCAAGGTCAGGTCGACGAAATCAACTCTGTGAACAGCGGAGACAATTCTGGCTACCTGTGTCCTGCTTCTGAGACGCTCACTGCCCGTCCCAGCGCTTTTCTCACTGTGGTCCTCAACAGATCGGTGGTGAACGGCTTCTCGATCAGCGCTGCATTGGAACCCACGTCCGCTCCGGCGTTTACCAAGACATCGCTGTAACCCGACATGTAGACGACCTTGATTTCCGGCCGCAGCACCCGGAGATGAGCCGCCAATTCAATACCATTAAGGCCCGCCGACAAGATGACATCGGTTAACAGGAGATCGATTGGCCCAGGATGGGCACGCGCCACCTTCACCGCCTCTTCCCCGCTGCCAGCCAGCAGCACGGTGTATCCGCTGTCCTTCAGCACCGCCTGGGTCATCTCGGCCAGCGCGTTCTCATCTTCCACCACCAGGATTGTCCTGGAAGGGAAGTCCGCCACCGACACGGGGCGTGTCTCGGGTGGAGCTTTCTCCGGGGTTCCCGACGCCAATGGCAGAAAGATCTTGAAGGTGCTGCCACGACCGGGCTCGCTATACGCCCAGATGTGACCTTGACTCTGCCGCACGATGCCGTAGATGATCGATAACCCCAGCCCGGTGCCCTCGCCCATCCCCTTCGTGGTGAAGAAAGGCTCAAAAATGTGGGCGCGTGTTTCCTGGTTCATGCCTACGCCCGTGTCCGATACGGACATCATTACGTAGTGGCCGGGAACCACCTCCGGGTGTAACCGGCTGTATTCGCGGTCCAGTTCCGCGTTGGCGGACGCGATTGTCAGTCTACCTCCGCGGGGCATGGCATCGCGCGCGTTCACCGCCAGGTTCATCAGAACTTGCTCGATCTGCACCGGATCAGCTTTGACTTGACCCAGGTCGGTCGCCAGATTCAGGACCAGTTCGATGCTCTCTCCGATCAGGCGGGGCAGCATCTTACTCAGTTCAATAATCCGCTCATTGAGGTCGAGCAGTCGAACATCCATCACCTGCTTGCGGCTGAAGGCCAGCAACTGCCGGGTGAGGGCAGCAGCGCGGTCGGCAGCCTTCAGAATATTCTCCAGATGTTTTCTAATCGGGTCTTCCGGCCTCAGTTTTCCCTGGATCAGTTCGGAATACCCGATGATGATGCTCATGATGTTGTTAAAGTCGTGCGCCACTCCTCCCGCCAGGCGGCCGACCGCCTCGAGTTTCTGAACTTGCAAGAGTTGTTCCTCAAGGATCCGACGTTCGCTGATGTCTCGCGCCGCCGCAAAAGCGCCTTCGACTTCTCCGGCTTCGTTCCGGAACAGCGATGCGTTGTAAAGAACGTGCGTGATGTGACCCGAACTGTGGCGGATCGCCAGGGGATAGTCGTGCACTGATTCCTTTGCGAAGACCTGCCGGTAACCCTCGCGGGCCTTGTCGGGCTCGGTGAAATAGTCGGAGAAATCGCTGCCAATCAAGCGCCCCCGGACGACCCCGGTCACTCTCTCGGTTGCCTGGTTGACGTCAGTAATCTTGCCATCGCGGTTAATCGTGACCAGGGGGTCGAGACTGGCTTCGATCAAACTGCGAGCATACAAGGACGCCCGGCGCAATTGTTCTTCCCCTTGTTTGCGCTCGGTGACATCGAGAACCGCACAGGTGATCCCAACCACGTTTCCGGCGCGATCACGCAGCGGCTCGCCGGTAAAATCGTAGTAAATGGTCCGGTCCTGGAAGCGCACCGGGATCTCCTCCCGAACCCGCTGGCTGGTCTCGAGAATGCGCCGCTTGATGGCGGTGAGCCGTCCCGCGTCCTCGGCATTCTCTATAATCTCGGCATCCGTCTTGCCGAGCCATCCCTTCCCCGCCCAGGCGGCGACCGGACTATTGATCCACGTGTAACGCAGGTCCAGGTTCTGGTTGAAAACAACAATCGGAGAATTCTGCAGCGCCACCCGGAAACGTTCCTCGTTTGCCCGGATCGCCTCTTCGATCCGGCGTTTTTCGGTCACATCCGTGAAGGTCGTAACCACTGCGTCGGCGGTCTGCGTGCCGCTGTGAAATATGGGTTGAGAATTAATCTGGATCCAGGTCGTGGTCCCGTCCGGTTTGAGCACCCCCCTGCAGATATCCTTTTGGGGTTCGCCGGTGCGGAGGGTCACCATCGCCGGATGGGCCTCGCCTGGAAATGGCGACCCATCCGCATGGATGGTGCGCCATAGCGGATCTACGGAAGTTCGACCATGCATCTCCGCTACCGTAAGTCCCAGAATTTGCTCGGCGCGGGGATTGCAGGCCAGGATGGCTCCATTGGCGTCCTGCACCACCACTCCTTCGGCCATGGCGGTCACCACCGAGCGATAGCGTTCTTCGCTTACCCGCAGGGCGTTCTCGGCTAACTTCTCCTCGCTGTAGCGAAGTCGTTTTTCCCGCCGGTGCGCTATCTCCCCGAGCACACTGGTAAAGACACCCACCGAGGTGAAAGCTACTACGGCTGCAACCTGAACCAAGTGCCAGGATCCCAATCGCCCCGGAGAAAGGAAAAAGTAGTCGATCGAGATTACCGAAAGCAGCGTGGCCAGAATGCCGGGCCAGAAGCCGCCGATGACGGCCACCAGCATGATCGCGGCGTAGAAGGTGATGAAGTGTGGTATGTCCTGGAAGGGCTTCTGCAGCAGATAGCACAGCAGCGTAGCCGCCGCCACGGAGGGCAAAGCGCTCCCGTAACGCACCGGCCAGTGCCGGATCCATTCTCCGTAGGTGTTGCCACCGAACTCTCGGGGCTGGTGGCCGAACATGGTATTACCCTCTGTTGACCGCTCCCGATGGTCCGAAAGTACAATCACACCAGTTCAATTGAATCGCTGCGACCCGCGGACGCCCTATGCGGCCTATACCACCTGCACCAGGGCAGACTATTTCCTAGAGACCGGCATCGGCACACTGAGCGGAGGCATCAAGCAACCTTCTCCTGCCGAGGCGGGAGATCGTAACCACTGAATTCAACTGCAATCGCAGCCCTATCTCCGCGCTCCGCTCGTCGCAGAACTCTGCCATTACACAGGACGCGCAACTCACACTTTCCCGTAATCTCCGCGGGCAACACCACAAACAAGACAACTTCCGAGCCTTCCGCGACACAACTGTTCGTCGTGAGCAGCACCCCACCGAGTGAGATGTCTCGAGTCAGTGCCGCTTTGTCACCGATGCAAGTCGAAGACGTCAGGGTGACTATCTGCTCAACCGCAACGCGAGGATGACGACGATGTTCCTGGGTGAGCATGCTTAACCGCAAAAGGCGCCACGCCTGGAGGTTGGGCGCACGGTGGAGAATCCCTGCTCCCTCGTCTCAAAAGTCACAAATCCAGAGTCCAAAGCATTCACACGGAAGAGATTCCCGCATACAGGACAGCACGACTCAAAGGGGATGTGAGGGCCATTCACGAATCGGGGATTCGCAACATCCCACACTTCCCAAGCTCCGCAATCAGGACACATTGCAGAGTAAACCTCGAATACAGATTCCTCGGCTGCTGGAATCATGCAGTCATCCCTGTTCTCGGCGGTCACTCTTATTCTAAGGCCGCTACCAGGGCGAGGGATCCTGCGGTTTCTATCTTCCTGTTTAGTTTGCGACCAAAATGGGAAGTGAGATCAATCGGGTGTGGCAACGGCACTCAGCGAAACCCGGCTCAGCGGCGACTTGGCATGGGGAGTGTAGTCATGGCGATCCGGAAGCTGCATGTCACTGTCCGGTTCAAGACCCTGGAAGGTACTACCGCACTTCTCCCCGCCGCTCGCTAACCGATGGTAAAGTCCCGGCACAGCCGAGCCGCGTTGTTGGCGAGTTGGTTCGCCTCGACGTTGTGCTCCCGGGGAATGCGGGTAATCGCAAACTCCAAGCTCCTGGCCAGTTTCCGGCAGATCCAGTTCAAAGAATACAGCCTTGGACTGCGGCAAGCATATTCGCCGCACATCTGCCGCACTACCACGTCAGAATCCGAGTACACGCGAAGGGATCGCGCTTTGCGGGCTAAGGCACATTGCAGAGCTTCCAGCAACGCTACGTACTCGGCGACGTTGTTGTCCTGAAAGCCGATCCACTTGGCAATTTGGACACGGCCGCCTTCAGAATCTTCGACGATGACCCCGATGCCGGCGGGGCCGGGACTGCCATGGGAACTTCCGTCCACGTAAGCCACCAAGTGGTCCATGTCACTGGTCAACATCCTTTCAGCACGATGCGCGAAAGCGACTCACCCCGTCAAGAGATTTCCTTGGTTCGTGAGGTTGGTCGCATGAAAAGATTTCCACAGACCAGCAAGATCGAGGCTGTGACGAGGCTCCATCCATGCCCTCAAAAGCCTTGACTGACAGGCTATTTGGAGCGTTGACCGGTAAGTCATCGAACCGCCGGGTTGCACAAGAAAGGGGCGTTGACAACTTCGCTAAACGCGCTACTCTTAGTGCGTCGACGGCCAAAAGGATTGACTTCAAATATCGTCGTCCATCCGAAGTAGGCTGGGTGATTCGTAGGGCGGGGCGACTCGCTCGACGGCCAGACCCGAAAAAACCGACGAATCTGCGAGGAGACGCCGGGGTTTGGTACTGCTAAAGCAGTGATTGCATCGGGGACCGCGATGGTGCACGCATCCACGTTACTGGCTCTCTCGCAGGAGTTGGTGGCTAGAGCGTAACCAATATCGCGGTTCTTTTTATTTCCCCCTCCTTTCCTGCCCGACCTCGTTGCAACAAAACGCAGAAGAACACCTGGTTCGACGAGTTCCGGAAACGGTTCCCGGAATCGAAGAAGCAAGGCTTACCTGAGGTGAGACCATGAAAACTCACTGTTTCGCCCTGTCTGCCGAGGTCATTCCGCCGTCCGTGGGGCGATCATGCGACAGGAGAGGTCTGTACTACCGAGTATCCAGCGGCCCCTTCGAGACCTTTTGGGTTCAGGGGAGGTGTTTGAAACTGGTGCTGACATGCGCCTCCCCTTTCGAAACCCTCGCTCCCTCGTCTCAGTCTTCCTAAGTCTGAATGTTGCCCTGGTGATTCTGGGATCGGTTCCGTCTCACGCCCGCGCCTTCACGGTCAACCCTACGAGTGTCGCTTTCGGCAATGTCAAGGTCGGCACTAGTCAAAGCCTGACTGAAACCCTGACCAACGTGGGCGCTGAGAGCGTGACAGTGTCAACGGCCACAACTAGCGGCAAGGGTTTCAGCGCGAGCGGTCTAACCATGCCCCTGACCCTGCCGGGAGGGCACAGCTACACCTTCACCCTGACGTTCGCTCCCCTCTCAAGCGGCAGCACCACCGGAAAGATCGTCTTCTCGTCGCCGAACTGGATATCAAGCGTTACCGTCCCGCTAACCGGAACCGGAACCACAGCTGGCCAGTTGACGGTCTCTCCCGCGTCGTTGAGTTTTGGCAACGTAACTGTGGGCGGAAGCGCCAGCCTTGGCGGGACCCTTACCGCTTCGGGAGCGAATGTGACGGTCACGTCGGCCACCAGCAGCAGTTCCGAATTTCTCTTGACTGGGCTTTCCTTCCCGCTCACGGTCACGGCGGGTAAGAGTGCGTCCTTTACTGTGAAGTTCACACCGCAGACTAGCGGGATCGCGTCGGGAACGCTATCGTTTGCAAGCAATGCCACGAGTTCGCCTACGGAAAGCTTAACCGGGACCGGGGTCGCGCCATCGCAGCACAGTGTGGCGTTGTCCTGGAGTGAAACCTCGGTTGTGGTGGGATACAACGTCTATCGTGGCACCGCGTCGGGCGGCCCCTACAGCAAAATAAACTCTGCTCTCGATGCCAGCCCCTCCTATACGGATGTCACGGTCTTGGCTGGCAAAACCTATTACTACGTTGCGACAGCGGTCGATAGCGGCGGGACCGAGAGTGTTTATTCAACCCAGGTTCGAGCAGTGATTCCCTTCCCTTGAGGCATAAGGGCCCCCATGCCGCCCCCTTGGGTATGGTGCAGGTGAGCTCCATCCATTACTTGCAGATTAGTCCCAAATTGGGCCCTGGAAGAAGAGGCTAGACCGAGATTAACTAGCGTATACACAACAACTTACGAACATGTACTTCCAGTATCTTCCGGATTTTTCGTAGCTCCCTGACAATCAGCGCAACCTGGGCGTGGATTTTACGCTGGCATGGAACCAGCAGCACTCCAGATCCTTCGATTACCGACGTCGTGGGCCAGGCGAGGAGAAGGGCATGGCTTTCCAGGCTCTAGCGGAAAGCCGCCAACCCCAAGAAAATGTTTAGAAGACAGCTAAAGAGTGGAAGTCCTTTGCGGCGCAACTGGAACAGCTTGTTCCTTACACTTCTCGTCACCCTCTTCGCCGCCTCCTGCGGTGGCGGGAGCGGTGCGCCGGTTAAAAACAACGCGGGGACGAATTCCGCCAATCTTACACTCAACACCTCCACTCTCGTTTTCGGCGGTGTCGCGGTAGGCAGCAACAAGACCGATTCCGTCAGCCTGGCGAACTCCTCGGCGGCTGGAGGCCCGAGCATTTCGGTCACACAAATCGCCGTGACTGGCACCGGTTACAGTGTGACCACCCCGGCTTTGCCGCTGACCCTGACCGGAGGCCAAAGCTCGAGTATTTCAGTAGCCTTCGCTCCCAAGTCCGCGGGAACGGCGAATGGTACCCTGACCATTACTGTCAGCGGCGCGAGCCAGCCCGTTACTGTGCCTGTGACAGGCACTGGCCTGGCGCCGGGACAGTTGTCGGCAAGCCCCTCCACCATGAATTTCGGGAACGTCACAGTCGGAACCAGCCAGAACCAGGCGGGAACGCTGACCGCCGGCGGCACCGACGTCAACGTTTCCTCGGCAAGCTGGAATGGCCAAGGCTATTCGCTAAGCGGCATTACCTTCCCGACCACGGTCAAAGCCGGGAGCAGCGCTTCCTTTACGGTGACGTTTGCCCCCCAAACCACGGGCGGTTCCCCGGGGCAAGTTACTTTCTTCAGCGACGCTACGAACTCACCGTCGGTGGTGACGTTCAGTGGCGCCGGCACCCAGCATAGCGTGAGCCTGTCGTGGAACGCGAGTACTTCCCAGGTGATCGGATACAACATCTACCGCGGAGCCAGTTCTGGCGGGCCCTACACGAAACTGAACTCCAGCCTGATCTCAGGCTTGTCGTTTACGGACAACAACGTCCAGAGCGGGTCCACCTATTTCTACGCGGCCACCTCCGTCGACTCGGGTAATACGGAGAGCTTGTACTCGAATCTGGCCACAGCCGTAATTCCGTAATGAGCGCGACGCGACGCACTCGCCTGACCGATATTCGTGGTATTTCGGAATCCAAGCGAAGTCTAATCTGAATGATGAGCGTCTCCGGACTATCCACGGAGGCTGTGCCAGCGGGGAATCTGCCGTTGCGGCTGATCTCCCTGGCCCAGAAAAGGGCCTTGGACTACCTGAAGAAAAAAGCTTCCAACATTCCATTGCGCACGATCGGCGAGGGACTTACTCAGGTCGTCGCCTGTGCTGCCTGCTATGCGGTACTTAAGTTAGCCGGGCTCCTTTAGAGGGGTCCGACTGTCTTTCGCTGCTAACGCGCAGCAGTCGCCGGCTAGCTCGTTATTACTCATGGCTCCGCGCGCCTTCAATTGTGACGGAATGTCGCCGAGGGGCGTCATAGCATTTGATGAACTACCGATCCACGACTTAGTGTTTTGCGGCAAGAACACACTGAGTTATTTCTCCGTGGCGAAAAGAGGCCCGCGATTCCGTAACAGGAAACCGCGCGGCGACATTAGAGGGCTAACTCTCCATCTTCTTGATGTACAACCGCAGCCCAAGCAACACCATGCCGATGGCGATGAGAGACATTCCGAACCCGATACGGCGATGGCTGCGCTCAACCATGGCTTCCTTCCCGGCTTGCAGGTTCCTGGCGGCGATCTTCAGGCCGGACTGAACATCCTGATCAACCAGATCCGTCCGGAAGCTATGGATCGTGACTCGAGCTTTGGTCAGCGAGTCCCGTGCCTGGTCCTGGCCCAGCCGCGCCTCACTCACCTCCATACCAGAGGACTCGGCGACGCGCAGGGCCTGATCTGCGCTTTTGATGGCCTCGTCCAGGCGGCCCAGGTTGCTCTGTAATTCTGCCCTGGCTTGATCACATACGTCGCCCGGGGTGTGACACCGCATGCAGACCGCGTCAGGGCCAGTGCCCAGCATCGCGTCACTTGGATGCCTGATGCCATGATTGCTGTGACACACGACGCATCCTGGAAGCGAGGCCGCTTGAAAAGCTTCCTTATGTGAGCTTTTTTCGTACATCTGCGCCTGGAAAGTGTGACAGTTCGAACACACATTCTGTACCTTGTCGACTCCTGGAGGCGCGGCCCCGTGGTTTCCATGACAGGTTGTGCAGGTTGGAGCACTCAGATCGCCTCGCACCATCAGCGCCTGCTCGTGCACGCTGGTGCTGTACTTGGCGAACTGATCCGTGGGAATGGAGTATCCCTTCATGTAATTCGCGTCAGCATGGCATCGAGCGCAGGTTTTCGCCACGTTGACCGGGTTCACCGTAGAACGGGGATCGCTGTGCGCCCTTAGGTCGTGAACACTATGACAATCGGTGCACACTGCCACCTTCGTGTCACCAGCGGCGAGGCGCTTGCCGTGCACACTGGTGCGGTACTGGCCCAACTGATCCGTGCGCAAGCTGGGATTAAACTGCCGGATATAGGCCGAATCCGAATGGCAACTTCCGCATAACTGCGGGATCTCGCTGCGATCAATCCTGCCTTTCCAACCCGCCTTGCGGCTCATGGCTTGGTCTGGATCGTTGCTGGTAGGGTCGCCTCCGTGGCAACTCGCGCAAGTCAAGCCCGTTTGTGCGTGGATGTCCTGGCTGAACTTCTCCTGACTTACCCCCATGGGATCGGGTAAGACCGAGTGACAATCCAGGCAGGAGTCCGTGGTCTGCCCATAACCCAGACAAGCTGCGAGCACGAAGAAGCCGGCCAGACTGACCTGGCGGGCCGCGCCCGACAGTCGAAGTTTATTTCGCAAGATGGCCATAAACACTCATACCTGCCATGTACGCGAGAGCAAAAACTGCAAGCCCGGTGATCCAACCTTTCGTTCGTGAAGGTTGATCACTCTCAAAAAATGGCAGCAGCATCCACAACAAGCCGACCAGGCCGAACGTAAGCACACCCAGAACCTCCCCGTCGATGAACCACACTTTGGAAGGGATGAGCTTGAGTGTCTGGAACATGAACAGGAAGTACCACTCGGGCTTGATTCCGGCCGGGGCAGACACAAAAGGATCTGCCTTAACACCGAGGTTCCAGGGGAAGATGGCTGCCAGCGCGCCCAGCACTCCCAGGGCCACGTACCAAGCCATCAGTTCCCGCAGCAAAAAGTTGGGAAAGAATTTAATTTCCCGCTTTGCAGACGGATTCGCGGTCCACTGCAACTTCCAGTTTCGGAGGAATGCTGATGCCCAGGCGTTGAACCAGCAACAGGTGCAGCAGGATCATCAGGGTTGCCAATCCGGGTAGAACGGCGACATGGAATCCGAAGAATCGGGTCAGCGTCGCTCCGGTTACATCTTCCCCGCCGCGGAGAAAGATCATCAGGGGCTTGCCGATGATCGGAACCTGTCCGGTAATCTCGGTACCGACCTTGGTGGCGAAGAAGGCCAGCGTGTTCCAGGGCAGCAGATACCCGCTGAACCCAAATCCCATGACCAGAAACAGAAGCAGCACACCGCTGTTCCATGTCAGTTCACGCGGTTTGCGATACGCCTTAAGGAACAGCACGCTGAACATGTGAGCGAACGCGGTAAAGATCATTAAGTTTGCTGACCAGGAGTGGATAGAACGAATCAGCCAGCCAAACCTCACCTGGGTCATGATGTACTGCACGCTTTCGAAGGCCTCGTTGGCTCCCGGCCGGTAATACAGGAGCAGCAGGATCCCGGTCAGCACCTGGAGCACGAAGAGAAAAAGGGTAATGCCTCCGAGGAAATACCAATATGACAGGCGATGATGGGGGACGGTTTTGTGGCGGAGGGGTGCGGTGAGGTCGTCCCAATTAAGTCGTTCATCAAGCCAGTGACGCAGGGCGGCGAACAAGGTCAGGCCTCCCGCTTCCGGCTGACGACAATCTCGTCGCCGCGCAAGTGGACATCAAACACGTCGAGCGGCCTGGGCGGAGGACCGGAGATGTTGCGGCCGTTGAGATCGTAGATTCCGTTGTGGCAGGCACACCAGATCTCGCGCAAGTCGCTGCGATACTGCACCGTGCAGCCGAGATGGGTACAAGTGGCGGAGAGCGCGCGATAAGTGCCGTCGGGGTTCATGATCAACAGGCCAGGACGGCTGCCGAAGCGAAAAATCTTGGCGGAGTTTGCCTTCAGTTCCGTAAGTTTGGCGGCAACGATCTCGTCCCCGCCGAGATCGGCGACGGCGGGAGGGACAAGATAGCGCAGCACGGGATAGAGGAAAGAAGCAAAAGAGGCGAGCAGGCCACCACCGAGGAAGAATTCAATCATGCGGCGGCGCGTAGGTTCGGGTTGGGAAAGTTGGTCAGCGGTCATTCACTGTGCTCCCTGCCGCGGTAACCACTCAGAACCCGGATCGCCAGGCTCGTGGGACCGGTTCTCCGGGTCAAACAGAACGCACTTCCACGGTACGCTGCATCTCGCGCAGCCACATGGTCTGGAACAGTTGCAGGCGATGCCCAATCACGACCGCCAAATTCAGCGCGATTTTGTAGCCCGCCACCGGATAAGCAGCAAGATACGTGCGCAACGCCTCCCGCGGCAGAGCGACCATCTCCGTTTCCAGCGGCGCCGTGGCAGTGAGGGTGAATCGGTAAGGCGGGATCAGGGCCGACCAACCCACGGTCTGACCGGGAGATCTTTCTTCCACGAGAATATCCTCTTCCTGACCCCGGACCTGCATCGGCAGGGTAAGCCTGATTCGGCCCCGTTCGGTCAGGAACAGGCGATCGGCTGGATCTCCCAGCCGGAACAGCGTGGTTCCACTGGGAACGATCAGAGTGGTGCCGAGTTCCAGAACCTGCTTGACCTCGGCGGACGAGAGACCGTTCAGCAGTTCATGTGTCATGAGCCACCCTCTCAGTTCACAAACGGCGACGTCGTCTTGATGTTCAACAGGGCTTGCGTGGGAAATTCCACGAACGATTCCGCCGCGGCCTGCTCCAGGCGAACGTGGTTTTCGATCTGCCGTAACAGGACCTCAATGGGCACCTGCCGGGGCGGGACGGGTGGCGGTATAGCAGCACGATCCGAGAAAAAGCGGGCTGGAGCAGCCGCCTTGACCAACGGGAGCTCGGACCCCACCGCTGGATCTGATGACTCCGAACGCGTCGCTGCTCCGAACGCAAGCGCAGCGACTGCCAGGCCAAATACGCTCATGCACAAACCCATCAAGAGCATTTCCATAGCAGGACCCTCCTTCAGTCTGCCTATCGCACGTTGCGTGCCGCGTTGAGGGAGGCCTAACTCCTTCTCCTTCATACCAGGGGAGAAGGCGCCGAACAGCCGGACTGCCAGAATGTCAGGTCCAGCCCTGACGATTCGTCAGTCGTTGACGGCAGTCAGCACGTGTGCCATCATCCCGCCATCTCCGTGTCATTACCATGAAGCTGCGTTTTGCCAGCATGACGGTTGGCCTCGCGCTCGGTGTCACCGCAGCGGTGGTTGTGGCTTGCACGGTCGCCGCCTACGTTTTTTCGGTCCATCACTTTCAAAGCCTTCTCGAGACCGCACACAGCAGTGCGCTCGCCGAAGGCGAATTGATCCGAACCGCCCTCGAGCACCAGATGATGGGGAATGACCGCACCCTGATCGCGCAAATGATCGAGAGTTTCGGAAAACAGGCGAGCATCGAACAGCTCGTACTGCTGGACCGCAGTGGGGTGGAACGCTACTCGAGTAAGCCGGGGACGGCGGGGAATGATTTCCGGATCGATTCTCCCACCTGCCAGGCCTGCCATCGCGATCCGCCGGAACGCCGCGGATCCAGCCGCGTGATCGAAACCCGAGGTGGAACGATTCTGAGAACGGTGGTACCGATTCGCAACCGCGAGGAATGCCACCGCTGCCACGATCCCCTCCAGAAAATCAATGGCGTCCTGATTCTGGATTACAACGCTGGAGAGGTCCGCACCGCGATGACGCGGGACCTGCGCTGGATGGTCGCCGGCACTGGGGCCTTGACCTTCGTCATCGTAGGGGCGATCGCCCTGGTGATCCGGCTGTCCATCTTGCGCCGCTTGCGGCGTCTCGAAACCACGGCGCGCTTAATTTCCCAGGGCGATCTCGAACGACGGGTGCCGGCGGAAGGCACGGACACTCTGGCCTGGTTGGCAAACGAGTTCAATACCATGGCCGACTCCGTGTCAGGACTGGTGGGCGAAGTGCGTACTCAGCGGGAGCGACTGGAAACGGTGATCAACAGCATTGATGACGGGATTGTAGTCCTCGACGCGGAGCGAAAGATTGTGGCGGCCAACGACGCCTTTCTGCAGCGAGCCGGCAACTCCCGCGAACAGGTTCTGGGCTGCTGCTGCCGAGAACTCGGACCCGAGCCGTGCAACCTGTCCGACTGCCCCACCATCGCGTGCCTGCAATCGGGCGCGCGCCAGGTCCGTATCTGCGAGCGCAAAACAGGGAACGATACGGTGGCTTGGGAAGAAATCCACGCTTCACCGATTCTGGACTCCTCCGGACGGCTGGCTCAAGTCGTCGAGGTCTGGCGCGACATCTCCGAGCGGCGCGCCGCCGAGGCGAAGCTGGCCGAGTCCTACCGCCTGGCGTCGGTCGGGGTGCTGGCCTCGGGGTTTTCGCACGAGATGAACACTCCCCTGGCAACCACCCTGATGTGCGTGGAGGGAATCCTGCGCGAGACTCCCCTCGGGCAGGGCGGGCAAATGGATCAGGCCAGGATCCGTGAAAATGCGACGATCGCGCGTGAGCAGATCCTGCGCTGCCGCGGCATCACCCAGCATTTCCTGCGTCTGTCGCGCGGACAGCGGCATGCCGGAGATATCGTGGACCTCGATGCCGCCATCGCCGCCGCACTGAGGCTTGTCGATCCGACGGCTCGCGCCAACTCCGTGGACGTCGCGGTTCGGCCGTTCGCAACCACCCTGCACGTCCGGGCCGACGAGGCCGAGTTGCAGAACCTGCTGGTCAATCTTCTGCTCAACGCCATTCAGGCGTCGCAGCCGGGGGGCAAAGTCGTCGTCGCTACCCAGGGGGGCGATGCGGTGCACCTTTGGGTCACCGATGAAGGATGCGGGATTGCCCCCGAGTACCGTCAAAAGATCTTCGAGCCCTTTTTCAGCCTCCGCCCGGGCGGCACTGGCCTCGGTCTGTTCCTGTCGCTGAACGCTGTCCGGAGTTGGGGAGGCAACATCCTGGTCGAGAGTACGGTTGGAAAAGGGTCTATATTCGAAATCGTGATCCCGGCAGTCCATCCCGGTCCACGACCGGCGGACGGAGTATGAAGCTCCCCTTCCTGCTTCTGGTCGATGACGATGCGGCGTTCCGGCAGGTGATGGCGGGCGAACTGAGTCGTCTTGGCTACGAAGTAGACACGGTAGACACGGGTGAGGAGGCCATCCGGCGAGTCGCAGCGACCGAGCCGGAAGTCGTCTTGCTCGACCTGCGGTTGCCGGGCATGGGTGGGCTTGAAACGCTGAAGGCCATCCAAGCCGCTACTCCAGGAACCGAGGTCATCATGCTGACCGGACACGGTTCGATCGACACCGCGATCGAAGCGATCCGTGCCGGTGCCTTTGATTACGTGGTAAAGCCTTGCCCGCTGGACGAACTCCAGATTCGCATTCAAAGGGCGGTGGAACGACGAGCACTGCGGCAGCGAGCGAATCTTCTAGAGCGTGGCCTGACTACCCCGGATCTCGGCAGTTCCTTCCTCGGCGACAGCCCGGAATTCCGCCGCCTGCTCAATCTGATTGATCGGGTGGCCCCCAGCGATTCCGCCGTGCTCATCACCGGCGAGACTGGGGCGGGAAAGGAACGGGTGGCCAAGCTCATTCATGCGCGCAGTTCTCGCGGGTCGCGGCCGTTCGTGGTAGTCGAGTGCGCCGCCCTGCAGGAGAACCTGCTCCAGAGCGAACTGTTCGGCCACGAGCGTGGCGCATTCACGGGAGCGGACCGCGCCAAACCCGGATTGTTCGAAGTCGCCAATGGCGGAACGATTTTCCTCGACGAGATCGGGGAAGTGAGCCCAGCGACCCAGACCAAGCTCCTGCGCGTCCTCGATACCTCCACCTTCCGGCATGTCGGCGGCACTCGCGAAATCCGAGTGGACGTCCGGATTCTGACCGCTACGAATCGCGACGTTCCCGCCATGGTGCGGCAGGGCCTTTTCCGCGAAGACTTGTTTTACCGCCTCAGCACGATCACGCTGGAGGTGCCGCCCCTCCGCGCCCGGGGGGCCGACGTGGACTTGCTGGCACAGCACTTTGTGACCGTGCTCAACGAGCGCTTCGCCTCCAGGAAACAGATCGGCGAAGCGGCGCTCGAACTCCTGCGACGGCACAATTGGCCGGGGAACGTGCGCGAACTGCTGCACGTGGTCGAAGCGGCGCTGGTGCTCTGTGAGGGTTCACAGGTTCTGCCGGAGCACCTCCCCGCCTCCTTGCGGAATCCGAAGTTCGCTCCGCAAACCACCCCTTTAGCAGCGGAGACCTCGCTGCCGACGCTCGAAGAAGCGGAGCGCGCGCACATCCGCTCGGCGATCGAGGCCAGCAAGGGTCACCGCGGAAATGCGGCCAGGATTCTCGGAATCAGCGAGCGGAATTTGTACCGGAAACTGCGCGAGCACGGCCTGCTTTCATGACGCGGCAGATTCCGGGATTATTGTGGACCCGCAAGATCCACAAGTGCGAAGGGGATCACTGGCGTCTACAGGCAGGCTGTCGCAGCGAACTTCAGAGACCGATTTGCCAGGTAAAACCTTACGTCAGACTATGCGGCCTTCTCATTTTCGGAGGTGACTTTCCTCTCTTGCGACTGTCGTGTCGACCAGACCAATAGAGGTGGCGGCCCGTCCTTGGACTGTCGCACCGACCAACGCAAAAGGAGCCACCCGACCATGGAGGCAAACCCCAAGAACCACAATGTCAGGCCTGCCAGCCAGTACTCCCAGTTCATTCGTTCTGCTGAATCAGGAAATAACAACAGGGTGGAAAGTACCACCGTTGCGAAGCCCGCGATTCCGATAAGGTCTGTCCATCGGATCATACCCATCTCCACCACGGGTCCCGCGCAACGATTCAGACGGGGCGCGTGCGAGCAAGCCCACGTACAAGGTTAGCTCTATCTACAGCAGCCGTTAATTTCTGTCAGTGACATGGATCACCGCGTGCAGTACGACCTGGGGCGCGCCCTCCCGACAACCGACTCCGATACGTGGAATAGGAACTATCGCGGACTTCCTCGCTGGAGCGCGCGTGGACAACATCGATCCGAGGGTCCTGCTGAACTCTATGTTGCGGTTCTTCACGTCTCTCCCGCGCGAGTACCGGCAGCCGTTCCTGGAACAGGTCACGGACATTCAGAAGAGAGTCTCTTCCAGTGGGCATCTGCGACGGGAAAGCGCCACGGTTTCCAGAGGAGCGTTCGCGCTGAAGGTCTTCGATCACAACAAAAAAACCCGCAACGCCGTGCGGGGTCTGGAGAGTATGCCAGGCCCCTCTTGAGCAGGCCGTACTTCCTCCACAGTGATCCGTCCGGGTGCGGGCCGAAAAGCTGAGATTTTCTAACGTTTCAGATTACAAATGCATTTCTCGAACTTTCTTGCGTTACTGTTGAATTATTCAACAGTTTCGAAAGATATTGCGGTGAGCGGCAACGGCCAGAAGCCCCTCGTGCTTCTGGTCCTTGCCAACATGCCCTTCCGAGACCTGTCTAAACCTCGCTGGAAGCAGCAAACTACGACAACCTGCACGGAATCCATGCGCCCATGCTTTTTGGTAAAGGGCTCTTGGCCGCTACAGGCAGCGCCAGATCAGGTGACGCTCTCAATCGTTACGAAGTAGAGGTTTTCCTTGAGGTATTTTGGTTTGCGTTGGAATGCAGTGATTGCACTGTTGGCACTGGCGGGTACGCTGGGATGCCAAAGCTTGAACGGCAAGGGCACAGCTCCGCAGTCGAGCAGTCTGGTGGTAAGCCCTGCGACCCTTGATTTCGGCACCGTGGTTGTCGGCAGCAGCAAAACGTTGACCGACAGTCTTGTAAATTCGACGGCCTCCAGTATCACGGTCAACAGCGTCACGGCGACCGATGCAAGTTTTAAAGTCACGGGCCAGGCGTTTCCGCTTACCCTCGCCGCGGGACAGAGCGCAGCCTTGAGCATCACCTTCACCCCCAAAAGCGCTGGGCACCCGGCTGCCACCTTGGCGATTACCTCGGCGATGCCGGGAGACTCGACCACGGCGTCGTTGTCGGCGACGGCGGTTTTGCCGGGACAACTCACGGTCAACCCATCCAGCATCAGTTTCGGAACCGTACAAGTCGGCAGCAGCCAGACGAACTCAGGCACCTTCACCAACTCTGGTGGCTCCGATCTGACCATTACACAAGTGATGGTAAGCGGGAGCGAGTTTCAGACCGGCGGTACGGTTCTGCCTCTGACTCTGGCTCCTGGAAAAAGTTCGACATTCACGGTCACCTTCACTCCCAGCGTAACCGGCGCAGCGTCCGGAACAATATCTGTCGCCATCTCTGCGTCACTGTCAGCATCGAACCAGGGTAACCAGGGTTCCGGGAACGTCAATCAGACTGTGACCATCTCCGTCACCGGGAATGGAGCCCTGCCGGGCCAGCTTACCGCGAATCCAGCCAGCCTCAGCTTCGGGAACGTCCAGGTTGGCAACACCTCGAGCAAGTTCGAGACTCTCACCAACACCAGTAATTCGAATGTGACAATCTCTCAAGCCACCGTCACCGGAACCGGCTTCTCGATCAGCGGATTGAGCTTGCCGCTCACCCTGACTGCGGGACAGAGCGTTACCTTCAACGCGGCGTTTACACCGCAGTCGTCGAGCAGCGCCAGCGGGAACATCTCGGTTGCATCCAATGCGACGAACCCGACTTTGACCGTCTCCCTGTCGGGCACGGGTACGGCTGCCGGCCAGCTGAGCGTGGCTCCCGCAACCTTGAACTTCGGCAGTGTCGTCGTCGGAGCCAGCGCAACTCTGACTGGAACCCTGAGCGCTTCCGGATCGAGCGTGACGGTAAGTTCTGCCACTTCGAGCAGCCCGGAATTTGTGCTGAGTGCGATCTCGTTCCCCCTGACCATTGCGGCGGGCCAAAGCGCAGGGTTTACGGCGACCTTCAGGCCTCAAGCCAGCGGCGCAGCCTCCGCTTCCCTTTCCTTTGCCAGCAATGCTTCCAATTCTCCAACGGTTCAGTCCCTGACGGGCACAGGCACACCACCACCCCAACACAGCGTGAGTCTGTCATGGAACGCGAGCACTTCTGTGGTTGTGGGTTACTACGTCTATCGTGGAGCTCAGACCGGCGGCCCCTACACCAAGATCAACCCCTCGTCAGACCCAAACACAACCTACACGGACAATGCTGTCACGGCTGGACAGACTTACTATTACGTGACCACGGCGGTAGACTCAGGCGGGAGTGAGAGCGTCTACTCCAACGAGGTGAAAGCCGTTATTCCAATACCCTAAGCGGCAATCAGGCAGAGTTCCGCCCAGCTTGATGCAGGGGAGGGCTGGCGATGTCTCTACGCCCGTCGGCGGCGATACACCGCGGCCGAGGCAATCACGGCCATGGCAATCCCCAAGGAGGCCAGAACTCCGCCCTCTGGGACTTGGTGGTGAGGTCTCCTGTTCCTGGCACTGCTCACGGAATCTGAACTCGTCGATCCCTGAGCCCACGTCGGTGGTGCCACGGCCAACATCAGCGCAGGGACGACAACAAGGGTAGCAAGCAAGCGCCGAACGCTTGTCCAGCGGGAGATTTTCATGATTGTGACTCCGATTCTAAGAATGATTCGTCGTTTGGATATCTCTGAAAACACTCTCTGCGATTACGCCTGGCTTGGGACAACATGCTAATTGTGCTGTAGTTCGAGGCTCGACTGGGGCAACTTCAGACTCGGGGGAGAACTGCCGCGCTCGTCCTGTTTCCGCGGTTTTGCGCTCCGAGCGACGCAGCAACACCATGAGTGCGGTGACGGCCGCCAGCGCCAGGGCAAAGAACAGGAACCCGCCGCTGCGATGAAACCTCCCCTCGAGCCAATTGGGATCTACATACACGGCAAGCGTCGAAAGCACAAACACTCGGAGACCGTTCTTGAGGATGGCCAGCGGCAGGACCGACGCGCCCACCAGTAACTGGTTCCATCCCGACCGTAGGTATAAGTGTGACAGTGCTAGGCTGGCGACCAGTAGCGCCGTGCTGGAACGAATGCCGCTGCATTGCTCGGCGATTTCGATGTCCACTCCGGGCAGAGACAATACAAATCCGCTTTGCCTGACCGGAACCTCAAACAGCCTGAATAGAAAGTACGCGACTTCCGTGGAGCCGCTTTGCAGGAAATAAACAATCCTTTCAAGCAGGAAGTTCGGCAACGGTACCATCAGGAAGAGGAACAGCAACGGGAAGCGCAAGGCTTTGAACGCTCCCGCTCCAAAACACAATACGAAAGCTCCTATCCAGAACGTGACCAGTGCCAGCATGGTCAGGGAGAGACGGTTGTTCGCAGCAGCGCCCGCCGACTCCATGGCGCCCCACGCCCCCATCGCTACGGCACATAACAGCAGCGTCCCTCCAACACGCCACGAGCATCGGAGTGGCATGGTTGGTTTGGGTTCGAGGAAGAGCAGGCATACGCTCACGGGCAAGATCATCAGAACGTAAGTGTATTGTTCATCCCGCCACGCGACCTGAAGCAAGGCTGAAATCGGACGCCAGCAGACCAGTGCTGAGACGCTCACTATCCCGAGGAAGCCCGCAAACCGGCCATGGCTGGCAATCCACACTGCTCCCGGTGACCGTGCGGTGCGCAGGCTCTCGCCCCAGGTCCCTGATCGGAATGATGCAAGGATAGGAACACCCATGGCGGCCGCTCGCCTCTCAACAGGCTTTACTCCAGCGGACACGCCAGCACCGGGGCCATGCTCAGGTAGCGGGTCGACCTACGCTTCGATTCGATCATGTCGTACACCCGCGCCACCTGCTGTGCCGTCAGTCCGACAGAGGAAGCCAGTTCGGCCGCCGCCATCCCGTGGTCTTTGCCGTAAAGGCAAATGTCCATCTTGGCCAGAGGAATGGAGAAGTAGAACTCCTCCTGAGACTGTTCCAAAGAATAGGTGTCCGTGGTTGACGGACGGTGCTGTATCTCTTCCGGCACTCCCAGGTACGCGGCCAGTTGATACACCTGAGACTTATAGAGGTGTGCGATGGGCTTGAAATCCGCGGCTCCATCTCCGTTCTTGACAAAGAAGCCCTGGTCATACTCCAAGCGGTTGGGCGTACCGGCGACAGCATAGTGAAACCGGTCCGCGTAGTAGTATTCCATCATCTTGCGCGTACGCTGCTTGAAATTGGTGGCTGCCACAATGCCCAAATAGGCGTCGAGTGAGAGGCGTACTTTCTTCGTCTCTCCGACTCGGCGATTGCACGACCAGCGAGAAGATCGGGTACCGGTCAGCATCCACCAGATTTGGTAACACGATCTTGCTTTTGTATCCTTCGCCATACTCCGGCACCACGGTGCGTATGGCATCATCGCGCCGCCGATAGCATCCCGCGGCCTCAAGCATTGGAGTAATGTTTTCGCAGAAACTTCGGATTCCCAGCCTCTGCGTAAGCAACTGCCCGAGACGCAAACTCTCTCCCGAAGAATCGGCTTCGGGGAGAAACAGCGCAATCACCTTTTCCGGGCCCAGTGCGCGCACGCAAAGCGCCGCGACCACGCTGCTGTCGATGCCGCCCGACACCGCTACGACCGCCCCTTTGCGGCGACATTTCACGAGAATGATTTCGTTGATGGCGGCGGCGATGCGATCTGCTTCGGCGGCGGCATCAATTCGCAGCAGGTCGGTGCTTGGTGCGGATAGAACGGACATTTCGGGTTCCTCCAAAAAGGTGGCTCTGGGGCTGTGTCCTCAGAATTTACTGATTGGCAAGCGTGATCAGCATTCGCTTTGCGGCCGCCTGGCGCCCAGTCGCGTTCAGATGGCCTCCATCATCGGTGTACTCGGGCGCAAGCGTGTAGATTGCTTCGCCCCCAACCATGGAATAGGATCGCGATCCATCAGCATGTGTAGATTCGGTTTCCGCCAGATCAAAGATGGAACTGGCAGGATAGGTTTGCCTTAGAAGCTTGTTGTACTGGTTGCGGTTGACGCTGACATCGGTGGCCAGCGGAATCGTGATGTGAACGATTTTCAGTGCCGGGTATTTGGATTTGAGAGTGTCGACCACGCTGCGGTAGTCAGCGAACATCTGCTTTACATTGGTGGAGTCGTTGATATCCACCCAGCAATACTTGTACAAGGCGATTCCGCCCTGCGCGCCAAAACCGTTGTTGATAATCGCAGCGAAGGCAGCATTCTTCGAGGCCGGATCGCCGTTCTGACCGATACCGTTCTCGATGAAGGCTGGGCCTGTAACGGAGGCAGGGCTGCCCGAACTGACGACATTAAGTTTCAGGCGGGAGTCTGCAGCCATCAAGTCGTAGATGCCTTGCACAATATTGCCGCCCACGGACTGGTGACCGAAGAAGATCCTCTGGGAAAGCAGCACGGCCACCTGCGAGTCACTTAGCGGCCATGCGTTGGATACGGGTGGTTCCGGACCAACCGGCGTCGTCGCTTGTAGAGTTCCGCCACCACAGCTCAGAGTCACCAGGGTTAGAAGTAACAGGACACCGCGACGCAGACCTCCAAGACAGCCTTCCGTCAGACAGGAGCGCTTCGCGTTCGGACAGTGGGATGAGGAATTATTTGGGGGAGGTGTCATTTTTTGCCTCGTAACAATCTGTCTAGTCGACCATGGTTATAAGGTGGAAAGGGTGATGAGCAATCGTTGCGCCGCTGCACGTCGTCCGATCTGGTTCAGGTGGCCTCCATCACTCGTGTACTCGGGAGCGAGTGTGTAAACTTCTTGCTCGCCTTCCATGAAGTACTCGCGCGAGCCGTCTGCATGAGTGGACTCGACTTGGGCCAAATCAAAGATGTCCTTTGAATCGTAAGTTCGCTTCAAGAGCTGATTAAACTGATTACGTTTCAGGTTGTCGGCCCGCGCCGTGGATCTTCCCAGAACGCGTTTCAGCCAGGCCTTCCCTGCCGGCTCTACCGTGGTCAGCGGCACCGTGACATGCACGATCTTCAGCGCCGGGTATTTCGCCTTCAGTTGCGCCATCAAATCGGAGTATTCCCTGAACATCTGAATGACGTCCGTGCCCGGCCCAATATCGACGTAGCAATACTTCAACAGAACAATGCCACCCCGCGCGCCCAATCCACTTTCTACCGCGGTCCGAAAGGCTTCGTTCTTCGACTTGGGGTTCGTATTCTCGCCGACATGCCTCTCCACCAACGCCGGCCCGACAACCTGCTCCTTGTCGGCCGAGCCGATGATGTTCAGGCGGAGACGCGGGTTCTCTGCCATTAAGTCGCGGATGCCCTGAACGATGTTGTCGCCGACGGACTGGTGGGCGAAGAAAATGCTCTCGGTGGACAGGTGACGAGCCTGCTCGTCGCTGAATGCAATACTGCTCATGGTCGCCGTGGATGACACGGAAGTCCTCCCGCATGCTGCAAGTAGAATGGCGGCGCAGAGCAGCGCCCCTATTCGCGCTGAATGTTTCCAACCCTTGGTTCGCTGTCTCACGGCGCAACCGCCTGAGTTTTAAGTAGGAGCCTTGAGCACCTTGCCAGAGCTGTTCTTGGGCAGAGACTTCATTACCACGAAGCGTTTGGGGACGAACGGCAACGGCATGCGCTGACGGCAATAGGCGTTGAGTTGTTCCGAACTGGGCTGCTGCTGGTGATCTCGAGGAACGACGTATGCGATCGACGCCTCGCCCAGGATCTCGTCGGGCACGCCGACCACCGCCGCTTCCAGAAGCTCGTGATTTTCCAGCAGAACATTTTCCAACTGGCGGCAACTGACACGTTTGCCGCCACATTTCAGAAAATCCTTGGCCCGATCGACGATGAAAATGAAGCCGTCTTCGTCCACCCGCGCCAGATCTCCGGTATACAGCTTCCCGTTGCGAAAGCAGCGTGCGGTCTCCCCTTCGTCGCGCCAGTAACCGAGGGCTATATTTGCTCCCTCGGCTACGATTTCACCGGTTTCGTCCGGACCGACGGGATGTCCCGCGTCATTCAGAACAGAGAGCTTTACTTTGGGGATCGCCTGCCCTACGGAACCGAGCTTGGTCTGCACCTGTTCCGGGGGAAGATACGAAAGGCGTGCTGTGGCCTCGGTCTGGCCGTACATCACGAAGATCTGTTTGCCCGGCAATGCCTCGTGCAACTCCTGAATGAAACTCGGCGCCAACGGTCCTCCGGCCTGCTGCACGTAACGCAAACTGGGGAAACTCATGCGCGCAAGACTGGATTTGCGCAGCAGAATCTGGAAATGGCTGGGTACGCCTGCAAATCCCGTGCAGGAGGTTTCCTGCATTCTCTGGAGAACTTTCTCGGGGTACATAAAACGGGGATCAACCACGATGCTGCCCCCGACTCGCAGATGAGTGTGGAGCAGCGAGGTCCCGAAGCAGTAATGAAACGGCAGCACGGCCATAATCCGGTCGCACGCCGATAACGACAGGTACTGAACAATTGAATCGGTGTTCGCGATGATGTTCCCGTGCGAGATCATGACCCCGCGGGGTTTGCCGGTGGATCCGGAGGTAAACATCAGGGCGGCGAGATCGTCGGCCGCGATTGTGGGCCGCGGGGTTGGGGCATGGGTCTCACCAGGCCGCAACTCAATTTCCGAAAGCGCGACACTACGCCGAAGTATCGGCGAAGGTTCATCGGTGATGGTGGGGAGGGCGCGCAAGGCTTCCGGAATTCGAGAGCTGTACTTGGCTTCCACAAAAAGCAATGCCGGCTCAGTCATTCTGAAGATGTACTCCAGATCTTCCGCCGAGGTTCTTGCAGGCAGCGGCACACACACTAATCCGGCTCGCAAGATCCCCAGATAAGCCGCGATCCAGAACGCTCCGCTCTCGGCGAGCAACAGGACCCGATCGCCCTTCTTGCCTCCGCCGGCAATGAGATGCCCCGCAACTCTCCCGACCGACGCCTGCAGCATCCCGTAGCTGTACTCACCTTGCAGGGTCAGCAGCGCGACCGAGGCACCGGGTTTCCCCTCGATCAAGTAATCACAAACGTTCATAGTGATCTCTTTTGGATCAATCGGAGTACGCATTCCCGACCGAGTCAAAGACGCGGCCAGCGGCTAGAGGAAGGCCTGCTGCGGGACACAGCCGATGTCGCGAGCCTTCGCCCCATTCAGCTTTTTGGAGAGGTAAGCGGCGATCCGGCTGATGGAATCCAGGTTCTCGGGAACCAACTCTTCCTCGGTGATCTCGATTCCGTACGTCTCTTCCAGGTGAGACACCAATTCGAGAATTCCGGTTGAGTCGATGATCCCTTCCTCCAGAAAGGAAGCGTCATCCCTCAGTGAGCCTTCCTGGCCCAGAAGAAAATTTCCTATAACGAAGCTACGCACATCGTTGGCGATAACGGTTTGCATACGAGGCACCCTCTTTCGTGAATGAATTCGTGCAGCAGAAGCTGAGTGGACAAGACGCCGATCAACGCCATGTTGTCTTTCTCGCTGTTGGCCCGTCCATTCCTGAACTTCTGCAGCAGTGCGGTGACGGATGAAGCTTGAAAAACTCCGTCCTTTTTGATTTGCTCTTCGCACAACATGTCTTGCACATATTCGGGGGAGGGTGTGAAGAAGCTTTTCCCGTCAGGAGCACGGTAGGGTTGTTTGTGGCGGTTTTTGATGGAGGCCGGGATCATGCCACTTGCGGCTTGCTTCAGCAAATGCTTCTGATCCAATACCTTCATCTTCAGCGTGGGTGGAAGTTGGGCGGCAAAGCTGACCACGCGGTGATCGAGGAACGGATAGCGCCCCTCGACCGAGTGCGCCATGGCCATCCGGTCGCCCTGAGAAGAAAGAATGTAGCCGGGAAGCAGATACATCGCTT
Organism: Terriglobia bacterium; assembly: GCA_963840615.1. GTDB lineage: Bacteria > Acidobacteriota > Terriglobia > Terriglobales > Acidobacteriaceae > DATFTE01. Next base: position 38,166 of record CAWJAA010000047.1, read on the forward strand.
CGAGATATTCGGCCTGATTGAACCCGTCCCAGGAGCCGAACGAACCGGGCAACGTGTCCTGCAAATCGGCGAAACCGGAACTCATCTCCTCGCGGACTTCCGGCGTGAACAACGTTTTCAGCCTGGCCGTCAACTCCCAGCGCGGCAGGTGGGAGAAACAAAGGGCTGCTCAGATCGTCTTCAGCGACATGGAAAAAGTGCTTCAAATAGGCAGCTGGCTGCCGCTGGATACCGTCCATGTAAGGATAGAGCCGTTTGAGCATGAGAGCCCGCCACTTCGATTCCGGATGGCGACCCATGAACCGGCGGATTTTTGCTTCTTTGAAAATGTCGTATCCACCGAGGATTTCGTCAGCTCCCTCACCGGTAAGGACCACCTTGTATCCACTCTCACGCACCAGCTTAGACAACAGAAACAGCGGGGCTGGGGCGGTGCGGAGAATCGGCTGCTCGGCGTGCCAGATCACCTCCGGGAAACTTTCCGCGATGTCGGCGGTCGAACAGCAAACATCGGTATGCCGCGTGTGAAGAAACTTGCTCGCCTCCCGCTGGTAGACACTTTCGTCAAATGACTGCGTCATCGAAGCTGACAGAAAATGTCCTGAGCCGATCGCCGACCAGCAGATGAGTGAGCGCGGAGATCACGGTGGAGTCGAGGCCGCCGCTGAGATAGGCACCCACGGGGACGTCGGAGCGCAGACGAATGCGAGTGGCATCGAGCAACAGTTCCAGCAGATCCTGCGCAAGTTGTCTTCTCGGTAGCGCCAGACGTCTTACCTTCCGAGCCGTATTCCAAGCTCCAATAACGCCAACTCCGCACCTGTCCATCTTCCACTACCAGCGAGTGTCCGGGAGAAAGCTGCCAGATGTCCTTGAACGCCGTACGTGGCGGCACCGTCACCCAGAACGTGAAGATCTGGTCGAGCGCCCGCACATCCAGTTCGGCGCTTGACCTCGGGACAGGCAAGCAGCGCTTTGATTTCCGAAGCAAACAGGAAAGCATCTCGCGTTTGGGTATAGAACAGAGGACGGACCCCCATCCGGTCTCGCGACAGAAACAACTTTCGCCGGGGCGCGTCCCAGATGGCGAAGGCCCATTGACCATTCAACCGGTGTACGCATTCTTCCCCGTACTCCTGGTACAGATGCAGGATCACCTCGGTATCGGACCGCGTCCTGAACTTGTGTCCCTTACTGATCAGCTGGTCGCGAAGTTCGATGTAGTTGAAGATCTCGCCGTTGAAGGTGATCCAAAGAGTGCCGTCGGCAATGGACATCGGCTGCGCGCCACCCTCAAGGTCAATGATGCTGAGCCGCGCATGTGCCAGGCCCACGGGGCCATCGCGGTAGATGGCACTCGCATCGGGACCTCGGTGCGCCAGCGTGGAGATCATCCCCGAGAGCTGGTCGGAGTCCGCCAGGCCGCCGTGTAGTTTAAGAATTCCTGAGATTCCACACATAGTTGATGTCACTCGCTTCGGGAGTTCCGAGTTACCATTTCCGATCTGAGAGGAATCTATGAAGTGCTGCGTTCCATCGCCTTATTAGGTTGCTGGGCGAGAATAATGATGTGGTAGGGTTTAACGGTCTCTACCTGGAGAGTCTGAAAGCCAGCAAACTCTATCAGTGCGGCTGCGCTTGCGGTATCAAAAGTGTGGTGATGCATGATGCGAAACTCGTGGTTCCGTAAACAGCGTTCGTGGAACTGCTCCCAGGTAATCTTGGCGTCGTCGCGCTTCATGTCATGCAGAGCCAGAATTTCTGGAAGATGAGTCGAGTCATCCTCGGCCACGTCGTTCGCGTAGTCGCTCACCATGTGGCTGAGCGGTGTGAGGGGGCGACGCCAGTCAAAGGTTCCATCTTTTTGCGGTAGAACCACAAGCAGCAGGCCGTCCGGTTTAAGCACTCGTTGAAACTCCTTCAGTGCTTTCAGGGGATTCGTAGTGTGTTCCAGGCTGTGAGAAGCCAGCACACATTCGTAACTACCATCGGCAATCGGCTCTAGTCGAGTCGCTTCGCAGAAGAATTGGCTGCCCTGTCGCTTCTGAGCATCGTAGTAGAAGCGCTCCCCGACCTTTCCCGTCCACATCGTATCGTTGGAGAACAAACAATTGTCCACGCTGCCCAGCACCGGATAGACAGGGAGTGAACCGTCATATTCGAACATCTCGCTGGGTCCGCCAATCTCCAGGGCATGTTTGCCGGCCAACCCCACTTGGTACCTCGTAATATCTTGCACTCTTGGAATACCGATGTGCCGAATGTACCGGATAACTGTGGGGCCCAGGACATTTCGCACCGCTCTCCGCACCGTTGCCGGCAACTGCATAGGTCATTTCTCCCACTAGCAGGTTAAAGCCATCTGGTTTTCTTACTTTTTCAGGCTTAGAGTTGGCAGGACGACTGGACCTGGCCCACGAGGTTACACTTCACTAACATTAGAGTCCTGATACGCACTTATCCAACCCGCCTTCGCGGTCGTGTCAATGAGTTCAATGTTGAGGTTATTGCCTGCAAAGAGGAAGGCTATCTCCCGATTGTTGAAGGCTTCACCCGGTTGCGGCGGCACAATGAGTCTTGCACCACTCTGCTGCAAGAGGGGAATCTGGACTTTCACGTCCTCGCAGCGGAAGCAAATATGGTGCAAGCCCCCTCCCCGCCCGGCAAGCGCCGCTACTGGCGAATCAGCCTCCAACGGTTCTAACAACTTGACTGTTAACGACCCTTGCTTTGAGAGGAACACCACACGTACTTTCTGTCTAGTGTTGGTGACAATGTCGGAACTTTTGGAGTAGCCAAACATGTCTGCCCACTGCTTGATTCCCTTCTCAAGGGAACGGACGACAATCCCAATATGATCGATGACCATGGCTTCACACTAACTGGCTGACAGTCGCGGTATCCTCGGACCGCTTGACGGCAGCAACGTCAGCCGTCCGGGCTGATCCCAACACCCACACCTTCTTGATCGGATCAAACTGCTTGACCACCCTGGCGGGATTGCCCGAAATGACCGAGTAAGCAGGAAAGCTCCTGGTGACCAATGAATTCGCACCCACGACACAATTGCGGCCAAGCGTGAGCTCACCCTGCACACACACAATTACCGCTCCATGTCCGATCCAACAGCCTTGCCCGATCCGGATTCTGCCCCCCTCGGTGACGCCCTGATTCCTGATCGACTGCGTGACATCTTCATACGCATGGCTATGATCCATAATCAGCGCTGACGGCCCAAATAACACATCAGGTTCAAAATGAATGGAGTTCTTAGCGGATATCATTGATCCACGGGCGATCGCACAGTTGTCATCGATCACGATTGTGGGATCGTTCTGAGAGTCGAGATTTCCCGCGACATTGAGCCACACATCCTTGCCGATGCAAACCTCGCGGCCTAGCTTAATTCTCTGAGCGGCTGGCCGGTGCAACTCGGCCGAGTAGTGGATCGACACATGCGGGCCACAGTCCGCAAATGGGTAGGTCGCAGTTACCCATAGGCTGTGAAGCTTGGTAAGAATGCGAGGCATAACACTCAATGGGTCAGCCATATGTGATTTGGACTTTGCGTGGAGCATGTCTTTCCCCGCCTTTCTGCCGAACTCTTTACAAGTCCGCATGTTCCGTGGTCACACTTGGGGGAAGATAGGGTCCGTTTGAAAACAGATTCTCGGTAGATTTCCATCGCCGCAGCAAGGTCGCGCCGGCAATGGCGTAGGCAAAAAGGCAACCCAGGATTCCGTATGCAATACTCGTGACCGGTCGCATAGTCGGCATGACGGTCTGCGCTGCAAGCCATACGACCAGCACTGCAGCGGAACTTGCCGCAGATCCCAGAAGGATTCGTCCGTACTGGATCACCTTAAACCCGGTCACGTGCCGCACCCGCTCGGCTTGCAACAAGAATCCCGCAATCATGGCAACGAGCCTGCCACCTGGCCGCCAACCAAGCCTAGCCACTTGGCGAGGGGATAGACCAGAAGCAGAGTGGTGCCTGCCATTACCGCCACGCAACGCCGGTGCAAGTTGGGATGACCAGACGCATAAAACACCGTCGTAAGTTGTACGTTCATCATGCTGACGATCGCGATGGCAACGGCAATCGCGAGTGGCAAGGCAGCCGCGGCATACGCTGGTCCATAGATCACGGTCAGCAGAGGACGCCCACTCACCAGCAGAAATACAAGAACCGGCATTCCAAGAAATACAATCACGGTCGAGACCTGTAAGACGATCCGGTTCATCCGCTCCTTGTCACCTTGTATTTCGGAGAGCGCAGGCATGAGGACCTGACCCATCAGGCTGATCAGGAATCCGGAAGGCACCTGCGCCAGGAACACCGCCATCGTGTACACGCCCAGTTCCGCCGCGGAAAACAGCTTCGCCAACACGAAGACATCGGCGCGCAGAAACAGCAGATGCAAGATCGACAAGCCGAACAATTTCCGTGAGAACGTCAGCAAATCGCGAAAGACTTCCCGGTCCCACCGCAGCGAGGGAAGAAATGGGCAGATCACATACGAGAGCAGGCAACGAGCGACGCTTTCAGCACACGAGCCGATGACCAGCGCCCACACGTCCCGGATGAACAAACTCAGGACGATCGTGATGACGACCCCGGTAATGCCTCCGCCATTCAGAATTGCCGCCCATTTCGAAAACTTCATCTCCTTCAGGCTGACGTAAGCCTGAGCGCTCATTGCACCTTCAAAGAGCAGCCCGATGACTGCCACGCGCAGCAACAGCGACAATTCGGCATTTCCATAGAAGCGCGCCACCCAGGGAGCGGCAATAAATAAGAAGATGTAGGTTGCCAGTGCGCGGCCGAAGGCCATCCACCATGCCGCATTCGCGTACCGGCGCTCGCTGCCCCGGGGATTCTGGATCAGCGCTTCCCGGACTCCAACGTCAGTGAGCGACCCCAGCACCGAGCTCACCGACAGCACAATCGCCATGGTGCCAAAGGCCGAGGGTGCCAGTAGTCGCGCCAGAATCAGGTTGCGCGCGAACCGAACCATTTGCTCGGCTACACTTCCTGCTCCCAGCCAGGCGCCGCCCCGTAGCGCCTTCGCCTTCAGGCTGGCGCCGAAGCGAGCTAATTCAATTTGTGTCTTGATTCGTCCGTACACAGGTTCACTACTTCCAATGACGCTGGAGCCATGCTGTCTTGACGATGAGGAAGAGCCGTAACAGCGCTGTCACGTTCGCCCGCAGCGCGCTGCGGAAAAACGTAATTTAACTGATCCGACATCGGCCTGGGCTCGTGGGGGACACGGCGGCAGGAACAAGGAGGAGAGCACCGAAGCCGAATTCGTGAATTCTCAGAACATCGATGGTGATCCGCAGATGCGGACCATGGTCATTACTGACACCGGGTGGCGGGACATCGATAGGACCGGGAACCGAATGGAGACTTCACTGATCGCAGCCGGCGACGCTTTGAGGACTATTATTTGTTTGTTCACGACCAAGGTCTGATACTCGCGTGGTCGTTTGCTGTTTCACTTCACAATGTCGACCAGATTCGTTGGCGGCGTGGGACCCGCGCCGGCGCTTGTAATCTTGTAAATCTTGGGTTGATAATTGTGGCCGTTGGCGCCAAAGGTGTCCGAGAACTGGCCGCTTGGGTTCAATGTGAAGGTCGCGCCGACACTGGAATGTGCAGAATCATATTGGGCGTTCGAGTCATACACAACCGTCGCTGTCTGCCCCGCATAGCCCGCCAGTGTGAAGGTCATCGCAGCCGATCCGTTACGATCCGAATCGGCGAACAAATAAAGAGTGCCATTGTAGTTCTTGACGATGGCAGAGCCAGGCACAGTCGCGGTGCCAGTGGACATGGTGAGGATGCCGTTCGAGCACGAGGTCGTGTAATTCGTATAAACCGTGCCCGTGTTCATGGTGCAGACACCTAGGACCGGCGAATTCAACTGCGGTGCATAAGACAGGATCGTGCTGTCGATGTAAGTGAGGTTGGATGCAATGGCTGCCGCAAGTGTCCCCTCTCCGCTAAGGGTATTGCCGATACAGAAATCGTAGGCGGTCGCTCCAGTTGTCAGGCTGGTATCGTCGCAAAAATACTCAATCCCCATTGCCCCGTTGATGATACTCATCCAGACCTGGGCGTTCACCTGTTCCTGCGTTGCTCGGTACTCATGATTGTCGGAAGTGCACAGGTTGGTGCTCACGCTGCAATTACTGTTGTTCTGCGAAGAATAACCCAGCGAGTTCGTACCCGTGTCCACATAAGCCCAGATGGGCTGGCCGGGGCGTCCGCTGGCGACAAACCGGTTAACCGAGTAGCCCTGGATCCACATGCTGTCCTGCGCCTGACCGGACACGAAGGGAATGCTGCTGGCTATATTCCATGGACTGGTTTGCGGGTAGACATCAAACGAGCCAACGCTGGTTGCTTGCAGGGCCGCAACGTTTCCGGAGCAACTACCGTGGCCGAATGCCCAATCGGTATGATTCCAAAACAACGGACGGGTGGAATCATATCCCGCAACTCGAGCCGTGACGGTCGGGACACCGTTAACGGTTGTGCAATTGCTTTGTGGTTCGTCACCGAGGTTGTAGCCAATCAGGTATTTAGTACCACCAACGCTTGCTGCCATTGCCTGAAGCGACGCTACTGAAGTGACCGACGTATTCGTGTTTTGATCTGCTTGAAGAATCGCATAGATTCCCTGATTGACCAAAGCCTGAAACTGGCCCCCGGTATCAACGCCAAAACTGGTCGGATAGTTGCCCCCACCTCCACCGTCGATTGCCAGCAGGACGTTCATCTTGGTCCCCTTCATCGCGGTTGCAACCGTCGAGTAGGGAGATCCAGGGCTCTGCGCCCGCGTAGGCGGCTGCAGCCACAACGCGATCGGGAAAAAGGTGTTGCTTTGCGGAAAGTTCGGCCACGAGGAATAGAGATTGGCCTGTCCCACGCAGAGGGAAGCGGCCAGCAGCAGAAACGCAATTGTTGTGAGGGAATATTTCATCGGCTGATCCTGAAGGTGATACTCGCACATCAAAAATAGAAAAGGAAAGACACGATAGTGCACAGCTTAGGGCCGTTGATGCACGCTGGTTTGTGTCGAAAGTACAAGGTCTGGCGGCAGGCTCCCACTGTTGCAAATTGCAACGTTTTGTTGCGCTGTACAACCAGGTTCAACCGCTGCGCTTTCTCCTTTCGTTCGGTGGCAAATGCGATCCCGAAGAGGCCCCTCTTGCCAGGGAGGATGCGGTCGTAAGCCGATGACGGTCGAAAGTCGTCGACTGTAAAGTCAGGTCTGGAGAGCTTTTTGTAAATTCAACCGCTGGCGCACTACTACTTGCGCAAATTGAATACCCCCGATCAGGTACCGCTTCCACAGACGCCGGGGTTCACGTACAAGACGATAGAACCACTCAAGACCCATTTTTTGTAGACATAAGGGCGCACGCGCCACCACTCCGCCAACCATCTCGAAGCTGCCTCCCACGCCCACGGTTATGGGGACGCCCAGTTTGCGGGCATGTTCGTAGATCCAGTACTCCTGCTTGGGAGCGCCCAAGGCGACAAAAAGGAGATGGGGATGAGCCGCTCTTATGCGAGCCTCGATGTCGTCCTCTTGACCGGGGTCCTTCTCAAATCCAAACGGCGGACAGCAGGTTCCGGACACAATGAGTCCACGATATTGGGCCCGCATCCGGGCTGCTGCTTTCTCAGCCGAACCGGGGCGACCACCCAGCAAAAAGACGCGAAGGCCTTCCTGTGCCGCCCGTCGACACAGGGCCTGGAACATATCTACGCCGGCAATTCTTTGGGGAATTCTCTGGCCCAACAATCGTGCGGCAAGCAGGATCGAGACACCATCTGGCAACACGAAAGCGGCCTCAGCGTAAATTCGCCGCAAGTAATCATCATTCGCCAGCAGCGCGACGTGCTGCACATTCGGAGTGACCACATACTGGGGCGCATCGCCGAGAGCGGCGGTGCGCACAATTGCGTCCGTCATGTCATCAAAAAGACACGCGTCGACTAGGGCATGGCCGATTTGGACCCGGGGAAAGAAATGGAGAGAAGTGCAAGAGCCTATTTCAGTTTCACAAAGCATAATGGGACCAGCGCTGAAAAGCGTCCAAATACTTGCTCCGTACGCCTGAGCAAACTTACTGAACATCTTGCGTATGATCGCAACGTTACGCCGACCACCCGCGATTCAGCAGTTGCGAAATCCTTTGTTTTTGTTCGCTACGTAGAAACGCAGCGAAGTCGTCTCGCACCGCTCTCGGTTCTCTGCGCAGATAAGGCCAGATGAATCCCGCCAGCCGCGCAAGAGCGTTGCCAAAGTATGGTTTTTCCGGTATTCGGCGAAGGCATTTAAGAGTTTCGAAAAGCGGGTCGCTGCCGAAAGAGTAGTCCAGCCGGCCCAGGCGGAATGCATTCCTCAACCGGTTACTGCCTCCGGTTGTGTGACGGTGATGAAAAATCTTCAGTTGTGGAAAGGCTTCGACGCGCCATCCCTGCATCCTGGCCCTGGTCTGCGCATACCAATCCTCTCCGCCATATTTCAGGACCGCGTACCCGCCGATCGCTTCGTAACACTCCTGTCGCACCAACTGCGCTGCGTGACCGACGTTGCGAACGTCGTTGGTTCTAAGGCTGCGGTACTCTCTTCCTGCATCCTCATAGACGAAACCACCGGCCAGACCCAGGTCTGGATGCCGCCAGAAGTGGCTGATCAGCTCTTCGAAATACCAGGGTTCCAGCGTGATGTCTGCGTCCAGGTTGCCGATGAAGTCGTATTCCACGCCTTCGAGGAGCTTGTGGCCCTGCTGGAGCGCGATCACTTTCGAGCTAAAGTCACGGCCCGGCGCCCTGGTGATGTGCAGGATGCGAATGAAGTCGTGCTGCCGCGCATAGCTTTCAACGATTTCGTCAGTCCGGTCGGTGGAGTTGTCACTGACAATCACCCATCTCTCAGGCAACCGCGTCTGAGCCAGCACGCTTCGGATGGCTCCTTCGATGAAGTCTTCCTCATTGTGTGCGGCAGTCATCAGGACATAGGTCCCGAACGGCTGTTGCTCAGCCTGCAGTCTTAATAGTGTGGACATACTTAAAGGGTGAGAAAACGTTGACGTGCTGGACCCATCACCGGGGCGGTTTCGCTTGTGTCGTTCTCGATATCAGCATCGGGCCCTACGATGGTTGCGACCCAGTCTGGCGCCCGCGAGCGCACTCCGGTTAGAGCCTCAATGGATTCCCTCTTCGGGCGAACCACCGCCGCGGCCGATATCGCAGCCAACAGGCCATACCAAACCACCTGGGTTTGATCGGTATATGAAATACCCACAAAGGCGACGACATTTGCAAACAGCGCAGCCCCCAAGGCCCACAGGAAGATTTGCTGCTTCCGGCTTTCGGCATCCCTCCTGGCCTTCCCCAGGTACTTAAAGCCGTACACGATCGTCGCCAGAAATAAAATGAAAGCCAGCAGGCCCGAACAATCGCAGACACTGACATACTGGTTTGCCGTGTCCCACATGTCCCAGCCCCATTCGAATGTCGACTTTACGCCCACCAGCCACCAATCCGAAAAATGCCGTATACACTGATCCACCACATTGAAGCGGTGGTACGACGACGACCCTCCCGCGATATCGATCCGGGCGATCAGATGCCACACCGGCGCCTTCATCACCAGGTGAAGTGCCACAATCGTAATGACGATCGCCCAGCGCAGAACTCGCATCCAGTGCCGTGCCGGCCACATGCACAGAGCCAGCACTCCGCCAGCGTATGCCGCGACAGGAGTGCTGGAGTTTGAGGCCAGCGTAATCACGGTTGCCGACACGATTCCCATTCCGGCGATCATCCGATTCTGTTTGCCGCTCTGCCATAACAGCACGAACAGGGGAAGCAGTATCGCGCCGAAGGCCCCCGCCAGAATGGGGTGCTCGAAGCAGGCCGTGGCGCGGAAGCGGTCGGCGCGCGCCATGGCGGTTGCATAGTCTGCCGCCCGGGCTCCCTCGAGCAGCGCATATGGGTTACGGCCGGTTGTTATTTCCCACGTCATCACCAACGCAACTACAGCCGCAACGTAGGCAAGGGTACGAAACATACGGATAATGTCACGCTCATCGCGAATCAGGTAACGCAGCAGAAAATAGACGCCGAAGATGGTGTAGATGTTCCCAGTTGGTAGACCAGCGCGCCCCACTCCTGAAACAGAGGATTCCGGCCAAGGCTGTAACAATCGCAAATGAGATAACCGCAACATCGATCTTGTTGATCCCGCCACTAAAGATCTTGCCGCCCGACAAAAGTTTTTCCCGGACCAGCCTGGCAAACCCGAAAAGAGCCAGGAAGCGCAGCATAGGAAAATGCATGCCGCCGATTAACAGAACCTGGTCCATCGGAATAAGGATGAACGCGGCGATCAATGGGGCGATGATCTTGCTCCGCGGCCGGACCACGATAAGCACGCCCACGATGAGAACCAGCACGAGAACAAGCGGGTTCAGGACGGTCTCGGTTGTTCCCCCTCCGAATCTCAGGTGTTGCGGCGGCAAGAACTAATCCCTCCTCCAGCACGATATGCCCGGGTTAGACTCCCGGGGAACTGTTTGCTCTACCGGCGTTAATTCCCTGCTCCAGTGGGTTGCGCCGTGGCTGACTCACCCAGCGCAGGCAGATGGAACTTCTCTGGAACCTTGCGAGGTTTTCTTTTCGCCGGGACGGCGAGAACAAATACACCCCGGCAGAACCCAGCAGTCGAACCAGATGGTAGGTGCCCGAACTGGCGAGGAACGCCATTTGTCCTAACCACCCGTGATGCTTTTGCGTGTACTGCCAGTTGGCGCGACACATTTCCAAATAGAACCGAAGAGGCGCATTCGATGAACTGGCCCCGCCATAGTGGATGGCCTCGGCGCCGGCAAAGAAAACCACTTTCTCTCCTGCCTGGTGAAAGCGATAGCACCAATCCAGATCCTCCGCGTACATGAAGAACTGGGGGTCCAGTAAGCCGACTCGGTCCATCGCGGCGCGCCGGACCACGACAAACCAACCGTTGAGTACTTCGACCGGGGTAGTCGTTTTATGATCGAAGTCGGACATCAACAGTCCGCCAAACAACCGCGATTTCTTGAAGACAATGTCAAGGCCCAGGGCACGGCAGAACTGGTTCCAGACCGTGGGAAAGCGCATGGTAGAGCGCCTGACTTTACCATCTGCCGCCAGCATTCTTGGTCCCACCATGCCAACCTCGGGATTCTCCGAGAGAAATCTGAGCATGGGCGTAAGGCAGTCACCCGTAAACTTGACGTCTGAATTTACCAGGCAGACATACTCGCCCGAACTCTGCGCTATCCCCAGGTTGTTCGCCTTGGCGAATCCCAGATTCTCGGAGTTCCGAATTAACTTGAACTCCGGAAATACTTCCGCAATCAACTCCGGGGTTCCGTCGGTAGAGGCATTGTCGACGACAATCACTTCATCCCTGACGTTTCGGCAGTACTCTTGCAACGATTGCAGACACTCGATGACATACTTCTTGGCATTCCACACCACGATGACTATGGAGACCTCTGATCGCTTGGGCTCCAGCCTGGGAAACAACATCTGCAATACAGAAGACTCTGCTGTCATATATGGATCCGACAATCTACCTGGTTAGCACTAACAGAGGAGTGATCGCGTCTATCCAACGTGTTTGTATAGAAAGTCGCCGAGGGAATTTAACGCGCTGAGCGGCAACAGTGCGAGCAACTGTTTGGCCGTCCTCGATCTCCAGCCGGAGGATGGAAGATCAAACCAATGAGTAGGCTCGCCTGACACCGCATATCTCGAATACGTCAGGGTTGACTGCTTGGCGCCCCAACGGTTCTTGAAAGTAATCAGACCCTGTTGATCTGCGTTAGTGCGTCCGAAGTCCAGAGACCGCAACCCTGCGTTCTTCGCCTCCATGATCGATCGCCAGAACAGCAAGTGCATGCTGCCGAGATTGTTGAAGCGGCTGTCCGAGCACCCATATTTGTAGACCAAGGTGTCGTTGAAACGCAGCGTAATCATCGCTGCCACTGCCTGCCCGTCTTTTTTCCGCGCGACGCGAATCTTGAGCGTGTCCCCACAACAACTCATAAGATTGATGAACCACTCCCGCGGCTGGGATGGCAGGTTGTGACGGCCGCGGGTCATTTGAAACAACCGGTAGAACGACTCGAAGAGCGGAAGCGTCGATCCTTCCTGGTACATCAACCCCTCGCGTTCCGCCCGCCGGATCTTCCTTTGCGTCGAGCTTTTGTGCAAGTTTGAAAAAAGAGTGGTCAAGTCAGGGCTGAGATCGAGTTGATGAAATGTATAGGCGACCGTAGTGCGTGGACATGAGGTGACAATGTCGACATGCCGCAAGGGACGCAGGCCTACATACTTGCATTTTTCCTTTCGCGCCTCCTGCAAGGCGGCGGTCGCTAACAGTTGCAGGTCGCTCTCGCTATCCACCAGGGGCTCACAATGGTCGGAAAAGGGCAGAGACACCAGCCGGCGCCCGGTCAGCCAGCTTTCAACCGAACAAAACAGCAGGCCAGTCCGTAAGTCGGTGCCCGGGGCCGAGGTGGTATAGGCGACTGGGCTGTACCCATAAGTCTGCGACAGCGCCTTTAGCCACGCTGGGGAATGAAAGACTGAAGCGCGTGGGTGCCACTGCACCAGCCTGTCCCATCTCGGGTCTTCTAGGGGGTGGACGCGATAGGTCGCGTGCAATTCACTTCGCGCGACGGGCACAGCCAGCGGGCTCAAGGACATAGCGCAAGACACGGAATATTTCTCCTTACTAAACGCTTACTTACCGCACCTTGCTGCAGATCTCAACCGTGGAGGATCTGCGACAGCGGTATTGTTGCCATGGGTCTTTCTATTCAACATAGGGTTCTCGCCTTCGCCTGGGACATATGAAGAAATGGACACTGGAAGTCGGACGGTGTCCGAAAGAGCTGCTGCTCTTTAGAGAAGGAAGGGGGGAGGGCCAGCAGTCTTGAACTTGCTCAGTAATCAGACCGGTGGTTGCCGATGGGGTTAAAAGGCATCATCGCCGAGGAGTACAGCTCGTGGGGTCTGCATCAGAATCTGCATGTCCAGCCAAAGCGACCATGCGCTGCCGTAGCGCAGATCAAGGCGGACCATATCGTCAAAGCGCACCCGGCTGCGCCCCTTCACCTGCCATAGACCAGTGATTCCGGGCTTGGACTCGATGACCCTTCGGCGCTGCCAGATGTCATATTGCAGGTATTCATAGGCAAGAGGCGGCCTGGGACCTACCAGGGACATATCGCCTTTTAAGACGTTGATGAACTGCGGAAATTCATCCAGGCTGGTTCGGCGAAGAAATCGTCCGATGCGGGTCACTCGCGGATCGTTGGTCATCTTGTAAACCGGCTTGCTGCCATTCCCCGCATTGCCGTCGTATTCTCCCTTGATCACCTGCTTGATGAATTCCTGATGGATCCGCAGATCGTTGTTCGACATACATGGTGCGGAACTTCAGGCAGCTGAAAGTATTGCCAAACTGGCCAAGGCGTTGCTGTCTGAAGATGACTGGACCCTTCGAGCTGAGTTTCACGAGAACCGCGATCAACGCCACCAGCGGCGAGAACAACAGCAGCGCCACCAGGCTAACGACGATGTCCATCACCCGCTTGGTGATCCGGACGAGCCGGTTGGCCTTATCACGCTTAAGCACGTCCGGGTACAGTTCCGTGTCAGATGGAATTCCGGAATCGTCGCCCGGAGTCTCTGGAAAAACGTGCCATGAGATCGCGATACGCGAGGCTTTCGCAGGCGGCAAATGAGAATTGAGTGCGGGAACCACCTTTGCCAGTATCGGGTTGACGAGCACGTTCGGATCAGAGACTGCACTCATCTCTGTAAAAAGGACGCCAATGACCGCATCGGTCTTGTACCAGCCAACCAGGTCGGTCTCGCGAGTCAGTGGTGATAAGGCAGCCATGATCTGGCGAGCGGTTTGGTCTCGGTCGCCATTCACTAATCGCAATCGTTCGATGTTGAGAAGTACGAGTAGAAAAGGAATTCTCGAACGTTCCGTGCGTTTGCGCTCGAGGCTAAGCATCCTTGTGAACAACGGCTCGGTCAAGACTGAGCAATGTCCATAAGTACATTCGGCCGAGCATCCCGGGGATTGGATTCCGGCAGGACAGGGACTTGCGGCATTGTTATCCATTATTTTATTGAACATAAAGATATGTGAACTTCAAAGCGGCTAGCAATCGCTCTGATGAGAATCAGTGGGGTGTTTTCGACGGTTGCTGACTATGCGCGTAGTAGTGGTTGTAGTAGCTACTTTCCAACACCGGAGCATCATTCAAAACCACTCCGAGCACTCGGGGATTGTCGAGCGTTTCCAATCCTTTTTGCAACAGTTTGCGGGGAGCTTTCCCGTGCCGCACAACCAGCAGCAATCCATCCGCCTGCCGTGCCCAGAAATTCGTATCCGCGAGCGGCGATAAAGGCGGAACATCGATCACGATCCAGTCGAACAAATCCCCGAGTCTGCGAAACAGCTCAAGAAATCGCGGCGACTGGAGGATGGTGAGTGGGTGTTCGTGCGCAATCCCGGCGCACAGGACCCACAACTGGGTATCCTGCAGCCGGTAGAGAAAACGGTGAATGGGCTGGTCCCCGGACCACCATTCGGAAATTCCGCAGGCGCCCGCCAGTCCAAATCGTTCGGCCACGGTCGGCTTGTGCAGGTCGCCGTCCAGCAGCAACACCCGTTGCGATGTATTCTTGGCCAGGCTGATCGCCAGGTTGGTGGCCACCAGCGTCTTCCCTTCGTCGGGCACTGCACTGGTGATGACCACGCGTTTGATTCGCATGCGATCCTGCAGATGGCGCAACCGCGCGCGCAGCAGGCGGAATTTGTCGGCCCCCAGTCCATTCTGCCCGTTCAGAGCTACCAGGCGATCCCGTTGCGGCGACGCGTGAAATATGGGGATTTCCCCCCACTCCAGCGTGGTGGATGGAGTCGCCACGACATCGGGAGCCAGACCGTCCGGATCCAACAACGCGTTGGGCAGGCCCAGTTCTGCTTGCGATCGGCAAAGTGCGTCGAATACCCGACTCATTGAAACCTCTTGACTCGCATCTCGGGTGCGCAGAGTCCAACTCGACTCCCCGCAGGCTTTTTTCCAGAGACTCGATCAGCAGTAACAGTGATTTGGCGACGGCTTGCTGGGCATTGGGAGTCAGCGTTCCCGAATCCGTTGCCGGTGCCAGTGTGATGTTGATGTGCAGGTCGTCGGCTACGTCTTCGATGATCCGGGGACTCACGCTAGCACTCTTTTCCGCGTACGCCGATATCAGTGCGTTCTCGCAGATGGTGTTGATGAGGCGGGGGATTCCCCGGGAGAAACGGTAGATTTCCGCCAGTGACTCATCGGGGAAAATGGCTTCCGCGTGCGCGTTTGCCGCAGCCCGCTGCAACCGCCGCGACACGTATCCCTTGGTCTCGCTTTCGTCCAGCGGCTCCAGTCGGCAGCGCAGGGCGATCCGCTGTTTCAGTTGCCGCAGGTTGGTTGAATCCAGCTTCTGTTCCAACTCGGGCTGCCCGACCAGCACGATCTGGAACAGTTTCTGCTGCGTGGTCTCGAGATTGGTCAGCAGCCGGATTTCCTCCAGGACTTCCGCCTCCAGATGCTGCGCTTCGTCCACCACCAGAACCGTGGTGAGACCAGCGTGATAGCGAGAGATCAGAAAATTGTTCAGTTCGAAAAGCAACGCGGCTTTCGTCGGATCCGATACGGTGAGACCGAGATCGAAAGCGATGTAGCGAAGAAATTCAACCGGCGACAGCCCGGGGTTGAACACATTTGCAAATGCCACGTTCGACTTTCGCAGCAGTTCCAGCAGGCAGCGCACCAATAGCGTTTTTCCGGTGCCGACCTCTCCCGTCACCACCACGAACCCCTTGTGACGCAATACCCCGTGATAGATCGAGGCTAGGGCCTCGTTGTGCCGGGCGGTCGGAAACAAGAAATAGGGATCCGGCGAGATCTCGAACGGGTTGCGTGTCAGATCAAAGAATTTCTTGTACATCACTTATCCGAAAACGTAAGTTGACGCGAAACCCGCCGCGGTGGCCAACGCCATGAACACCATGGCGATCCGCTGCAGCCAGATTTCCCGTTTACGCTGTTGTTCTTCGCTTGGGTTGAGCAGTGGAGGAATCTCGGCCAGCAGTGGGGCGGTCACGATATCTGCGAAATCTTCCTGCGAATAGACCCGGTCATCGATCATTTCCGCGGCTACCGTTAGGCCGATCCCCATGACTACCCCTGCCACCAGTCCGATCAGGCTAAGTTTGAGCCGGTTGGGTGAGTAAGGCTTCTGCGGCAGATTGGGCGGATCCAGCACACGGAACTGCTCTCCCTCTTGCCGTTTCTCCAGGTTGGTTGCCATCTCTGACTGGTCGCGCTTGCTCAGCAGTTGCTCGTAGTTCCTTCTCGACTGTTCATAATCACGAGTCAGGCCGGCGAGTTGTTGCTCCCGCACCGGAGTGGTGTTGAGGCGAGCCTGGTACTGTTCGTTCTGTTGCTTCAGTTGATCGATACTTCGCTGCCGGTTCTGTATCTCCAGTCGGTTGGCTTTGAGTTGGCTTTCCAATTGCATCCGCGGAGACATGGCCTGAAGATCCGCATAGTTGGTGGGACGCGGGCTGCTGCTCTGCCGTGGCCCCCGTTTTGGCAGCGGCCGCGACTTGCGCTTCCATCTGCTGCTTCAGCCGCTCTGTCTTGGCGATCTGTTCCTTGAGTTTTCGAATGTCCGGATGTTTTTCGGTGTAGTGCGAGCTCAGATCGGTCAATTGGGCGCGGAGCCGGTCAAGTTCCAGATCCAGGGAAGGCGGGGTCTGCGCATTCGCACCGCGGCCCAGGCTGATGTCCGATTCCAGGGAACGCCACTGATTGAAGAGCGACTCAAGGTAAACTCCCTGCTGTTTGGCCTGACTCAGGGCGTCTGTCTCCTGCTGCAAGCGGGCCTGCAAGCCAGAGAGAATTTGCACGTTGCTCTGCACCTGCTCAGGCAGCTCACCCAGGTACTGGCTCTTGAATTCCTTGACCCGGCTTTCCTGGCTGGCCAGGTTGGTTCGCGCTTCCTCCAGTTGGCTGTCGAGGAACTGTGTGGTTTGTTCTGACTGCTGCTGGCGTGCCTTCAGGTTCTCCTCAATGAACAGCGAGGTAAGCTGCTCGGTAACACGCTGGGCAAGTTCCGGCTCGCTGGACAGGTAAGCAATCTTGAACGCCGTAAGTTCCCGTGGGCTGTTCGGGGCCTGCACCAGCTCGATCTGAATGTCCTTGCGCATCCGGTCAACCAGTTCGTCCATGGTGTACCGCGAGCGCAGCTTGGGATAGAGCTTGAACTCATCCATGATCTTCAACAGGCGGGTGCGGCTCAGAATCTGCTGGGTCATGCTCTGCAGGCGCTCCTGCAGATCGGCTGCGACGTTGGAGACTACGTACTGCTCCGGCACCCGCTGTTGTTCCACCAGGATCAAGGTTTCCGAGCGGTACTGTACAGGAAGAACCCAACTGGTCAGCCACACCAGGGTCCAAACTCCGAATGCCGGCAAAACCAGCCACCAGCGCCGCCGGCAGACGAGTTGCCAGTGTTTCATCCAGTTCGGACGTTCGGAGGACTTGTCTTCAAAATCGCTGGACATGCTCACCTGCCAAGCGGACGCGAAAACGAATACCCAAATGAAACCAAAACCCGGTTACGATTCGTGGGCGAGATTGGCGGATGCATCTGTGCATCCAGGTGTTCCCGGTCGTAACGCAGCCGCATCATCCAGTGGTCGGTGTAGGCGTATTCGAATCCGCCGCCCCCGGTCCATGTCTGATAAGGGGAAACCCCGGAGGTAAAGTACAGGGGATCGTTCTGGCTGCGGGCTAAGGCCGCGGTCAGGGTCCACCGGGTGCTCAGGCGCCGGCGGACCTCCGCGCGAAACTCCTTGAGCACCACGGCTTCAGCCAATCCGCCACCATCCGTCGTTTGCTGCAGGTACCCGGCGCGAAAACTCGTGCGATTGGCCTGCCAGGTAAGGTCGCCGCCTCCCGCGCCTCCCCAGCGGGACCGGGAAGTGGACGTGCCCGGCGCAGTGGCCAGGATGGCCTGAGGAGTGATCGAATATTCCGGACCAGCCCAAAGCGACAGCATGACGTGAGAACCGAAAGGGAGGGCGTAGAACAGAGGCGCTCGCTGCACGTTGGTGCGATTTCCCGGCTGAAACTGCAGGCGCTGAAAGTTGTACATCACGCCCGCCCAGTGGCGGTTCGCAAACCGATGGGCGTAGAAACCATCCCCACCAACCGAATTTGAATCGACCAGGCTGGTCGTAGTATTGGCACTGTCGCTGTAGTTCGTAAAGTAGTAATTGCCGCTCGCTCCGACCACGCTGTTGGCGCCAAACTGGTAGGTGAGGTCTAGCGCGCTGAGGTTGCTGGTCCGGTCGGCAAGGGGCGTCACGGAAGAAAAATTGGGAGCCTGCCCGGGGACACTCCCGGGTGTCTGCGAACCCTGAACCAGACCCGAAAACGCATTGTTGGTCTTGTCAAAGCCCTCGCGCAGTCTCACGCCGACGTGGGGACTAAGCCGATAATCGAAAGTGAAAGCCAGGCCTTGCGCCATTTGGTTGCGCTCGCTCAGATGCTGGTTGATGGTGAACCCCGGCCGATAGGCGAGGTCCCAACGCAGCCGCGGCCGGCTTTGTCCAATCTCAATACTCGGCAGAAAAATGTAGCTCACGTCGCTGGTGCGGTCGCTGGGCGTCAACAACGCATTGTCATCAAACGCGGTTCCGACTTCGATCCCCATCCTCAGAAGGTTTTCCGGCCGAATCTCCGTCGAAAACGCAAGCGGCATTTGTTCGCTCACAGGCATGGGCGGGGCGAGTACTTCGGTATACGGAAGTTCCGCACCCAGAGCGGGAGCGGGGACAGTCCTCGGATTTTGCCCCGACGACGGCGCGGCCAGGAGCAGCGAAACCATAAACGTCAATAGTGGTGTGTGTTTCACTGGCTACCTCACGGAACGATCACGGTATCGTTCGAATCCAGATCAAGGTTTTGCCTGAGGTTCTGCCCTTTCACCACATCTTTGTAGTTGAAGGGGAAACGGGTTTGTTTGCCGCCCGCGTCACGGCGCAGCACGTAAATGTCCTTCTGCTTGGCGAAATCTCGGAATCCCCCGGCCAGGGCGATCGCGTCAATCACCGTCATGGGTTTGGTCAGCGTGTAGGAACCAGGGTGCATAACCATCCCCAGAACATTGATCCGTTGACTCCGGATCTCCTGCACGATCACCGTCACCTCAGGTTCGGAGATGTAGTCTTTAAGTTTGCTGCTGATCTCCGTCTCCAGTTGATGCGGCGTCCGGCCGCTGGCCTGAAGGTCTCCGATCAGAGGAATCGAGATCCTTCCATCCGACCGCACCGGAACCACGCGCGAAATCTCCGCTTCCCGCCACACGTTGACCGCAAGAATGTCGCCGGTACCAATGATGAACTCTTCACCCGGCACCGCGGCTCCGCCGCCGGCAGGCGTAGTTCTGCCGGCTGGACCGCCCGGCTCCAGCTGCTTGCGGTTCGCGCCGCTACCGGAATCCTGGTGGTTGGTCTGAGCGATCCCCGAAGTCACGCCGAGCGCCAGAAGCGCCGCCATCGCAAAAGCAAGAATGTGTTTCATGGATGACTCCTATTCCCGGACAGGGCCTAGGCATACACGCGAATCTGGTTCGCGTTCGCTGTTTCTTCTGCCATTGAGTGCCCCACCGGACCTTTTCGGGGCACGACGTCCGCTACATCCACTTCCACGACCATGGAGCGCATGATCAGATCCACCGAGAGAACCACGCGGCAGGCGCCATGACGTCGCAGCAGGAAACCCGTCGTCCCCTGCAGGGGACCGCGGCAGATCTCAACCCGGGTTCCAGCGGTCAGATAGGGATAAGGCTCTACTTTCAGCCCGCAGCTCAGGGCCGAACGCATGGCATTGATCTCCGCGTCCTCCACGGGGTATGGGATCGCGCTGAACCCCACCAGGCGCGCGAAGCCCGGAACCTCAAGCACTCGCAGCCGCTCGCAGAGCGCGATGCGCACGAAGATGTATCCGGGAAACAACGGCAGCTGCAAATGATGCCTTCCGTTTTTCCAGCGGTGCACCGTGTCGTAAAGCGGAAGAAGATGTTCGATGCCTCTTTGCCGCAGATGTTCGGCGACGCTCTTTTCATGCCGCGAGGCGGTGCAGCCCGCGTACCACAACTCCTGCTCAAACAACTTCGAACCCGCTAGTCCATCGCGATCCGTTGTGCTCAGGCTTGTCATAGTCCCCCGGATACAGCTTCGCCCCGTGACTTCGATGGTATTTTGCTGACAACTTATTCGCGTCCAACCACTTACAGCACAAACGTCAAAACACTCAGTTCAGCATGACTGCCGCTTCGTTTCGCTTCTCTTGACCTTCGCTCTCGATCTTCACCGCCCGCCGCGGTGTTTCCTGGAACAACAGGCGGAATCCCATGTCTGCCACGACTCCAAATCCCTCAGGCTCGGTACGTACGACTCGCCCCTGGGTGCGCAGCTTCACTCGCACCGGCGACAACCGGATCTCCATTTGCACGATGCTGCCCACGGGAAGCAATTCAGCGGTCGAAATGAACACCCCGCCAGCGCTGATGTCCCGGGTGAAACCTTCGCAGCGGTTCATGTGGCGATCCGCTCTCTTGTCGGCAAAAATCGCCGGGGCCTTAAGCTGGTAACGTTTATTCCTTCGTAGTTCCACCATTGCACCGCCGTTCCAAAGGCTTATCTGCAAACTAGTGGGATTCGCCTTTCGTCACAAGACCAACAAAGTACGTCCTACAAAGATGCCTAACTAGCAGCGACCGTAGTGACTCGCACCCGTACCCGCGGTTCCCGCACTCATCCCCAATTCACGACCGTACCCATCCGATGACTACCCGAAAGTGGACATCCATATCGGCGCCCAAGCCTCCGCAAGGGGCTTCCCCAGGGCGGCCAAGCCATCGATGTGCAGTTATGGGAGGGTTGTGATCTTGCGATAACTACTGAAGTACAAAGGGGATCATGGTCGAAGCCAGGGTTCGCCTTGTACAGAAATTGGGCACATGGATGGCGCTTTCCGATACGGGAATTGCCACTCATAAAGTCTGCACGTTTTGTGCTGCGGAACTGACTCCAGGTACTACGATGAACCTAAGCCCTTCCCCAGAAGTAGCCCGGAGGAAACTCTCATGGACACACTTGCGGCAGGGCACGATGTGGTTTCCGTCCTCGTTGCCGATTCCAACCAAACTCAATCTCAGCTCCTGAGCAGCGCGCTGCGGCGCCTTCCTGGATTCCGGGCCACCAGTTGTCCTGCCGATCTGACAGCGTGCCTTCGGGCGCTCGAACTGCATTCTGTCCAGATCGTGCTGCTGCGCGATGGATCCCCCGGCGACGGCCGCGGCCGGTATGAGATGCTGCGTGCCCTGCATGCAAGTTTTCCCGAGGTAGGCCTCATTCTTCTTCTTGATTCTTACGATCGCGATCTGGTGGTGAGTGCGCTACGTTCAGGAGCGCGCGGTTTGTTCTGTTTAGCTCACGAGCCCTTTAAGTCTCTTTGCCGCTGTATCACCAGCGTGCACAAAGGTCAGATCTGGGCCAATACGGAGCAGTTCAAGTACGTCATTGACGCCTTGACTCTCAGCCCGGCCCTGCACGTGATCAACGCTAAAGGTGAGGACTTACTTACTCAAAGAGAGCAGCAGGTGGTTGGATTAGTGGCAGAAGGAATCAGCAATCGCGAGATCGCCCGTCAACTGGCCATTACCGAAAACACGGTCAAGAAATCGCTGCTTCGTATCTACGACAAACTTGGGGTGTCGAATCGCGTGGAATTGGTGCTGTACGCGCTCAGCCATCAGCAGAATAGCTCCGCGCCTCGGGACGTTGTTGCTGCTGGCAATCGCGAAAGGCATCGCCTCGGCTCGATCGCCCAGCCCAAAGTCTCGCAAGACAACACTCGCGGTGAGCGATTACAACCAGCCATTCCCGACGATAAGCCAGTGATCGTAGTCTGAGGAAGCTCGACCCTCCGACTGCGCCCTCGGGAAAATAAGCAACGGGGAATACAGACCTGGCACGCCGCGGGCTCGGAAATCCCGAATTCCGTTTTTCGCGAACGTCGCGCGACCCGATCGGATTTAAGCGTGGCGGCTCCAGCGCCTCAGTGAGGGGCTGCGGAGCCTTGGTACACCACCCTGCCTCCGACGACGGTTTCGAGGACCTGGGTCTTCGCGATCTCCTCGGCTGGCACCTTGAGCGGATTGCGGTCGAGTACGATGAGATCAGCGAACTTGCCAACCGCTAGCGACCCGGTCGCTTCGTCCTGGTGAAGTTCATAAGCCGCGTCGATGGTTGCGGCCCGGAGCACGGCCTCACGCGACAAGCCCGGATCGTCACCCAGCCGGCCGCGATACTCGACAGGGGCGTCGGGCGTGTTGGTCCGGGTCACGCCTACCTTCAGGGCAAACCATTCGTCCAGTGGGTCCACCGGCCAGTCGCTGCCGAAGGCGATGCGAGCTCCGGCTGCTGCCAGAAGTCCTGACGGTTCCAGAATTTTCATTCGCGCCGGACCGAAGTAGTCCCTGAGGCCCAGCGTGTCACCCGCGGGCTTACCCCACTGAAACGACAGAACGGGCATCGTGCCCAGCAGCCGGTAGCGCGGGAAGTCCGCTGGATCGACGATTTCATCGTGCGCGATGGCGGGACGGAGGTCGGCCGCCGGGAGTGCCTTCCTGAGCGCTTCAATCCCGTCGAGCGCCGCATGGACAGCGCCGTCGCCATCGGCGTGCATGTGGGGGTCGATCCCGGCGCGGCCTAGCCCCACGAGTATCGTAGCCAGCGCCTCAGGGGGAAAGTAGACCGCGGGCCCGCGACTCGGACCGAGCACCCAGTGCGGATTCGCCGCTGTACCCGCGTTCGTGAGGTACGGCTCGCGCATCGCACCGGTAAACGCGGGAGCGGCGATCACCCCGTCGAGGAACAGCTTTGCGTTTCGGACCGTAATACCCGGCGCGCTGGCGATCGCGCCTTCGTCGTACTGCTTCGCAAACGCCACTACCCGGGCAACCGCTCCCAGCGGATCGCCAGCTTCCGTGGGTGCGATTTCCGGTGCAAAGTGCGCCCGCGCCGTCAGACCTCCGGCCCGGCGAACGGCCGCGAACGCCGCCATGTCCTCGGCCGCCGCGTCAGCGTCGAGGAAACTGGTGACGCCCTGCCGGCTCATGGCCCTAAGCGCAGCGGTTGCGGCTACCACGTTCTCCTCGGGCGTCGCTTTCGGCAGGAGTTCGTCGAACCCAGCGTACGCAGCATCTTCGAGCAATCCCGTGGGTTCCCCTCGGGCGTCCCGCCAGATCTTGCCGCCGATCGGGTCGGGCGTGCTTGCCGTGATCTTGGCCAGTGCAAGAGCTTTGGTGTTGGCGAGTACAGTGTGCCCGAACGAGGAGCGGACGATAATCGGCCGAGTTGTTTTCAGCCCATCGAGCGTGGCACGGCTGGTCTTCACCCCGGCGGGGCGCATGCTCTCCTGGAACCAGCTCACCACCTCGAGCCAGAAATCTGGGTCTTTCGGCGCCGCGTGGTCCAGGCACGCCTGAATCCGTTGCTGCATCTCGGCGATCGTGAGCGACTCGTAGTTGAGACTGCACTTCCCGAGCTTTGTCCCGGCCTCGAGCGGATGCATGTGACCATCGACCAGGCCCGGCATCAGAAACTGCCCTTTGAGGTCCACCACCGCAGTCGTCGCGCCGATAAACGGCGCCACCCCGCGATTGCTGCCCACGTAAACGATCCGTCCGCCGCGAATCGCCAGCGACTCGGCGGTTTCATTGCGGCCATCGGCCGTGAAAATAACTCCGTTACGATAGACACGGTCGGCTGGCCCCTCACTCCCGGCGGCAGCTTGCGTGATCAATCCGGCCAAGAGCAGCGATACCACAATAAAAACGACACGCAGTGATTGACTCATGGCAACAACCCTTCCAACCGCAGGCAGGCGCAGCAAGCGTAAGGAGCCGCTGAACCGCATGTAGTCCCGATATCGTGCACCTTTGCATTGCAGCCTGCCCATGTTGCCTCCTGTGATGAAGTCGCCAGAATGTGTCGTTCGCACACTCGCGCACGCAATCGGCGATCTGCGCGATCAGGTTGGTCGGAGCAACTCCTCAATACGCTTACCCATCGAGCCGGAGAAGAATTTACCGGGCACGTGAATTATTCCAATTCAACTTCGTCCCAGTCGGGTGGTGGCAAACTGATCCCCCAGATGTTCTGGGGTTTCGCCAGTTCGATTCCGCAGTGCAGAGGCTTCTCAGGATCGACGTAGACAACCTTTGCGATCGCAACTTTGCCCGTCAGATACACGTGAATCTTGATCTTCATCCCCACGCTCAGGACAATGGCAGTTGCAATCAACGCTCCGTGAAGGTTAACGATGATGGTCTCGCCTTCGCAGGTCAGACGCTCGGTAAGACCCACAGCCTCGATCACAACCTTCAGAGGGACGCGTGCACTTCTTCTGGCTTCACGAACCATTGGCTTTGAGGACATCCGGCGCCTGCCTGTTCTTTGAGAAGAGTACCTTCCGCCATACCCAACGCAAGATAGTACACGTTTCTGGGACTCTTCGAGGAGGCACGCCCCCAATCCAAAGGCGCAGTGGACGGGTCGGTCAGAGCCCCAGCAGGCACATCGACAAGAAGTCGCTTATTCAGCGTGTACGAAGCTGTACAGACGGCAGAGGAGCCGGAGAGTACCCGTTTTTTCAACCCTGGGTGATACGGGTCACAGACTGCCCTGGGGGCGGCGATAGACAATCCATCTGGGGATGAACGCACTCGCGGAAGCGAGTCCGCAGACCCCAGGTCATTAGAAAACCGTTGCTGCCGCTAGTAGCGCCACCTCGGCCAACGTCATCTCGCTGGAGCATCGCCATGCTGAAGTACTCTGAGTCCTTCAAGAATCTCATTCTAAGTACTGCTCACCGTTCTGCTGGCATAAGCAAACTGCTGTTCGGCAGCCGGCTGGCTCGAAGGTTCCGTGATCTCGCTGAAGGACCTCTTTTGAAATGGCTTCCGCAGCCGGACGAAGTTCCCCGCCTGGATCGTGGCTGGATCATTGCCAATCACAAGCTCGTCTCGTTCCACGCCGCATTTCTGACGTCGTTGGTTAGCATTTCCACCCACGTGGCTTCTAGAGGGGATGTTATTCGGCAGATGTTTTTGAGCCGGGAGGTCGTGATCTCCTGTGTGTTCTGGTATGCGGCCTGGCACTGTAATATCGCCATCCACGAGATGGGGCACTACCTTGCCGCCGTCAAGACCAACAATTTAAGGCCGGAGCTTGCGGTTCGTGCCGAGGAAAAGCTGAACCAAGGCTGGTTCAGCCGATGGCTGTGGTTCCTCGAGATGTTCCTGAAAATCCCGTATGGCGCGTTCGAGGGAGTGAATAAGGAGTCGGGCAGCTTTCATCCCTCGGTAAAGACGCAGAACCTGGCGGTCTCGGCCGCGGGACCGCGGGCCAGCAAGGCACTGAGCCAGATCGCATTTCTTCCGGGAATCACGCTGATACTGTTAGGCCTGTATGCCACGATTCCAGCGGCAGTCTACGCAGGAAGATTTCTTTTCACGATTGGCGTGGTTGCCCTGTTTGACTTCCTGCTGTCGGACGCCGGCAAGTACAAGGCATTTCAAGAGCGGCAGCGCGAGGCGGCTGCCAGGGCGGCGGACGTACGCGCCGCGGAACCAACCCGCGAGGTCCAAGATGCGCGATCCGGTAAGCCGTCCGAGTTGCGGCGCAAGTTGCGGCTGCACAGATTGCAGGAACTGGAACTCCCGGATGGGCGCATTGTATTCGCCCCATGGGAGTTCAGAAACTCGATCATGGGTGGGCGCCACACCGAGGAAATGGGAGGCAACCTGAGCTTCCAGGAATTGATGTTCTTGCCGCTCACCGCCAAGGATTACATCGAGGCCCAGCGTGTCACCAATCTTCTTCAAAGCCGGGCAATCCAGATCCTCCAGGACACGGAGGGACTGAATTTTGTCGGCATTGGCCTTGAAGGCGGCATCGTGGCTTCCTACGCCAAGCAAAAAGGCGACCTGCTTCCGGAAGAAAGAGCACTCCGAGTGGCCGTTCAGGCCATCGAGGAATGCGGATTTGTCCCCGACCGTGACGTTTGCCTCGCGCTCGATCCCGCCGCCAGTGAGCTCAGCAATGCCTACCGTGAAAAAACCGGCGAAAAAGGGTCGATCGGTCAGTACCTTTTTTGGCGAGCCGAAGACCCCAAGGTGATGACCACGGACGAGATGGTGGACCTGTACATTGGCTGGGTGAAGAAATATCCGATCGTTTCCCTGGAGGATCCGTTCGCGGAAGACGACTACGAGGGATGGAAGAAACTGATGAAAGCCCTCGACCAGGAAATTCTTATTATTGGCGACGATCTGGTTACCACCAAGGATTCCACCATCCAAAAATGCGCCGAGCAGGGGCTCATCAACACCGCGCTCATCAAGGCCAACCAGATCGGCACGCTGAGTGAAACTCTTCTGGCGACCCGCATGGCCAAGCGAATGGGACTCGCGTTGGTGGTGTCTCACCGGTCCAAATCGCCCAATGAAGTAATGGAGGCCGATATCAGCTTCGCGGTTGGCGCTCTCGGCCTGAAATGCGGCGGCGGAGCGAATACGGAGCGGCTGGTCAAATACGGAAGAATCGTCGAACTGATGGAGATGGCCAAAAAAGGGATCAGGATTACGCGCAAGCTCGACCCCGATCTTGTGGTGGCTGACATCTCCGCGCACGAGGAGCCGACGAACGCGGGCATCCCGACGGTCGGAGTTGTGGTCATGCTCGACAACGGAATGAAATTCTCGGCAGCGACTCCGCTTGGAACTTCCGCCGGAACGGACGAAGCCATTCACCTGGTCGACAGCATCATCGAGGCGAGCCCACTCACCCGGAAGTTTCCCGATTATTTCGTCTACGACGAAAAAAACAAAACCTACCGCTTCGCGCCACAGGTAAAGGCCGACGCGGTCACCAAGGAAAACCGCGAACTGGCGGACCTCTGGATGCGCTCAAAGCGGTACAGCGGAAAGGGCTGTCTCAACGCCGTGGCCAACGTCACGGAAGTGCTCGCGCCGCGATTCCTGGGGCAGAAGATCTCGGCTTTGGGCACCCTCGCTGACATCGATCGCGAGCTTCTACTCCTCGAACTGGATATCGCCGTCAAACGAGGCAAAATTGCTGCGAACGCTTCGGCGGAGGACCAGGTCCAGATCATGCAAAGAAAGGCGAACCTGGGCATGAATGCCGTGCTTTCGCTGTCCCTCGCTCTCGGACGCCTGGTTGCGGCAAGAGATGGCAAGGAACTCCCCGACATCCTGCACGACATGGAATCCACGATCGACCGCGATTATCTGTACGGAATCAAGCAGGAGGCACAACCGGCGGACCCGGGACCGCTAGCAGTCGTCGGGGCCCGGTAAGGGCAGGTTCTCCTCCTGGCAGATCTTCTCCAGTTGGCTGACCGACCAGCGCGCGTTAAAGTCGTAAAATACGCGGTACGGCTGCTCGAGAAGTTCCAGCACTTTGGCGGATTGCGGATCACTCCATTCGGGCAGGGATTCCCTGGCCTCCCGTAATCGCACGCCGCTCAGCTTCAGGGTAATGAGAAGTTGCACGTTGCCGGGATGAAGCGAAAGCTGCTCGAGGCCACCTTTGAGAATTTCCTTTCGCGCCAGAAGAACCTTCCGCTCGCCCACGTTGTGCAGGACCTGCATGTATTTCTCGAACAGGACCCACTCATTCACCAGCAGCCCGATTTCTGAAGGTTCCAGGCGTTTCCAGAACCCGATCGGGTAGCGCGAACACAAGAACCGGCCCAGCATGAATGCGCCCGCTTCGTACCCCGAGACCCGGTCGCAGAAACATTTTGCCAGCGCCCGTTTGAAAAATCTGATTTTGCGGTCGAGGGTGAGCATTTCGAACACGTTGCTCTGTCCGAGGTGGTCGCCAATATCACTCTTGAGAACCTCTTCCATGTACAGCGTCTCGCGATTGTCGAACCAGCCGTTTACTAATTTCCTGGCCTCTTCCGACTCCGCTCGCAGATCGAAGTTCACCAGCCGGGTGACCTCGCTCAGGGTGGAGATCTGGTCGATTTCAAGGCCGCGCGTCAACTGCTGGTAATAGCGGTACGCATAGGCAATCGAGGCGAAGACTTTCTTTTCTTCCTTCTCCATCTCGACCGGCTCGCCCCGCATGTAGCGCAAAAGCCGGGCAGGCTGGAACTTCGCCTTCCCTTGGTAAAGGGTTCTGCGCCGTGACGAGATGGTAATCCACTCCCCTTCGCTGATTACGCTCCCGGCAGAGTTCATCAGGCCCCCGCCGGGCTGCAAGGTTACCCCGTTGTTTTCCAGGCTCAGCAAGGCAGGAACACCTAGGCTTTGGCAGATCGTGACCACGTGTACGGCAGCCGACGTCAGGCTTAGAATCGCGTCCATCTCGCGCATCACCACCGAATCGGTGGGCAGGAAGGTCTTCTTGCAAAGACAGACTTTCTCGCCCTCGCTTTTCGCCCGTAACGCCGCATCCCCCGTGAAATAGACCCGCGCCGACACGGCGCACCTTGGCAGAACCGAGATGCCCGACGAGAAGCGGCCCAGGATGCTGAAATCCTCCTGGTCGATGGAGTCGCTGGTAAGCTGCTTGATGTGGTAGGGGCGGATGAGTTCGGGTACGCGTTGACGCGAAATCACGCCCGACTTGTGCATGTCCACAACCGAAGTGAGGGCCGCTCGCCCTGCCATCCCCGTCTGGTTCAATTGCAGCAACCCGAAGCACTGGTACTTTCCCGTTGCCTCCACCGCAAACTCAATCGTGACCGGCGATTCAAACTCTCTTTCCAGCTCCGCAAGATGGGGCACGAAATGATAAACCGCGGAAAAGCGCTCCTGATCGCCTCCCGATCATCGAAAGAAGTTGACTGGATTTCCGCCGTTCCCGTCATCATTTCTTCCCCGAAGATGTTGTGAGCGGTCTGCAGTTCCACGCCCAATCCGGTTTGGGTATGGCGGCTGGAGACGACTCCCGCGTAGGCGTTCTGGTGCCGCACTGTGCATATCATCTTCTGCAGAATGAGGCTGGGATAATGTTCTGCTCCCGGCAGAGCGTCAGGACCAGTTCCCGATTCTCTTCAAAATGCCGGTAAGCCTGTTTTGCGAAAAACTCGGCTTGAAATAGAGGATCCTCAACCAGTCTTCGGTCAGTTTTCCTGATGATCTCGTCCAACTGATTAATCAGCCGCTCGACCTCGTCAGGATGCAGGTCCGATCTGACGCCACTCACAATCGAGGCGTACTCCTCACGATGCAGAGCCTGGCAAAGATTCCGCAGGTTGTTCAGGAACATCTTGCGGGCGCCAACCGCGCCATACATCTTCTCAAGCGACGGTAGCGTGCTCTCGGTTACCCCGACGTTGAGGTAAGTGTCCATCAACCCAGGGATGTAGTGGGCGGTCGCACAGCGGATTGCGAAAACGAGAGGGCTCTTGCCATGTCCCGAGGTCTGCATGGTAAGGCTTTCGAGTTGCCTGATC
Source organism: Terriglobia bacterium (assembly GCA_963840615.1). GTDB lineage: Bacteria > Acidobacteriota > Terriglobia > Terriglobales > Acidobacteriaceae > DATFTE01. The sequence continues at coordinate 67,875 of CAWJAA010000047.1, forward strand.
GCGTCTGCAACATGCTCCCCGAGGTGTTCCCTGCGATCGGTGTAGGCCTCGGTTGTAAGCACCACGAAATCCGGCACCGGATAGCCCTGCTGGGCGAGTTTCAGGAGTATGAAGCCTTTTTGACTTATCTCTTGTTCGGAATGAGCCTGAGAACTCGTGGAAGGAACCACAAAACTGCTCTCGCGTGGCTCAACCCGAGCCAAAGCTTCCCGCAGATGTTGGTGAGACGCAACCGACAGATGCTTGACCAGCCTCAGGGTCGCCCGCACGTGCGTTCAAGATGAGCGAAAGATGCTCTTTCGCCCTTTCACAATCATCGTCGCACAACAGTGGAATGTCGACCTCGCTGACAACCAGGCTGTTGCTGGTTCCGTCATCAAGCTCAAAGTCCACCACAGCCGGGGAATATCCGGGACGTTTTGGAAACGCCTGCTCTTTTCTGGAAGAATGCAGAACGCTGCCGCAGACGAGACTGCGCTGGTTAGAGTAGTTCGCGCGGACCCTGAGATCGCAGACTGCCGCTCCCGTCAGGACTACCATGTTCTTCCACCCGACGACCGGTGCGTCTGATCCGAGGTCGCACTCTCCCGTCCCCGGAAACGGCCGGGACGACGTGCGGCACGCTCGTATGGCAATATCCGGCTGCCCTGTTGACCGTACGGTCCTCTAAACTGTAGGCAGGCCGGCACAGTTCTTCCGTGACGCTAATCACAGCAGGCTGTGCGGCCGCGCATCGCCCCCCTTCGTGACACGCAGAATGATGGGAACGCTTGCAGTGCAGGCTTGCCCCCCTATGGTTCGCTTTCCGGGAGTGCTTTCAGCCGATCGAGCTGATCGAACAGCTTCGCCGATTCGGCTTTTTCTTTCTTGGTGGACTTCTTAGAGACCGGCGGCGGGTTCAGGTCCTTGTAGTACGCCAGGATATCCCCGCGAAGATCCGGCGGCATCCCGACAAATTGGTGGTCTGCCAGCTTCCCCCAGCAGCTTCGCGTAGGCTTCGTCGGTTCCTTTGTACTTGCCGGCGATGTCTGGTCCGCCGACATCGAGATTCTCGTTCGGCAGCTCTGGCGGGCCGGCGTCCACGTTCGCCAGCAACGCCCGGTAGCGGTCGACGGTCGCGTTGAAGCTCGCCATGAATAGCTTTTCCACTTCCGGAGTCGGCGTGCGGATCTGGAGCGCCTTGAACGGACCGGACTTGGGAATGATCCGGAACACGAAGGTCAGAAACTTCGTGCCACAGCCGGGCTTGTGATACTCCGTTCCCCACTCCTTTTCGTAGCTCGAGCGGGAGAGATTGTAGAGAAATTTCTTGCGCGTGATGCCGGGAATCTCTTTCTGAAGCTCGTCCTTCTTGAGGTTCCACGCCACCCGCGTCATGCCCGGAATGATGGAGCCGACAGTGCGCCGATAGGTACCGAGTGCGAGGGTCAGATTCCCGAACACGTCCTTCATTTCGATGCCGTAGGTATCCTGGAACGCGCGCTCCAGCAACGCCCGCGACACTTGGAAGCCGATGAAGTTCCGATATCGGTCCGGCGCGTATCGCCCCGACGCAACTTGGAGCACGTCGAAGCCGAACTCTGTCCTGATGTGCGCCACCGGATTATCCCAATAGGCCACAGAACTCCCGAATTTCCGTCGCAGATCGGGATACAACATGGGCACCGCGCGGTTGGTGGCAATGCGGTGCCCCTCGCTATCGGCGGCATAGTGTTCCAGCGCGCCCAGAGCGAATGCGTATTCGTTGAGGTCCTGCGATTCGCGGATCAGCGCCGCGACGAAATCACCACTGCGAACATAATGCGTGAGGTCGCTGAAATAGGAGTTGCTGAACGGATAATATCCCAGGTCCTGAATGATGCAGCCCCCGTACGCGTAGGCGTGCGCCTGCTCCAGTTCCTCCGGAGTCGCGCCGGGAAATCGTTTGAGAAGTAGTTTCTGGATGGAGGCATCCCACACCGAGTCAATGATGGCTTCGTGGGTGAGCGGGGTGTAGCCGTATGAAATCGAAGACGACAGGAGAATCGCAAGCACCAGACCCGCGATTTCGGGAATCCGGAACCTTGTTCCTTTCGGCCGATCGCAGACGATGCTTAACAAGTAGCCGTTCATGGACCACATTATTGGCCAAGAAAGGTCACTTGGCCAAGTATGGTCATACCATGAGCCATCCGACGCTATCTCCTCCCTCCCTCCCGGCTTCCCCGGTTTGGAACCATCGAGCGCATCGTGGGACCTGGATTTCAGATATTTACGCTGTCCAGGAAAGCGGTAAAATATAGCTGTTGTTTGTGCCGAAGGAGGTGCCTGTTCAGGCAAAAGGAGGTGTTTATGTCTCCTGCTCAACGGCCCAACGGTCCTCCGCGCAGAAAGAAGATCGCCAGCCAGGCCCGAACCGGACCAACTCTCCAAGGAAAGCGTAGGGCCATAATTCCCGGCGTATCAGCCGGGAAAATACGTGCGTTCGATCCTCATGCATTCCTCGCAACCATTGGCGAGGGCAGGAAATTTGTTTCCCTCCAGAAGAGCCAAATCATCTTTGCCCAGGGGGATACGGCGGATGCGGTGTTCTATATCCAGACGGGAAAGATAAGACTCACCGTCGTATCCAAGACTGGCAAGGAAGCGACCATCGGCATATTAGGGGAGGGAGATTTTTTCGGCGAAGCTTCGCTTGCGGGCCAAGCGTTGCGCATGGGTTCGGCAACCGCGATGACAGATTGCGCGGTTCTGCAAATCGACAAGAAAGCCATGATGGAAGCGCTTCATCGGGAACACGAATTTTCCGACCTGTTCGTGGCCTATTTGTTGGGGCGAAACATCCGTTACGAAGAAGATCTGGTGGATCAGCTCTTTAATTCGAGCGAAAAGCGGCTGGCCCGGGTCCTTTTGCTGCTCGCTCATTTTGGCAAGGAAGGCAAACCCGAGACAGTAGTTCCCAAGATCAGTCAGGAGATGCTGGCAGAAATGATCGGTACCACCCGCTCCCGGGTCAGCTTCTTCATGAACCGGTTCAGGAAATTGGGTTTTATTCACTACAACGGCGGGCTGCAAGTCCACAGCTCACTTCTGAACGTGGTTCTCCACGACTAGCTTTCGCATAGCTTCCCGGGACGCCGGTCGGGCGATCTATCGTCTCTTTTCGGGCGCTGTGCAGAAAAACGGCCGAACTCGTGTGAGTCCGGCCGGAAGCGCTCATATAGGAGTACTTGCACAGTCACGCGCTCGTGAGGGTCACAACGTCGCTGTTTCCGACACTAACCCATGACCGCGTTCAGACAGAAAGAACTGCATGGTCTTCGAATACGCTACCTCTTGACGCCTGCAGAAGACTGTTCAGTTTTATACACTCCCGAAAATAGCTGTGGTATGGGTCTGCTTGACAATCAAACCGCCCGGAAAGGAGTGGCGCCGTCTGAATCATTCCAAACTAGAATCCGCCCAGCATTCCGTTGAAGCCTGTTCTACCTTCGTTTCACCATCCAGCCGATCAACGCCCCCGTGGCGAAGCCTGCCGCAAACGTCGTCACCACAGTTAGCAGCACGTGTCGCTGCAGGCGCTGAGCGGTGTCATTCAAGAATTCTTCGGCAGCATCGCCACCTTGCTTTGCTGCCCGCCTCACCACTCCTACGCTTTCCCCGATTGCATCGGCAACCGCACTGGTTACCCGGGAAGCCTGGTGAGCTGATTCGGCGATGTGTTCAGCCGTTCTTTCCACGACAGAGTGTGACATGGTCCCCTCCTTCGCTCCTTGCAAGTCAGTACCACCAGGTCCCACGGCCGTCAGAACCCGGCAAATCACCAGTATCAAACGTTAGGCTTGGAAAAACTGGTCAGAATTGATCGTCCGTTAAATCAGAGCAGTTGTGGCACCGAGTCGAATGTATGTGAGGGTCGAGTGGAGCGTTAGCGTCGCGCATCGGCCAGCCGATGCGACGCAGCCCAACCGTGGCTGTGCCGCGAAGCGGCGACAACTGTTGGGGTGGCTAAACTTTCTTTAGTTGTGGTTGGTGGTTGTGATCAACCTCTCGCCTTCCAGGGAATCCGACTCGCCCTTGCGTGACCCCGGCGAACGCTTGCTGGTCTGCTTAACGGAAACCGGGTCCAGGAAAGTCATCATTTTGCGCAGACCTGCTCCGACACGCTCAATCTGGTGTTCTTGCTCACGCTGGCGGGTGGCTTCAAACCATTCCCTTCCCGACTCGTTCTCTGCAATCCACTTCCGGGCGTAGGTTCCGTCCTGGATCTCATGCAATATCTGCCTCATCGTCTGCCGGGTTTGATCGGTGATGATCCGCGGCCCGCCGGTGTAATCTCCGTGCTCCGCCGTGTCGCTGACGGAATAGCGCATGTAGTTGAGACCGCCGCGGTACATCAGGTCCACGATGAGCTTCAACTCGTGCAGGCATTCGAAGTACGCGATCTCCGGCTGGTAGCCTGCCTCCACCAGCGTCTCAAAACCGGCCTTGACCAGCGCACTGACTCCGCCGCACAACACGGTCTGCTCGCCGAAGAGATCGGTTTCGGTTTCCTCGGCAAAGGTAGTTTCGATCACCCCGGCACGGGTTGCGCCGAGCGCCTTGGCGTACGAAAGTGCCAACTGCTTCGCGGTTCCGCTCGCATCCTGGTGGATCGCCAGCAGAGACGGCGTGCCACCACCTTCGAGAAACACCTCGCGCACGCGATGTCCGGGCGCCTTGGGCGCAATCATGGAGACATCGATGTCGGAGGGAGGCGCTATGGTTCCGAATCGAATATTGAAGCCGTGGGCAAACATCAGCGTTTTTCCCGCCGACAAATTCGGCGCGATATCTTGCTTGTAGACCTCCGGTTGGGTGGTGTCCGGCACCAGGATCATGATGACGTCGGCCCAGGATGCGGCCTCCGACGGCGAGGTAACGGTCAGCCCCTGCGCTTGCGCCTTGGCTCGCGATCGGCTCTCCGGCGGCAGGCCCACTCGAACCCGCACTCCACTGTCTTTCAAGTTGAGCGCGTGGGCATGTCCCTGAGAGCCGTATCCGATGATGGCCACCTTCTGGTCGCGAATCAGCGTCAGATCCGCGGAGTTGTCGTGAAACATGTTCGCCATGCGTATCCTTTCGAATGGGTTTGCGCTACACCGAGTATTGGATATTGTCGTCGTCGACGATCATCTGGGTCAGCGGGTTCGCGGTTGAGACCACCGAAGAACATTTACCGCCCCGTCGCATGGCGACAATGCCAGTCCGTACCATTTCCAGCACGCCGTAGGGACGAAGCACGTCCAGCAGGCCGTCGATTTTGTCTTCGCCGCCGGTGATTTCGATAATCAGAGATTCAGGCGCAACGTCCACCACCCGCGCCCGGAAAACACTGGCCAGTTCCAGGACGTGGGAACGCGCTTCGTGCGTGGCAGCTACTTTGATCATCGCCAGATCGCGCACAATGGCCGGCTCATGGGTGATGTTTTCCACCAGCAGCACGTTCACCAGCTTGTAGAGGTTGGCCTCGATGCGTCGCGCCTGGTCCGCGTCGGCGTCAACCGTAATGGTCATGCGCGAGACCTCAGGTTTTTCCGTCCGCCCCACCGTCAGCGAGTCAATGTTGAAGGCGCGGCGGCGAAACAACGATGCCACCCGGGTCAGCACACCTGGTCTGTTTTCTACGTACACAACGTATGTATTGAGCATAGGTTTGGTTACTCGTCGCTGGCCGTCTCCACGATGGGGCTGGGCCGCCGGATCATTTCGTGCAAAGCGGCTCCCGCCGCAACCATGGGATACACCGTGTCTTCCTGCTCGACCTGAAAATTAATCAGCACCGGCCCCTCGTGCCTGCGGGCCGAGCGCACCTCAGGCACAACCTGAGAGCGTTCGCTCACGGTCGCACTTCGGATGTTGTAGGCTTCCGCGATCTTTGCGAAATCCGGGTTCAGCAGGGGTGTTGCCTGGTAGTTGCGCTCATAAAAGAACTCTTGCCACTGGCGCACCATGCCCAGATAGCCGTTGTTGATAATCGCAATGTTGATTTTCAGATTCTCCTGCACCATGGTGGCAAGTTCAGACATGGTCATTTGGAAGCCACCATCTCCCACCACCACCCAAACTTCCGCCTCGGGCCGGGCGACCTTCACCCCGATCGCCGCTGGCAAGGCAAAACCCATGGTTCCCAGCCCGCCGGAGGTGATCAGCGAACGCGGATCCTCATGCTTGTAGTACTGCGCTTCCCACATCTGATGTTGGCCCACATCGGTGACGACCACCGTGTTGCTGCCTCGCGTCTCCCGCCAGAGGTCGTTGATGACATGCGCAGCATAGAGATGCCCGTTATCCGGCAGGTTCTGAATATCTCGGACTGCCGATTGACCTCTGAGTCCGTCGATAAACTCCATCCACTCACTGCGATCGATGGACTCGATTCTGGGTAACATCTGCTGCAGCACCTGGCGCAGATCGCCGACCAGCGCCACATCCACTTTGACATTCTTGTTGATCTCCGCCGGATCGATCTCCACGTGAATCTTCTTTGCATTCGGCGCGTAGGTTTTCAGGTTTCCCGTGACCCGATCATCGAACCTCATGCCGAGGGCGATCAACAGGTCGGCCTCCTGGATGGTGTGGTTTACCCAGGCTTCGCCGTGCATCCCCATCATGCCGAGGTTAAGCGGATGCGAAGCAGAGAGCGCGCCCAGGCCCAGCAGGGTGAGCGCCACCGGAATACCGGCACGCTCGGCCAGGTCGCGCACCTCGCGCATCGCGCCCGAGACGATCGCACCGTGGCCTAAAAGGATCACCGGCCGCTTGGAGTGATGAATCAATTGCAGCGCCCGTTCATATTCCTGGGGGGCGGGGGATAGATCAGGGCGGTATCCTGGCAATTGTGGCCTGGCTGCCTCCCAGTCAAACTCGCACGCCGACTGCTGTGCATCCTTGGTGATGTCTACCAGCACCGGCCCCGGGCGTCCCGAACGCGCGACATAGAATGCTTCGCGCAGCGTGCGCGCCAATTCACCGGCGCGGGTTACCAGGTAGTTGTGCTTGGTGATCGGCAGCGTGATTCCGGTGATATCGGTCTCTTGAAATGCATCCGAGCCAATCAATTTGCTGCCCACTTGACCGGTAATACAAACCATCGGGGATGAATCCATCATGGCCGTGGCAATCCCGGTCACCATGTTGGTCGCACCCGGCCCCGAGGTTGCTACGGCGACGCCCACTTGTCCGCTGGCGCGTGCGTAGCCGTCCGCCATGTGGGTCGCGCCTTGCTCATGGCGCACCAGCACATGATGAATGCTGCTGTGCTTCAGCGCGTCGTAAGCCGGCAGGATCGCGCCTCCCGGATATCCGAAGACGTGGGTCACGCCCTCGCGCTCCAGGCATTCCCAGAGAATCTGTGCTCCCGTTTTCATCATCGGATCCGAACTCCTTTATTCCCGTTCTGCGTGGTCGAGCCACCGCCTGCTTGGGCGGTCGCTGCTCTCACACTCCCCACAGGTAATCTTCCTGCTGTTCGCCTTCGTGCCCAAACCTCATTGCGGCAGCCCTAGAGCCGTGGCCGCTGGCGTCCCCCGGGGAAACCGTGAAGCTCAGGGCCGAGCCCGAACCTGACTGGCTAGCCGCCGCGGCGGCACGCAATGACGGTGCGACGGTGCGCGTAGACGAACGCCCGATGCGGGCCTCACGAATGAGGGGCAGAACATGGCTGTCATCCACCACTTTCACCTGATCGGCCAGCGTGAGGAAGAGACGATAGATGTGATCGAGTTCCTGGCGGTCCAACTGGAACCCCAGTTCCTCGCAGCGCAGACCCAGGGCATGGCGCCCCGAGTGTTTGCCTAAAACCAGTCGCGCGCAGGGAATTCCCACGGCCTGCGGAGTCATGATCTCGTACGTCAACGGGTTCTTGATCATGCCATCCTGATGGATGCCCGCTTCGTGCGCAAAGGCGTTACGGCCAATGATGGCCTTGTTGGGCTGCACCGGCACTCCGGTGATTTCCGTCAGCACCTGGCTCACCGGAAACAGCTGCTCGCTGACCACCGTCGTTTGGTAGGGATAACGGTCAGGCCGCACCCGCATCGCCATCACCAGCTCTTCCAACGACGCGTTGCCTGCACGCTCGCCGATGCCATTGACCGTACATTCCACCTGCCGCGCCCCGGCGCTGACCGCGGCGAGAGAGTTCGCCACCGCCAGGCCCAGATCATTGTGACAGTGCGCCGAGATGGTAACTTGCTCAATGCCACGCACCCGGGATCGCAAGCTGTGGATCAGTTCCGCGAACTCGGCAGGAACCGCGTAGCCCACGGTATCGGGAATGTTCAGCGTGGTCGCGCCTGCCTCGATCACGGCTTCCAGCACTTCGCAGAGAAACTCCGGATCGGAGCGCGTGGCATCCTCCGGCGAGAATTCGACGTCTTCACACAAAGACTTGGCCAACCGCACGGCATCACGCGCCTGCTCCAGACACTGCCGGCGCGAAATCTTGAGCTTGTGTTGGAGGTGAATATCGGAGGTCGCGAGGAAGGCATGAATACGGGGCCGGGCCGCGGTCTTGAGGGCCTGCCAGGCTCGCTCGATGTCCTCCCGGCAACAGCGCGCCAGGGCGGCAATCACGGGCCGGCGAATTTCGCTCGCGATGCTCTGTACCGATTGAAAGTCGCCATCGGAGGAAACCGGAAATCCCGCCTCGATGGCATCCACACCCAAGCGGTCGAGTTGGTGCGCCAAGCGCCGTTTTTCCTTCACGGTCATGCTGCAACCGGGAGACTGTTCGCCATCCCGCAGTGTGGTGTCGAATATTCTTATATGCTCTCGCTCTGACAAAGTCGTTCCTCCCCGCCTGACAGCACGGTCCAGTTCAATACCAGCTGCGAAAAGTGAAAGGGCCATCATCCCTTTGGTGGGTGATGGCCCTTTTCAAATTTGTTTAGACTGTTCGTCTTAAGGCTGTATCAACCACCGCGTCTTGGAGGTGCAAGCACCAGGCCAGAAATGGCCATCCTAAGGGCGAGCAGAAGCGGTCGCACCTCCCGTGCCTTCGCGTTGGTTGCCAGTAAACGCATTCTCTAAAAACTAGTGGATTCGTTTCGTACTGTAGATCAGCAGAGACGGCCTGTCGAATTCAAATTTCCGTGTCTTACTATCGATTTCTTGGATAGACAATTCTGTTCCCGCGTGCACATTCCTTATTCCTGCTTTGGGACAATTTCAAAGAGCGCAGTGGGTGCGCCCGGCTTCGATGCTTTCGATTTGTGGCCATCCCATGTATCTTCAGTTCTCTCTGATCGGCTGCGGTTGATTCCTTGCTCCACCCACGGTAAGAACCGGGCAGTGGGCACGCGAGACCACTCTGTGAGCGATCGAGCCGAAATGGGCGGCTGCCCGTGCAACCGCTCCCGCGCCGCGTGCGCCAATTACGATCAGGTCCGCTGCCTTCTCTGTTGCGACTTTCAAAATCATATCGGCCGGTGATCCCAGTTCGACCGCGATATCAGGAGCAGTTGCAAGACAGGGGTGGAGAGTAACCATCTCGTTTAAGCGGACTCTTGCCATCTGTGCATCCTGGTAAGGCGAGTCAGGAATGCTTTCGATTACGTGCAGCAGAGTGAGATGGGCACGGAACTTCCCGGCAAAGGAAAAAGCGTAGGGCGCCGCGATCAATGATTCTGTCGAGAAATCGGTGGCATACAGGATCTTCTGCAAGAACGTCGATGCGTCACTGGACGCTTTCGGACCCACCGCCAAAACCGGACAGGGCGACTCACGAATGGCCTCCTCTGCAACCGACCCCAGCAGCACTTTGCCCAGCCCGGTACGCCCAGTCGTACCGACCACCAGCAAATCCGCAGCGTACTGCCTGACAAAACCACGCAACACACTCCAAACATCCCCATTGTCGACCAATGCCTGGCAAGGAACTATGCCGCCCGAGATCGGGTGCAGAAGGTTTGCCAGGCTGGACTCTGCTTCCCGGCGAGCCTGGCCCAAACGATCCATCGCCTTGGAGTCACCGAGCATGTACGACTGCATGGGTACAACGTGAGCAACGTACAGCTTGCAACCATACTGGCTCGCCATCCCTACGGCGTAAGGCAAGGCTCGCATCGAAGTCGTTGAAAAATCGGTTGCGAATAAAACATTGCGCAGTGAAACTTGGTCGCTGAGCTGCGGCGTTTTCATCTGGCACTCCCCGAGTGTTCCGAACGATCAGTGGTTCGTGCTCGACTCTGATCCCGATCTGCCCTAATCATAGCGCCCCGCATCATGACCCGTGAGTATTCAGCGTCCTGGCTGGATGCGCAGCGTTCCATTTAGACACGACTCATCGTAGCCCCGCGTACTGAGCCAACAGTCCCCGGGTTTTGACTTCATTTTCAGGCAAACCATGAGGGTCACGACGTCAAGTGACCGCACTCACTGCAAACCTGCGGGCAACACCCCTAGACTTCGATTGGGTGAGACCGTCCGCGAGAAACGCATCTCACTTCCGCGTGTTGCCTGTTCACCGACCCGGAGGTGCATCATGTTGCTTCTGTTCTGGCTCTTATTCTTCCTGCTTGCCGTCTGCCTCGTTCTGCTGATTCCGGCCGTTTGGGGAAGAACCATCTACCAGCGTCATGCCGGCAGCCGGGCGGTTACCTGCCCCGAAAATGGCCGGCAAGTCGCCGTTAGCTTTGACGCTTTCCATGCAGCGATTACAGGCTTGGGCAGGCGTCCCGCCTTGCGTCTCAGCGACTGCACTCGTTGGCCCGAGCGCATGGATTGCCGCCAGGACTGCATTTCGCAAGCGTCGCGCACAGAAGCATACAGGGAGGGCGAGGTCGCTCCACCAAAAACCAAAACAATCCGGCACCTGCCTGTGCTGGTTGCCGCCTTTGCTGCCTGGTGCCTGGGAGCAATCTGGCACTCTCAATACCTGTTCCGTGCGCATTGGACGCAGGCAGTGGGGCTCGGTGGGTTGCCATCCCGGGAGGTCGCCGGATCTTTGCCTCCCCACCTGCTTAGCGTTGCGATCTGCTTCCTGTTCGCCTATGGCGTGGCATGGCTGCTCACTCTTTCCGGCAAGCGCGGCGTGGTGCGTGGAATCATCACCTCTGTGTCTCTCTGGAGTGTAATTGCTCTGGCTGGTCTGGCCGCGGCCGGTGTCGAAGGTCTCTCGACGGAACTGCTGAAGATCGAGGTTACCTACACCGTTCTCGCAAGTGTTGTGGTCGGCGCCATTGAGGGCGCGTTTCTGAGTCGGAGACCAGGCGCTGCCGTCCTGAACACTCGGGGCCAGTGGTACGCGATCGGCCATCCACGCTAGTGGAGGTCGCTCCTGTTTATGGCAGTAAACCGTAAATCAGCAAGCTCTGGGTCGTGCCCACGTAGACTTTGCCGTTGGCCACCGTGGGGATCACGAAGTGGGTTGTAGTCGGCAGCGGGCCCGAAATATAGAGCCGCACCAGCGTGGTTGCATCAAACGCCTCAAGCGCTCCCCCGCTCACCAACCACAAGATGCCGTTGCTCGTCCCATTCGCCGAGACCGAAGGAACGCCGCCCGCAATCTTTACGGATTGGAGGGGGACACCGAACATCCCTCCACTCAGCGGATACCCGTAGATCGGCGAGGAGTGTCCAGAGAAGTACACGGTGTTATTAAAATAAACCGGGGACCCGAACATCGCACCAGTCCCTAAAGGCAGTTCTTGTACGATTTGAGTGTCGCCCATGGGGTTGAACTGGCCCATGTTGTCTCGATCGAGCAGATAAATAGTTCCCTGCTTCCCGGATGCAACCAGCTCATGAGGATACGTGCCTGTCTGGTCCGGTAAAGCCAGCACTCCACACGAACTCAAGTCCAAATCATTGAAGGATATGAAGGACCAGTTCGAGGGCGTGAAGTAATCCGTTGCATTCAGACCATTTGATCCCTGAGTCAGTTTCAGGATGGTCGAGCCGAAGTCCTGCCCGCCAGTATTGGCGTCGAAAGTTACTTCGGAAGTGGAAACGTAAATGTTCCCGCTGCTGTCGGCGGCCGGACCTTGGCCGGATTGCCAGATGCCCGCCAATCCTGCGTTGGGCGCCGCGTTGAACACTCCAATCTGCTGCAGCGTGGTGGCATCGTAGGTCAGCACCCAGCCTTGGGCCGAGTCATTGCAGCCGTTGGTGCCGAAGGTCAGATACACAGCGCCATTGAGCAGAAGCAATCCCGGCCGGTTCATCTCCCAGAGGTTGTCGAACTGCACCACCGTGCCGTTATTGGCGGTGAAGGAAGCAGTAATGGAGACAGGTCCGCCGAATTTCTCCTGCCCGGTGGCCACATCGAGAGCATGCAGACGATGGACAAAAACTCCGTTCTCGTCGGTTTTCGCGACCAGGTAAAGAGTATCTGTATTGGGGTCAATCACCGGGGTTGATTCGATACCAATCTCCGAAAATCCGGTAACCATGCTGCATTTTTGCACCGTTCCCGGGACGGTTGTGATGCCGGCAAGGGGATCGATGAAGCTCACCTGCCACAAGGGCGAACTGTTGCTCCCGGAATTGTTATCGGCATCGAATGCGTAAATACTGTCGTGCTGGGTGGCAACGTAGACCACGTTGTGCACCCCCAGGTTCGGCACGTTCACGCCGGAGAGGTAGAGAGGCTGCCCCACGATCATGCCGTCGACAGGCTGAGAAAACAGTTGTCCAAAAAGCGTGGAATTAACCCCTGAAGGCGTCAGTATGGTCTCGTTGCTGTTCAGCCCGGTTCGCAAAACGTCGTTGTGATATGTGACCACCTGGATGGCCGCGACGGTGCTGATGGTCAGCGTTGCCGACGAGCTGGTTACGGTTCCGAAGGCATTGCTGACCACCACGCTGAACTGGGAACCGTTGTCGGACGAAGTGGTGGGAGGCGTCGTATAGCTCGCAGCATTCGCACCGCTGATGGCCACACCGTTCTCCTGCCACTGGTAGCTGAGTGGAGCCGTGCCGGTGGCCACCACGGTGAAGGTCGCCGTCTGGCCTGCGGCTACGGTCTGATTCACCGGTTGACTCGTGATCGAAGGTGGAGCGTTCACCGTCAGCGTCGCTGCATTACTGGTGGCACTGCCTGCCGTGTTGCTCACGACCACGATAAACTGCGACCCGTTGTCCGCTAACGTCGTGGCCGGCGTGGTGTAGCTGGCTGCGGTCGCCCCGCCGATGGCCACCCCATTTTTTTGCCACTGGTAGCTGAGCGGAGCCGTGCCGGTGGCCACCACGGTGAAGGTCGCCGTCTGGCCTGCTGTAACGGTCTGATTCAGGGGTTGAGTCGTGATCGCGGGCGGAATGCTCGATGCGCTCACCGTCAGCGTCGCCGCATTACTGGTGGCACTGCCTGCCGTATTGCTCACGACCACGATGAACTGCGAGCCGTTGTCGGCTAACGTCGTGGCCGGCGTCGTGTAGCTGGCGGCGGTCGCCCCGCTGATCGCCACCCCATTTTTCTGCCACTGGTAGCTGAGTGGGGCCGTGCCGGTGGCCACCACGGTGAAGGTCGCCGTCTGGCCTGCCGTAACGGTCTGATTCAGGGGTTGAGTCGTGATTGCGGGCGCAGTGCTCGATGCACTCACCGTCAGCGTCGCTGCATTACTGGTGGCACTGCCTGCCGTATTGCTGACGACGACGATGAACTGAGATCCGTTGTCGGCTAACGCCGTGGCCGGCGTCGTGTAGCTGGCGGCGGTCGCCCCGCTGATGGCCGCCCCATTTTTCTGCCACTGGTAGCTGAGTGGAGCCGTGCCGGTGGCCACCACGGTGAAGGTCGCCGTCTGGCCCACCACCACCGTCTGGCTTGCCGGTTGACCGGTAATCAGCGGTGCGGTGCCTCTTCCCCCGCCCGTTGAACTCGAACCGCCCCCGCCGCAACCGGTTAAGGTAATTGCGGCGATCGAGCACAGAATAAGCGCGGCAAAGGTTCGCAACATCGAGACGTACCCCCTTGGAGTCAGACAAATACCTTCCACACTACCTCCAAGCCTGGGGTCGGCTCACTTACAGACGAGCCCACATATTTTACACCCGTTTTCCCTCCCTGCCTCTGTTTATTCTCGCCTTTGAGTGGCCCGGAAATCTCGCACTCCGAGCCTTGCGGCGGCCTGTTTCGCCGGTCGGCACCTCGGCAGCCCGCATGGTTTCCGGGCACAGCCGGAACCAGTGTTAAAGCCTCCGTCCGCGCTCAGAGCATGCATGAAAGGCCGCGACTCTCGGTCGCGGCGCAACCTTTATATATGTCTTGGCGCCAATGTTCCTCTGCGGTTCACTGGTGAGCAGGAGGGGTCCTGCCAGTGATGATGAGTCCCACGGGAACTACACCGTCTGCGGCGTCGATTTCCGGATCATTTCCAAAAGCAGTACCCGGTCCGGCTTAAGTAGCTCGGCAACACTCTCTTTGTTGACACGTGCGACAATGATTTGGCCAATTTCGGTGTGCACGTCCGAGAAGATGCCCATGCTCTTCATCTTTTGTGTTTGAAACTCGTTGTCCTCGGTCGGAGTGACGTAATGTACTGCATTCGCCGAGTAGCGGTGGATCAGAAACAGTTGAACCAGCGCCATCAACCGTTTTTTTCGGAACGACGCCAGAGTGTTCTGGTCGCGAACGGAAAGGATGTTGCGGCCGCGACGGTCCTGCAAGCTGGCGAAAATAATGTTGGCGAGTTCTTCTTTTCCGGGCTCGCTGAGCACGGTCAACTCCAACAGTTCCAGACCCGCCGTGTGCGGCCGCAACTGAACGCGAATCTTTGCCGGGCACTTGAAGTGCTCACCCCATGCGGCCAGCCATTCCTCCAGCAGTTTGGGCGGAACCTCGGTCTGAACCAGGTGCTGGAACTGTGTCGACCCCTTGCCCATAGCCTTGGTTGCCGCGGTGCGTCCCGACGAGGCCATCAATGCGCCGTCGAGCCTTGGTCCCCCCACCAGCGTCTGCGGCGTCCGGTACGGAGACTCCAACAGCCTGAACCTGCGCTGCAGGCGCGCCAGCGCTACGATGCCGTCCTGCTTCAGTGCGGCCGCGAACTCTTCGGCTGCCAAGCCATCGATTTGGTGGCCACCATATGTAATGAAGTTGAAGACGAATCCAAGCTTCCCGAGTTCCTCGGGAAAGCGCTTCATCTCCTCTTCGGTCATGCCCGTGGTGTCCCAGCTGAACGAGGGCGACAGATTGTAGGCCAACATCTTGTCGGGATGCTGCGCGTGGATCGCATCCGCGAACTTCCTTGCGTCCTCCAGGTCTGCCGTCTTGGTCTCCATCCACAATATGTCTGCAAAAGGCGCGACCGCCAGCGACCGGGCAATGGCACAATCGATTCCACCCTGGATCTGATAGAAGCCTTCCGGGGTCTTGGGCAGCTCGCAATCCCAGACCACCTGGATGCCCATTGACCTCGCCAGTTCCCGGATTTCATAGAAAGAAGCGCGCTTCGAGAACGTCAGCCACTCCTCGACCGTCATATCGAAACGCTCGCCGTCAACCGTGCGAGTCTGCATCACATCCGCAACCGCCCGCCCGTAGGTCTTCAGTTCGGCTTCCGCTTGCCATATTTCCATGTAACGCGTCTCGATCTTGTCGAGCGCAGTGTCAAGTTCCGTTCCCGTGGCACGGCTGAGGAGCGGCGCCGTCGACGCGATCATCGACATCAGCCCCGCCTGTTCGAGCCAGGCAAAGGTGGCCCGGTACTCGGTCTCCGAGACCGCGAACAGCAGGTGTCCACGAATCTCCTCGACCCCCAGTTCGAACAGCTTTCTCAGGATGGCGAGGTAGCCGACCCGGTAACTTGGGAGCTCGATGTGGGTCGCGCCCAGGATGAAGGGGTGGTCCCGCTCGTCACTGCGATTCTCGAGAAATGTCGCCGACTCGGCATCGGTTCGAGCCACAATAATGCCCGGCACCCGCATGATATCGAGCTGCAGCCGGGCGGCGTTCAGACGCCTGATTTGCTCGTCTTGCGGTACCAGCACCTTGCCCCCCTGGTGACCGCACTTCTTCGTCCCCGGCTTCTGATCTTCAATGTGATACCCCGGCACTCCCACCTCGACAAAGCGGCGGATCAAATTGCGCACGTGTGCGTCCCCGCCATGGCCGGTATCGGCGTCGGCGATGATGAACGGGCGGTAGTCGATAACCGGGGTTGCCTTGCGCTGCTCTTCGTTCATCCTCATGCGCGCGAAATGCTGGTTCCGGTCAGCGGTAAGAAGCGCGCGCACCAGGCCGGCGGCCTCGTCTGGCACCTGGCTTAGCGGGTAGCTCGCCAAGTCCGGCCCTGGATCTTCTGTGGCGGATCCCTTGGCGGAGGTCGCCCATCCGCCGAGATATATGCCTTCAATGCCAGTGCGCTTCATGGTCACCGCCTGGCCCGGCGAATAAGGACCGAACGTCGTGATCTGCTTATGTTGTTCGAATAGGTCGCGCAACCGTGCGTAGAACTCCTCGGCGGCTCGCCGCGCAACCGTGCAGTCGGTGGCAATCGTGCCCTGCTGCTCAGCCACTTCTTGCGGAGAGTAGAGGCGGATGATGCCGGCGAACCGGGGGCTGGCAAACCATTGCTTGACGGCCAACACCTGCTGGTCGAATGTGGTCATAACCTCTCCTCACTTCACCGTCGACCGAATGTCCGGCCTGCCGCGAAGGCGTCCGGTCGCTTCCTAGTCGATGTAAGCGTAAGCCACCAGGGTCAGGAATTCCGCAAAATCCACGCTGGTGATCATCTGTTCATAGATCTCTGCCGCCTCTGCCATGCGTTCGCCCGTCAACTGGCGCTTCTTCGCCGCGATCACTTCGCGGACCATCTTCTCGGTGACCGGGCGGCCGTCGCTCAGCCTGGCCCCGTGTCTGACCCATTGCCAGACTTGGGCGCGGCATATTTCCGCCGTGGCCGCATCTTCCATCAGGTTGTAGATCGGAACACAACCGGAACCCCGCAGCCAGGACTCCAGGTATTGCAGCCCTACATCAATGTTCCAGCGCAGACCCTGCTCGGTGATCTGGCCTTCCGTCACCGCGAGCAAGTCGTTGGCAGTGACCCGCACGTCCTCCCGGTGGCGGCCGATCTGGTTCGCTTCCTTCATGTGGGTGTCAAACACTTCTTTCGCGATCGGCACCAACCCGGGGTGGGCCACCCAGGTGCCGTCGTGCCCGGCATTCACTTCTCGAAGTTTGTCCTGGCGCACCTTCTCCAGACGCGCTTCTCGTTGGCTGCCGGATCATTCTTGATGGGAATCTGTGCCGCCATGCCGCCCATGGCGTGAATCCCTCTCCGGTGGCAGGTCTGAATCAGCCGATCGACATATGACTTCAGGAAATGCTTGTCCATCGTCAGCGTAGACCGGTCGGGCAGCACAAAGTCCGGACGGTTCCGGAATTTCTTGATGAAACTGAAGATGTAGTCCCAGCGGCCGCAGTTCAGTCCCGAGGAGTGGTCCCGCAGTTCATAGAGAATTTCGTCCATCTCGAATGCCGCCAGAATCGTCTCGATCAGCACGGTCGCGCGGATGGTGCCCCGCGGGATGCCAAGCTCGTCCTGGGCAAAGCAGAAGACGTCGTTCCATAGGCGCGCTTCCAGATGACTCTCCAGCTTGGGCAAATAGAAGTACGGCCCAGTTCCCTTGCTCGATCAGCTGCGTTTCGCGTTGTGAAAGAAGTAGAGCCCGAAATCGAACAACGAGCCGGAGATTGGTTTGCCATCAACCAGAAAGTGTCGCTCGTCCAGATGCCAGCCTCGAGGCCGGACCAGCAGGGTCGCCACGGGAGGTTCGAGTTCGTAGCGCTTCCCTTCCGGACTGGTATAGCGAATGGTCCCGTCGATCGCGTCGCGAAGATTGAGCTTGCCCCTCAAGGTTGTTCTGCCAGGTGGGTGAATTGGAGTCTTCAAAATCGGCCATGAAGACGCTGGCGCCGGAGTTCAGGGCATTGATGATCATCTTCCGGTCCACCGGGCCCGGTGATCTCCACGCGCCGGTCCAGCAGGTCGTGGCGGGATGCGGCGCCACCGTCCACTCTGTCCCGACGGATGCCTGCGGTCTCCGGCAGAAAGTCGGGCATCTCGCCGGCGTCAATCTCCTGCTGCCGGATCCGCCGTCGAGCCAGGAGTTCGCGCCGGCGCGGCCTTCGAACTTGTCGCGCCAGCCGGGTCAGAAAGGCGCTGGCTTCCGCTGTAAGAATCTGGGCCTCAACCTCGTTGCGGGGGCTTTCGATGGTGCTCATGCCCACATCGTACTCCGATTGTGAATGGATGGTGCGCCGTCGCCGAGTCCAACACTCCTGTTTTGGAACTCGCTTCTCGTCGAGGAAACGCCTGTGAATGTGCGCAATCCCTGGCGGCGATGCGTATCGGCCCTGTCGGGAAAAATCCTGGGCACCTTCGGGGCCACTTCGGGGATGGGGTCCATCGTTCGATGGTGACCTCGGTAACCGGGATTCGCCACTTACTCTCCGCTGGTGTCGCCGCCCAGTGCTCTAATTCGAGGCATGCGCACGTGGATTCTGATCGGGCTCATGATGCTGCCCGCAAATGTGGCACGCCATCGCGCCCTGGTCGCCTCCGAACTCGACGCACGGGAAAAGCAGTTGGAGAGCCTGTACGCCGACTACTGGCGCACGGAGTACAAGATTGCCATGGGAGGGCAGAACCTCTCGTCACGGCAGATCCAGGAAAGGATTCGCGCCGTTGTCTCCGATGAGGATTTTCTTCGTGAGCTCAAGCGCACGCAGTTTTCCGGCCCTCTCCTGAAGCGCCGCCGCGAACTGTTTCTCGATGAAGCCGTCTACACCAGAATCACCAATGATCCTGCTCTTACCGCGGTGGTGGAACAGATTACCCAACAGGAAAACGGCTTTCGCTACAAGGTCGGCGACCGCCAGCTCACGCGCGCCGAACTCAGCGACCTGCTGGCGCATAGTTCAGATCGAAACCTGCGCCAGCAAGCGTGGCGCGCAACCACCCAGATCGCTGCCGTCAACGGCACGCACATCCAGGACGCCATCCGGCTGCGCAACCGGCTTGCGGGAGAATATTCCAACGAGCTCTTCTCTTCCTTCATGTTGCGTCGCAAAGGCGTGGACACGCAAAAGCTGTTCGCGTGGTTCGAACAGATTCGCAACCAGACTGAGCCGGAGTATCAACGATTGCTCGAGCGCATGCGCCGCGAACTGCGAGTGGAGAAAGTCGAGCCTTGGGACCTGGAGTTCTACTTCTCAGCCTTCACCAATGACTTTGAGGCCCAGCAGTTCTCCACCGATAACGGCTGGACCAGGACCCGGCAGCTTACCGCGGCCCTGGGATATAACCTTGATCCCGTCGAGATGCACGTCGCCGACCTCAGCTTTGGCGGCGCGGCCTATCCGGTCCTCTACAGTAGAGAAGTAAAGATCCTGGCCAACCGCTACAGCGGAATTTACTTCTATGACCGCTTGCTGCATGCAACCGGACACGCCCTGCATTATCAGATGATGGATGAGCCATCGTTTCTGTTGCGGAACAACTACGCCGAACCCGCAGACGAAGGCGAGGCCCAGGTGATCGCCCTGCTGTTGTATCGCCCGGAAGTGAATATGAAGCTGTTTGGACTGACCCCGCGGCAGGCGGACATGGTTCAGACCAGCTACCGCCTCAAGATGCTGTTTAGTTTGCGCAATACGATGGCTGACTCTCTGTCTGAATTCGAGGCCTATGCCGATCCCGACCAGGACCCGTCCGCCGTCTATAACCGCATTCACGCCCAATACCTCGGCGTCGACATGCATGACGCGGCGGTCTGGACCTACAACCCCATGTATGGCTCCGACCCCATCTACCTGCAGAGCTTCGTCGTGGGTGAAATGGTTGCCCACCAGATCCAGCACAAGGTCGACCAGAAGTTTGGTACGCACTGGGGAAAAGCTGCCGGCGAATACCTGAAAACCAACTTCTATTCTCGCGGCGCCGAGCAGACGCTCGATGGCTTAATGATAAGCGGGACCGGGGAACCGCTGACCCCGCGCTACCTGATTCAGTTCCTGCAAAGGCCACCGCGGGAAGATCGGCCCACCCGCAAGAATTCCCTTCTTTTAGTTGCTCATTGAGTCGCGGCAACCTGATTTCCTCGACCCCGCGCCCAAGGCAACGCCGCAGAAGAGTCCTAAGAGTTACACCATCGGCGATCGTCCGCTGCAACCGATCCATCCACTCAGTCGTCAGCCTTCACTCACCAGTCCTCTGCCGTTTCATCGTTCAGGCGCTTTCCACGGTATTGGTCTCGATCTCGATCGAGAAGTGTCGCTTGCGGAGTTCGGCAAAAAACGCGTCTGCGCGGAAATATTCCTCGGCGGCCCAGACCCCGGGTCGCGATGGCTGGTTGAGAATCTGCTGAACTCCAATCGACATGTTCATCGAAGTGCCGGCGTCGGCGTAACCATCGTAGAGTGGGTCGGGATGGCCGATCACGCGACACGTAACTTGGCACCGCTTTCCGCCGCGCGTACCGTGACCGATGGCCAGGTGAATTTCGTGACTCTCCTGGGCAGGGATTTGGCTGCCGTTCCTGGCGATGTTTCGGTCGATGACCGCCTGCAACACGTCGAGCGGGCGAACGGAAACACCTTTCACCGTGACCGCTTCGTCGGCGGCTCCGAATCCGGCTTTCACCAGTCCCACCCACGCCTGGTGGTCGCAAGCGGGCAGCGACAGCTTCCACGTGAATTCGCGAATCCCTTTCTCGGCGATACCCTCGGAAAAAGGTACGGTCAGTGGCTCGGAATGCTGCGAGTGAATGAAGGTCGTGCGGCCCCAGGGCGCAGGCAGATCGATGGTCTCGGCTCCGGCTTGTGCAGGCACTTCCTGCAATCTGCCGTCGAGAAACTGCTGGCTGGGGTTGGCATATTCGGCCAAAACCGTGGAGATGCTGTAAGGCGGAACCAGCACCGGGCTTTCCCGGCCGATCTTGGTGGCGGCCCAGTACAGGTTGATGCGATCGATGCGGTCAAGACGGTCGGCGACAGCGCGGCAGATAATGTTAGAGAGGCCGGGATCTGAGCCGAGACCAATGACCGCGCTGGCGCCTGCTTCCTTCCACCGCTCGTGCTCGGCCTTCTGGCGTACGGTGTAGACCCCCATCCCGCCGTAATCCACGTAGGGACGCCTCGCTTCCAGACAAGCCTCGAAGATGGTCATTTGAAAACCCGCAAACGTCGGGACGCCGTTGATGCAGAGGTCGCAATCCGCCAGCAGCGACTGCAGTTTGCCCCGGTCGTTGACGTCGAAGACGCAGGTCCGGAGGCGCGGGTCGGGAAGCGATTGCTTGAGCGCGGCCAGACGCTCGGGATTGGCGTCGGCCGCCACCACCGCCTCGACGCCAGCTGACAGGTTCGAAAGAAGATCACGCGCCGTTCCAGCTGACATCAATCCGGCGCCGCCTAAGATCAAGACGCGCATTAGAAGTGCCTCCGTGTGCTGCACATGATACCGGATGAACGCGCGCCGCCGGGAACAGTAAGTAGGTGTACATTTTCAGATTAAGGTGCGCGACCGCAGGTCCTATGAGCCATCCACATTCTGGGAACTCGCCCTCTGTCCCCCACGATAATCCCTGGCCAACAGCGCTCGCCTCGCTGGCGGTCGGTACGGCATTCTTCGCCTTGTGGTTCTGGCTGCTGCCGCGATGGCTCGGATTCCAAGTGGAGACTGGCATTGCGCATTGGCGACTGGCTGGCCGCGATTCCATCCGTGCTGGGATTTGCTGCGGCTCTGCGCTGTGTGTGGGATTTCGGCTGGACGGGACGCGGCACACCGGCACCGATTGCACCACCGCAGCGATTAGTGGTGGTCGGACTCTATCGTTATGTGCGGAATCCGATGTACGTCGGTTTCGCGGCCGGCTGGATCGGCCTCTGGATCGTCTTCGGACACTCAATCCGGTGGCCATCGTCATCCGTGGCAGCGGTCGCGGTTGGCGTGCATCTATTCGTGGTCTTTTACGAGGAGCCGACTCTGCGTAAAAAGTTTGGTGCAGATTACGAAGAGTATTGCCGAAATGTGCGTCGGTGGTGGCCACGGGCGCACGCCTGGAGCCGGCCGCAATAACGGCCCATGGCCCGCCAGCATTCATCGAGCATCTTCGTCCCGATTCCGAGTCGGTTACGGGATCCGGTCGTCGCCCTTAGACAAAGACCTCGCCCGGTAAAGCGGTTAACGTCCTTGAAGCAAGCGTGTTTTGCACGATTCGCTTCGGCTGTCCGGCGGCCGAGGAATCCTTCTGCTTGCGCTCGATGCGCAGTTTTAAGGTGCGCTCGATCTGCCGGAGTTCCATGACTTCGGCGCCGGCAACCAGGGTGGTGGCATTCCCTTCCGATCCCGCCCGTCCGGTACGGCCGACACGGTGAATGAAGTCCTCCGCCATTTTCGGCAGGTCATAGTTGATGACATGGGCGACGTCGTCCACATGCAAACCACGCGAGGCGATGTCCGTGGCCACTAGAACCTGGAAGCGGCCTTCCTGAAATCCGCTCAGCGCTCCGTTGCGCTGCGATTGCGAGCGGTCGCCGTGAATCAGCGCGGCGGTGAAACCGTCCCGCACCAGATCCCGGGCAAGCCGTTCCGCGCCGCGCTTGGTGCGCGTGAAGATCAGCGTTTGTCCCGTCTCCTCGTAAAGCAATTGCCGCAGAACTTCCAGTTTCTCCCCGGGACGAACCTCGTAGGCTTTGAGCTGAACACTCTCCGCGGGTTTTAGAACGGAGCCCAACGCCACTCGTACCGGTGCGCGCATGTAGTCGTTCACCAGCATGGCTACGGATTGCTCCATCGTGGCCGAGAAACACAGGGTCTGCCGGCGTTGCGGCAGTATCGAAACAATGCGCCGGATCGCCGGCAGGAAACCCATATCCAGCATGCGGTCGGCCTCGTCGAGCACTAGCACTTTGATGTGACGCAGGTCGGCCAGTTTGCGGTCAATAAAGTCTTGCAGCCGTCCAGGAGTCGCGATTACCAATCCGCAGCCCGCCCGGAGATTCTGGATCTGCGCCTTTTCTGAGACGCCTCCGATCACCAGCGCCGCTTTCCCGATCCCCTTGCCGCATAGTTTTTCGTATTGTTCGTGGACCTGCATGGCCAGTTCGCGGGTGGGCAGCAGAACCAGCGCGCTTGCCTGATGCAAGGGCTCGCGCCGCAACATCTCGATCACCGGGATCAGGAATGCGAGGGTCTTGCCGGTTCCCGTCTGGGCCGTGCCAATTACGTCTTTGCCCTCCAGGGCGACCGGGATCGCTCGCTCTTGGATCGGGGTTAAGGTGGTGAATTGAGCTGCCGCCAGCTTCTGCTGCAACCCAGCAGACAGTGGCAGTTCTGTAAATGTCGTCATTCGAAACTATTCTTTCTCGAGGGGCTTGTCGTCACACACTCAGACACACGTCCGAAATGTGCGTGCCGCTCACGTTCTTGGATTTGGCGCTGAAATAAACGGCGGGCAAGGAAGGCGGAGATGAATCTGATCCAACGAGGGACCACCGCGTGACGAGCAAACCGTGGCAATAGCGTCAACCGCAGTATAGCAGAACCCGGCCTCTGACCCAGCACTCTTTAGTAATCAGTCACTCAAAAGTCACTACCCGGGCGCTTGGCGCAGTTTGCCGGCGGCCGCCGCGCTTCCCACCTCCCAAACGCGCCCTCGTCGAATGCCGGCCTGGGGCGTCATGAAACGGTGGGATACGACTTGTTAACTACTGGCATTTCTACGGCAAAAGCCTTCGCCCTCCGCCGCCTGTCAAAGGGTGATAATATTTTTCCACTGCATTCTCCCGTCTGGAAACCTGCGCAGGACGTCCGCGCAGCACTTTTGGCAGTGGGGACAACTTCGTTGGGGTTGTTCTTCCGACCTTCGGAGAACCGCCATCTAAGATTCGTGATCAGGAGTCGATGCGTAAACTCGAGATCATCAAGAATGTGGGCTCCAGTTGGTTCAGCCTTGGAATCAACATTCTGGTTGGAATCTTTCTCTCGCCTTTCATCCTGCACCGGCTGGGCGACACGGCCTACGGCATCTGGGTTCTGATTTTCTCGATTACCGGTTACTACGGTCTTTTTGACCTGGGCATCCGCTCTTCCGTGGTTCGCTACGTGTCAAAGTTCATGGCCACGGGCGAATCCGACAAGCTCAACCGGTTGATCAACACCAGCCTGTGGAGCTACACCCTGATCGGCGGGGTAGCCATGCTGATCACCTTCGCCGGCAGCCTGTTCGTGGATTCTCTCTTCCGTATCCCGCAAGAGTTCCTGACCACTGCCCGCTGGCTCTTTCTGATGGTAGGAACCGCAGTCTCACTGGGCTTTCCCCTGGGCATCTTCGGCGGAGTTCTGGAAGGACTCCAGAAGTTCTACTTCCTCAATATCACCAATGTCATCTCCATCCTTCTCCGCGCCGTCTTGATCGTCGTCGCCCTTCACCACGGCTACGGATTGCTGACCATCGCCCTCATCACCGTGGTTCTTCCCCTGCTGATAGCAATCTTGCGCGCCGCCATCGTGCTCCGTCTGCTCCCGCTTCGATTCAGCCTGCAACATTTCGACCGGGGCGCGCTGCGCGAAATCGCAAGCTACAGCAGCGCCACCTTCGTGGTGATGATCGCTTACAAGCTGCGTTTCAAGACCGACGAACTGGTGATCGGGGCTTTCCTGTCATCGACCGCCATCACCTATTTCTCCATCGGGGACCGCCTGCTTGACTACGCTTCTGAAGTAGTCAGCAGTCTGGCCCAGATCTTCGTACCCATGTCCAGCCAATCGGACGCCAAGGGCGACATGCAGCATCTGCGTAAGATGTTCGTGCTGGGAAACCGGGCATGCGCCCTGATCATTTTCCCCATCTCCCTGATTCTCCTGATTCTCGGGAAATCGGTGATCGAGGCCTGGGTGGGCGCAAAATATGTGGCCACCAGCTATCCCGTCCTGGTAGTGCTCTGTATTCCGCTCACCTTGATGCTGGCGCAAGGCGCCTCGCCCCGCATTCTGTTTGGCATGGCCAAGCACCGGACCTTGTCCTGGGTGGTGGCGCTCGAGGCCCTTACGAATCTGATTCTAAGCATCATCCTGGTACAGCGTTTCGGGATCATCGGCGATGCCCTGGGCACGTCCCTTCCGCTTACCCTGACCGCCCTCTATTTCTTTCCCCGCCATCTCTGCCGCGTACTCGGCATGCGGATTGGTACGTTCGTGCGGGAAGCGTATCTGTTGCCGCTGGGGCTCTGCGTTCCTCTCGTGCCGTTGTTGCTATGGCTGAGACATTGGTATGTCGCCCACAACTATCTGCAACTGGCCGGACAGTTGCTCGTGGTTTCAGCGGCGTACGGCAGCGGATTGCTTTGGACGCTGCGCACGGGACGCCTCTGGAGAACCAGACAACTCTCTCCTGGTTCCTCCGACGCCACTTCCCTGCCCCCGCGCCCAAGCATCGCTTAGGGCCTTCTGGCATACCTCCCCAAAACATCTCCGCCTGCCGGGCGAAGCCCCCTCACCCATATCGGATAATATGCTGGTAGGCGGTTCCGCCGCGTCGGCCCATCTTCGGAGGAGTCGGATTGCCACTGACACAGGACGTGTTCTGGTACAAAGACGCGATCATCTATCAAGTCCACGTGCGCTCCTTCTTCGACAGCAACGCCGACGGAATCGGCGACTTCCAGGGGCTGGAGCAAAAGCTGGATTACCTGCAGGAACTGGGCATCAATGCCATCTGGTTGATGCCATTCTTCCCTTCTCCTTTGCGCGATGACGGTTACGACATCGCAGACTACAACTCGGTCCACGCCAGCTATGGGAACCTGGAGGATTTCCGGAAATTCCTGGGTTCGGCTCACCAGCGTGGAATCCGGGTGATCATCGAAATGGTGCTGAATCACACCTCCGATCAGCACCCCTGGTTCCAGCAGTCCCGCAGTTCGCAGGACAATCCCTACCGCGATTGGTACGTTTGGAACGACAACGACACGCGGTACAAGGGAACTCGAATTATTTTTCTTGATACGGAGATGTCCAACTGGGCCTGGGACCCGATTTCCCGGTCCTATTACTGGCATCGCTTCTTCAGTCACCAGCCCGATCTCAACTACGACAACCCCGCCGTCCGCGAAGAGATGTGGAACATCATGAAGTTCTGGCTGGAGATGGGAGTCGACGGCTTCCGGCTGGACGCGGTTCCCTACCTGGTGGAACGGGAAGGCACCAATTGCGAGAATTTGCCCGAGACCCACGCCATCCTGAAGGAATTCCGGCGGAGACTCGACCAGCAATTTCCCGGTCGCATGCTGCTGGCCGAGGCCAACCAGTGGCCGGCCGATCTCCGGCCTTACTTCGCCGACGGCGACGAATTCCACATGGCATTTCATTTCCCCTTGATGCCCAGGATGTTCATGGGCGTGAAACTGGAAGACCGCAAGCCGATCACGGAAATCCTGCAGCAGACGCCCGACATCCCCGCCTCGTGCCAGTGGTGCCTGTTCCTGCGCAACCATGACGAATTGACCCTGGAAATGGTCACCGACACCGAACGCGACTACATGTACGACGTCTACGCCGGCAACAAAACCATGCGGCTGAACCTGGGAATTCGGCGGCGGCTCGCTCCCCTGCTGGATAATGACCGCCGCTGCATCGAATTGATGAACGGCATGTTGATGTCCTTGCCGGGCACTCCCATCCTCTACTACGGGGATGAAATCGGGATGGGCGACAATATCAATCTCGGCGACCGCAATGGAGTAAGAACCCCGATGCAGTGGAGCGGAGGCTGGAACGGCGGCTTCTCCACCGCTGATCCCGAAAGCTTGTACGCCCCCTTGATCCTGAATCCGGTCTACGGTTACCCTGCCATCAATGCCCTGTCGCAGCGGCGGACACAACACTCGCTGCTTTCCTGGATGCGACGCATGATCGCGGTTCGCCGATCCACTCGCGTCTTCAGCAATGGGTCGATCGAGTTTCTCTACCCTGCGAATCACCGCATCCTGGCCTACGTGCGCCGCTTCGAGAATGAGACGGTGCTGGTCGTCAACAACCTTTCCAGCGCCGCGCAGGCGGTGGAACTCGACTTGCGCCGCTTCAAGGGAAGCATCCTGGTCGAGATGTTTGGCAGGAATATTTTTCCGCGGGTGGGCGAACTGCCCTATCTGCTGACCCTGGGCCCGTATCAGTTCTACTGGTTTCGGCTGCGACGAATCTGAAGCTACACCGCAAGGCATAGGCAACGGCAACAATGGCAGATGAGATCTCCACGCAAGAGCCCTCCGCGGCGCTTCGCACCGACATTAAGTTGGCTGAGGAGAGCTTCCTCACCGATGATTTCCTTCGCCAGCTGATCAGCATCGGTGAAGTCGACATCCTGGTGGGACTGCCGACTCACAACAACGCCAAGACCATTGGCTCGGTGGTGGCTGCCATTCAAGCGGGTATCCTGCAATGGTTTCCGCGGGAGAGAGCGGCGATCATTAATGCCGACGCCGGGTCACGCGATGGCACTCCGGAATTGGTGGTGAGTGCTTCTATCGACGACGGGCAGCGGCGTGCCTCCAATCGATTTGCTCTGCGCACGCTCCACTCCATTAGCATGCAATACGCCAGCAGCATCGCGCGCGGCACCGCCTTGCGGGCTATTTTGGGCGCTGCCGAGTTGCTGCGGGCCCGGGCCTGCGCCGTTATTTCGCCGGAATCGACCAGCCTCAAACCCGAATCGCTGCGCGCTCTGCTGCACCCCGTCTACGCTGACGATTTCGACCTGGTACTTCCTACCTATACCCGGCACAAGTTTGACGGGCTGCTCATCACCAATCTTCTTTACCCAATGACGCGGGCGCTTTACGGGTTAAGAATCCGCGAGCCCTACGCTTCCGAGTTCGCGTTCTCGAGCCGCGTGGGAAACCAGTTTCTTACGCAAAACTCCTGGAACGATGAGGCGGCGCGTACCGGTTGCGAGGTCCGCTTCACCATCGCTGCGGTGGCTGGCGGCTTCCGTATCGCCCAATCGTTCCAGGGGACCAAACCGCACGTCGAGCGCCATGCCGCCGATCTGGTGCCGGCCTTGCGGCAAACCATTGGCGTCTTGTTCTCGTCCATGGAACCGACTTTTTCCTTGTGGAGCAGCCAGACTGGTTCCCAACCGGTTCCCACCACTGGGGCCGAGCAGCCATTGACTCTCGAGCCACGGCGCGTCAATCGCAAGCGGCTGTATGAAATGTTTCACACCGGAGTGGCGGAACTGAAATCCATCTTTCAGGCCATCCTGTCGCCCACCACACTGGCGGAACTACAGCGCATCGCCCTCTTGCCAGAAGACGATTTTCGCTACCCCGCGGAATTGTGGGTCAAAACCGTCTACGAGTTTGCGGCGGCGCATCACAAAGCGGTCATCAACCGCGACCATATCATCCAGGCGCTGGCCCCGCTCTTCCGCGGTCGCGCCTTCACCTTCCTCGTCGAAAACCGCAACAGCTCCGCTTCCGATGTCGAAAGTCACGTCGAAAGCTTGTGTCTGGAGTTCGAGCGACTGAAACCGTATCTGCTGGAGATGTGGAACGGTAGAGAGTGAGACTATCATGCGGGAAATGATTGTCAGCGAACTAACCCAGGCGGCGCAGGAGTTCGCCCGGGGTTTCGCCCGCTTCCTTCCTCGGCTCATCGTGCTGGTGATCATCGCCTTTGCAGGATGGGTGATCGCGTACCTGTTGAAAGTCTTCGTGCGCAGCGTCCTGCGCCTGATCAATTTCGACCGGCTTTCGGAAAACGCCGGCGCCTCGCAATTGCTGGCCAAGGCGGCCCTGCCTTCCTCGTCAGACCTGGTCAGCCGGTTCGTATTCTGGGTCGCGTGGCTGGGATTCATCCTGCTCGGCGTCAGCGTACTGGGCATCCTCGGCCTGCAGGAGCAGATCGCCCGCTTCTTCCTGTTCTTGCCGCGTCTGTTTGTGGCGCTGTTCCTCATGTTTTTCGGCCTGCTCGCCGCCAGCTTCTGCTCCCGCGCCACCCTGCTCGCCGCCGTAAACGCCAATCTGCGGTCGCCCCGGCTGTTGAGCATTGCCATCCGCGCGATCATCATCGTTTTCGTGCTGTCCATGGTCTTTGAGGAACTGGGCATTGCCGACCAGACCATGCTGGTCGCCTTCGGAATCGCCTTTGGAGCGATCATGCTCGGGCTGGCCATCGCATTCGGCACCGGCGGCAAAGAGCTGGCAAAACAATTTCTGGAGAAAAAACTGGTTCACCGCCACGAAGACTCGGAGAACGAAGACGACCTGTCACCACTCTAAGACCTCCCCAGCTGGGGGTAAGAGAGCGCAGTGTGGCTGCCAGGCAGCGGCCCGTCCCTCCTTGGTCTCTGCGGTTGCCATGGGCAAAGCGTACCATTGGGTATGCACCGGACACTTCCTGAAGACTTCGATCCAGACCATGCTGATCACTCCGGAACCGCCGACTGTCTTCGCTCGAGAAGAACCCGAGGAAGAGGATGACGACGAAGAGGAAGACGAAGACACACAAGACGACGACGGAAACGACGACGGATACTCAGAGTGATCCTGCGCCGGTTCGGGTTTGCGGGTGGAGCATGAAACGTGATCATTTCGTCAAAGTCGTCGAAGAGACGCTTGACTCGCTTCCCCGGGAGTTTCGCGATCGCATCCGTAACCTGGCTGTCCTGGTAGAGGATTTTCCGCCGAACCAGCCATCACCACCGTCGCGGCAGCCAGGGCGCCTGCTGCTGGGTCTGTTCCACGGTGTCCCCACAACCAGAAAAAGCGTCTTTGATCTGGCGACCGGACCCGATTACGTCGTGCTGTATCAGAAGAATATTGAGGCGATCTGCTCCAGCGACGCCGAAGTCCGGGAACAAATCCGCCTGACCGTCATCCATGAACTGGGCCACTATTTCGGGATGGATGAGAATCAACTGAAGGACGTCTAGCCGGAAGTTGCTCCGAGCAGACTGGGTCGTGCCGGTCGGAAGCGGCGACCAATCGCGGGAATCTGGCATTCCCCGGAGCCATCGGTCGGCTGCCACATTTTTGGGTACTCCGTTCGGCAGACCGTAACCCAAATGATGTAAGCTTATATTTGTCCTATCGGACTCGTTTGGGGGTGATTGGTTTGGCGGAAGTTCGACTGCAAGAGGGTGAGTCGTTGGAGAATGCCCTGCGTCGATTCAAGCGCAAGGTGCAGACGGAAGACATTATTAAGGAAGTCAAGCGTCACTCCTACTACCTGAAGCCGGGCGAGAAGCGCCGGGTGAAGGAAGCTCTGGCGCGAAAGCGTGCCCGGAAAAAAATTCGCAAAGAGCCGGATTAGTTTGGCAAAAATGGGGTCGCTGCTGCCTGGCAGCGACCCTTTGTTCTGTTACCCCTTCTCGATTACCTGGCAGACCAACCGGGCTAGTGTTCAACCTCAAAGTAAATTTTTGCTGTGGTGCGATACTGGGTTATCTTCTTGCCGTCCAGTTCCATTTCCAGTTCCGCAACCCGTGCCCATTTCATACCACGAACCGTTTTTGCGGCTTCGGTTACGGCGTTTTCCGCGGCCTTTGCAAAACTCTCTTTGGAGGTTCCAACCACCTCAATGATTTTTTGGGTCATTACCGTTCTCCTTTGATGTCACACTGTGAATTGTATGCGCTACGGGGTTTGGCTCAGGCCGCATTCTCAGTCTGATTCTGGTTATGGGGTTTCTCTTGGGAACATGCCGGTCCCCGGGTTACGCGCCTGCTTCGGCAATCCTGAACTCCCAGCCACAGTACTTTCCAGCGGGCGCCTCGGGGGGACAGTGTAAGCACGTGGTGCGAATGCGAGGATCAACCGTCCTGGCAAAGGTGTCGAACTCGACCATACCCACGCCTTGGCACGGGAAGTCGGGCAGTCCTTTGCGCTGGCGGGTCTCTTGCACCCGGCACAGGTCCATGAAGAAGCGCATACGCCGCCGGTCATCGGACCACTCCGTGCGCTGCAAATTGATGATGCTATATAAGCGCAGGTTCAAGGTCGCTTCCAGCGCCGGCAGTCCGCCTCCCTGGGGAATATCAAATGTCGTCATGATGCGGCGTGCCTCAGCAGCCGCAAACCGTGCCCAGGAAGCGGTGTCCAGATCAATCGCCGTTTCCATGCCAAACCGTTCCTCCGCTGCCAGGAACCAGCAGCCATCGTGCGCAAGCCAGTTTTTTGCGAACATTTCGAGTGCCCGCAGAAGCTCTTCACGACTCATCTGACTGAAAGCGTTCCCGGATTGCTTAGACATAAGTCATGACCTCACGTGCCCAGTAGTTTCTGGCTCTTTTGCGGAACCCGTGCAGACGGAAGGGAATCCCTGACCACCATTGCTCCGATCCCGAGATCAGGGCACCGCTTGGGTGTGCGGCACGAGCAACACCGAACCTTGGGCCTTGGCCCCAGTTCCGTAGCGCGATTGCCCAAGGGGCAAGAAGAGCACCCACAGGTGCTCCTCTTGGTTAGCGAACGAGGGGTCAGTTGCTATGATCCGCGCCTGCCCGACCACTGGGGAATTCCCTGGGCGTTGCGTAAGACCAGGGTCTTCCCATCTTTTGTGATCTCGCGCGCTAACAGGGCTTCCTTGCCGTCAATCGTGACCTTGGAGCCTAATACCTCTACCGCATCCCCTTTGGCAAACGAGAACTGCTTCTGGGCGATGTAGCCGGATGGACCCACGTGCACTTCCAGGGTTTCCGAGTCCGTCTTCACCATCAGGTGAGTGCCTGCCCAGCCGTGCCTTCCAGCATGTTGCTGCACTTCCTCTACCGTTCCTTTCACCGAAACTTCGGTCTTGGGATCGTAGTTCGGCATGCCCTTGCCGGGGCCGCCCTGGGCTAAGGCTGCCATACACCAGACGAATACCAGCATGGTCGCGATGAGTAGTCGATTGACTAGTTTCATGATTACTCTCCGTCTTGAATTATTGAAGTTCCAGATCTGTGGCCAGTTCGCGCTGCTCTTGCTGCAGTTGCTTGGACGTTCGGTCCATTTTTCGGACCTGATCGCGGACCTTCTCCTCATCCAGGCTGGCTTGCTCGAGTTCAAAGCCTAGCGTCTCAGAGAAGGCTTCGAGTTGCTCCTGATTGCGGGCCATTTCCAGCAAACGGTCCTGTGCCGTCGCCTTCTGCTCATCGTCGAGACCAGCCGCCAGTTCCTCCTGTTCCTTTTGCATAATCTCAAGGCTGTTCCGGAGTTGTTCATTAAGTTGGAGAGCCTGCTGAGCATCGATGGACTGGCTCTTGGTGAGCCGTGCCATCTCGCGGATGCGACTCCGCACTCGATCCATAGACTGCGTACAAGTTCGGTACTGACTCTGCTGCGGTTGCGTGACATGGCTGCGCATACGCTGCCGGTCCGTTTGGCCTCCCATGCCCGGTGGTTGGTTTTGACCGCCCTGCATTCCTGCACTTCCCTGCCCGCCTTGACCCTGCATGCCCCCACCCGAGCGGCGTCCCTGGGCCATGACCAGGGGAACGGCAAGAGTGAGAAGAATCCCAATCGAGATGAACCGTATCTTCCTCATGGGGCTATCCCGCGTTTCTGGACGGCCCTGGATTCCAGAGACGCCCGGCGTACTTCACCTGCTTCTATTAAACGCAAGCCGGCGCCTTTTGTTACGGTTGATCACACACATGGGTGATGCCTGTCACCTTATTCCCGATTCCGGCCTTCACTGCCTTCCCTACCGTATCTCTTCCGGGGCCTGGCCCTCCGCATTGGGCATGCCATGAGCACACTCCGCCCCACCGGCGCCAGTGCAGGAGCGTCTCATTTAACCCAACCAACGTGATATAGCGCCGCCTGCGAAGTCTCGGCCCACTGCTCCCGTTCTTCCTGGCAGGAAAGGCAGTATTCTGTCCACGGCATGGCGTTCAACCGCTTGCGGTTGATCCCGTCACCACAGGCGATGCATTCACCAAAAGTGCCGGATTGGATTCGTCGTAGTGCCCTTTCCACTCGGTGCACCAACTGACGCTGCTGGCTGCTCCGTTCGAACAGGTACTCGCGGGAACTGGTTTCGACGCATAAATCTCCGGCATCCTGTGATCGATCACTGTCCATGCCCCGTCGCTCCTGCTCCACTCGGCGCAGGAAATCCAGGGCTTCCTCACGATAGGATTCGAGGGTTCCTTTGAATCGCTGAATTTCTGTGTGGCCCATTTTCTTGGCAGTCAAATGCATGGTGTTCTCCAGTGTTAAGAGGGACTTTGAACCTCAGCTGTCGTTGAAATTCCGCTCCCGAGCCTCCGCGATGCGGGCCTCGGACTTCCTCGCTCAGCCGTGTCTTTTTCTCCATTGGAAGTAGGAAAGACGACTCCGTTCCCCTTCCGATACCGGACTACTGCGAGGAAGGATCTCGCGGAGCGCCCACTCGATCCGCTCCACCCCCTCAGAGATCACGCGGATCGATTGCTGGTTCTGGATGGTGTACGTCGACAGTGAGATGGCGGCCAGCGCATTCCGGATGTGGTGATTCATCTCCCTGATCACCTGCAGGCGCGCGATGGTCGTGCGCCGGCGCTCCAGCATGCTGCTGATCAGCTTGCTCGCAAGGCATCCGACAATGAGTGACGAAACTCCTTCCGCGACCATCCGTTCCGTGTGGCGCCCGAGATCGGGGACGAGCAGGTAATGCATCAACTCCGATACCACAAACGCGATCGCCCCAAATCCCAGTCCAACCCAGACCAGCGACCACCGCGACCCGAACTCGGGTGGAAAACCTGGCTGGCGAACCTCGATCTTGGGTGCAGCAAAACCGGTCGTGATTTCTCCCTCTTTCATGAAATGGCCTCCTTTCTGCCGCCAGGCAAACTTGATTTCATTCACTGTTTCCGATCCGTAGAATCATTCCGGCACAAATCCGGATTCCGCGTTCGTCGCGTGCCTTGTCCGGCCTTCGTAGGGTGACTTTGCACCAGCCGAAGCAATCACCGGTGAAGCCGGCGATGAACGTCGAAACGGACGGAGTTAGCTCAGCGGAGGGGGGCGGTTGTAGTGGAGGCCCTTGGACTGCAGCGGGAGGGGCGGCTTATCCGCCCAGTCCAAAAGGAGGTCTGCTGACGCTGCAAGCGACATCTGGACGATCTGCGATGGGATACCCGGCTGGAAA
Organism: Terriglobia bacterium; assembly: GCA_963840615.1. Classification (GTDB taxonomy): domain Bacteria; phylum Acidobacteriota; class Terriglobia; order Terriglobales; family Acidobacteriaceae; genus DATFTE01. The sequence continues at coordinate 101,957 of CAWJAA010000047.1, forward strand.
TCACTGTCCCGATCCAGACACTGCCGTTGCGCATGGGCTGACTGGCACCGTACCGTGGAATGGGGAGTGGGGGATGTCTGCGGAATGCTGGATCCCGATGTACGCCCCACCAGCAGAGTGAGAGCCACAATGCACACCAGGGCGGCTTGGTATGCGGCCAACGTCCGAAACTGGCAGGTGTGCGCCATCACGTACGAGTAATTGTGAATCTAGTAGTTGGAACGCGGCACCCAGACTTTGGTTGCCCCGAAACTCATCGCTCGAGCGTGGCATCCGGACAGACAACCCTCCTTCCCATTCCATTCTGGCCATTACAACTGGAAGAGGAAAAATGCACCCAGGGCGGCCAGCGCAAGTCCATACCAGCGTTCCAGTTTTGCCGATCGAGTGCGGAGCGCCAGTCGGGCTCCCAAGTAGGAGAACGGGATCGAGCCCAAAGCCACCAGGCCAGTCACCGGCCAGGAGATATGACCAAGGTAAGCATGCACAATGGTGCCCGGCAGAGCGAGAACGGAGGAAACCGCGAGCGAGCAGGCAAAGGCTTTCTTGATGGGCTGTCGCAGAAAATTTGTATAACTCGGAACCAGCAGGAATCCACCCGCGTTCGCCAGCAGTCCCGATACCACGCCCACGCCGATGGCGACAGCGATCAATCGAAAACGCCAGTACGACGGTCGTACTCCATCAGGGTTCTCCGCGGCAAATTGTGCCAGCGTCTTGCCACTGGGAAAAAACAGAAACGAAAGTCCGAACCCGAGCACCAATACCCCGGTGACGACCAGGAGAGGCTTGGCGCCCACCAGATGCGACATGAACGATCCGGCGACGATGGCGGGCGTTCCTATGCCAATGCTCCACCAGACAATCTCCCAGTCCAGAAGCTGCGAGCGCCAGTATTCGACCGATGCAATGATGGTTCCTGGGACGGTGGCGGGCAGGGGCGAGGCCACGGCTACAAAACCGGGGAAGCCTATCAGGCTTAACAGCGGAGTTGCGACCGCGCTGCCGCCCTTCCCGAACAGACCGCCCAGAAAACCAATACCCACGCCAGTCAAAAGCGCGCCTACCTGCTGCCATATCATTCAATTCTTCTCCGGACGGGACTTGCCAAACGGTCCATTGGGACCATGCGGTATACAACCACCATTTTCTCTTACCCGTGTTTCTGGAACATCCCGCACTTTTGGACAAACCGTCTGGTCTACCCGAACCCAGCGCGATGCTTATTCTTCGGCATTGCTGGCCAGGGCCAGTGGACGCGCCAGAATCAGGTAGCTGTAGCGTCCGACATTGTACGGAAGGGTGGATGCCCAATCGCCTGCGGCGAGATCTCGCCGCACGTCAGCCGCGGCGATCCGGTGTTCTACCGGCGGCCCGGGTGGAAAGCTCGCGTCGTGGCGCCAGTCGAGAATGGCGAGACGGCCTCGCGGCGCCAGGATGCGAACCGCTTCCCGTAATGCCGCACCATGGTTCTCCAGTTCGTGCCAAACATTCGCAATGAACACCAGGTCCACGCTGCTGTCTGCCAGCTTCGTGTCCGCCGCATCACCTTCGCTTAGGTGAATGTTTCGAGGGCAGTCTGGCGAAGACAGCTTCTGTCTGAGCAGGTGCAACATCTGCGCCTGTACATCCACCGCAAACACCGCCCCGCTGCTGGTGGCGGCGCGGGCAAGGGGAATGGCAAAGTAACCTGTTCCCGCTCCGATATCGGCAATGCGCATCCCGGGTCGAATGCGAAGGAGGGAGACCACCTCGGTGGGCGGCAGCCAGAACAGCCGCTGAGGATCTTCCAGCTTGTGGGCTTCGCGCGGATTGAAGAGCCGGTCCTTCACTGAAAGCAGAGCAGTCGGAGGTTGCTGTGGTTCCTTCATTGATGGACAGACTTCTGCTCGTTCCCGGAAACGTTTCCTTGACTGTCCGTTTTTCGCCGAGACCCGTCGGCGCAGTTTTGGCTCGCTCAGGTGGGCACACCCAGCTTGGGCAACAGCCATTGCGTCAATACGATGTACACAAAGAGAGCTACAACGAACCAAATCCACTCATGCATGGGTTCCTCCTGCTCGCTTTCGACACTGGTTCATCGTGCTCAGACGCGAACTGGTCTGTCAACCATTAAGATGCGTTTCCAGGCACCATACGATACCCGGCAAGGACCTTCCCCACAATCATCGCAATCCAAGTTTCTTCAGCAACATCATGGCGGGACACCAGTTCGTGAGCCCGGATTGCAACAGGTTCAAGCCTACAAAAGCCGTAAATAAATACCAGTAGGGACTGACCCAGTATCCCAGCCCCACCGAAATCAGAATGAAAGTTCCTGCCATCAGTCGAAGTCCGCGTTCTACCGTCATACAAGTATCTCCTTGGCAACTTCCATCGAGTTGTTGAGGTAATTTTGTTTTCGCCTTTCAACCATGTAGTACAGCACCGGGACGGCCATGCGCGACAGTACCGTCGAAGCCACTTCGCCCGCCATCAGCGAGAGGGCCAAGCCCTGGAAAATCGGATCGAACAGAATCACGCTGGCTCCCACCACCACCGCCGCCGCCGTCAGCAACATCGGCCGGAAGCGCACCGCGCCGGCATCGACGACGGCTTGCTCCAGCGCCATTCCCTGGGAGCGGCGCAATTCGATGAAGTCGACAAGGATGATGGAATTGCGCACGATAATCCCGGCGCCTGCAATGAAGCCAATCATCGAGGTCGCGGTAAAGAATGCGCCCATCATTGCGTGCGCCGGCAGAATGCCGACCAGCGTGAGCGGGATCGGCGCCATGATGACCAGCGGGGTTACAAAGGAGCGGAACCAGCCCACCACCATTACGTAGATCAGCACCAGCACGGCCGCGAAGGCCAGTCCAAGATCGCGAAACACTTCCACCGTGATGTGCCACTCGCCATCCCACTTCATGGAAAAACGATCGGTTCGCTCGGGCATGCTCGTGCCCTTGTATTGCTTTACCCCATAGCCGTCCGGCAACTTGATCTTGTCGATGGCATCGCTCATCTTCATGATCGCGTACACCGGGCTCTCTTCGCCACCGGCCACGTCGCCCGTGACATAGACGACCGGCTGCAGATTCTTACGATACACGCTGGTATCAATGGTGGTCTGCTGCAGATCCGTCACTTCCTGCAGCGCGATCTGCCCGCCGGAAGGGGTGGGCAGTTTCAGGCTGCCGAGTTCTGCGATGCCCGAGCGATCGGGACGCGCCAACCGTACTTCGATGGGAATGTCCTCGCGCGATCGCGGATCGTGCAGCAAACCGGCGTTCATGCCGCCTAGCCCCACCTGCAGCGTGCGGGTAACGTCGGCGGGCGAGATGCCATGCAGCGCCGCCTTTTCCAGGTCCACCTTCATGTCGTACTTGACCTGCGGATCCTCTACGTACCAATCCACATCCACCACACCCGGCGTTTGCTGGAATACTTTCTTGATCTGGGCTGCTAATTCGATCTGCCCTTTGTAGTCGGGACCGTACACTTCGGCAACCAGGGTTTGGAGTACCGGCGGACCGGGTGGAACTTCCGCCACCTTGATGCGCGCTCCGAAGGGCTCAGCGATCTTGTCTAGCCCTGGCCTCAACCGTCGGGCGATCTCGTGACTCTGCGCCTTACGATCGTGCAGCGAGAGCAGGTTCACCTGGATGTCAGCCTGGTTGGGTTGACTGCGCAAAAAGTAGTGCCGCACCAGCCCATTGAAGTTGTAAGGCCCGGAAGTGCCGGCATAAATCTGGTAGTTGACAACCTCGGGCTGTTCGCCCAGATATCGCCCCAGCGCCTGCGCCACGCGGGTGGTTTGCTCGAGCGGGGTGCCATCGGGCATGTCGATGATGACCTGGAATTCGCTCTTGTTATCAAAGGGGAGCATCTTCACCCGTACCCACTTGAGCGGAACAAAGGCGACCGCCGCCAAAAGCAGCAATACCACTCCGCCCAGAAACATCCAGCGGCGGCGCGCGTCCAGAATGAGCGGGTTCATCAACCGGCGATAAAGCCGCGTCGTCCATCCTTCGGTCTCATGCTTCGAGTGGCCCTGGTCGCCTGCGTAGTTCCTCAGCAGTCGCAAGGCCGCCCACGGCGAAACCACGAAGGCCACAATCAGCGAAAACACCATGGCGGCCGAAGCTCCCACCGGGATCGGGCGCATGTAGGGCCCCATCAAGCCGCGCACAAAAGCCATGGGCAGAATAGCGCCGATCACCGCGAACGTCGCCAGGATGGTTGGGTTGCCAACCTCGTCTACCGCCTCCACGGCCACGTCGGTCAGAGAACGTCCGCGACTTTCCGGCAAGCGGAAATGGCGCACGATATTCTCCACCACCACAATGGCGTCGTCGACCAGGATGCCGATCGAAAAAATCAGGGCGAACAGAGTGACCCGCGCATCGCCGAGAACTGGGCGTTGGTCTTCATGAGGGACGACCCGGCGTAGACCTGGAACTTGAGCGCGCCGTTGGTGCGTTTCTCGACCTCGGCGGCGAACTTGCGGCAGAGACGGTCGCGGAAATCTCCCTCGTCGATCGTGCCCCCGGGAAACTGGTGCGAGATCTTGAGGGCGCCGGCCTGCGCAAACGCGCGAGGGCCAAGGGCGGCGAAGGGAAGGGATGCGGCAGAGGCTATGAGAAAGCGGCGGCGGGATGATTGCATCGTGGTCTCTCCTCTTGGATCGGAACGGGTTCCGTCGTTTTATGTCATGGAAGCCGTGCTCGGGCTCACGCGAGCCGCCCGGCCGGCCTTCCTGCCGGAATGATACTGCAAGCCCCGCGCGGCCCCCCTACGGCTGGATCGTGTAGTTCAGCTGCACGGCCGCGGTGCCGCGTTGGACCTCGGCCTGGACGAGGGAGAGGGTGGCGAACTGCTGGTGCAGGCGCGCCAGGTCGCCGGCGGAGGCGACAGTCTGGCCGTTCACCTTGCGAATGACGTCACCGGGCTGCAATCCGAGGCGTGCGGCGAGGCTGCCCGGGGGCGCCTCGTCCAGGCGCACGCCGCCGCTGGGCGATAGGCCGATCCGGCCGAGGAAGTTGAGCTGGCCCGGGTCCTTGAGGGCGTCCTCGAGGTCACGGCGCGAAAAGCTGAAGGAATTGGCGCCGGAACGAAACACCGGCAGCCGGAATCCCGAGGCCTTCCCCGCGATCGATCGCGGCACCGCATCCATGCGCGTGTCGAGGTCGATGCGTTCGCGCACGCCGCCGCGCAGAATCACCACGTGGTCCGGTTCCACCGTCTCCAGCTTCACGCCCGGCTGCAGCTCGGCACCGAGTTTCACCGCGATGTCCTTGCCGCCGGCGTTGAACACCGCCGAGCCGATGTTCGCGGGCGTCGGCGCGACCACGCCCTTCAGGCGCAGCCCCGACGAGGTTCTTGCGGTCGCCGCGCTGCCGGCGGGCACGGCTCCCCCGAAGAGCCTCGCCACGGCCGTGAGATCCACGGCGCTCGCCGAGGAGGCGGCCGCGTCGGATCCGCGGGGGGGCGACGAAGACCCATGTCCAGCGGGCCAGCAGCCACGCCAGCGCCAGGATGAGCGCGACGGTCACGAGGCTGCCGAAACGGCTCGCGGCGGGCGGGGAACGGACGGGCAGGGCGGCCATGGGCGAATGATAGGGCTTTCAGCGCTCCGGCTGGCGCGCGCGATCGATGTCGAGGTACTTCCAGGGCTCGTGCGCGAAGGGGTGCTTCTTGTAGCCGAGCAGCCACGGCTGCACGAGGATGTTCTGCGCCTTGAAGGTCTCGATATGCCACGGCGCGTAGACGATGACGAGCTTCACCATGCGCTCGATGAGGCGATTGCGCGCCGGCGAATCGGGCATGCGCTTCACCTGCTCGTAGAGCGCGTTGTACTCCGGGAGGTCGAACATCGCGTAGTTGACCTGCCCGATCGAACCCTTGTAGAGCAACTGCATGAAGTTCTCGCCGTCCGGGAAGTCCGCGATCCAGCCGTAGCTGAAGGACTGCACGCGTCCGAGCTGCGCCTGCTTGCGCAGTTCGGGGAGCTTCTCCACCTTGTCGAACGTGACGCGGATGCCGATCGCGTCCATGGACTTCTTCCAGAGCTCGTTCCTCTGGCGCTCGCGCAGCGTGGGATATGGACCCGTGGTCGAAGGAAAGCGGCGAGCCGTCCGGCATCTCCCGGTAGCCGTCGCCGTCGCGGTCCACGTAGCCGAACATGTCGAGGAGGGCCTTCGCCCTGGCCGGGTCGTAGTCGAGCAACGAGGTGCGGAAATCCGGGTCGTGCCCGGCCACCGCGGGCGGCAGCATCGTGTAGGCGCGCACCGACTGGCCCTTGTCGAGGATGCCGATCTGCTCGTCGAGCCGAAAGCCCATGGCGATGGCGCGGCGAAGCGCCACCCTTTCCGGGGTAAGGCCGCCGAGGACATTGGGCTTGCCGTCGATCGTCGGCGCCGTGTTGAAGGTGGTGTAGGTGGTGTAGGCGATTTCGTCGGGGGTCACGTACACGCCCTTCCTCGCCAGGTTGGGCGCGAGCTTTCCCCCGGGAAGCGCGATATTGGCGAATTCCTCGGGCAGCGGCCGGAGGTAATCGTGCTCGCCGTTCAGGAACGCGAGCCAGCGCGGCTGCGCCTCGTCGACGATGTGGATCTCGACGCGCCCGACGATCGGAAGCCTGCGTCCCAGCAGGTGCGCGTGGATGGCGTGGCTCGCCGCGTCCGGGCCGGGATCGCCATCGAAGAATTCCTCGCGATAGCCGGGATTCGCCTCGAGCACGACGCGCGAGCCGCGCACCCATTCGGAGATGCGAAAGGGACCGGTGCCCACGGGGTGGAAGGCGATGTCTTCGCCGTAGCGCTCCACCACCTCCCGGGCCAGCGCGGCCGTCGCCGGCATGGCGAGCACATAGGGGAACGAGTAGTCGGGGCTCGCGAGCCGGATGCGGATCGTGTAGCGGTCCGGCGCCTGCAGTCCCTCGATGGGCCGCTCGTAGTCGAAGCGCCCCGTTTCCTTCGCCGCGTGCATGGCGGCGTCCGCCCCGAGGATCTTGCCCTCGACGAGGAAGAGCCACTGGCTGCGCAACTTCGGGTCGAACAGGCGCTTGATGGAATAGACGTAGTCGTCGGCCGTCAATTCGCGCGGCTTGCCGCCGAACGCGGGGTCCGGAGTGAAGAAGATGCCGGGCCGCAGCCTGAGCGTGAAGGTGGCGCCCTCGTCGCTCACCTCGGGCGGCCGTGCCGTGTTGCCGACGAGCTTCGCGGGCCGCGCGAGGAAGTCGTAGGCGAGCAGGGGATCGAAGATCGCCTGCGAGATGCTGCCCGAGGCCTCGTCGGATTCCGCCGCCGGGTCGAGCTTCGATTCCGAGCTGGGGTAGGCGGTGCGCACGACCTTGCGCGGGTCCGGCTGCGCGTGCGCGGATGCAGCGAGGATGAAGGTGAAGAGGACGGCGGCGAGTCGCGCCAAGGCAGGGCCGGCGTTCAGTGCAGCGTGTGGGGGTGCTCCGCCTCGTCTTCCTCGGCGCCGGAGCCCTCCTCCGGCGGCGAGGCGTGGTGCATGGCGATCCGCCATCCGGCCTCGGTGAGGACGTAGACGTTGGTCGCGTTCACCAGTTGCGGCGAGGCTTCCGAGCCCGGCGCGGTGATCGATTCCACCACCGAGCGCACCGACACCGAGGGGCCGTCCAGGCGGTGCGATTCCGTCACGCGCACGGTGAGCTTCATGCCGCTCGTGAAGATCTGCATCCAGCTGTCGCGCACCGCCTCGAATCCGGCCAGGCGCGGTCCCGACGGGTGCACGCAGACGACGTCCTCGCCCTCGGCCCACACCACCATCATGGCGGCGAGGTCGGCTCGCTCGAAGGCCTCGTAGAAGGCGCTCTCGGCGTCGTCTGGCGTGGGGAAGAGCTTTCGGGTGCGGGGCGGCATTGAAAATTCCGGTCGGCGCGCGAATGATACCTTAGGCAACTTGTGCCGCGTCCTGCCCGCTGCCCCATGATGACGGCCGCTTCCGGACATCCAGACCCTCGAGAACCCTTCCATGATCAAGTTCTTCGTCAACGGGGACGCCGTCGAATTCAGGGCGGACCCCGCCGCGCTCAAGGCCGCGGCGAAGACGGTCGTCGCCGAGTACGAGTTGCCGTTCCTCGCGCACGCCCCGATGGAGCCGCTCAACTGCACCGTCGAGGTGCGTGGCGACTCGGCGCGAGATCTGGTGCGGCTCGCAGTTCCAGACGGTGGACCAGGGCGCGGCGGCCAGGACGCTGGGCATGGTGCCGGAGAAGGTGAAGTTCAACACCCTGCCTGCCGGCGGAGGCTTCGGCCGGCGCGCCAACCCGGCCTCCGACTACGTGATCGAGGCGTGCGAGATCGCCCGCGATGCGAAGGTGCCGGTGAAGGTGGTGTGGACGCGCGAGGACGACATCCGCGGCGGCTACTACCGGCCGATGTACGTGCACCGTGTCGAGGCGGGTCTCGACGCCCAGGGACGGATCGTGCGGGTGGGATCACACGATCGTGGGCCAGTCGATCGTCGCCGGCACGGCCTTCGAGGCCTTCCTCGTGAAGAACGGAATCGACGACACCTCGGTGGAGGGCGTGCACGACACGCCCTACGACATCGCGAACCTCAATGTCACGCTGCACACCGTGAAGTCGGAGATCCCCACGCTGTGGTGGCGTTCGGTGGGTCACTCGCACACGGCGTTCGTCATGGAGACGATGATCGACGAGCTGGCCGCAGCCGCCGGCAAGGACCCGGTCGCCTTCCGCAGGGCGCTTCTCGCGAAACATCCCCGGCACCTCGCCACGCTCGATCTCGCCGCGAGCAAGGCCGGCTGGGGCACGCCGCTGGCGAAGGGCCGGGCGCGCGGCGTCGCGGTGCACGAGTCCTTCGGCAGCGTCTGCGCGCAGGTGGCGGAAGTCTCGATCGAGAACGGCTCGGCGAAGGTGCACCGTGTCGTTGCCGCCTTCGACTGCGGTCTCGTGGTGAACCCGCTGACCGTCGAGGCGCAGGTGCAGGGCGCGATCGCCTTCGGCCTGTCTGCGGCGCTGCACGGCGAGATCACGCTCAAGGACGGGCAGGTGCAGCAGTCGAACTTCCACGACTACCCGGTGCTGCGCATGAGCGAGATGCCGAAGGTGGAAGTGCATATCGTCGCCTCCGGCGCCGACAAGCCCACCGGCGTCGGCGAGCCGGGCACGCCGCCCATCGCCCCTGCGGTCGCCAACGCGATCTTCGCTCTCACCGGCAAGCGTCCCCGGGCGCTGCCCCTGGACAAGACGCCGTGGGCGTGAGATTGGCCGAAACGGCCGAAAATGTGCTTTCAGTGAACCGCCGCGAGGGAATACGGTCACAATGGTTCAGGCGCGCGGCCGGCTCGGAAGCCGATCGACTATCCTGACGGGGCGACCGGTGCCTTGAGCGGCCGGCGAACCGTGGGGCATCGGGAGATGGCACATGGGACTTCGGATCCGGCATAACGAATGGCAACGGCAGCTCTGGAAGTTCGTCACCAACCCGGTCACGGAAGTCATCGCGCTCGTCGCGGTGGTGCTGCTGGCGCTCGGCATGCTCGTCGCCGAGGAGTCGGTCCTCGGCCACGGCCTGCACACGCCATTGGTGTTCAGCCCGAAATAGTGCGCGGCGGGCCATGATGGGGCGCTCCGCCCTGGCCCGCAGCGTCGCCGCCGTGCTGCTGACCGCGGCGGTCGGTGGCTGCGCCTACATCGCCGAGAAGCAGGGCGAGATCATCTTCCGGCCCACCGCGGAAACCTGGCGGGGCTACCAGAACGCCGGCCTCCGGTACGAGGAGCGGTGGATTCCGGTCGGCGCAAACGGGGACAGGCTGAACGCGCTCTGGGCGCAGGCCGACGACCGGGCAGCCCCCGTGCTGCTCTACCTGCACGGCGCGCGCTGGAACGTCACCGGCAGCGTCACGCGCATCGAGCGCTGGCGAAAGCTGGGCTTCAGCGTGCTCGCCATCGACTACCGCGGCTTCGGCAAGAGCAGCGCCGCCTCGCCCTCGGAGAGCCTCGCCTACGAGGACGCGGAGGCGGCGTGGGATTACCTCGCGAAGACCGAGCCCGCGCGCGCCCGCTACATCGTCGGGCACTCGCTGGGCGGGGCCATCGCCGCCGAGCTGGCCGTGCGCCGTCCCGAGGCGACCGGGCTCGTGCTCGAGGCCACGTTCACTTCCATTCGCGACATGGTCGATCACACGGCGTGGGGCCTGCTGCCGGTGGGGCTCATCCTCACGCAGGAGTTCGACACGCTCTCCAAGCTGCCGAATATCCACCTGCCGCTTCTCGTCGTGCACGGCACGAGCGATTCGGTGGTTCCCTACGAGATGGGCGAGCGCCTCTTTGCCGCGGCGCGCGGACCCAAGCGCTTCATCAGGGTGGAGGGCGGCACCCACCACAACCTGTCGCTGGTCGCGAACGACCAGTACCGCGCGGCGCTTCGCGAGCTCTTCCGGCTCTCCCCGCGCGAGCCTCAAGACACCCCGGCCCGAGTTGACCGGGAGGCGGTGGTATATTCGCCGCCATGCAGAGCCTCGATCTCGACGTTCTCGAGAACGCCCTCGCATGGCAGCGCGCGGGCACCGCGCGTGGCTCGTCACCGTGTCGCAGACCTTCGGCGCGAGCCCGCGGCCGCCCGGGTCGCTCGCCGCGATGCGCGACGACGGCATCCTCGTCGGCTCCGTCTCCGGGGGTTGCATCGAGGACGATCTCGTCGCCCGTCGCGGCGAGTTCAGCGGGCGCGTTCCGCGCTTCGTCTCGTACGGCGTCACGAGCGAGGAGGCGCGCCGCTTCGGGCTGCCCTGCGGCGGCAGGCTGGAGGTCATCGTGGAAGCCGAGGTGCCGGCGGCCGGACCTCGAGGCGCTCCTCGCGCACATCGGCAGCGGCAAGGTGGTCGGCCGCCGCGTCGACCTCGCCACGGGCGACGTGGAGCTTCGCGAGCGCGCTGCCCACGGACGAATGCGAGCGCACCGACACGCGCTTCACCAGCATCCACGGGCCGCGCTGGCGCATGCTCATCATCGGCGCCTCCGAGATCGCGCACTACCTTGCGGAAATGGCCGCCACCGTCGACTACCGGGTGTTCGTGTGCGATCCGCGCGAGGAGTACCGGACCGCGTGGCGGGTGCCGGGGACGAGCTTCATCGAGGGCATGCCCGACGACGCCGTCGCCGCCATGAAGCCCGACGGGCACACCGTCATCCTCGCCGTGTCGCACGACCCGAAGCTCGACGACATGGCGCTGCTGGAAGCGCTCAAGTCCGAAGCGTTCTACGTGGGCGCGGTGGGCTCGAAGCGGACCAGCGCGGAGCGCCGCAAGCGCCTGGCCGGATTCGACCTCTCCGCGCGCGAGATCGCGAGGCTGCGCGGCCCGGTGGGCCTTTCCATCGGCTCGCGCACGCCGCCCGAGATCGCGGTGGCGATCCTCGCCGACCTCATCGCGACCCGCAACGGCGTGATGCTCGAGAAGGCGGGCTCCGCCTCCCTTCTTCGCGCTTGATCCGCGGACTTCTTCTGGGAGGGGGCACGGGAACGCGCTTCGGCGGGGCGAAGCTTCTCGCCGCCACGCCCCGCGATGCCACGCCCGTCGGCGTTCGCGCCGCACGCTCGCTTGTCGCGGGGACGGGCAACGCGCTCGCCGTGGTGCGTTCGGGGGACGCCGCGCTCGCCCGGGCGCTGCGGGAAGCCGGGTGCGAGGTGCTCGAAACACCGGACTCGGCGCGCGGCCTGGGCGCCAGCCTCGCGGCGGGCGTGAAGGCGAGCCGCGACGCCGAAGGCTGGGTCGTCGCCCTGGCCGACATGCCACGGATCCTTCCGGCGACGCATCGCGCCGTGGCCGCCGCCCTGTCGCGCGGTGCGCGAATCGTCGCGGCCGCCGATGCTAGCGGGCGACGCGGCCACCCGGTCGGCTTCTCGCCGGAACTGTGCGCGGACCTCGCGGCTCTCGATGGCGACGAGGGCGCGCGGTCGGTGATCGAGCGTCACCGCGCGTGGCTCGAACTGGTGCGCGTCGACGACCCCGGCATCTTCTTCGACATCGACACGCTCGGCGATCTCGAGAACCTCTAGGACGTCCGGAACGGCGAGAGACGTTGTCTCCACTCCACGGTGAACGGCGCTTGAGGGGACCTTCGGCTTAGAACGCAGTTATCACCATTGTCGAAACGAGAGGTGAGGGGTGAGGTTGGTTGTGTTTTTTTTTGTTTTGGGCCAGGTCAATTTGCTTCTGACGTCGATGCATTGACCTATGTCGAGACGTTCGCAGGGTCGCGGCCGGCAGCAATTTAATCTGGCCCAAAACAAAAAAAAGACACAACCAACCTCACCCCAATCATCCTCTACGATCACCGCCGTGCCGAATGGAGACGGGACCCCTTGAACGGCGGCACGCTGCCTCCGGGCGCTCACAGGCTACTTCAGCGACTCGACGCCCGCCTTCGCGACCACGCCGTCCTGGTCGGAGCTGCCGCCGGAAACGCCGAGTCCGCCGATGATCTTGCCGTCGATCGTGAGCGGGATGCCGCCTTCGACAGGGTTGGCATTCCTGAGGCCCAGGGAACGCAGACCCGCGCCGCCGCCGGCCACGAGGTCCTGGAAGACCTTGGTGGGCCTGCGGAACATCGCTGCCGACACGGCCTTGTCCTGGGACACCAGGATGCTGCCGGTCTGCGTGTTCTCCTGGCGGACGAAGTAGACGAGTTGCCCGGCGTTGTCGACCACGGTGATCGCCATCGGCACGCCTATCTTCTTCGCCTCGCGCTTCGGCTGCCGCTGCGGCCTTCTTCGCCTGGTCGAGGTTTACGTTGGTTCCATAGACCGGTACCTGCGCGACGGCCGGGAAGGCGGCAATGGCGATGGCGAAACCGGCGGTGAGCGAAGCCAGCTTGTTGCGCGTTTTCATGTTTCTCCTCCTGGGGTTGGACGTGCGTGATTGATGGCGACCGCGAACAGCGGATTCCCCTTCGCAATTCCCGGGGGGTCAGGGTTTCGGGACGAATCGTCCGGTCGCGGATCAAGGTACCCGTTGCCCACGTCCAAAAGCAATGACCCGGTGCGGGGGTCGACGGCGTTCTTGCCCGATGGCACCACATGCCGCCGCGTCCATCGGGAATCGGGTTCGGCGCGCGATCGGGCGACGCGACCGGCGTCATGGGCGGCGCGCGCGGACGCGGCCGGTGGGGCGGGTGTGGCGACCGGCGCGGCCGGATCGGGTGCTGCGCGCGGCGGCATCGGCGCGATGGCGGGGCCGGCGCGGGCGCCCGGATGCATGAGCAGGCGCACCAGTTCCTCGCGAGCCGCCTGCCTCCCGGCGGGCGTGGCGGATGGATCGCCGAGGGTGCGGCGCAGTTCGTCGATGCGGGCCCGTGTCTGCGGCGAAGGAGGCCACTCGGGATCGGCCGCGAAGGCGATAGCGGCGCAAACCAGCCCATCCCATCAGGATGGCGCGCCACATGGTGGGACCGCCTGGCTTGAGGGCCGGCACGCGCACGGATCAGCCGGCGCGGCGCGGGGGAAACTTCTCGCCCGCCTCGACGCGCACCTTGAGAATGTTCTGCCTGGGCGGCAGCGGGCAGGTGGTGAATTCGCTGAACGCGCAGGGCGGGTTGTAGACGCGGTTGAGGTCCAGCACGAAGCGCTTTCCGGGCTCGGGCTTCTTGTCGACGTAGAGAAAGCGTCCCGGCCGGTAGGTCGTGTCGCCCGCCGTCGCGTCGCGCAGCACGAAGAAGAGCCCGTCGTCGTCGCCGACGGCGTCGAGTCGGTGCGACTGGCCCGCGAGCTCGAATTCCACGTAGCCCGGCGAGGGCTCGTCGGCGGCCTCGTCGAGCACGTTGATGATCGTCACCTTGCGCCCGGGCGGGTAGGGGACGAACCTCGCGTCCACCCGGTAGGACGCGTCCGCCCCGTACCACACGCGAGCCCCGAAGCCCTTGCGCACCTCGCTCTCGTTGTCCGCGAGGCGCAGCACGTAGCGCCCGTCGCGCTCGATCACGTGCATCGCCAGGCGGCCCATGGTCACCCAGTCGCGTTTTTCGACGTCGGTGCCCAGCACGACTTCGGCGAGGTCGCGGCCTTCCTTGCGCACCGTGACGCCCGGGACGAGCTGTCATCGTCACCTTGCCGCCGGCGATGGTGATCGTGCCGATGCGCTCCGGGCCGAGGCCCTTCGGAAAGACGATGTCGTTTGCCGGACCGGTGCCGAAGGTGTTCGCGCCGGGCTTCATCACGAAGCGCCCGGCGAGCGTGAGCCAGCCGTTGTCGGCGCGCAGGCTCTTCTCCGCGCGCGCATGCCACTCGATCAGCGATTGTTCCCACGCGGGGTCCGCGGGCGCGAGGCTCGCGCAGGCGGCGAGCAACAGGGGGAGGGCGAGGATTCGCATGGTCCGGCTCCGGTGCATGGGGGTGCGCAATGCGCCCATTCTAGTCGAGCGCGGCGAGCACTCGCGCGGGCGTCGAGCTTCTCGAGGCAGTTCGTGTGGCCCAGGGGACATTCGCGCTCGAAGCAGGGGCTGCAGTCGAGCCGGAGCGAGATCACCCGGGCCTTGGCCGAGAGCGGCGGCGTGTACTCGGGGCTGGAGGAACCGAATAGCGCCGCCATCGGGCGGTCGAGGGCCGCCGCCACGTGCATGAGGCCGGAATCGTTGGTCACCACGCGCGCGGCAAGCGAAAGGAGGTCTATCGCTTCGTCGAGGCTCGTCCTGCCGGCGAGGTCGGTCACGGGTACGCCGGCGAGCGCTGCGATCTTCGGCGGTGACGGATGCATCGGCGGCCGACCCGAACAGCCAGATCCGGAAGCCGCGCCCGGCGCAGGCCCGTGCCACCTCGGCGAAGTGCCGCGCCGGCCAGCGCTTGGCGGGCCCGTACTCGGCGCCGGGCGCGAGGGCAAGGACAGGGGCGGGGCCCGCAAGGCCGAACTTCGCGACAGCCGCCTCTCGCCGGGCGCGCGTCGATCGCGAGCCGGGGCTCGGGGAGCGGGCGCTCGAGCGGCTCGCCCGCGGGCTGCGCCAGCGCCGCGAAGCGCTCCGCGATGAGGGGCAGGGCGGACTCGTTCGGGGAGCGCAGGTCGTTCAGCAGGCCGAAGCGCATTTCGCCTCTCCAGCCGGTGCGCACGCGGGATGGCCGCGAACCACGGCACGAGCGCGGACTTGAGGCTCCCGGGCAGCACGATGGCGCGGTCGTAGCGCGGCAGCGCCTTGGCGAAGCGGCGCCGCTCGCCGAGCCTCAGTTCGCCGTGGCCGAAGGGAAACGCGATGGTGCGGCGAACCTCGGGCATGCGGCCGTAGACTGCGCCGACCCAGTCGGGGGCCAGCACGTCGATGGCCCCGTGGGGATCGCGGGCCCTCAGCCGGACGAGGAGAGGATGGGCGAGGACCGCGTCACCGATCCAGGAGGGGGAAACGACCAGGGTTTCGCTCATCGGATCGTGCCCGAGGGCCGGGCGGGGAGGGCGCCGCTAGTGCCCCTTCGCGACGCGCACCTCCCGCGAGCCGGTATACCGTCCCGCAGTACGGACACCTGGCCTCGCCCGTCGCCTCGACCGGCAGGAAGACTCGCGGGTGCGTGTTCCAGAGTTCTGCGGACGCGAGCGGGCAGTGCAGCGGCAGATCGGCCGCGGTGACCGTCGACCGGGGTCCGGTTCAATCCGTGGGCAATGCCACGGCTAGTCGACCTTGGTGAGCCAATGGTGGTACTTCCGGTTCTTTCCGTTCACGATGTCGAAGAAGGCCGACTGGATCCTCTCGGTGACCGGGCCGCGCGCGCCGCTGCCGATCGTGCGCCGGTCGAGCTCGCGGATGGGCGTGACTTCCGCCGCGGTGCCGGTGAAGAACGCCTCGTCGGCGATATAGATGTCGTCGCGGGTGAGGCGCGTCTTCTCGACCGTAGCCCGAGATCGGCGCAGATCTGCTGGACGCTGCGCCAGGTGATGCCGTCGAGCGCCGTGGTGAGCTGCGGGGTGTAGAGCCTGCCGTCCTTCACGATGAAGATGTTCTCGCCGCAGCCCTCGGCCACGAAGCCGTCGGTGTCGAGGAGCAGCCCCTCGTCGTAGCCGTCCTGCGTGGCCTCGAGGTTGGCGAGGATGGAGTTGGCGTAGGTGGTGGCCACCTTGGCGCGCGCCATCGTCACGTTCACGTGGTGGCGCGCGAAGGACGAGGTCTTCACGCGGATGCCCTTCGCGAGGCCCTCCTCGCCGAGGTAGGCGCCCCAGGGCCAGGCGGCAATGGAGACGTGCACCCGTGCGCCGACGGGCGAGACGCCCATCTTCTCCGAGCCGTAGAACACGAGCGGGCGCACGTAGCCGCCGGGCAGCTTGTTCACCCGCACGACCTCGCGCTGCGCCTCGATCAGACTCTGCCTTGGTGTACGGAATCTCCATCATGTAGATCTTGGCCGAGTTGAACAGCCGGTCGGTGTGCTCCTTCAGCCGGAAGATGGCGGTGCCGATCTCCGACTTGTAGGCGCGCAGCCCTCGAAGACCGCCAGCCCGTAGTGCAGCGAGTGGGTGAGGACGTGGGTGGTGGCTTCCCTCCAGGGCACGAGCTTGCCGTCGTACCAGATGAATCCGTCGCGATCGGCCATCGACATGGGATTTCCTGTGCTTTTCGGATTGCGGAACCACGAATTCTACCAAACCGGGCGCCCGGGCTCCCCGCAGCGGCGCAATGCGTCCGCGGAGTGCGCCCGTCCGGCGAAAGACCCCGGCGCTTGTATGCCATAATCGCCCCGATTCCCGCCCATCAGACGCCGCCGATCCGTGCGAATGCCGCTCGACTCTTCAACGGACTCCTCCAAGGCCGCAGCCAAGACCATCGAAGCTCCCGGCGGCCGCGAGTCCTTCCTGACGCGCGCCGCCCTCAGCGCCGAGGAGAAGCTTGCGGGCGACATGCTCGTGTTCACCACGGGCATCATGGTGTTCGTCGCGATCTTCTGGGTCGCCGTCTACATGCTGGGCCAACAGGTATCGGTTTCCATCTCGCTCACCTTCGGGCGATCTCGGTCGGCCACGATCGTCTTCTACCTGCGCACCAGGAAGCTGCAGCTCTTCGCGGGATCCAGCTGGGGCTGATCCTCTTCACGCCGTTCGCGATCCAGTGGTCGATCGGCAACTTCGTCACCGCCTCGGGCGTGAGCCTGTGGGGCCTCATCGCGCCCGTCGGAGCGCGTGACGGTGCTGGGCACGCGCCAGTCGATGCCGTGGTTCTTCGCCTGGCTGTTCATGACGGTGCTGGCAGGGGTGTTCGACTTCCTCCTGCTCCGGCATGCCGGTGAAGCTGGACTTGCAGACGGTGGCCGTCTTCTTCGTGCTCAATTTCTCCGCCATCTCGCTCATGATCTACGCGCTGCTCTGGTACTTCGCGAGCGAAAAGCAGAGGTTGCGCGCCCAGGTGGACCAGCAGCACGAGGAACTGCGCATCGAGAAGGAAAGGAGCGAGCGGCTCCTCCTGAACGTGCTGCCCCCGGGCATCGCCGAACGCCTGAAGCGCGGCGAGTCCAACATCGCGCAGGGCCACGCCGACGTGACGGTGATGTTCGCCGACATCGTGGGTTTCACCAAGATGACCGAGGAACTCTCGCCGGTCGAGACGGTGAAGATCCTCAACGACGTCTTCTCGATGTTCGACGAGATCGCCGACAAGTTCGGCGTCGAGAAGATAAAGACGATCGGGGACGCCGTACATGGCGGCCGGGGGCGTCGAGACGGGCGCGCAGGTGCACTACGCCGACGCGGTGGCCGGCATGGCGCTCGAAATGCTCGAGCGCGTCCACGAGTACCGGCAGCGCACCGGGGAGAGGATCGAGCTTCGCATCGGCATCGGCACCGGTCCCGGTGGTGGCGGGCGTCATCGGCAAGAAGAAGTTCATCTACGACATGTGGGGCGACACGGTGAACGTGGCCTCGCGCATGGCGGCGGATGCGTTCGCCGGTTCGGTGCAGGTGGACCTGACCACCTACCGGCGCCTGCACACGCGCTTCAAGTTCGACGCGCCCCACGATGTCGAGATCAAGGGCAAGGGGCGCATGCAGGTGCACCACCTGCTCGAGCGCCAGTAGGCGCCGCATGCCGTTTCATCCCAGCCTCATCCCATTCGCGGTGCCCGTTTCTTGAGGGGACCTTCGATTGGGAACGTCGACGTTCCCAATCGGCACGGTGACGATCGAAGAGGTTGGGTGGGGTGAGGTTGGATGTGTCTTTTTGTTGTATTGGGCCAGATTAAGTTGCCGTCAGCGTCGACATCCGGCAGCGTCTCGACATAGGTTTGATCCGTCGACGCTCGAGGCAAGTTGACCTGGCCCAATACAACAAAAAGACACAACCAACCTCACCCCTCGCCTCTCGTTTGGCCAGCGGTGATTACGGGGTTCTAATCCGAAGGTCCCCTCCAGCAACACGCACCGTGAAATGGAGCCGGCCCTCTACTGGCTGAATACGGCCTTCCAGAGGTCCTGCACCGCGTGGCGCTCGGTCTCGAGCTCGCCCTCGGCGGCGCGCACATGCTCCTCGTCGTTGAGCGATGCGGCGTGCGTACGCGCGCGCATCGCGAGGTAGGCATCGGCGGCCGCCACGGCCACCGGCATCGGCACGATGCCCAGTTCGCCGGCACGCTTGAGCAGCGTGTGGTTGCCCTTGTTGTCGAGCAGTCCCGGGTGCCGGCCCGACTCGGCGAGCACCAGGGCCTGCACGGCGAACTCGAGATCCACGACGCCACCGGCGGCGTGCTTCAGGTCGCGGGCGTCGGCTTTCACCTCGGTGCGCATCTTTTCGCGCATGGCGAGGATCTCCTCCCGGAGCTTCGCCCCGTCGCGAGGGGTCGCCAGCACTTCGCGCCGCGAGCGCCTCGAAGCGTTCGCCCAGGCCCGCGTCGCCGGCGCAGAAGCGGGCGCGCGTGAGCGCCTGGTGCTCCCAGGTCCAGGCGCGCTTCATCTGGTAGTCGCGGAACGACGGAAAGGAGCTCACGAGCAGCCCCGAGGCTCCGTCGGGGCGAAGGCGCAGGTCGGTCTCGTAGAGCACGCCGGCGGACGTGTGGCTGGTGAGCCAGGTGTTCACGCGCTGCGCGACGCGCGCCAGGCGCTCCGCATCGTCCTTTCTCGACTCGTCGAAGAGGAAGACGATGTCGAGGTCCGAGCCGTAGCCCAGCTCCTTGCCGCCGAGCTTGCCGTAACCGATGACCGAGAAGCCGGGCGGGGGCGAGAGGCCGTCGCCGCCGAACACCGCGCGCCCCGCGAAGCCCAGCACCACGCCGAGCAGGAGGTCCGCGAGCGCCGAGAGTTCGTCGGAAAGCGCCATCACCGGGAGCTCGCCCTCGAGGTCGGCGATCGCGAGCCGCAGCATGTGGCGTTGCTTGAAGTGGCGCAGCTGGTCCATCAGCCGCTCGGTGTCGTCGCCGAGCGCGGCGCACTCGTGATGAGGAGGCGGCGCTCGTCGGCCCAGTCGGTGGCGGTGAAGCTCGCGGCGGTGCGCGTGAGCTCGTCGAGCAGGATGGGGTGGCGCGCGAGCAGACGCGCGGCCCAGCGGCTGCGGGCAGCCAGCCGCGCGGCGCGCGCCAGCACCTGCGGGTATTCGTCGAGGAGCGCGAGGTAGGATTCGCGCCGGTCGACGGCCTCGATCAGGTCGAGCAGGCGCGTGGCCGTCTCCGCGCCCGTGTCCTCGCGTACTGCGGCCTCCATCGACGCGGGCAGCAGGCGGTCGACGCGGGTGCGGCTGGCGCCCGACAGGGCGCGGTAGCGCCGCGACCGCACGAAAGCGGCGAGCCTCGAGGCGACCGGTTTCGGGTCCGCGAGGCCGGTGGCGCGAAGGTCCTCCTCGAGTCCCTCCTCGTCGGGGGCGGCCTGCGGGTCGGTGAGGCGCGCCAGAAGCGCGCTCGCGCCGCCGGGAGTGCGCCTCTCGAAGAGCGAGCCGAATGCCTCCTGCACCGCGGCGCGGTGCTGCGCCAGTTGCGCGGCGAGCGATTCCCAGTCGGCGAATCCCATCGCCTCCGCGATGGCGACGCGATGGGCGGGCTCGACGGGAAGGGCCTGGGTCTGCCGATCCTCGTAGTACTGCAACCGGTGCTCGAGGCGGCGAAGGAATTCGTAGGCCAGGCGCAGACCGGCGACACGCTCCGGGGGCAAAAGGCCGCGCTCGCCCACCGCCGCGAGCGCGGCACGCGTCGAGGCGAGTTGCAGCCCGGCGTCGCGCCCGCCACGCACCAGCTGGAAGAGTTGCACGCAGAACTCGCACTCGCGGATGCCTCCGGCGCCCACCTTGATGTCGTCGGTGCGACCGCGGCGGCTCGCCTCCGCCTGGATGCGTCCGTGCAGTTCGCGCAGCGCCTCCAGCAACCCGTAGTCGAGGTAGCGGCGGTAGACGAAGGGACGAACGATGGCCTCGACTTCCTCGGCGGGGCCGTTCAGCACGCGCCCCTTGAGCCACGCGTAGCGCTCCCATGGGCGTGCCTGCTCGATGAAGTAGTTCTCGAGCGCCGCGAAGGAACTCACCAGCGGGCCGGATTCCCCGAACGGGCGCAGGCGCATGTCGACGCGGAAGACGTAGCCGTCCGCGTTCACTTCCGCGATGAGGCCGATGACGCGCTTGCCCACGCGCGTGAAGAACTCGTGATGCGAGAGTGCGCGCGCCCCGTCCGTCTCGCCCTCGGCGGCGTGCAGGAAGACCAGGTCCACGTCGGAGGAGACGTTGAGTTCCCCGCCGCCGAGCTTGCCCATGCCCACCACCAGGAGGCGCTCGCCGCGGGCTGGTTCGCCGTGCAAGGCGGCCTGCTCGACATGCGCCGCGCGCACCGCCGACCCGATCGCCACCTCGGCCAGGGCGGTCACGGTCGATACCACCTCGTCGAGGCTCGCCATCCCCGCCAGATCGCGGTGGATGAGGGTGAGCATGACGCGGGCTCGCAGTTCCCGAAGCGTCGCGGCCAGCGCGGCCGGGTCGCCCTCGGGGGCGGCCGCCACGGCGTTTTCGAGATCGGCGCGGGTCAGCGCTGCCGCGCCGCTGGCCGCCAACCCCTGCGCGAGATGCGCGCGCGCAGCGGCGATCCGCCTCGCAAAGGGAGACAGGCGCAGGGTCCGCTCAAAGGCGGCCGGAAACGATTCGGGGGAAATGCGGTCGATCATCAGGAAGGGGCCGCAGCCCCAGCCGCTACAATACCGCGAATCCAGGCCCGCCATCGCGACCGCGATGCCGGAACCTGTGCGACCTGAACTCTCCGAGGACAGCATCAAGGCCATTCCCCGTCTCGTCGCGCGCGTCGCGGCAGCCCTGACCGGCGCGGCGTTCGTCGCGTTCCTGGTGGCGGTGCTGGTGCTTCGCTACGTCGTCTTTCCGCGCATCGACGACTACCGCGACGACATCTCGGCGTCGATTTCGAGCGCCTCCGGGATGGTGGTGAGCATGGTCGACGTCGACGCCGGCTGGTATGGGCTGCGGCCGTTCCTCACGCTGACCGGTGTCCGGGTCGCCGACCGCCACGGCAAGGCCGTCTTCGGCCTGGAACGCGCCGAGATCACTCTTTCGTGGTGGTCGCTGCTCGCCGGAGACCTGCGTTTCAACGACGTGGACCTCTACAGCCCGCGCCTCGGCCTTCGGCGCGGCGTCGATGGCCTCATCTACCTGGGCGACCGGCCGATCAACGCGAAGGTTTCCGGCGAGGAAGGGGCGCTTGCCTCGTGGCTCCTCGCCCAGCCGCGCCTCGCCATCCACGATGCGACGCTCGCGTGGCAGGACGAGGCCGCAGGCGCCCCTGAGGTGGAATTGCGCCAGGTCGAGATCGCGATGCGCAAGGTCGGGCGCCGGCATCAGGCCGCCCTGAGCGCCACGCCGCCGGAGGCGATCGGGGAAAGGCTCGACCTGCGCGCCGATCTCATGTTTTCGCGCAATGGCGACGAATGGCAGGCGTCCGGGACGCTCTACGCGGAAACCGGCCGGGCGGACCTCGCCGGCCTGCGCGCGCACCTGCCTTTTCCCGAGGCCCTGCGCACTGCCGTCGGGAATTTGCGGGTCTGGATCGACTTCGAGCCGGGGCAGGTGCGCGAGGTGACCGCCGACCTGAACCTGCGCGGCGTGCGCGCGCAGCTCGCCGTCGACGCGCTACCCCTCGATCTCGAGACGCTTTCGGGACGCGCCTTCTACCGTTTGCAGGAGGGCGGCTACGCCGCGGGCGCGCGCGACCTTGCCTTCCGCACGCACGAGCGGGCTCGCGGCGCAGGCGGCGGATTTTTCGGTGTCCGTAGGGCGCGAGGCCAATGGGCCGACGCGAGGCGAGGTTCGTGCCAACGGCATCGACCTGAAGATCGCCGCAGCACTCCTCGACTACCTGCCGGTGCCGCGCGAGACCAAGGCGCAGGCCAACCGGTTCGCCCCGCGCGGCCGTCTCCTCGATACTTCGCTCGTGTGGACGGGCGAAAGCCTCGCGAAGGCAAGCACCTTTCGCCTCAAGTCGCGCTTTCAGGAACTCGCGGTCAACGCGGTCGACGCGATGCCCGGGGGTTTCGGGGCTGACCGGGACGCTGGACGGCGACGAGCACGGCGGGAAACTTCGCCTCGCCTCGCGCGGCGCCACCTTCGAGGCGGCCATCGTCTTTCGCGCGCCGCTCGCCCTCGACGCGCTGGACGCGCGTGCCACCTGGACGCGAGACGCCAAGGGGCTCGAGGTGCGCGTCGAAGAGGCGCGTCTTGCCAACGCGGATGCGGAAGTCACGGTCGCCGGCTCCTGGCGCGCTTCGCCCGATTCCGCGGGGAATTCCCCCGGGTTGCGTCGATCTGGAGGGGCGCGTCGTGCGCGCGCGCGCGGCGGCCGTGGCGAACTACCTTCCCAACGCGATCGCGGGCACCCGCGATTGGCTCGACCGTGCGGTACTGGCGGGCGAAGTGAGTCGCGGACGCTTCGAATTGAAGGGTGACCTGGGTCACTTCCCCTTCCGCGATGCGAGCCAGGGGCGTTTCTTCGTCGAGGCGCGATCGAGGACGGACGCCTGCGGTATCACCCGGCGTGGCCCTCGGTGGACCGCGTGAAGGGCGATATCCGTTTCGAGAACGCGCGCATGGAAATCCGCGCGCAGGAGGCATTCATCTTCGCGAGCCGGGTGCGAAGCGCCCGCGCCGTCGTCGCCGACCTTGGCGCCGATCCGTCGCTGCTCGAGATCGACGGCGATGTCGACACGACGGGCGCGGACAGCATGCGGTTCCTGCGCGAGTCGCCGCTCGTCCAAGGGCCCGGGCGCGTTCACGCGCGTGGTTTCGGTCGAGGGACCGGCGCGGCTGGCCCTCAAGCTCGCCTGGCCGCTGCGGGGCCAGGAAGCATTCCGCGTGGCCGGCGAGTACGCGTTCGCCGGCGCCACGGCGAGCGTCGGCAGCAGCCTCCGGCTCACCGCCATTCGTGGCACGCTCGCCTTCACCGAGAAGAGCGTGCGCGCGCCGGAACTCACCGGTTCGATGTTCGGCCAGCCGGCCACGCTGCGACTTTCGACCCAGTCCGACGGCTCGGTGCTCACGCAACTCGACGGGCGCATGAGTGCCGCGGTTCTCGGTGCCTTCATCCCCGACGCCTTCGTGCGGCGCATGGCGGGGGCCGCCGAGTGGAACGCGCGCCTCGTCTCCGGTGCCGAGGGAAGCGAGCTTCGCGTCGAGTCCGCGCTCAAGGGCCTCGCGATCGGGCTCCCCGAGCCCTTCGCCAAGCGGGCCGACGAGTCGCGCGCTCTCTCGGTGACGATCCGTCGCCTGGGTGCGGCCGACGAGGAGACAGTGGCGGTGCTCGAGGGCGACGTCCATGCGCGCATCGGCCGCACGACGCCGGCGGGGCGACGCGATGGAACGCAGCGCTCAAGTTCGGCTTCCCGGTCACGACCGAGCCCGTGCGCGAGGGCCTGTGGCTCTACGGCGATATCCCGCGCTTCGACCTCGACGCGTGGCGCGAGGCGCTTGCGGCACCGGCTGGCGCGACCGTCGGGGGGGCGCCCGCCGCACTCGAACTGCGCGGCCTCGACGTGCGTTTCGCGACCCTTCGGTATACCGGTCGGGACTTCAAGCAGATGTCGGCCCGCCTGGAGCTCGGGGCGGGGGAATGGCGCGGCACGCTCGCGAGCCCGGCAGTGGCGGGTGAGGTTGTCTTCGATTCCCGGGGCCATGGGCGCATCCAGGCGCGCCTGTCGCGCTTCTCGCTCGCCGCCGGAACATCGGGCGCGGCCGGCCCCGAGCCGGCGCCGGCCGCCGAACATGACGACCTGCCGGCCCTCGACATCGTGGCCGAGCGCTTCGACTTCCGCGGCCACTGGATGGGCCGGCTGGAGCTTGCCGCCAAGCCCGACGGCCGGGACTGGCGCATCGACCGCCTCGACATCGCCAACGAACACGCGCACCTCGCCTCCAGCGGCGTATGGCGCCCGACCGCCACCGGGTCCCTCACGCAACTCGACCTGAAGCTCGACACGAGGAACCTGCACGCGCTGCTCGAGCAGTTCGGCTACGGCGAGTTCGTGAACCGCGGCGAGGCCGCCCTCGAGGGCCAGCTCGTCTGGCCCGGGTACCCGTACGAGGTGGCGCCGGGCGCGCTCTCGGGGCATTTCAAGGTGCGCGCCTCGAAAGGCCAGTTCGCCAGGATCGAGCCTGGCGCGGGCAAGCTCCTCGGCCTCATCTCGCTGCAGTCGATCCCGCGGCGCGTGAGCTTCGACTTCCGCGACATCTTCAGCGAGGGCTTCGCCTTCGACCGCATCTCGGGGGAGGCGAAGCTCGCGCGCGGCATCCTCCTCACGCGCGACTTCGAGGTGGTCGGCCCGTCGGCGTTCGTGAGCATGGCGGGCGAGGTATCGCTGCCGATGGAGACGCAGAACCTGACCATCAAGGTCGTCCCGGAGGTGGGTGAAGGCGTGGCGATCGCGGCGACCGTGCTCGGCACCCCGGTGATGGGCCTCACCACGCTACTGCTGCAGAAGCTGCTGCAGAATCCCCTCGGAAAGGCGGTGTCGTACGAGTATCTCGTGACGGGGTCGTGGGATAATCCGGCGGTCACGCGCATCGGCGCGGCGCCTTCACCGAAGGCGGCGCCGGAAGCCGCCGCAAAGCCCGCCCGTCCGCAATGATCATCACGAAGAATTCGACGACGCCCGAAGCGTTGAGGGAAACCCTCCTCACGACGCAGAGCATGTTCCGCGTGGCGGCGGTGCAGATGGCGTCGGGCCCGCACGTGCAGGCGAACCTTCAGGAGGCCTCGCGCCTCATCGAACTGGCCGCCGCGACAGGCGCGCGCATCGTGGCGCTTCCCGAATATTTCTGCATCATGGGCATGAAGGACACCGACAAGGTCGACGGCGCGGGAGAAGGACGGACACGGCCCGATCCAGGATTTTCTCTCGGCCGAGGCGAAGCGCCACAAGGTGTGGATCGTGGGCGGTTCGGTGCCCCTGGAGGCGACCAACCCGGAGAAGGTGCGCAACGCCTGCCTCGTCTACGACGGCGAGGGCAGGCGCGTGGCCCGCTACGACAAGATCCACCTCTTCGGCTTCGACATGGGGCAGGAGAAATACACCGAGGAGCGCACGATCGAGCCCGGCGCGGCGGTGGTGACGGTGGAGTCCCCGTGGGGAAAGCTCGGCATCTCCGTGTGCTACGACCTGCGCTTCCCGGAGCTCTATCGCGCCATGGGCGAAGTGGATTTCATCTTCGTTCCCTCGGCCTTCACCGAGACCACGGGCAAGGCGCACTGGGATGTGCTCGTCCGCGCGCGCGCCATCGAGAACCAGTGCTACGTGGTGGCGCCCGCGCAGGGCGGCTACCATGTGAACGGTCGCGAGACCCACGGTCACTCCATGATCGTGGACCCCTGGGGCGTGGTGCTCGACCGCTTGCCGCGCGGCTCCGGGGTCGTGGTCGCCGGCGTGAACCCCACGTACCAGGCGAAGATCCGCCGCAGCCTTCCGGCGCTCAAGCACCGGACCATCGGGAAATAGGCACGACATGACCAAGCTCGAACCTACGGCCCTTGACCTCGCGAAGGCATCCCTGCTTTCGCCCAACGGGATCGACGAGGCCGCCCTGGAGCGTGCCTTCTCGCTCGTGCGGGCGCACCGCGCCGACGACGCCGACCTCTATTTCCAGCTCGCGCGCTCCGAGAGCTGGATGCTCGAGGAGGGCCAGGTGAAGAGCGGCAGCTTTTCCATCGACCAGGGGGTGGGCGTGCGCGTCGTTTCCGGTGAGAAGACCGCCTTCGCCTACGCCGACGACATCTCGCCCGAGTCCCTCGAGGCGGCCTCCAGGGTCACGCGCGCCATCGCGGCGCAGGGAGGCGACAGCCTGCCGCCGCGACACCCCGTGTGCGCGTCGCGGCTGCGCTATACGCGCCGATCGACCCCGTCTCCGCGCTGGACGATGCCGAGAAGGTGCGCCTTCTGGAGCGGCTGGAGAAACGCGCCCGCGCCGCCGATCCGCGCGTGAAGCAGGTGATCGGGCGCCTCTCGGGCGAGTACGAGGTGGTCTTCGTGGCACGCGTCGACGGCGTGCGCGCCGCGGACGTGCGCCCTCTCGTGAACCTCTCGATCACCGTGATCGTGGAGCAGGACGGCAGGCGCGAGCAGGGCTACAGCGGCGGCGGCGGGCGATTCGGCTACGGACATTTCACCGACGAGCGCCTCAGCGAGATGGCCGATGCCGCGGTGAGGCAGGCGCTGATGAACCTCGAGGCGCGCCCCGCCCCGGCGGGACCCATGACGGTGGTGCTGGGACCGGGCTGGCCGGGCATCCTCCTGCACGAGGCCATCGGCCACGGACTCGAGGGCGATTTCAACCGCAAGGGGACGTCGGCCTTTTCGAACCGCATCGGCGAGCAGGTGGGCGCGAAAGGCGTCACCGTCGTCGACGACGGCACCCTCGCCGAACGCCGCGGGTCGCTCTCCATGGATGACGAGGGCGAGCCCACGGGGCGCAACGTCCTCATCGAGGACGGCATCCTGCGAGGCTACCTGCAGGACCGGTTGAATGCGAGATTGATGGGCGTGGGCGTCACCGGCAATGGCCGGCGCGAGAGCTATGCGCACATGCCCATGCCGCGGATGACCAACACGTACATGGTGGGCGGGCGACGAGGACCCGGCGGAAATCCTCGCCTCCATCGGGCGAGGCCTCTATGCGGTCAATTTCGGCGGCGGCGAGGTCGACATCACCAGCGGCAAGTTCGTGTTTTCCGCCGCCGAGGCGTGGTGGGTCGAGAACGGCAAGCTCCAGTACCCGGTGAAGGGTGCGACTCTCATCGGCAACGGTCCGGACGCGCTCACGCGCATCACGATGATCGGAAACGACATGGCGCTCGATCCCGGGCATCGGCACCTGCGGCAAGGAAGGGCAGAGCGTCCCGGTGGGCGTGGGCCAGCCCACGATCCGCATCGAGGGGCTCACGGTCGGCGGGACGGGAGGGTAGTCGTGCCTGGAGTCGGCACGGCGATGAAAGCCGGACAATCCCCTCGACCGACCGCGTGCCCGCGATCCACCGTATCGTGACTTCAAGCCACTCGCCATGATCGAAGCCGGGACGCCCTGCCCACTCTGCCGGGCGCCGCTTGCCGCGAAACGATTGCCCGACGCGACCTGGGATGAGTCGCCCATGCGCCTCACGCTGCGCGCCCTGCCGGTGCTCGCGTGCGCGGCGTCGCACCGCTATTTCGTGGGGCAAGGCTTCTCCGTCTGGCTCCTCAAGGCGCTCATCGACGGGGAACTCGCGAAGATTCCCGGCGGGCAACGAGAAAGGGCTCGTCTTCCGCAAGTACGAGTGTGGCGGCTGCGGCGCGCCCCTGCCGGATTCGGGCAGCGAGCCGTGGACATTTTCCTCGAGCCTCGCCTGGGAGGAAACGCCCGGTTTCGTCGTCGACGTCATGGTGCCCGTGTTCTGCTGTGCCTCGTGCGGGCGGGAACAGGCACGTTCCGGCGCGGAACTCGCGAAACTCCTGCCGGCCGCGCTTGTCCATGCATTCAGGGAGGCGGGACTGAAGACGCCGCAATAGCGCGCCGGCCGCCGCGGCCCTCACCGTCGACTTCCCGAGGGAGCCTCCATGAATCGCCGCCATTTCGTTGCCACACTTGCCGGTCTCTTCGCCGTGCGCAGCGCCAGTGCCGCCGCGCCGGACAATCCGATGCGCATCGAGAAGATCATCCTCAAGCCCGAGGAATGGAAGAAACGCCTGACGCCGGAGCAATACGCGGTGCTGCGCGAGGAGTCGACGGAGCGCGCCGGCTCCAGCCCGCTCGACCACGAGAAACGCAAGGGAACCTACTCGTGCGCCGGATGCGATCTCGCGCTGTTCGCTTCCGAGATGAAATTCGACAGCGGCACCGGCTGGCCGAGTTTCTTCACCTTCATTCCCGGCCGGCTGGGCACGAAGACCGACTTCGGACTCATCTTCCCACGAACGGAATACCACTGCCTGCGTTGCGGCGGGCATCAGGGACACGTTTTCGACGACGGGCCGAAGCCCACCGGCAAGCGTTACTGCAACAACGGCGTCGCCCTCAAGTTCACCCCCGCCTGAGGAATTTTCCCGACACCTCCGGCCCTTTTCTTGCGCGGCAACGCGGGCCTCTGCTACGATTGCCTGCCATGAACCGCTTCGCCGCACACTATTTCCACTTCTGGTTTCCCACGCCCATGGCGGTCGGGAGAAGCTAGCGCGAGCAGAGCGAACGCGAAGATTCCCGGAAGACCGCCAGCCCAAAACTGGCGGTTTTTTGTTTTCCCGACACCCGGAAACGAACCATGACCCACTTCAGAACCGACGACGTGCGCATCGAGCAGGGCGACGAGCTCCTCGCCCCCATGCAGGTGATGCGGGAACTCGCGGCCACCGACGATACCGAGCGCGTCACCTTCGAGGCCCGGCAGGGCATCCACGACATCCTGCGCGGCGCCGACGATCGCCTGCTCGTGGTGGTCGGCCCCTGCTCCATCCACGATCTCGATGCGGCGCGCGAGTACGCCACGCGCCTGAAGGCCCAGCGCGAGCGCCTCGCCGGGGACCTCCTCATCGTGATGCGCGTGTATTTCGAGAAGCCGCGCACCACCGTCGGCTGGAAGGGCCTCATCAACGACCCGCACCTGAACGACACCTTCGACATGAACGAGGGACTTCGACTCGCCCGCAAGCTCCTCCTCTACATCAACGGCATGGGCGTTGCCTGCGGCACCGAGTTTCTCGACCTCATCTCGCCGCAGTACATCGCGGACCTGATCTCGTGGGGCGCGATCGGCGCGCGCACGACCGAATCGCAGTCGCACCGCCAGCTCGCCTCGGGACTTTCCTGCCCCGTGGGTTTCAAGAACGGCACCGACGGCAACATCCGCATCGCCGTGGACGCGATCAAGGCCGCCAACGCGCGCCACCACTTCATCTCGGTCACGAAGAGCGGCCACGTGGCCGTGTTCAAGACCGCGGGCAACGAGGACTGCCACGTGATCCTGCGCGGCGGCAAGACGACCAACTACGACGCCGCGAGCGTGGACGCGGCCTGCAAGGAGCTGGCCGCGGCGGGCCTCGCCCAGCACCTGATGGTCGACTTCTCGCATGCCAATTCATCCCGGCAATTCCAGAAGCAGGTCGAGGTGGCCGCCGACGTGGCCGGGCAGATCGCCGGCGGCGAGAGCCGCATCGTGGGCGTGATGGTCGAGAGCCACCTGAATCCCGGACGCCAGGACCTGGTGCGCGGCAAGCCCCTCGAGTACGGTGTTTCGATCACCGACGCCTGCCTCGGATGGGACGACACGGTGAGGGTGCTCGACACGCTGGCCGGCGCCATCCGGCAACGGCGCGTGGCGCCCGAGGAGCCCGAGGAATGAGCGAAGGATCCGGCGAAGAAGATGCCCGTCATCGGGCGCACGGACGACCTGCGGATAACGGCGGTCAGGTCGCTCATCGCGCCGCAGCTCCTCATCGAGCAGCTGGCCCGTCGACGCGACGGCACTCGCCACGGTGGGCAACGCCCGCCAGACGATCCATCGCGTCCTGCACGGGGCCGACGACCGGCTGGTGACGGTGGTGGGACCGTGCTCGATCCACGACTACGACGCGGCGGTGGACTACGCGAAGCGCCTCGCGGCCGAGGCGCGAAAGCACGAGGGCGAGCTCGTGGTGGTGATGCGCGTCTACTTCGAGAAGCCGCGAACCACCGTCGGCTGGAAGGGGTTCATCAACGACCCGCACCTCGACGGCAGCTTCGCGATGAACGAGGGCCTGCGCCTCGCCAGGAAGCTGCTGCTCGACATCAACCGGATGGGGCTCGCGTGCGGCACCGAATTCCTCGACCTGCTCTCCCCGCAGTACATCTCGGACCTCATCGCCTGGGGCGCCATCGGGGCGCGCACGACGGAATCGCAGTCGCACCGCCAGCTCGCCTCGGGCCTTTCCTGTCCGGTCGGCTTCAAGAACGGCACCGATGGCTCGGTGAAGGTCGCGGTCGATGCCGTGCGCGCCGCCGCCGCCCCGCACGCCTTCATGGGCATGACCAAGCTCGGGCAGGCGGCCATCTTCGAGACCACCGGCAACGAGGACTGCCACGTGATCCTGCGCGGCGGGAGAACGCCCAACTACGACGCGCAGAGCGTCGCGGCCGCCTCGCGGGACCTGGCCGCGGCGGGGCTCGCTCCGCACCTGATGGTCGATTTCTCGCACGCCAATTCGTCCAGGCAGTACCAGCGCCAGCTGGACGTGGGCGCCGACGTGGCCTCCCAGCTCGCCGCCGGCGAGGAGCGCATCATGGGCGTGATGGTGGAGAGCAACCTGAACCCCGGCAGGCAGGACCTGATCCCCGGCCAGGCCCTGGCCCGTGGCGTTTCCATCACCGACGCCTGCATCGGCTGGGACGACACCGTGCGCCTACTCGATACGCTCGCGGAGGGAGTGCGCAAGCGGCGTCTCGTCAGGGTGGAGTAAACCTTTGGAACACGGATGAACACGGATAAATTCGGATAGAGGCAATTCCACAGTCAGGATGTTTTCGTGGCGTGCCATCGACATCGTGTCTCGAAGGCAGGGCCCGACATCGATTTGCCTTGATCCGAATTTATCCGTGTTCATCCGTGTTCCAAAGGTTTATTGCTAGCATCACTCTCCAATGTCCAACACCGACGAATTCCGCATTCTCGGCCGCCGCCCCGGCAACGACGAACCCATCTGCTTCGAGTACAAGGGCGTGGTGTTCGGCCAGGACACCTTCCACGTGGTGGCGGGGCTGAATGCCGTCGACACGCGCGAGTACGTCGAGCAGACGTTCGCGGCCCTCAGGGACGCGGGTCAGGCTTGCGCGCGCATGGGAGCCTACAAGCCGCGCACCAGCCCGTATTCGTTCCAGGGTTACGGCAAGCAGTGCCTTCCGTACGTCTTCGAGCTGGCCGGCAAGTACAACATCCGCGTGATCTCGATGGAGGTGACGCACGACGAGCACGTGGACGAAATCCGCGCGGCGCTGCGCGAGACGGGTGAGCCCGCGGGAGTGATGCTGCAGATCGGCACGCGCAACACGCAGAACTTCGAGCTCCTGAAGACCGTGGGCAGTCAGCGCGACTTCCCCATCCTGCTGAAGCGCGGCTTCGGCATCACGCTGCACGAGTCGCTGCTGGCCGCCGAGTACGTGGCGAGCGAGGGCAACCGCGACATCGTGTTCTGCCTGCGCGGCATGAAGACCAACTTCGGCGACCCGCACAGGAACCTCGTGGACTTCGGCCATGTGCCGACCGTGAAGCGCCTCACGCGGATGCCGGTGTGCGTGGATCCGTCGCATTCGGTCGGCCTCCGGGATGCCTCCCCGGAGGGGATCCCGGACATCTTCCACGCCGCCGCGCAGGGCGTCGTCGCGGGCGCGAACATGGTGCTCGCCGACATGCACCCGGAGCCGCGCCGGGCCCTGGTGGATGCGGGGCAGGCGATCACGCTCGAGCAGCTGCCGTGGTTCCTCGAGGACATGGCCATCGCCCGCGAGGCGTACCTCGTGCGCCGCGAGGTGGCCGCGCGCCACGCCGGGACGTGATCGCCGCGGCGCGCGCGCTCGTCGCGCTGGCATTGGCTGCGGCCGCGTTCGCGGCGTGCGCGCAAATCGTTCTCGTCGATGACCTCGGGCGGCGCGTGGAACTCGCCCGGCCCGCGCGCCGCATCGCGACGCTGGCCCCGTCCCTCACCGAAGCCGCCTTCGCGGTCGGGGCAGGTCCGCGGGTGGTGGGCGTCAGCGCGTGGAGCGACTATCCAGGCGAGGCCGCGAGCCTGCCCGTCGTCTCGACGGCGTTCGCCATCGACATGGAGGCGCTGGCAAGGCTCTCGCCGGATCTCGTCATCGCCTGGAAGGACAGCTTCCGCCCCGCCGACATCGCCCGTCTGGAGGCGCTGGGCGCGCGCGTGTTCGTGGTGCAGTCGCGCACGCTCGCGCAGATCCCGCGGCTGCTGGCGGTGACGGCTGCCCTCGCTGGCGGCGACGCCGCGCCGCCACGCGCGCCTACGAATCGCGCCTGGCAGCCATTCGCGCCCGGTACGCGGGGAAGTCGCGCGTGCGCATCTTTCTCGAGATCTCGCACCTGCCCCTCATCACCGTCGCGGGCAAGCACTTCATGGGCGAGGCGCTGGAGGCCTGCGGGGCGACGAACGTGTTCGCGGACCTGCCCGAGGTGGCGCCGCAGGTGACCTGGGAGGAACTCTTCGCGCGCAACCCGGATGCCATCGTGGGCACGGGGCCGGCGCAGGGCGAGAGCGGTTTCCGAAGCGCCTGGGCGGGGCGCACGGGGCTCGAGGCGGTACGCCTTGGCAGGCTCGGTTACGTGGCATCGCGTGCACTGGGACGGCCCTCGGCGCGGGTGGTCGAGGGGATCGAGGCGCTTTGCCTCGCGGTGGACCGGATGCGCTAGCCCGGCGCCATCGGTGCCCGGCGGGCAAACCGGTCGCCCGTTGCCCACCCTGTTATCATTTCCGCCACTTGAGCATCGCAAGCCACCACGTGAAAACCACCTTCCTGGATTTCGAGCAGCCCATCGCCGAGCTCGAGCAGAAGATCGAGGAGCTGCGCTTCGTGCAGGACGACAGCGCCGTCGACATCTCGCAGGAGATCGAGCGGCTGTCGAAGAAGAGCCGCGACCTCACGAAGGACATCTACGCGAAGCTCACGGCCTGGCAGATCTCCAAGGTGGCGCGCCATCCCCAGCGACCGTACACGCTCGACTACATCGCGGCCATGTGCACCGATTTCGAGGAGATGCACGGCGACCGTTCCTTCGCCGACGATCCGGCGATCGTCGGCGGACTGGCGCGCTTCAACGGCCAGAGCGTGATGGTGCTGGGCCAGCAGAAGGGCCGCGACACCACCGAGAAGATCCTGCGCAATTTCGGCATGCCGCGCCCCGAGGGCTACCGCAAGGCGCTGCGCCTGATGAAGCTCGCGGAGAAGTTCGCGATCCCCCTGCTCACTTTCGTCGACACGCCCGGCGCGTATCCGGGCATCGGCGCCGAGGAGCGCGGCCAGTCGGAAGCGATCGGGCGCAACCTCTACGAGATGGCCGGACTTCGCGTGCCCGTCGTCGTGTCGATCATCGGCGAGGGCGGCTCCGGCGGGGCGCTCGCGATCGCGGTGGGCGACATGACGCTGATGATGCAGTACTCCACCTACTCCGTGATTTCGCCGGAGGGCTGCGCCGCCATCCTGTGGAAGAGCCCCGAGAACGCGGCCGAGGCCGCCGAAACCCTCGGCATCACCGCGCCGCGCCTGAAGTCGCTGGGCCTGGTCGACAAGGTGGTCAACGAGCCGCTGGGCGGAGCGCACCGCGATCCGGCCGAGGCGGCCAAGTCCCTCAAGAAGGCCATCACGGATCACCTGCGCCAGTTGCGGGACCTGCCGATGACCCAGCTCCTCGAGCGGCGCCAGGACCGGCTCGTGAACTACGGCAGGTTCAAGGAGCTGGCGGAGTAGCGCGCGGCGGCGCCGTCATCGATGGTCGTGCGCCTGGCCTCCCCCGAGGGACTTGCGGATCGCGTGGCGCATCGCCTCGCGGCGCACGTGCGGCCGGGCCAGTCCGTCTGCGCCGCATTCTCGGGGGGCCTCGATTCCACCGTTCTCGTCGATCTCCTCGCGCGGGCGCGCGGCGAGGCCGGGTTCACGCTTACCGCGCTGCACGTCCACCACGGGCTTTCCCGAAACGCCGACCATTGGGCCGAGGCTTGCGCCGCATTCGCAGGATCGCGTGGCGTTCCTCTTGCCGTCGAGCGCGTGACGGTCGATCGAAATCATCCCGCAGGCCTCGAAGCGGCGGCGCGCGTGGCGCGGCACGCGGCGCTCGTGCGCTGCGGCGCCGATTTTGTCGCTCTGGCGCATCACCGCGACGATCAGGCGGAGACCGTGCTGCTGCAGGCGCTGCGCGGCACCGGCGTGAAGGGACTTTCGGCGATGGCCGTCGCGAGGCCCGCCGGAGCGACGGTGTGGTTGCGGCCGCTTCTCGACGAGCGGCGCGAGGCGCTGCTCGCCTATGCGAACCAGGCCGGGCTTGACTGGGTCGAGGACGAATCGAACGATCTCATCGCCTTCGATCGCAATTTCCTGCGTCACGAGGTCATGCCCGTCCTCGAGCGTCGTTTCCCGCAGTATCGGGAGTCGCTGGCGAGACTCGCCCGCCATGCCGCCGCGGCGGGCGACCTTCTCGAAGCCCTCGCGCGAGAGGATGCGGCGCGCATCACGGAAGCCGGAGCACTCTCGGCCGCGGGACTCGAGAGGCTCGATGCGGCGCGGCGGGCCAATGTGCTGCGACATTTCCTCGCGGCCCATGGCCTTGCCATGCCCGGGGAAGCGCGCCTAGCCGAAATGGCGCGACAGCTGGCCGGCGCTCGCGACGACGCGCGTGTCCTGCTTCGGCACGGGGGACGCTCGCTCGTGCGCCACCGGGGATGGGTAGCCATCCAGGAGTTGCCCGGCGACGCGGCGGGATGGGAAGTTGCGTGGAGAGGCGAGCGCGTTGTGTCCCTGGGTGAGGGACGCGGCGTAGTACGCTTCGCGGAAGCTGCGGGGGAGGGCATCGCGCTCGAACGCGTGGCCGGCGGCCGGTGGCACTTCGCCCCACGGGCCGGCGGTGAGCGGATCCGCCTGCGCGAGGGCGGGCCCAGCCGAACCCTCAAGAACCTCCTTCAGGAGCATGCCGTGCCCGTCTGGCGGCGACATCGCCTGCCCCTGCTTTTCGAAGGCGAGCGCCTGGTGTGGGTGCCCGGGATCGGGGTCGCCGCCGACTACCGCGCCCTCGGCGCTGCTGCTGGCCTCACCCCAGACTGGCGCCCCTAGACTTTCGCGGACGTGTGGGCGAGGCCTCCTTCAATGGCTGTCGCGAGGATACCTCGCCGATGCCCGTCGGAAGCGCTCGCCCCTAGTCCGGGAGCGATCGCCTATGCTAAAATGAAAAGCTAAACTTTTCATTCAGTTAGCGGAGATTTTCATGGCGGTACAGCGCACCCTTTCGATCATCAAGCCCGATGCCGTGGCCAAGAACATCATCGGCAAGATCTACTCGCGATTCGAGACCAACGGCCTCAAGATCCTCGCCGCGAGGATGGTTCACCTTTCCCGCCAGGAGGCCGAGGGTTTCTACGCCGTCCACAAGGCGCGCCCGTTCTTCAAGGACCTCGTGGAATTCATGATCTCCGGCCCGGTGGTGATCCAGGTGCTCGAGGGCGAGAACGCCATCCAGAAGAACCGCGACCTCATGGGCGCCACCGACCCGAAGAAGGCGGAGAAGGGCACTATCCGCGCCGACTTCGCGGCCTCCATCGACGCCAACGCCGTGCATGGTTCGGATGCGCCGGAGACCGCCGCGGTCGAAATTGCCTACTTCTTCCCCGCAAGCCAGGTCTACTCGCGCTGACGAGGCCGTGAAACCGCCCGATAGCCCATGCGGACCAACCTCCTCGACTTCACGCTCCCCGCCCTGACCGACTGGTTCGCGTCGCTGGGCGAGAAGCCATTTCGCGCCAGGCAGGTGTTCCGCTGGGTGCACCAGCGCGGCGAATCCGACTTCGACGCGATGACGGACCTCGCCAGGGGGCTTCGCGAGAAACTCCGGGAAGTCGCCGAGGTCCGCGCGCCTGCCGATCCTCTCGGAGCACCGCTCGACGGACGGCACCGTGAAGTGGCTCTTCGACGTGGGCATCGGCAACGGGATCGAGACGGTCTTCATCCCCGAGGACGACCGCGGCACGCTGTGCGTGTCTTCGCAGGTGGGTTGCGCGCTCAACTGCGGGTTCTGCTCGACGGGGCGCGCCGGCTTCAATCGCGATCTCGCGGTCTCCGAGATCCTCGGGCAGCTCTGGGTGGCGAACAGGCGGCTGGAGGAAATGGCGCGCGCCGGCCTGCCGTATCGCCTCGAGGCTTCGACCGAGGGCGCCACTCCGAGGCCCGTCACGAACGTCGTCATGATGGGCATGGGCGAGCCGCTCAACAATTTCGAAAATGTCGTCGCGGCGATGACGGTGATGCTCGACGACCACGCCTACGGTCTGTCGCGCCGGCGCGTGACGCTCTCGACGTCCGGCGTCGTGCACCAGTTGCGCAAGCTCGCCGCTCGCTGCCCGGTCGCCCTCGCGGTGAGCCTGCACGCGCCCGACGACGAACTGCGCTCGCGCATCATGCCGATCAACCGAAGCTATGGAATCGCCGACCTGCTCGCGGCCTGCAAGGAGTACCTTGCCGCCGCCCCGCGCGACTTCATCACCTTCGAGTACGTGTTGCTCGACGGCGTGAACGACTCCCCGGCGCAGGCCCGCGCACTCGCGAAGCTGCTGCGCGAGGTGCCCTGCAAGCTGAACCTCATTCCGTTCAATGTCTTTCCGGAGTTCGGGCTTCGTGCGCTCGAAACCCGA
This sequence comes from Terriglobia bacterium, assembly GCA_963840615.1. Lineage (GTDB taxonomy): Bacteria > Acidobacteriota > Terriglobia > Terriglobales > Acidobacteriaceae > DATFTE01. The sequence goes on from CAWJAA010000047.1 coordinate 138,753, forward strand.
GGCCGTCGCGCGCTTCCGGGACATCCTCGTCGAAGAGGGGTACGTCGCCACGGTCCGCAGGACGAGGGGCGACGACATCGACGCGGCCTGCGGGCAACTCGCCGGGCAGGTCGTGAACCGCATGAAGAAGCGCACCGTGAGAATCCACCGGGAGGCGGCGTGAGGCGCCCGGCGAGTGCCCTGTGTGCGGGATCGGCGGCAAGTCGGGCGTTGCCCGGCACCGGCACAATGACGTTTCACCAGGCAGTGACGTTGCGGAGGTGCCCGACATGAAATCGCTTCTCGCGGTGGTCGCTGCGGCGCTTGTTGCCGGCTGCGTGGCGCAGACCACGGTGGAAACGCGCCTGGTCCACGATGCCGCCTACACCGACGCGCGCCGGCGAGCCGAGATCCACACCTCGCTTGCGTCGCAGTACTACCAGCGCGGCAATTTCGTCGTCGCCCTGGATGAGACGCGCCTCGCCCTCAAGGAAGACTCGACCTATTACGCCGCCCTGAACGTGCGTGCCCTGGTGTTCATGGAACTGCGCGAGGACGCGCAGGCACGCCAGGCGTTCGAACAGGCGCTGGCGCTCGCGCCCCGCGACCCCGACGTCATGAACAACTTCGGATGGTTCCTGTGCCTGCGCGGCGAAGGTGCCCGCGGCATGGAGTTCTTCAACCGCGTGCAGTCCGACACGATGTACACCACGCCCGAGAAGGCGCTCCTGAACGCGGGCCTGTGCGCCCGCATGGCGGGTCACAACGCCGAGGCCGAGGACTACCTGCGCCGCGCCGTCGTCTTCAAGCCCGACCTCGCGGGTGCGCTGTACAGCCTGGCCGAGATCCTCTTCGAGAAGGGGAGCTTCAAGGAAAGCGAGAATTATCTCGTGCGCTACATGCGCCTGGGCGAACCCACGCTTTCCGCGCTGGTGCTGGGCGTGAAGCTCGCGCGTGCGCAGGGCGAGAAGGAGGCGGAGGACAGCATGCAGCAGCAACTGCGCCGGCGCTTCCCGGATGCGCCGCAGACCCGCGATATTCTCCAGGGCGCGGCGGTCAAGTGATCGATTCGGTATCCGACGGCACGGCGCGCGCGCAAGCACCGCGCACGCCTGGCGCGATCCTCGCGGCCGAGCGCGAGCGCCAGGGCCTTGCCCGCGCCGACGTCGCGCAGCGCCTGCACATGAGCGTGAGCCAGGTCGAGGCTCTCGAGGCTGCGGACTATGCGCGATTGCCGCGTGGCACCTTCCTGCGCGGCTTCACGCGCAATTACGCCCGTTCGCTCGGGCTCGACGCCGAGGCACTGGTCGACCTGCTCGCCCAGGACGCGCCACGCGAGAACGCACCGCGCATCGTGGTGCCCAGCCAGAACATTCGTTTCGACCCGCTCAGCCATCGACTGGCCAATCCCTACGTGAAGGCCGCGGGAATCGCCACGGCCGTCGTCATGCTCGGTTTCGCGACCATGTACTGGTGGCTCTTCGTCCGGCCGCAGTGGGCGGTGCCGGTCGTGAAGACGCCCACGATCGAGGAACCGAAGCGCGCGCCCGACGCGCCGCCCGTGGACGTACCCGGGGTCGAGGCCACGCCTGCTGCGGCATGGGGAGCGACCCGCCACGAGCCCTGCGGCGATGCCCTCCGCGGCCGAGGTCGCCACGCCCGAGCCCGCAGAGCCGACGCGTGCCGTCGCGTCGGGTGAAGGTGTCTTGCGTTTTGCGTTCCGCGGTGCCGCCTGGGTCGAGATCACCGACGCCCGCGGCAAGGTTCTGTTGTCGCGAACGCACGCCGAGCGGCTCGAGCGCCGAGGTCGTCGGCAGGCCCCCCTTCAGCGTGGTGATCGGCAACGCCCGGGAGGTGAGCCTCACCTACAACGGCCGCGATATCGATCTCGCGTCGCACACGCGCGCGGCGGTCGCCCGCTTCACGCTGCCGTAGCGGAGACCCGGACCGCATGAGCCCTGTCCCGCGCCGTCTTTCGCGCCAGGTCCGCATCGCCGGCAAGTCGATCGGTGGCGACGCCCCGATCCTCGTGCAGTCGATGACCAACACCGACACCGAGGATGCGAAATCGACCGCCGACCAGGTTGCGGCGCTGGCACGCGCGGGCAGCGAAGCCGTGCGCATCACGGTCAACACGCTGGAGGCTGCGCGCCAGGTGCGCGCCATCCGCAATCGCCTCGAGATCATGGGCGTGGAGTGCCGCTGATCGGCGACTTTCATTTCAACGGCCACAAGCTCCTGGTACAGGTGCCCGAATGTGCGGCCGTGCTCGACAAGTACCGCATCAACCCCGGTAACGTGGGCCACGGCTCGAAGCGCGACGATCAGTTCGCGACGATGATCGAGATGGCCATCGAGCACGCCAAGCCGGTGCGCATCGGCGTGAACTGGGGCTCGCTCGACCCGGAGCTTCTCGCGCGCCTCATGGACGCGAACGCGAAGACGCGCGCGCCGAAGGAGGCGTACGCGGTGATGCGCGAGGCGCTTATCGTCTCCGCGCTCGAGAGCGCGGCCAGGGCCGAGGAGATCGGCCTGCCCGGTGACCGGATCATCCTGTCGTGCAAGGTCTCCGCGGTGCAGGACCTCATCGACGTCTACCGCAGCCTCGCGGCGCGGTGCGGCTACGCGTTGCACCTGGGACTCACGGAGGCGGGAATGGGCTCCAGGGGCATCGTCGCCTCGACTGCCGCGATGGGAGTCCTGCTGCAGGAGGGAATCGGCGACACGATCCGCGTTTCGCTCACGCCGGAGCCCGGGGGCGATCGCACGCGCGAGGTCGTCGTCGCGCAGGAGATCCTGCAGACGATGGGGCTGCGCGCGTTCACGCCGCAGGTCTCGGCCTGCCCCGGTTGCGGGCGCACCACGAGCACCTTCTTCCAGGCGCTTGCCGACAAGATCCAGTCCTACCTGCGCCCGCAGATGCCGGTGTGGCGCTCGCAGTACCCGGGCGTGGAAGACATGCACGTGGCCGTCATGGGTTGCGTGGTGAATGGCCCGGGCGAATCGAAGCTCGCCGACATCGGCATTTCCCTTCCCGGCTCGGGAGAGAGGCCCGTGGCACCGGTGTTCGTGGACGGCGAGAAGACGGTGACGCTCAAGGGCGAGACGAATCGCGGAAGAGTTCCAGGCGATCGTCGAGGACTACGTTCGCACCCGCTACGCGCCCGGGGCACCCGGGCACGGCACGCGGCGCAGGAAGACCATCAGCATCGAGCCGGCTCGTTCCTCGACCACGCGGACCGGAGCAATCATGAGCTCCAGAATCCAAGCCATTCGGGGCATGGAGGACATCCTCCCCGAGACGTCGCCGCTGTGGGAGGCAGCTCGAGGACACCTGCCGCGAGGTCTTCCGCCAGTACGGCTACCGCAACATCCGCACGCCCATCGTCGAGCCGACGGCGCTCTTCGTGCGCGGAATCGGCGAGGTCACCGACATCGTCGAGAAGGAGATGTACACCTTCGAAGACCGGAACGCGCGACAGCCTCACGCTGCGTCCCGAGGCGACCGCCGGCATCGTGCGCGCCGCCATCGAGCACAATTTCCTCTACAACGGGCCGATGCGCGTGTGGACCGCGGGCCCGATGTTTCGCTACGAGCGACCCCAGAAGGGTCGCCAGCGGGCAGTTCCACCAGTACGACGTGGAAGCCCTGGGCTTCGAGCGGCCCGGACGTCGACGCCGAGCAGATCGTGATGCTCGCGCGCCTGTGGAAGGCGCTGGGCGTGGGACCCATCGCGCTGCACGTGAATTCGATCGGCGACGCGGCAGACCGGCCGGCGCACCGCGAGAAGCTCATCGCGCACTTCCAGGCGCACGCGGAAGTTCCTCGACGAGGACGCGAAACGCCGCCTGCACACGAATCCGCTTCGCATCCTCGATTCGAAGAACCCGGCGATGCAGCCGATGATCGAGGCGGCGCCGAGGCTGCTCGACTACCTGGGCAAGGCCGCAGCGCGCCACTTCGACGACACGTTGCGCCTGCTCACCGATTCGGGCGTGGAATTCACCGTGAATGCACGGCTGGTGCGCGGCATGGACTACTACAACCGCACCGTGTTCGAGTGGGTCACGGACCGCATCGGCGCCCAGTCGACCATCGCGGGCGGCGGCCGCTACGACGGGCTCTTTGCGATGCTGGGCGGCAAGCCCACGCCCGCCTGCGGCTTCGGCCTGGGAATGGCGCGCACCATCCTCACGATGCAGGCCTGCGGACGCAGCGCCGCGCAGGCGCCGGACGTTTTCGTGGTCCACGCGGGACAGGCGGCATCGCGCGAGGCGTGGCGCGTGGGCGAGCGCCTGCGCGACGCGGGCCTCGCGTGCGTGCTGGGCGCCGGCGGCGGCTTCAAGTCGCAGATGAAGAAGGCCGACGCGAGCGGCGCGCGCTTCGCTATAATCCTCGGCGACGACGAGATCGCCGCGGGCAAGCTCACGCTGAAGCCGCTTCGCGGCGAGGGCGAGCAAAGTCCTCGTCACCTCCGAAGAGGCGCTTTCGCGCCTTCGCCGCACCTCCTGAAGACTCCCTGAATCCCATTCCGGAACGATAACCATGGCTGGATCCTACGATTTCGAAGAGCAGGAACGAATTGCCGCCATCCACCATTGGTGGGAGGACAACGCGAAGTTCGTATTCGTGGCGGTGGCCGTGTTCCTGCTGTCGGTGGCCGGTTGGCGCGGTTGGCAGTACTGGTCCGGCCGTGCAGCTGGCCGACGCCGCGGCCATGGCCAGCGAACTCGGCAAGGTGCGCGGCAACGCGAAGAAGACGGCCGACATCGCGCAGCGATCATCGACAAGTACCCGCGCACGTTCTTCGCTTCCGAGGCCGCGCTCGTTTCCGCGCAGTCGAGCTTCGAGGCGGGCGACCTCGCGGCGCCCAGTCGCGCCTCGAGTGGGTGATGGCGAACGGGCGCGACGAGCACCGCGGCATCGCGCGCATCCGCCTGGCGGCGGTCCTCCTCGATCTCAAGAAGTACGCCGAGGCGGTGCAGGTGCTCGACGCCAACAAGGACGAGGCCTGGGCCGCGATGGCCGCGGACCTGAAGGGCGATATCTTCTTCGCCCAGGGCCGCATCGACGAGGCACGCGCCGCCTACAAGCTCGCCATCGAAAAGAGCGATCCGAGAAGTCCGTTGCGCTCGATCACCGAACTCAAGCTCGGCGCGCTCGGGGGTACGCAATGAGATCGGCGGGCGGGCCGTCGCCGCCGCCTGCGCCCTGGTCCTCGGCGGCTGCAGCTATTTCGGCCTGGTTCGTCGACGCGGCCAAGAAGCCGATGCCGCTCACCGAGATTCGCGCGACGGTGACGCCCACGGTGGCGTGGAGCGCCTCCGTGGGCAAGGCGGGCGATTACCGGTTCACGCCGAAGGTCGACGGCAGCCACGTCATCGCCGCGGCCGCCGACGGCACGATCACGATACTCGATGTCGAGAGCGGACGCGTCCTCACGCGCGTCGACGCGAAGCGCAAGCTCTCCTCGGGCGCCTCCGGCGAGGGCGATCTCGTCATCGTCGGCACGATCAAGGGCGAGGTGGTCGCCA
>CAWJAA010000048.1:0-52899 GCA_963840615.1 Terriglobia bacterium
GCTGCAACGACGGGAATTTGCTGGCAAGCGGAAGAATTAGCAAACCAACTGTTGGCAAATTGTGCTTTAACCGCTAATCCTTTTTTTTCTGGGGGCTTGCGAACGCTGATTAGCTCGTTTTCGTGCTACACTCGACGCTCAAAATCTCGCCTGACGTATGAAGGCATCTGCTACAGATAGTTCTGCCGCCCCGGAGATAAGCTACAGGTTTGGACTTTACGTGCTTGACCCGGCTAATGGCACACTGACGCGCAATTCGGCACGGGTGCGCTTGCAGGAACAGCCCTTTCGGCTGTTGCTATTACTTGTGGAACGGTCTGGGCAGATCGTTCCGCGGGAAGAGATTCGGAATCGACTCTGGCCGCAAAATACCTTCGTTGAATTCGACAAGAGCTTGGGAGTGGCGGTACTGAAGGTCCGGGAAGCTCTTGGAGATGAGGCCAGCAATCCCAGATTTGTCGAAACCGTTCCCCGGCGGGGCTATCGGTTCATCGCGCCGGTTAGGGTCGAGAGTGCGCCCGTTGCTGGCTCCTCCACTCCAACTCCTGGTGCGGCCCCCGTGTCCGCATCCCAACCCAATCTGTATGCGACAAAGCACAGTTTGATCGTCGCCATCCTCGTATTGGTGTTGGTTGGCATTGGGCTCTACGTTCTCCGCCCAAGACATGCATCTCCGCTTTCAACCGCCCAGGCCGGGAACTCAATTCCGCCCGTACACGTTCGCCGTTCGGTCGCAGTACTTGGCTTTCGAAATTTGCCGGGCCGGCCAGAGGACAACTGGCTCTCTTCCGCTTTCTGCGAAATGTTAAATACGGAACTTGGTGCAGGCGGCGAACTCCGCATGGTTCCCGGCGAAGATGTCGCGCGCGCCAAGGGTGAATTGCCACTCCGCGATGAAGATTCGCTTGGCAAATCTACCTTGCAACGTTTGCGAACTAACCCAGGCGCGGATGTGGTCGTCGTGGGATCATACACGATGATTCCGGCTGACCCCAAGCGGAGGATTCGTCTTGATGTGCGAATCCAAGACACTGCTGACGGGGACATCATTGCGGAGGAATCTGCATCGGGCGAGGAGAACGATCTCTTCAACTTGGCCTCGGATTTGGGTGGAAGACTGCGGCGAAGTCTCGGCGTGGCTGCACCGGCGGAGCGGACCGAAATTACCGCACGAGCAGCGCTTCCGTCGAATGAAAAGGCAGCCCGGCTCTACGCCGAGGGACGAGCCAGGTTGTGGGCATTCGACTTTTTGGGAGCTCGCGGTTTACTGAGCGGAGCGATTGCGGCGGATCCGGATTTCCCGCTCGCCCATGCGGCTCTATCCGATGTATGGTGGCACGCCGGCTATGACGCCAGAGCTCGTGCAGAATCTCAGCGAGCGCTCGACCTCTCGAATCATCTTTCACAAGAACAGCGGCTGCTGGTCGAAGGACAATATCAGAGGACCGTCGAGGATTGGCCCAAAGCCGTCGAGACCTATCGTTCTCTGTTTCGTCTTTTCCCGGACAATCTGGACTACGGTATCTTATTCGCCTCCGCGCAAATGCATCTCAGCGCGGAGGACTCGCTGCAAACCCTGGCGGCTTTGCGGCGCCTTCCAGCGCCCCTTGGCGACGACGCGCGAATTGATATGACGGAGGCGTCCGCATGGATCAATAGAGACTTCACCAAAGCTCGTGCTGCCGCGAACCTGGCGATCGAAAAGGCGACTGCACAAGGATCCCCCGTCATTGTCAGTCGAACCTACGGCATTCTTTGCCAGCAAGAACCTTCTATCGGTGCATCGACAGAAGCGATCAATATTTGCCGGAATGCCCTTGAAGCGTCACTTGCCGCCAAGGATCCCAACGGCGAAGCCATGATGCGCACCGATCTCGCGTCTCTCTACTATCTACGGGGTGATCTCACACAATCTGCAGAAATGCTCCAGCAGGCAGTGAAGAAATTTAAGCAGGTTGGCAACCGGGATGGCGTCGCCACCGCGCTCAGCAATTTTGCTGACGCTCGTCTTTCTCAAGGCGAACTGATGGAAGCGAAGAAACTGTTGGAGGAATCCATCCCGGACTATCAAGCTGTCGATGACAAGGAGGGCGTAGTCCTTAACCTTGACAGCTTGGGAGATATCTGGCGACAGAATGGCGAACTCGACAAAGCCGACACCGCGTACCGGCAGGCGGAAGTGATTGCGCGGAAAATGGAAGACAAGAATGCTACTGCCTATGTGCTGAGCGGGATGGGGGATGTAGCTTTGGATCGGGGGGATCTTGTCCTCGCCCGAAAACGATACGAAGAAGCTTTTGCCATTAGGAGTCAAGCCGGAGAAAAACAGACTGCAGCGGAAAGCCGTGTCTCTTTAGCGCGACTCGCCATCGAGGAAGGTCACGCTCCGGATGCCGAAGCTTCGGCGCGCGCATGCATAGATCAATTTCAGAAGGAGCAACAGGCGGACGACGAACTCACTGCCAGAATTGTGCTCATCGACGCGTTACTTGCTCAGGCCAGACTAAGCGAAGCTCAAAAAGAAATGGAAACAGCTCAACCGCTTGGAAACAAGAGCCAGAGCCGCTTTCTTCGTTTGCAATTCGAGTTGGCCTCGGGCCGAGTTCTCCTGGCGTCCGATCATCCGGACGCGTCGCGCCCACTGTTTCGGCGAGTAGCGGGTGACGCACACCGCTATGGATTCGTCGGTATCGAGTTTGCCGACGATCTTGCGCTAGCTGAATTTGCGAATAAAACAAAGCACGGTTCGCGGGCCCAAATGGAGTTGCGTGCTTTGCAGAAGTCAGCCAGTTCCAAAGGCTTCGGCTTAATCGCGCGCAAGGCATCCCAAGAAAGCGCATCCACGAGTACAAACGCCAATTCCTGAATGCACTGCCGATCGTTGTGCTCTACAACCGGCTGCGCCAGAATCCGGGGCTCGGTCTGTATGAACCTGGCGTGTTCGGCCCGTTGCGCGACATGTTGCTCACGCAAGGCGGCCATTACATGCACTTGGCGGACCTGCAGTCGTACCTCGAGTGCAATCTCTGAACGTCAGAGTAGGCCTTGGGAAAAACGCGAGTTCAGCGCGAACATCGGACACGAGCCCCGCGGCAGAGCAAAGGGCCCGGCCGTTCGAGACGCCGCGCCCAAGACGTCGCCCACAGTGTCTACTCAGGCTGCTCCAGCCGCGGAACTCAGTAAGGCGTGAAATCCTGACGATAGCTGACATTCACGATGTCACGGAACAGCGGCGTACCCGGCGGCAAGTTCGCCGGATCCAGGAACAGTGTGTCAAAAGAGTAGGCCCGAGTCGGAGCCCCATACACGGTGGTACAGCATTTGAAGACGCCGGTGTTGTATTGCGAGTAGTAGAGACTGACGAGCGAACCCTGATAGTTCAGGGCCTGGCCGCTCCAATTTTCGAGATAGCGCAGGAAATTGTGCAGACCACCGTCGGTGCCATAGTCCTCGTAGGCGCCCCAGGTTGTGGGGCGTGGAAAGCCGATGTTCTTGCCCGCGGCGATCGCGACACGGTACCAGGTGGGGACAGCGGGGCGTTTGTTGACCTGCGTGGGAAAGGCCAGGCTGTTGGCGTCGGTCCAATTGTGCGAGAGAAGAGTGACGGCATCGGCGATGATGGCGGCGGCGGCGTGGGGGTTTCCCCATCCCCCGTTCGCGTTGTAGCTATCGAGCACGTACACCGGATTTTCGGAAGCGACCGTAAAACCTCCGGTACCATCGGGGCGAGTGGGCAGATAACCCTGACCGCCGTTGATGAGTTTAAGGACGTGGCGCGCGCCGGAGACCCGGTTCTTCCGTCCCGTAGTAGAGCAGTTGGCGATGCGTGTGGAATAAGGGTTGGGTGGCGAGGCATGGGTCGCATTGTAGGTCTGCGCGCCAAAGCCATCGCCGATATTGACCGCTCCCCAGTTGTCCATCTTCCCGTCACGGTCCGCATCCTCCGGAGACACCGTCGTGCCTGGGTTGTTCGCTTCCAGGGCTCCGTTGGTGGTGCCCGCCGAGGAAATGCTGTTGATGGTGTCCTCAAATCCGTATTGGCCGGTAATGACGGGGGGAGCCAGGTGGTTGTCGTTGAGCATGCCGCGACGATCGGAAAAATAGAGCACGTATCCATTTTGCGTGGACCAGTCCGCCGACTTGCCGCTGGTGCCGATGGCTCCGGTAAGCCAAAGGCGAAGATTGCGAACGTCGATTTCCAGCGTGTTCATCACGCCGTTGGGAGCGCAGCTGGCCGCGACACCCGGCGCCACGTCGCGCACTTCGCCCTCGCGGGCGTCGTAGAAATTGATGGGCAGCCACCAGAACTGGCTGTTGGTTCCGGTGAGGGAAGATGTCTCATTGGTGCTGGTAAGTTTGCTGTCACCGTCGCGGTCCGCTTGCATTTGCAGAACCAGAATGGCGTTCTGGTGAACCGTGTTGGCCTGTCCGTATTGCGTATTGGGCGGCAGCAGGCCACGCGCAAAGCCCAACTTCAGCCACTCCTGGGTGACTCCCATCCAGGTGCCATCGGTTTTACGGATCTCCACCCGCAGGAAGCCGTTAAGCAATGGCCATTGGTTCTTGCCGGTGTAAGCGCCGGAGGTCGGAGTAACCGAGTCCAAGTCGTAATAAGGCTTGTAGGTCGCATTGTTTTTGTCGTTGTTCGCCCACGCGAAGCGGGTGTTGCCGCCCCCTGCGACTCCCGGAACCGGAACCCCGGAGGCGAACGTCCCGACATTATCGAGCTGAACGTCCTGGGCGTCGGTGGCCGACCCATCGGGATGCAGACCGGCCGCGGTGTCGCTGAGCAAGACGCGGATTTGCGCCTGGTTGAACAGGCGGGATTGTCCGACTGCGGAACTGGCGGGCTCTCCTGGGAAGGGACGGCGAATGATCTCGATGGGGTCGAGCCCCGCAGCCACGAACGGCAACGAGAGCGGACGAGCTCCGGTGTCTCCGTTGACCACCCAGCTGGCGAAGGTGTTGGTCGAGATTTTGACCCAATCGTTATTGTCGGCGCTACTGGGTCCTCCCACCTTGCTTCCCTGGTCAATCGCCAGGTTCTTGCAATGCTTGTTCGGCCGGACGTCACAGCCGTTGTTCGCGTCGGGAATATAGACCGGGCCGGTACGTCCGGCGCTGGCGTTATCCAACCCGTTGGACAGTTTGGCGCGGATCACTTCGCCTACGGCTGAGACCTTGGAATGAAAAATAAGTCCGTTGGAGTCTGAGGTGGCAAGAAACAGGTTTCCGTTGGTGTGCACCCGGCCGGCAAAATCGAAGGTCGGCCCAGGGAAATAACTCAGGTCGCTGTCGGAGAAGACGCCGAACTGGAACACCGGAACCAGCGCGACTTCGACACTGCGGAACATTCTGGCCTCGGCCCCGCTGGGACGGTGAGCCGTGACCTGAAGCGTCATCGGAATAATGGAGGCAACCAGTCCCTGGTTCGCGCCTGAACTGATGGTGCCGTTGCGAGCCGCGGGAACGCCCCCGATATTCGGGACATTGAACACATACTCGGTGTAGGAAACCCCGGGAATCCCGGTTGGCGGAAAATCACCCAGCTCCTGAATTTCTGCCGCCGTGGGAGCTTGGTTGGTGGCATACAACGCAGCCACGTCGGAGGTCATCTTCTCCATTCCCGCTTCCGCCCCGTAGTAGGCCAGAGTACTCTCGCGGCCATTGCCGCCAATGCTCACCTCCGTGTTGGTCATGACCATCAGACTGATGGCCAGTCCCGACATCAGCAGCAGAAGCAGGAGTGCAGCAATGAGTGTGAAACCGCGCGAACAACGATTGCCACCGAAAGTTTTGCGCAACATGGGGACCCTCTCTCCCGACCGGTTCCGTGGTCACGTTCTCCGCGAGTCATGGGATGGCCGAATCTGACCCGCGAATTCGAGATTCGGCCTTCATAACTAGCCTAACGATTCGCGCTCCCAGGCCATACGAACGGGAGTACTCACCTCCGTGCGCATTCGTAACATCAGTTCCACATTGGGACTAAAGTCGGTTTGACGTCCCTCCACGGGAGGGGAAAACCTTGAAGCCGCATCCTGTTTCGGAGAGTCTTATGCCCAGACCTTCACCGAATGTGACCAATCTTCCGTCCGGGTCATCAATATGCAACTGACTGCCGGTCGTCGCTGAGGAGCTTGATTGTCTGTCCTCGATTTTCGAGGGGACGCGTTTGCTGCTCACTGCTGCATGTCGCGACCGAGCGGAAATTCTGCTGTCAGGAGACATGAACGATGTCAATTCGACCGGTAAAGCGGCTCATCCAGGCCAAGCCTGCCCTCGAAGGAGCCGGCGTGCATCTGCGCCGTGCCTTCGGTTTCGGGAACACCTCCGATTTCGACCCCTTCCTGCTGCTGGACGACTTCCGTAACGACGTACCCGAAGATTACCTGGCAGGTTTTCCCTGGCACCCCCACCGTGGGATCGAGACCATCACATATGTCCTGGCTGGAACGGTGGAACACGGCGACAGTATGGGGAATCGCGGCGCCATCGCCTCTGGCGACGTACAGTGGATGACCGCGGGGAGCGGAATTATCCACCAGGAAATGCCGAAGGGTGACCCTGCGGGCCGGATGCACGGGTTCCAGTTGTGGGCGAACCTTCCCGCTTCGCTGAAGATGACCGCGCCACGCTACCAGGAGGTGAAGGCCGCCGAAATTCCGGAAGTCACCGACGATGACGGGACTCACGTACGCGTCGTCTGCGGAAAGTTCTGGGGCCAGGCGGGCCCGGTCGAGGGCATTGCGGCCGACCCCATCTACCTCGATGTTTCGCTTTCCCCGGGCCGAAGAAAGACGCTTCCGGTTGAGACCACGCGGCACGCCTTCGCCTACGTCTTTGCAGGCAGTGGAAAGTTCTGTAACGCCTCCGGCCCGCTCGCGGTACCGACCGAAGCCGTGAAGTGGGCAGACACGGCGCCGCCCGTGGAAGCGGATAACCGCTCGCTTATCCTCTTTGACCGTGGCGACGAAGTGACGGTGCAGGCGGGGGATGATGGCATCCGCTTTCTCCTGGTATCCGGCAAGCCGCTGGCAGAGCCCGTGGCCTGGTACGGCCCCATCGTGATGAACACCCAGGAGCAACTCCGTCAGGCCTTCAAGGAACTGGAAAAAGGGACGTTCCTGAAAACCGGGACACCCCAGAAATAATAACGGACTGCTTTCATCGCTGGAGATTCGGTTCCCAGGGCGGACTCAGATCATGCCTTGGATGTTTCCCGCTTCATCCACGTTCAGTTTGAAAGCCTGGGGTGATTTGCCCAGGCCGGGCATCAACATCATCTCGCCCAGGACGGCCACGACGAACCCGGCGCCGGCGGATAGTCCTGCGTCGGTGACCGTCAGAGTCCAGCCTCGCGGTGCTCCAAGGATGGTGGGATCGTCGGTCAGCGATGCCTGGGTCTTGGCCATGCACACCGACAATTTCCCGTATCCCAGTTGGCCGAATTGGTCCAGTTTCTTGCGAGCGGCGGCTTCGAAGACGACCTCTCCTGCGCCGTAGATCTCTTTGCCGACGGTCTCGATTTTTTCGAAAAGGCTCGTCCCCGGTTGGTACAGGGGACGTACTTCGCCCTCCACCGCGCCGTCGGCAGCGGCCACTACCTTTTCTGCCAGATCAATGCCGCCCGCTCCACCCTTTTCGTAAACTTCCGAGATCGCACTCTCTACCTCCAGGCTGCGGCAGAAAGCGGTGATCGAATCCAGTTGCGGCGCCGCGTCCGAGGTAAAGCGGTTGATGGCCACCACCACCGGAATCCCAAACTTTCGCAGGTTCTCGACGTGCTTTGCAAGGTTTAAGAACCCTGCCTCAAACGGACTTGCGGCGGCGCGCTGGGTGCCGTTTTTCGCGGAACCGTGCCGCAGCAGCGAGCGCGTCGACGCAATCAGCACGGCAACGGAGGGTCTGAGACCCGAGGCCGGCATCACGATATCGAAATATTTCTCCGCACCCAAATCGGAGGCGAATCCGGTCTCGTTCACCACGTAGTCTGCCAGCTGCAAGCCGATTTTTTGCGCCAGGACGCTGCTGGTACCGTGAGCAATATTTGCGAAGGGCCCGGCGTGGACGATCGCCGGCGTGTGCTCGGTGGTTTGCACCAGGTTGGGCATGATCGCGTCCGTCAACAACACCATCATTCCACCGGTGGCTTTCAGATCGTCAGCCCGAACCGGTTTTCCGTCGAGATCGAAACCCACCACAATCTGGCTGAGCCGTCTCTGCAGGTCGGCACGATTCGCGGCCAGCGCCAGAATGGCCATGACCTCCGACGCGGCCGTGATGACAAAACCAGTCTCCCGCGCCGGGCCGTCAGTGCGTCCGCCCAGGCCGGTCACCACGCTGCGTAGCGCTCGATCGTTCATGTCAAGGGCGCGCGGCCAGAGAATATTGTTCACGTCGATTCGCAATTGGTTTCCGTGATGAATATGCGCGTCCAGCATCGCGGCCAACAGGTTGTGGGCGGAGGTTACGGCATGAAAATCGCCGGTGAAGTGCAGATTGATCCTTTCCCGGGGAAGCACTTCAGACTGGCCCCCCCCGGTGGCGCCTCCTTTGAGGCCGAAGACCGGTCCCAACGACGGCTCCCGCGAAGTCACGACCGCCCTTTTCCCGATCTTCTCCAGGGCCTGGCCGAGACCGATGGAAGTGACCGTCTTTCCCTCACCACTGCTGGTCGAGGTCATGGCAGTGACGAGGATGAGTTTGTGTTTCGTGGCCGGCCTGGATTCGGAGAGCAGTTCCAGGCGGATTTTCGCCATGTGCGCGCCCCAGGGCTCGATGTACTGTTCCCCGATTTGCAGTTTCTCCGCGATCTGGCTGATAGGCTTCAAGGGCGATGACATGATGGTCTGGCTCCCAACGACTGCGCAAGAATTGAACCGTGGATTTTACAACCTGCCCGCTCTACAAACTGTGCTTGCTATCGGTACGGATAGAACGCGAAGAATAACAGCGACAATCCCGACAACACCCACAGTCCGGGTTTCACTTCGCGGGAACGGCCGGAAATTACCTTGCAGAAGGGATACAGCACGAATCCCGCGGTAATGCCAATTCCAATGTTGTAGGTAAAGCTCATGAGCGCGACCACGGCAAATGCGGGAATCAGTTCGGTGAAATCGTCAAAGGGAATCTTGGTGATGGGCGCAAGCATAAGCAATCCGACCAGGATCAACGCAGGACCGTAGGCTTGCGCTGGTATGGCGGCGACAAACGGAGAAAAGAATAAGGCCCCTGCGAAGCATGCCGCCGTGACCACGCTGGTAAACCCGGTTCGGCCCCCCGCCTCAACCCCGGTCGCTGATTCAATGTAAGCTCCCGCGGTGGTTGTGCCAACCAGCGCAGCAAAACTGGTGGCCAGGGCATCCACCAGCATGGGCCGTTCGATTTGCGGCAAGTTGCCGTGTTGGTCGAGGAACCCCGCTCGCGCCGACAGCCCAATCAACGTACCCATCGTGTCCACGAAGGCCATCACGAAAATGGTCAGCACCACGGGAAAGAATCCCCAGCTCACCGCGCCCCTGAAGTCCAGCTTCATGAACGTCGGGGAAAGGCTCGGCGGCAGACTCACCCAGGCTTTGGGAGGCGCGGCCACTCCAACCGCGAAGGCCAGGAAAGCGGTGGCCAGAATTCCCAGCAGGATCGCAGCGGGAAAGCGGCGGATCATTAATCCCGCCATCAGCAGAAATCCGAAGATGGCAACCAGCACCGGAGCAGCGGTCAGGGGCCCGGAGCGTACCGGTGCTCCGGCCGAGCCCAGCATGACGATGCCGGTTTCGTTCAGGCCAATGAAAGTCAGGAAGAGTCCAATTCCGACCGCAAAGCTGGAACGCAAACTGGAGGGGATGGCGCTCACCAGCCATGGCCGCAGCCGAAGTATGGTCAACAGGAAAAAAAACATCCCGCCCAGAAACACTGCCGCCAACGCCATTTGCCACCGGTATCCCAGGACTTGGACTACCGTGTAGGCAATGAACGCGTTTTCGCCCATGTAGGGGGCCACCGCGAATGGGCGGTTGGCGTAGATCCCCATCAACAGCGTGCCGAAGATGGCGGTGGCGATCGTCGCCACCATGCAGGGCTCGACGGGAAGACCTGCAGCTTTCAGAATCGCCGGATTCACCACGATGATGTAGGACATGGTGAAGAATGTGGTAAGACCGGCCATCACCTCGCGCGCCAAGGTCGTGCCCGATCGCTCAAATCCAAAATGATGGCTGACCAGTTTTTTCACGGTGCAACAGAATACGCCTTCGCGTCGTCCACGAAACCACCCAAGATTCCACGATCTTCCGCATCACGGCGGAACTTGCTGAAAATAAATGTGGTTGCTGCGGGAGCAACCAGGAGGCTGCTTCCCGGCAACTAACTAATTAATTAGTTGACAGGGCGCCAGCTGGTGCGTCTAAATAGCAGCATTCACTCTTAAGGAGAGGATCGGTGCCGCCTAGGAAATCCGAAACCCTGACCGAAGCCGAACTGCGGCTCATGGATGTCCTTTGGGAAAAGGGCTCGGCCACGGTGCAGCAAGTGCTCGATCGTCTTCCTGGCAGGACTGCTCTCGCCTACAACTCTGTCCTTACTACCCTGCGAATTCTCGAAAACAAGGGCTACGTCAAGCACTTGAAAGACGGACGAGCCCACGTTTACACGCCGGTTGTGGAGCGCCAGGAAGCTTCGCGTTCTGAAATCCGGCATCTGGTGAGCCGGTTCTTCCGAGACTCTCAAGAGCTTCTGGTCATCAATATTCTAGAAGAGCGGGGAATGGATGAAGAGGAGTTGAAACGCCTGCGGCACCTGCTGCAACGGAGCGGAGGGCGATGATGTCCGGGTTCAATCCGCAAGTGCTGGCCCAGTTCTCCATGGAGCGCTTGCTCAACTCGACGGTCGAGGGAACTGCAATTGCCCTGTTCGCATGGATGCTGCTGCGGTTCGTAGGGAAGCAGAACTCGGGGACGCGGTTTGCGGTCTGGTTCTCCGCTCTGCTTTCGATTGCTGCGCTTCCTCTGGTCGAGCGTCTGGGTGCGAGCCCTGCGGGACTTGCGAGCCGCGCGAATATCTCGCTGCCCGCTTCGTGGGCCTCGTACCTGTTTGCCACCTGGGCCTTCGTCGCCGCGGTGGGTCTTGCCCGGGTCAGCCTGGGTCTCTGGCAATTGCGCCGGTTGAGAAAGAATTGCGTTCCGCTTCCCAGCTCAGATCTTGATGCGTCTCTCCAGCAAACTCTGCTGCAGTTCGGCCCGCCGAGAGCCGTGACCCTCTGCGTTTCCGACCACCTCTCCATGCCGACGGCAATCGGCTTTCTCAGACCGCTGGTGGTGATTCCTGCGTGGGCCATGAAAGAACTCTCGACGGCAGAATTGAATTCGATCCTGCTGCACGAACTCTCCCATCTCCGGCGCTGGGACGATTGCACGAATCTCGCGCAGAAGGTACTCGGCGCGCTCCTCTTCTTTCATCCCGCGGTATGGTGGATTGAAGGACGGCTGACGCTGGAGCGGGAGATGGCCTGCGACGACATGGTGCTGGCTCGTACCGAGAGTCCGACCGCTTATGCCGAATGCCTGGTCTCGCTGGCGGAGAAGGGATTCCTGCGGCGCGGGCTCGCGCTGGCGCAGGCAGCGGTCAGCCGAGCGCGGCACACTTCGCTGCGGGTCGCACAGATCCTCGACCGTAAGCGTCCCCAAGCCACGCGAGTTTGGATGCCCGCCCTGGTGCTGTTGGGTGGTTTCGCGTTCACCGCGATCGTGGCAACCGCATACTTGCCTCGCCTGGTATCGTTCGCTGGCGCCGAACCCGCTACCCCGGCGGCCCAGACTACCTCAGGCAATGCGATCGACCTCGGCAGGGCTAATGTTGTCCCTGTGAAGCTGACAACGACGTCGCAGGCGGCGCCCAGAATTCTCTCACCAGCTCGGGTCAAGCATCCCCGGGGAACTCCAGTGGTTCTCGCGAAAACTGTCGTTCGCCCGCGGCCTCTGCTGTTGACGCAGGTCCGGAGCACCCCGGAGTTCGCGCCTCAAACCGTCTTTGTAGTCATGCAAACGCAACAATTTACTGGTCCTGATTCCACGGTATGGACGGTCTGCGTGTGGCGAGTGACTTGGATCACTCCGGCGCAGAGGAGCGGGATCGTGGCTAGATCCACCTAATTTTTTTACTTGCTGCAACTAAATAATTAGTTGCTAGAACATTTCAAGGAGAAAAGCCAGCCATGAGCAACTGGATAGAGAACTTTAAAACCAAACTTCAGCCGCGCCTGATGATCCCCGTCGTCGCACTAGCGATGATCGCGGGAATCGGAAGCTATGAATTCGTTAAGCCCACGCTGGCGAAAGCGGAGGCTCCGGCCCCCAGCGCTCCGGCACTCGACGACAACAGCGTGGGAGCATTGCTCTCACTTGACCAGGCCATGGAAACGCTCGCGGCCCGGGTGACTCCGGCCATCGTCAATGTCACCGTCACTTCCCGAACCAAAGCCAATATGGCCGGACAGGAATTACCTGAAGGTATGCAGCAGTTCTTCGGACCTTTCGGCCAATTCTTTGGACCGAATCAGCGGCAGGCCCAGCCGCGGGTTGAGCACGGGCTGGGAAGCGGCGTGATTATTTCTCCCGATGGTTACATCGTGACCAACAACCATGTGATCGATGGCGCCACCGACATCCGCGTCACCATGACCGATCGCCGGATACTTCCGGCCAAACTGATCGGCGCCGATCCCCTGACCGACCTGGCCGTCATCAAGGTGAACGAAACCAATCTCCCGAGCGTCCCCTTGGGCGACTCCACCAGACTGCATCCGGGACAGATGGTACTGGCTTTTGGTAATCCGTTCGGGTATCGCTTCACGGTCACGCGCGGGATTGTAAGCGCGCTGAACCGTCCCAACCCCAATACCGACGATCCGCGCAAGCCGGGGGAATACATTCAGACCGATGCCGCCATCAATCCGGGCAACTCCGGCGGGCCGCTGGTGAACGCTCGTGGCGAAGTTGTAGGCATCAACACATTCCTGGTTTCGCCCTCGGGGTCGTTTTCTGGAATGGGATTCGCCATTCCGACCCAGATCGTGCGCCCGACCGCTGAAACTCTCATTCGCGAAGGCAAGGTAACCCACGGATACATGGGGATTGGCATCAGCGACGTGACACCCGACAATTCGAAATTCTTCCACCTGGACAAAGCGGTGGGAGCGGTGGTCACGCAGGTGGAAGCCGATTCCCCCGCTGCTAAGGCCGGATTGAAAGTGGGAGACGTCATCACCCAACTCGACGGCCAAACCGTCAATGACGCCGGAGAACTCCAGGTGGAAGTGGGACAGAAGGGGCCCGGTACTGCAATCCACCTTCAAGTCATGAGGGATGGCAAGAGCATGAATGTCCCGGTAACCCTCGAAGCCATGGACAGCCGGGACCGCGCCAGCGAGAGCGCCAATGCCGATCCTGGGAAACCGCGCTGGGGTCTCGGCCTCTCCGACATCTCTCCGGAGGTGCGCGAGCAACTGCAGGCTCCGGCGAACCTTCACGGCGCCCTGATTGAACAGGTGCAACCGGGCAGCCCTGCGGACAATGCCGGACTGCAGCGCGGCGATGTGATCACGGAAGTCGATCGCAAGCCCGTGCAGAACCTTGCCGATGTTCAAAAAGCATTACGCGACGTGGGCAAGGGGCAGGATGCTCTCTTGTTGGTGTGGTCGAATGGCGGCAATACCTTCCGCGTGCTGCATGCGTCGGAGGACTCGCAGCCTGACAGCGGCTCATAACTCACAACGGTAAGGCCGAGAAGGACGGCGGTCCTCGCCGTCCTTTTTCTTTGGCCCCGCCGCGCGCAATCGGACCCTCTCGCTTTAGACACAACAAAACATCGTTCACCCGTTTTGGGAACGCATGTCCGCGCTCAACTTCCTCGGCGATTGCTCCTGTCCATCGCTGGTTCGATAAACTGTCCCACCCGCAACTCGAGTTCCTCGTGGCAGCACGTCGCATTCAAATAACCCTTGACAAGAACGTGGGGGACGGGTTAATAATTTCGCGGTACCTACCAATCGTTTGGTCAAATTTGGGCGGGTTCCCGTGTCGCATTTGCTCGCTCGGCTGGCTAGAGCCGCAATGGAGCCCTTTATTGCCATTTCGTGTCCGGCGAAGCGTCAGCCCCGTCGGGAAGCGCAACCTGCGCGCATCGGCGCGCACTGCGTCCTCGCTTCCGGCCGCACTCTATCCTTCCAACTCGCACTTCTGGAAACCTCGGTGCCCTCAGGAGAAATTGCCATGGACGTACTGAAGCGGATGACCGCAGTCGCCGCTGTAACCTTGCTAGCGCTTGGAATCGCCGTTAACGGGATGTCTTTGCCGGCTTGGGCGCAAGGCGCTGCCAGCTACTCTGAACTGGTCGGGGATGTCACCGACAAAACCGGCGCCGCCATCGCGGGAGCCAAGGTGACCGTGGTCAACAAGAACACCAACCTGACCCGCACCGCGGCCACCGACGCCAATGGGCACTTCTCGGTGTTGCAGTTGCCCCCTGGAAGTTATTCGGTCAAGGTCGAGCAGAGCAGTTTCCAGAAAGCGGTGGTCGATCCGGTGCAGTTGGAGATCGGCGCGACCCGAACCCTCAAGATCAACCTGAGTGTCGGCCAGGTGTCGGAGACGGTCGAGGTCAGCGCCGAAGCGGCGACCGTTCAGACCACCCAGTCCGAAGTGACCAACATCATTCAGACGCAAGCCCTGCAAGACCTGCCGCTGAACCAGCGGAGCTTCACCGCGCTGGTGACCCAGCAGCCCGGGCTGGTGCAAATCACCAGCACCGCCGCTCCCAGCGTGCTCAGCGCTGCCACCAATACCGGCTCCTATATCTCCGCCGACGGATCCATGGGGAGCTCAGTCGCCTACCTCATGGACGGCGTGAACTTCTCCAACGGCAGTCAAACCTCTCCCGGAACCGCCGCGGCCGGAGATATGCCCGGTGTGGAAGCAATCCAGGAATTCAAAGTGCTCAGCCATA
The DNA here is from genome assembly GCA_963840615.1 of Terriglobia bacterium. GTDB lineage: Bacteria > Acidobacteriota > Terriglobia > Terriglobales > Acidobacteriaceae > DATFTE01. The sequence goes on from CAWJAA010000048.1 coordinate 15,004, forward strand.
ACTACAACGCGCAATACGGCGGAGCCGGCGCGGCGGTCGTGAGTTTTGCCACGAAAACGGGAACCAACCGTTTTCACGGCAGCGCTTACGAATACCTAAGAAACGATGTTTTCGATTCGCGGTCGTACTTCGATTTCAACCAGGTCGGCGCGCCTTATAAACCCGGATTTAAGCGGAACCAGTTCGGCGCCACCTTTGGCGGTCCCATCATCAAGGACCGGACGTTCTTTTTCCTGAACTACGAAGGATTGCGGCAGAGCTTGAATCAGACCAACATCGCTTTCGTACCCAATGACAATGCCAAGAACGGCATTATCGGTGGTGCGCCTTTGCCCGCCTGCCCGCCGGGACCGGAAGTAACCCCATGTTTTAACGCCGCGGTCATCGATCCCCTCTTAGCTCTCTATCCCAATCCGACGCCGGGGCTGGATGCTCATTTCGGCTTAGACCCGCTACAAGGCGTTTCGGCGGCGGCTTTCGTGAATCAGCAGCCTACGCGCCAGGATTTTGGCGTGGCCAATATCACCCACGCCTTGACCTCGAAGGATCAATTGCAGTTCCGTTATCAGATCGTCGACGCCAGTGCCACGCAAGCCTTCAACCTCCCCAACTTCCAGTTCAATCGCTTTGACCGTGACCAGAATTACCTGATCAAGTGGACGCGCACCATCACTTCGAACCTGGTGAATACGGCGAGCGTCAGCTTGTTGCGGCAGGTCATCAAATCCAGTACCAATCCCTTGTTCACTCTGGCTCCTGATCAGTACACCGGCAATCCCACCCGAGCCACCCTTGGGGTCATCACGGTGGGCAACGGCAGCGCGGGAACTTCGGGCGGCAGCTTGTCTCTGCTGGGGAATGACGATGCCAGCCCATTTGCCCTGGCAAAAAATGTCCTCCCCTTCAGCGATGATCTGCTGTGGGTGCATGGCAAACACACGCTGAGTTTTGGCGGGATGGTGGAACGGGTCCAGTGGAACTGGTCCTCGGGGACGATTCCGGGCGGCAGCTATACCTTTCCAACGCTCACTGATTTGCTCGAAACCAATCCTTCGGTCGTCCTGATTCATCACGACGGTCCACCCAGCCACTTCAATATTCGGACCACTCCGATTGCGTGGTACGTCAATGACAGCTGGCGTGCAAGAAAACGGCTCACCCTGAACTTTGGCATTCGCCATGATTTCCAGGTTCCGGTGTTGAGTGATGCTCACAATGCCCTGGGGAACTGGCAGAGCCCCTACGCGACCTCGGTGCATGTTGGTACGCCGTATAACAACTACTCCCTGACGCAATTCCAGCCTCGGGTGGGGATTGCCTACGATCCCTTTGGCGACGGCAAAACGGTATTCCGCGCGGGCTACGGAATCTTCAATGACTTCGTAGATTTTTCGGGATTGGCGCAGGGCATCTTGCAATGGAACAACCCGCAGCCGGTATTGAATACCTTCTTTGGATATCCCATCGCTCCGGGTTTTCTTCCCATTCTCCCCTTCCCCACGTGCGGAACGGGTCCGACCAGTTGCACGGCGCCGACTCCCTTTCCGGGCCTGATTACCGGTGTGCTTGAGCCCATGCAGTCCCCGACCACGCAGCAGTGGAACGTAGGCATAGAACGCGAGTTGCCGGGCCATATGAACCTGGAACTGACTTATACGGGCTCGCAATCGTGGCATCTCCCCCGCAAACTGGAAGCAAACTACAACCAGCCCTGTGGCGGGGATGCAAATCCCGTGTTGGACCAGAATGGCCTGCCGGTATTTCCCGCCTCCGGGTGCCCTTCTGCCGGAACTGGCGCACCTGGCTTCGTGGCCGCGGGCGTCGGCTTCTCGCTTTACTCCAGGCGTTACGACACCAACGCTCTATACAACGGCTTGACGGCGAAGATTTCGCGCTCGGTGGGGTCGGCGACCTTCCAGGGGAGCTACACCTGGGCGAAAAACATCTCTGAATCGGACGCCTACAACTCCAACAATATTCTCACCGGGGTGGCGGAAGGCAGTTTGTATCCCGCGAATATTCGGCTCGATCGCTCGGAGTCGGCCTTCAGCCGCCGCCACCGTTTCACCGAGAGCGTCACCTACCAGTTGCCATTCGGTAAAGGTCGGAAGTACATGGCGGGGGCCGGTGGCATTGCCGATGCCCTGCTTGGTGGATGGAGCATCAGTTCGTTGGGCAGCGCTCAAACCGGGCAGCCCTTCTCGGTGCTTTTGGGGAACGACATCTCGGGCGTCGGAGATAATATCGATTTCCCGGATCGTCCCAATATTTCGCGGCCGAATCCGGTGTTGGGTGGCGTGAACGAGTATTTTGATAAGGCCGCGTTCAGTTCGCCGGCTGCCGGACATCTCGGCACCGCGTCGCGGACCTCGGTAATCGGTCCCGCGTTCGTGGAGTTTGACGCTTCGGTGCAAAAGGTCTTCCAGCTTACCGAAGCTACGAACCTGCAGTTCCGCGCCGATTGCTTTAACATCGCCAACCATGCGAATTTCGCCTTGCCGAATTCAAACTTGTCGTCGCCGCAGGCAGGCGTGATCAGTTCGACGGTGGGCGTGCCTCGCGAGATCCAGTTCAGCTTGAAGTTAAGTTTCTAACGCAGCGCTCCCCTAACCCGGCCGCGGAGTCAACCAGCCCCGCGGCCTTTTCCATTTGCCTGGAGCCCGGGTATCCTGCTAGGCCGCATGTCATCCGAATCCGCATCGCGCCCCGCTTGGTGGACCCGCCAGTATCTGGACAACTATGTTCTGTCGGAAGAAGAGGCTTGGCGGATCATCAATGGGCCTCCCTGGAAGTGCGTGATCGCCTGGGTGACCCGCAACTGCGAACCCGTGGTCTGCGAGATGGCTTACGTGGTGCTCGACGGAAAGATCATGCTGACCTCCACCGCCAATCGCGACAAGGTAAAAGCCTTCCGTCGCAATCCCGCTGTTTCCATCTGCTTTCAGGGAAGCGGACTGAAGCAGGTTACAGTTCGTGGCAGGGTAGAACTGCACCAGGACCCCGGACTGGTTCGCCGTTGGGCCGAGGCAACCGTCGCCAGGCTATCCGCAACCCTCGGCTCGGCGGACCGGCAGCGCGAGATCGAACGCTATCTGAGCCCGGATCGCCTGGTCATGGTCGTGCACGTAGAGAAGATTCGAAGCTTCGACGGAGATCGAATGTTTCGCGCGGAAAAGCACCCCGGTACGGCCTGAGCCCAGCGCGCAACCCGCTTGACTTGGGCCCGGTTTCGGCTGAGAATAAGCGGCGGTATTGATTCAACTAAACGTTTGTTTGGTAACGTTCCGATTCCCAGCGGAGGCATGGCAAGGTGAAGTTCGGCATGCTGGTGAACACGCAAGATCCGCCGGATGGGCGCAATATTGCCCGTCTTTACGAAGAGGTCTTGCGTGAGTCGGAACTGGCCGAGTCGGTCGGGTTTGATTCGGTCTTCGTTCCCGAGCATCACATGATGCCGGACGGATATCTGCCCGCTCCCGCCGTGTTGCTGGCCGCCATCGCCAGCCGTACCAAGACCATCCGCCTGGGAACCTCCATCCTGCAACTGCCTGAATGGGACGCCATCCATATCGCCGAAGAGTGGGCGGTGCTCGACAACCTCTCCCACGGAAGGGCAATCCTCGGGGCGGGGCTGGGCCTGGTGGAACCCGAGTTCAAGCTCTTCGGGAAAAACATCAAAGATGCCGCGCCCCTGTTCAACGAGCAGATCCAGGTCATCCAGAAGGCGTGGAGCGAGGAACAATTTTCATTTTCCGGCAAGTTTCACCACTACGAGAATGTCAGCATCACGCCCCGGCCGGTGCAGCCCGGCGGGCCGCCGATCTGGATCGGAGCCATGTCGGAGCCAGCCCTGAAGCGCGCCGCGCGGCTGGGGACGGGTTGGATTTCCGACCCGCTGCACCACATCAATGTGATGAAGTCATGGGCCGAGATTTACCGCAGAGAAGCGGCAATCCATGGCAACAAGACGCAAGCGGTGCTCATCCGCGATGCCTGGGTCGCCACCGACCGGCATCAAGTCGAAACCATTGCCTGGCCTCCATTGCGGGCGATGCACCTGTTCTACAAGAACCTGGGCTTCTTCGAGTCCGGACGCTTCAACACCGAATGGGAACCATGGGTGCGTACCGTCAAAGATGAGGAGTGGACTTTTGACCGCGTCGCCCCCAACCGCATGATTGCCGGAACCCCGGATGAGGTGGTGGCTGAGATTGAGCGCTATCGCGGCGTCGTCGGTTGTGAGTACATCATCATGTACTTCCGTCATCCTTCCGGGCCGAATCACGCGGAAACCATGAAGTGCATCGAACTGTTCGGAAAGCAAGTGATTCCCCACTTCCAGAAACAACGGGCCAGTGCATGAAAATCGGATATCTGCTCGATACCCACGGCGGTCCCTACGATCAACCGGTGCCAACCCGAGATCAGACCAGCGCGTTTGTCGATCACCTTCTGAAAGAAGCCGACCTTGCTGAGGCCGGCGGATTTCATTCGATTGTGGTTCCGGAACGCCATGGCCGTACCGAGTGTATGTTTCCCTCGCCGCTGGTCTTGCTGTCGGCTCTGGCGCCACGAACCTCGAACGCGCGCCTCGGCACTTACATCTGCATGCCGCCGCTGTACAACCCCATGCATCTGGCGGAACAGTTCGCGATGATTGACCATCTCTCGCATGGCCGGGTCATCGTCGGGGTCGCCTCCGGCTACCACACCGGCTACCACGAGTTTGTCGACGTACCCTTCAAGGAACGGGGAGCGCGCTTCGAGGAAGCCTTCGAGATCATGATGCGCGCCTGGACCGAGGACAAGTTTTCCTACGACGGCAAGTTCTGGAAGTTCAAAGATGTCCGGCTGACTCCCAAGTGCTATCAGCAACCGCGGCCGGAAATCTGGGTAGGAGGCATGTTTCCCAAGACCATCGCGCGCGCGGGACGGCTGGGCGACGCCTGGTGCAGCGATCCCTTCCCGCTTGATCCCAAGGTGTGGAACGAGCAGGTGCGGATCTATCGCGACGAAGCCAGGAAACACGGTCATAAGTCGATGGTGGTGTTGATGCGAGATGGATGGGTGTCTCCGCGGCGCGAAGAATCCGATGACGTCTTTCTCGATCTCGCGATTCAAGAGTGGTTGTTCTACTACCGCTGGGGCATTCTCACCCATCATCCGGAATTTCAGAAGGAGTCCGATTTCACCCGCGATCGGGCGCGCAAGCATTTCATTACCGGCACGCCTGAAGATTGCATTCGCCAGGCGCAAATGTATGGCAAGGATTTCGACGCGGATTATCTGATCATGCGTTTCCGCCTGCCGGGCGGACCCGCGCGCGACAAAGTTCTGGGTTGCTTGAAGCTGTGGGGTAGGGAAGTAATGCCGGCGTTTCGTTCCTAGCGCCGCTGGAGGAGGTGCCATGCCCGTTTTGCCGCTGGTCCCGGTGGAAAAGATGGAGCCCGACATCCGCGACACCATGGAGATGTACAAGGAATGGATCGGAGACTCGGTCTATTCGGCTTTCCTGGCCCACGTTCCGGAAATCTTCCGGAAGTTCAACGACTTCTACATGTCGTGCCTGAATGGCCGGGTCGAGTCGGAACCCAAGGAACTGGCGCGGCTGCGGATGGCGCGGCTGAACAACTGCGAATATTGAAAAGTCGCCAACGTCGTCTGGGCCAGACGAAACAATATTCCCGAAGCCAAGCTGAACGACATCGATCATTATTGGGATTCGAATGCCTTCACCGACCGTGAAAAGGCAATCTTAACCTTGGCAGATTGGCATATGTTTAACTCCTCCGGGCGCCTCGACGAGGAAACGCTTGCCTTCTTGCACAAGCACTTCACCGACCCCGAGATTGTGGAGTTGGGCTGCTATTTCGCTATCGTGAGCGGGTTCCAGAAATTCAACTCCGTCTTCCAGGTGGAGTATGCGTGTCCGTTGCCGCATCCCGGCGAGGGGCATCCCGGTCACTGATCGCAGGAGTGGAGGTCACCATGCAGGTTCAGCTCGCGGGTAGAACCGCGCTGGTGACCGGTGCGAGTTCGGGTATCGGTCGAGCGATCGCTATGGCTTTGGCAGCGAGCGGGGCCGAAGTGGTTGTCAACTATCGCAAGAATGAAACCGGCGCCCGGGAAACGGTTCGGCTCGTGGGCAAAGGGAAAGCCTGGATTCATGGCACCGACGTTTCCGACCCCGAGTCGGTGAGCCAAATGCTGGCGGCAATTGCCGAGCGGTCCGGCGGCGTCGATATTCTGGTCAACAATGCCGCTGACCCCTTGGCCTCCACCCCCATCGAAGAGCTTTCAGCGGACCTCTGGGATCGCGCCATGGCAGTCAATCTCCGCAGCGTGTTCCTTTGCTCCCAGGGGGTTCTGCCCGCCATGAAGCAGCGGGGCTGGGGGCGCATCATCAACATCTCTTCCATCGGGGCCGCGGCTGGCGGAAGCGCGGGCACTTTGCCCTATGCGGCGGCCAAAGGCGCGGTAGAGACGTTCACACGCGGCCTGGCGAGGGTTGTGGGCGCCGATGGGATTACCGTCAACGCCGTTTCTCCCGGGTCCATTTCCACGGAGATGCAACAGAAGTTCGTCACTCCCCAATACGTGCAGGAGAAAGTCGCCGAAACCGCCTTGGGGCGGACCGGGGAGCCCGGCGAAGTGGCCGCGGCGGTGTTATTCCTGGCTTCTCCGGAAGCCGGGTTCGTTACCGGGCAGGTGCTGCGGGTGGATGGTGGCAGGCGGGCCTGATTCCGGCTACAGTTGTATTGACGCCTGCCAGGCAATCTGTTACAAAACAATCGTTTGGTAGGCGAGAAAGGGAGACGCCATGAGTGACGGGCCCAGTAAGCCCATGCCTCTGATTCTCGCCGATGCCGACAACCAGCGTTCGCCGCTGCCCAAGATTCACGAGCGCAACGTCAATGTGAAAGTGATTGACGAAGGCAAGTCGTACTTGCGCGTGCATGCTTCCTTGCTGGACGTGGAGCACAGCTTTCAGGCCGAGATGGTTGTGGACATTGCCACCGGGCGCATCGAAGAAGTGGCCGCGGTGATGGCACAGCGGCCGTACAAAACCTATTGTCCGTACGCCCTGGATAACGTCCAGAAATTGCAGGGCGACGTGATTGGACCCGGCATCAGCCGGCGGATCATTGAAAAGGTGGGACGCAATACCGGCTGCTTTCACCTGGTCGAGATTTTTCAGGCAGCGGTAAGTTTTGCCGCCACCATCTTGCTGGGCAAGCGGGCGCGAACCGAAGGCTTGGCCGACGAGATGGCGCTTTCGGAAGAAGAACACCGCCAGAAGTGGATGCCGTATCTGAAGAATACCTGCCAGGTGTTTCGCCTGGACGCCTTGCAGGCTGAGAAAAAATCGTAACCGGAGAGCGGATGGCTGCGCCAAAAGAAAACAAAGTAATGACGGCCGCGCAGGCGGTTGGCATGATTCGTGACGGCGACACCATGGCAATTCAGGGGATGGGCACGCAAATGAGCCCCCTGGCCCTGGTGCGGGAAATCATCAAGGCGCGCAAGCGCAACCTGACCGCCGCCATGATCGTCGGCGGCATCGGCCTCGATTGGCTGATCGCGTCTGGTTGCGTGAGCAAAGTCATGGCGATCATCGTCAACCTGGACGAGTTCGGCATGGCCAATGCCTTTCGCCGGGCCGCCGAAGCCGGCCAGTTGCGGGTCGAGGAGTATACCGAGCACCAGATGTTCACCCGCTTCAATGCCGGGGCGTACGGCCTGCCGTTCATGACCACCCAATCCGGGATTGGCAGCGCGGTGACCGATCTGCATCCCGATACCACTCGCGTCATCGATTGCCCTTTCACGGGTGAAAAAGTGATCGCCTGCCGGGCGCTGCAGCCGGATGTTTGCATTCTGCACGCTCATCGTGCCGATGAAATCGGGAATGTCCAATTCTTTCCCAAGCCGATCTGGGGCGATGTCGACGTGCTGCCGCGGGCCTCGAAGAAGGTGATCGTTTCCGTGGAGGAGATCGTTTCCACCGGCGAGATCCGCCGCACCCCGACTCACACCGGGCTTCCGTACTTCAAAGTGGATGCGGTTGTGCACGCGCCGCATGGAGCGCATCCCTGTTCTCTGTTCCCACGCTACAACTTCGATCGCGCGATTTTTGAGAAATATGCCGCCGAATCGCGTACCCCGGAAGGAACCCAGGCCTTCCTCGAAAAATACGTCCTGGCGCCGCGAAGCCAGGCGGAATACATGCAAGCGGTAGGTGGCGCCGAAGCCGAAGCACGAATCCAGAAGTGGAGCTGAGCGGGATGACCAAGCTGTCCACGGACTACACGATCGACGAACTGATGGTGATCACTCTGGCACGTTGTTTTACCGATGCCGACATCATGCTCAACGGCACGGTCTCGTACATTCCCGTGTCCGCCTTCATGCTGGCCAGAGAAACGCACGCGCCCAAACTCACCTGGGTCGCGGGAGCCGTCGGCGTAGACGCCGATCCGGGCTTTATCGTCGGCAATACGCTTGACCCCACCATGTGGAAGGACTGCGTCATGTACTTGCCGCAGGTCGGCGATATGTGGGGATACGTCCACAGCAATACGCTTGAGACTTTCTGCATCCGCGGAGCGCAGATCGACAAGTACGGCAATGTAAATAACAGCATCATTGGTAAGGATTACCACAAGCCGAAGGTGCGCATGCCTGGTTCCGCCGGCATGGGAGATATGTGTTCGCTGCACAAAAAGATTTACATCTGGTCGACCACGCACAATCCGCGTACCTTCGTCGAAAAGGTGGATTTCCTGGCGGCTCCGGGGTATCTGGACGGCGGGGATGCCCGCGCCAAGCTCGGTCTACGCAACGGTCCGGAGATTGTGGTGACCGATTTGTGCGTGATGGATTTTGAGCCGGTTAGCAAACGCATGCGGCTCAAGTCTCTGCATCGCGGCGTCACGCTCGAACAGGTGCAGCGGGAAACAGGATTTGAATTGCTCGTGCCCAAACAGGTTCCGGAAACTCCTGCGCCCAGCACGGATGAGATTGACCTGCTCCGCAAGAAGATCGATCCCAAGAACATGCGCAAGATTGAATTCCGCGGTTCTAAGACTAAGGTTTAGCGCGGTGATTTGGAAATGATTTTGCCAGAAATCAAAATCGGCGTTCCCGGCGGCATTATGCCGCCGTTCGACAAGGTCATCCAGCAGGCACAACGCGCCGAGAGCAAAGGATACGATTCGGTTTGGTGGCCCTGCCACCTGATGGGCTGGCACCCGCGATCGGTGTGGACTCCCGACATCACTCCCCTGGCCAACTACCAGAAAAGTGCCGACGTTTATTTTGATCCCATCGCAGCCATGTCTGCCGTCGGTGCCTGCACCCAAAACATCCACCTGGGTTTGGGCGTGACCGATATCATTCGCCGGCATCCTACGATGCTGGCGCAGGCGGCCCTGACGCTTGACCACATTTCCAGAGGGCGATTGATTCTGGGCCTGGGATCTGGTGAACAGTGCAATCTGACTCCCTACGGATTCGATTTCAGCCAACCGGTGGGCAAGCTTGAAGAAGCCTTGCAAGTGTTACGGCTGATGTGGAAGTCGGCGGGAGCACCGGTTGAGTTTCACGGCAAGCATTTTCAGTTAGAAGGTGCTGTTCTGGGGCTGGAGCCATACGAGGGCAAGGAGCCCCCCGTGTGGATTGCCGCCCACGGACCACGGATGCTCACTCTCACCGGGAAGTATGCTGATGGCTGGTTGCCGACGATGATGACGCCCGCCGAGTACGGGCAGAAACTCGCGGCCATTCGCAAGGCGTCTACCGATGCTGGCCGAAGCGATGCGGCTGTGACGCCCGGAATGCTTGCCTACGTGGTGGTCGACGAAGATCGCAACGCCGTCCCTCAGCTTCTGGATCATCTTTTGGTCAAGGGGTTGTGCCTGCTGCTGCCCGGAGAAATCTTCAAGCGCTTCGGCTTTGAACCTCCATTTGGCGAGGGATCGGCCGGCTTCCACGACTACGTTCCTTCGTTGTTTGGCCGTGAAGCGGCAATCAAAGTAATTCAGAAAGTTCCACGCGAGGTGGTGGAGTACTTCACCTTGCACGGAACCCCGGAAGACGTTGCGCAACAGGTCGCTGCGCTGGCTGAGGCTGGGCTTCGCCATGTCGTGCTATGGAACATCACGGCATTTGCCGATCCGGGCCGCGCGAAATCGTCTTTCCAGTGCATGGATCGAGTGAAACAGCTCTTGAGCAGGGTAACGGCGCAGACCAAGTAATCGTCAGGAGTCCAAGTCATGCGACTGCAAGGCAAGCGCGCGCTGGTCACGGGAGGAGCCTCTGGCATCGGCTATGCCATAGTCGAACGCTTCCTGCAGGAAGGCGCGGCGGTGGCGTTTGCCGACATTAACCCTGCCGGGTGCAAGCAGGCGGAAGAAAAGTTCAGCAAGGGCGCGGGCAAAGTCCGCGGCATTCAGGGCGACGTTTCGAAGTCCAGCGACGCGCAACGGATTGTCTCCGATGCGGCAACATTTCTCGGCGGCATCGACATTCTCGTCAACAACGCCGGGATCGATGTGAAGGGAAGCGTGGTCGATATCAGTGACCAAGATTGGGAGCGCCAGATCGCGGTCAACCTGGGTGGCGTCTATCGCATGAGCAAATATGCCATTCCCGAGCTGATTAAGGCCGGCGGTGGGGCTGTGGTCAATATTGGTTCGATCGCCGGCTTCCTGGGATACACCGGGCTGGCGGCTTACGGAGCTTCCAAGGGTGCCGTCGTTCAGCTTACCCGAAACATGGCCGGCGATTTTGCCAGGCACCACATCCGGGTGAATTCCGTGAATCCGGGTGTGGTGGACACGCCGCTGCTGGAACATGCCTGCAAAGAACAGGCTGGCCCGAATGGCGATTGGGAAGCGATCAAGCGAATGTACATGGAAGGGCAACTGATGAAACGCGCTGCCAAGCCATCTGAAATCGCTGCTGCTGTGCTCTTCCTGGCGAGCGACGACGCCAGTTTTGTAACTGGCGCTGCGTTGTTGGTGGATGGAGGCTATGCGATCCAGGAGTGACGAACCCGCATGAAACTCAAGGGAAAACGTGCTTTGGTGACCGGGGGTGCTTCCGGCATCGGCTTCGCGATCGCTCAGCGCTTTCTCGCGGAAGGGGCGCGGGTGGTGATTGCCGACGTGAATCCAAAACAAACCAGTGAAGCCGTGGCAAAAAGCCAGGGCAAACTCGGCAGCACCGTGGGAGATGTTTCCAGGCTGGCAGATGCAGAACGAATGGTTCGCGAGGCGGTCGCGCAACTCGACGGCTTGGATATCCTCATCAACAACGCCGGCATCGAGACCACGGGCTCGGTAACCTCTGCGCTGGATGAGGAATGGCTGCGACAAATCGATGTGAACCTGCACGGAACCTATCGCATGAGCCGTTTTGCCGTACCCGAAATTATCAAGGCGGGGGGCGGCGCGGTGGTGAATATGGCGTCGGTCGGGGGCCTGGTCGCAGTGCCAGAGTATTCGGCGTATGGCGCATCCAAAGCCGCTATCGTGCAACTTACCCGCAACATGGCGGCCGACTACGCGGGAAAAAAGATCCGGGTGAACTGTCTTTGTCCCGGCGCGGTCGATACCCCGCTTTTGCAAAGAGCGTGCGAAAAAGTGGGAGGAGATCATCCCGAAAAGATCCGCGAACTCTATGCCGGCTTTACGCTCTTGAAGAGGATTGCCCAGCCAGAGGAAGTGGCGGCGGCAGCGCTATTTCTTGCCAGCGACGAAGCCAGTTTTATCACCGGAGTTGCGCTTCCCGTGGATGGCGGGTTCACGGCGCAGTAGCGGGCGGAGAAGAAAAGAATGAGTCCGACAACAGTGGACAATGTCACGGTCGCCAAGACTTACTTCGCGGCGGTGAATCAGAAAAAAATGGACGATCTCGGGGCCGTTTTCGCCGAGGACGGAATGTTGACCTTCCCGATGTTAAGTCCGATTAAGGGGCGCACCGCCATCCGCGAGTTCTATACCGGAGTTCTCCAGTTTTACCCCAAGGCTTTTGATGATGTGACTCGCTGGTTTGTGAGCGCGGCGGGTGACGTGGCGGCTGAAATTCACTTCGAGGGCCGCACCGCCACTGGCCGCGATGTCGTCTTCGATGCGGTTGACGTGTTTATCATCAAGGACGGACTTATCCAGGACCTGCACATCTTTTACGACAGCGCCAGAGTGCTGCAGATGGTAGGCGAACTCCCCAAGTAAAGATTCCATGAGCCTGGATGCGAAAAAACTGAATTCGGAGCCGCTCGCCTACCTGCGCGGGCCAGAAGATGAACCCGGTATGCAGGCGGACGTTCAGTGGGACAAAACCACCCTGCCGGCGGCTTTGCGACGCTGCCGCTCGCGATGGGGAGATCGCGAACTGCTGGTCTTTGCTGAGCAACCTATCTCGGTGAATCACTTCGCGGAACAAGTGAGTCGCATGGCCCGTGGGCTGATGTCGCTCGCGGTCAAGAGCGGGGACCACGTGGCAGTTTGGCTGGCCAACCTGCCGGAATACGCCGTGGCCGAGTTTGCCATTGCGGCGTTGGGTGCCGCGATGGTGCCCATGAATATCCGCTACAAGAAGGAAGAACTCGAGTTTGCGCTGCGGCAGTCCGACTCAACTACCTTGATTTTCTCCCCCACGGTTCTCAAGACCGACTGCCTCGCCACGCTTCGCGACATCTGCCCTCAGATGGGTTGCGGCGAATCAATTGTGCTGCAAAGTCCGAACCTTCCGAAACTGAAAAACCTGATCCTGGTGGGAGCGAAAGTCCCGGGTGCGTGGACGTATGATGACGTTCTCGGTCGGGGCGACGCCGTAAGTCCGGCTGAACTGGAGAAGCGGGAAGCCGAGGTAACGCCCGACAGTATCCTCGTCCTGCAGTACACTTCCGGCACAACCGCGTTTCCCAAGGCCGCCATGCTCAGTCACGGTCAGACGCTGCGCAATGCCTTCCAGATGGCGAAGCGGTCCGGCTTTACCGACGAAGATCGGCTGCTTTCGGCCATGCCCATGTTTCACGTCGGCGGTTCGGTCTGTGCGCTGCTCGGCGCGATCACCATCGGATACCGTTTGTACACCTCTTCAAGTTTCGACGCCGGCGAAACCCTGGCCTTGATCGAACGGGAGAAAATCACGGCCTACGCCGGGCTCGAACCCATGTATCTGGCCATCCGCAATCATGAGGATTTCACCAGGCGTTCGCGCGCGTCTGTGCAGAAGGGATGGACCGCCGGTACGCCCAGCATCCTTCGCATGGTGGCGCAGGATATCGGCATCCGCAATGTCTGTTCTTTGTATGGTCTCTCGGAGGGCAGTCCCAACGTCTGCATCGCGCACTGGCAGAACGATCCGTATGAAAAGCGAGTCGGCACCATGGGCCGGCCCCAGCCCGGCACTGAGGTGAGGATTGCCGATCCCGCCACCGATCAAACCCTTCCTCGCGAGCAGCGCGGAGAGATCTGCGTGCGTGGCTGGACCGTCATGAAGGGCTACTACAACAATCCTGAGGAAACCATGCGGGCCATCGATTCCGAGGGCTGGCTGCATACCGGAGACGCCGGTTTCATCACCGAAGATGGCTACCTGGTTTGGACCGGGCGAATCAAAGATGTGATCAAGGTGGGCGGAGAGAACGTGTCGGCAGTCGAGGTCGAGCACATGCTGTGCACCCATCCCAAAATCGTCGCGGCCGCGGTCGTCGGCGTGCCCGATGACCGCTTCCAGGAAGTAGGCCTGGCGTTTGTGCAGCTGAAAACCGGTGAGCAGATGACGGATCGCGACGTTATCGAGTACTGCAAGCAACGGGTGGCGATTTTCAAAGTTCCCAAGTACGTCCGCTTTGTGGAGAATTTCCAGACCACGGGCAGCGGGAAGATTCAGAAATTCCTGCTTCGCCAGCAGGTAATGAAAGAGCTGCAACAGAGCGGAAGGTGATTTCGAGGATTGAGGATTTCATGCAGAAAAGCGTAGTGATTCTGGGTGGCGCGCGGACACCAATGGCGGAGTACTGCGGCCAATTCAAAGAAATGTCAGCCACCGATTTGGGGACCATCGCCGCCAAGGCTGCGCTTGACCGCAGCGGCACCGCACCAGAGGAAATCGACCACACCATCATGGGGAACGTCGTACAGAGCGGACCCGATGCTATCTACTCTGCCCGGCACGTTGCTCTACGAGCGGGGATTCCGAAAGAGCGTCCGGCGTTTACCGTGAACCGGTTGTGCGGGTCGGGTATCCAGTCCATCGTCAGCGGCGCGCAGATGATCCTGTTGGGCGAGGCCGACCGCGTATTGGCGGGTGGCATGGAGTCGATGAGCCAGGCGCCGTTCGTGATCCCCGGCGCACGCTGGGGCCTGCGGCTGGGTTCCTCTTCGCTCGTCGATATGCTGATGTCTTCGCTGTATGACACGTACTGCGGCTTATACATGGCCCAGACGGCCGAGCGGGTAGCACAGAAGCACGCCATCACCCGTGACGACCAGGACCAATTTGCATCGCTCAGCCAGAAGCGCGCGGCGGCGGCTCACTCCGCGGGAAGATTGAAAGAAGAAATTCAGCCTGTCGAGTTGAAAACGAAGAAGGGCACTGAGCAATACGACAAAGACGATCACATCAAGGCCGACACTACGCCCGAAGTTCTGGCGAAACTGAAGCCGGCCTTCGGCAAAGACGGCTCGGTGACCGGCGGCAATGCATCTGGGATCGTGGATGCCGGCGCCGCCGTCGTCATCGCCGACGAAGCTTCGGCCGCGAAGTCAAAAATCAAGCCTCTGGGGCGGATCGTTTCCTGGGGCATCGCCGGAGTTGATCCCGCCGAGATGGGGTTGGGCCCGGTTCCCGCAACCATACAAGCTCTGAACAGAGCCGGCCTCAAGCTGCAAGACATGGATCTGGTCGAACTCAATGAGGCTTTCGCCGCCCAATATCTTGGCGTGGAGAAAGAACTCGGGCTCGATCGCCAACGGACGAACGTCAACGGTGGCGCCATCGCGCTGGGGCATCCTTTGGGAGCTACCGGAACCCGGTTGGTGCTCACACTTCTTCTGGAACTTCGGCGACGCAAAGGGAAGTACGGTCTGGCAACCGCATGCATCGGCGGAGGCCAGGGCATTGCTCTGGTGGTGGAAAGCTTCAACTAGGCGTGCTGCTAGTCCTGCGCAACGCTCCATTTTTCAGGGCGGTGTTCCTTCCTGTGCCAGTGAACGTTGGCTTGTCCATAGCCGATCTGCCCCTCACTTTGAAACTCAGTCGCACAGAAGAAGTGGTAGCCGGTCTTGTTGCGCTCCTGGAATGAGATGTTGAATGCGTTGAGCGCTTTGGCCTGAGCGTTTACGCGGTCGCCGTTCCGTCCTTCCAGTTCAAATGAGAACGAAGCCGGCAACTGGCCTTTCCGATACTGAGCCGCCAGACTGGACCGGCGGATCAGTTCATTCTGCTTGCCGCGCCAGATGTATCCGTAGAGAATCTCGCGATCGTCCCCCAGCGTGATCTGGAAGGTATTGAAGGCGAACTTGCCGGAGAAGTGCGCCGAGGCCCAAAGCCAGCGCTTGATTCCGGCTCTCGCTCCCCAGCCCCAGGCATGATCGCGCGCGCCTACGCCGTTGATCGTGTAGTGGTCGTTCCCCACGCGCACCGTCCCGGTGTAAGTGCCCTGCTGCTCATAATGATGACTGTTGGTTTTCTCCAGAGCACCGTGCGACTGTCCCCAAGAGTAGGCGGGATGGATGGCGTGAAATGCTACGTCTACCCGGCATCGTCCATCGTCAAAATAAATAGCCCAGGTTTTGAACGGGTCAACCGGACGAAGGGAAAGGGGCCCGAAGCCAAGACGCTCTTCGCCGATGTCGCGGGGGATGTTGAAATCCCAGCGGGTAAAACTGCCGAGGAGGATGTCATCTTTCCAGAGCGCAAAAATACAGTCGCCGATTTCCTGGTTCGGGTGAACTCCGATATAGCCGAAGCTGGAGAGACGCGTGGCGGGATCAAAGAAGTCAAAATAAAACGCCTCGCGCCAAGTGGGTTCTGTGCCAATCGGATGGATAGACTCGTCTTGCACCTGCAATTCCGGCATGGGGACCTCGAAAAAAGGTTAGGAGACTGCGCGAATGCCTAGCTTCGCTTCTGCTTCCACCACGGCTTCTAGAGTTGTCTGAAACGCTTCGGGCGAGACGGATATGCTGGTAAGGCCAGCTGCGATCAGTTTGGGCACTAACTCGAGGTAACGAGAGGGTGCGTTGCCACAGATGGAAATCTGCTTCCCCGCTGCCCTGCAACTACCCGCAATTTGCGCAATCGCCTTCTGCACCGCGGGATCGCGCTCGTCAAACTGGGCGGCCAAGCGGGCGCTGTCACGATCAATGCCCAAAATCAATTGCGTCAGATCGTTCGAACCGATCGAGATTCCGTCCACCAGCGGCAGGAAGTCATCGATCAGCATGACGTTCGATGGCACCTCGGCGACCATCCAAAGCTGGAATTCGGGATCATCGAAGAGACCTTCTTCGCGGATCAGTTCGCGACACCGAACCAGTTCGCGGGGGAAGCGAACAAACGGCAGTACCAGGCGGACGTTCTTCCATCCCGTATCGCGTACCCGCTTTACCGCTCGAAGCTCAAGCCGAAAGCTCTCAGGGTCGGCGATATATCGCGAGCAGCCGCGGAATCCCAGCATGGGGTTTTCCTCGCGTTGCTCGAACTGGGCGCCGCCCTCCAGTCCGGAATATTCATTCGATTTCAGGTCAAGCGTGCGGAACAAGACCGGCCGCGGAGCGAAATCCCGGGCCACGGTGGCCAGGCCGTCGGCAAAATACTTGATAAACGCCTCCTGACCTCCGTCCGCGATAAGTTTGCGCGGGTGAATGCCGAGAGAGAGTGCAAAGAACTCGGCTCGCATCAGCCCCACCCCGTCACACGGCAGCTTCGAGTATTTCGCGGAAAGCTCGGGAAACCCCAGGTTGATGTAGACGCGGGTTTGTGTCGGCGTATGTTGCATTAGGTATCCAGAAAGATCTCACCCTCTCGGTTGAACACGACTTTGCGGCCATCCAGGTTTTCCTCGGGGTTCATCTCACTCGCCATCACGCAGGGCAAATCGAATTCTCGGGCAACGATGGCCAGATGAGAGGTGGCCCCGCCGGCGGTACAAATCACTCCTTTGATCTTTGCGAACAGCGGTGTGGCGGTCGTGGCAGATGCGGTGTTCATAAACAGGATCACGTCCGACAGGTCGCCCTTCATCAGCTTCAACACGTCCTGGATGGTCTGCACCTGGCGCAGTGTTCCCTCGCAATCACCACCCGAGGTCAGCATGCCTTTCCCGATCTTCCTCACTACGCACCTCCCACCCGGCGGGCTTCGGTGGACCAATACTGCTCCCGCAGCACTCGCTTTAACAGTTTCCCGGTCGGGGACTTGGGAAGAACATCCACAAAATCAATCGACGTAGGCTTCTGATAGCTGGCCAAATAAGGACGGCAGCTCTCAATGATCTCTTCCGCGGTTGCGTGGTAGCCATCCCGAAGCACCACGCAAGCCTTGACCGTCTCTCCGTACACCGGATGCGGCACACCGATCACTGCGCACTCCTTCACCGCCGGATGACGGTAGATGATTTCCTCAACCCGCGCGCTGTAAATGTTCTCGCCGCCGGAGACGATCATGTCTTTCTTGCGATCGACCACGTACATGTAGCCGTCAGCGTCCCAGGTCGCGATATCGCCGGTGTGACACCAGCCATGGCGCAGGGTCTCGGCTGTCAACTCGGGCATGTTCCAGTAACCTTTCATGACATTGTCGCCGCGCACAATCATTTCGCCCGCCGTTTTGCCGTCCTTGGGGACCTCCCGATCGTCTTCGTCGACCACCCGCACGTCACAGAGCAGAGCTTCTCGACCGCAGGAGCGAAGCAGGTTGGGAGTGTCATGCAGACCGCGAAGATGATCTTCCGGGCCCAGCCATGCCGACATGATGCTGACTTCGGTCTGTCCCATGTATTGCAGAAAGCCGATGCCGGGAAACTTCTTCATCGCCCGCTCCAGGGTTGCGGGAGCGAACGGCCCCCCGCCATAAGAGAGTAAGCGCAAGCTGCGGGTGTCGAACTGGTCGAAGTCCGGGACATCCATGATGTAGTTCATCATGGTGGAAATGGCGAGGAACGACGTGACCCGGTGCTCCTGAATAATCTCCAGCACCCGCCGCGGTTCGAAGTTCAAGATGATGACCTTGGCTCCATGAAACATGTATCCATGGGGAAGCAACACGGCGATGTGAAACATTTGCCCCATGATGACGTAGACATCATCTGAGGTAATGCGCTCGGCCACGGTCATGTTCATCATGGTGGTGAGCGCGTTCTTGTGACTGATCATCGCCCCTTTGGCGACGCCCGTGGTCCCCCCGGTGTAGCAGATGAAGTAGAGGTCGTCGTCCCCCACGGTATCCAACGTGCTCGGTTCAGAGTCCGGATGGGACCCGATCCACTCCTCGTAACCGGTCTCGAACCCATGGCCGCTGCCCACTCCTACGGTGAACTCAATGAAGGGAAGCCGGCTGCGGATGCCGCGGTAGAGATCGCCGTACTCGGCGCTCACCAGAATGCCGCGAGGCGTGCCATCGACCAGCGTCGTCGCGATCTCATCCGCGGTGAATCTCCAGTTCATCGGTTCCACAACCAGTCCTGTCTTGGCGCAGGCCATGAACAGTTCCAGATACTCGAGCGAATTCCTCGAGTAAATGGCCACGCGGTCGCCTTTCTTCAAACCCTGGGCGAGCAGTGCATGCGAAAGCTGGTTCACCCGCGCATTGAAGACACGCCAACTCACTTGCCGGTTGGCATTCGCATCGACCAGTGCGACCTTGTCGCCGTAGCGCCGTGCATTTCGGGTTGCGATCGATCCAACGTTCATCTAACGCTTGCCCTCCGCCAGTTGAAGATCCCAAAGCGGCTGCTCACCCTCGCGCATGATCTCGGTCTGCAGCAGCAGTCCACACCCCGGGCAGGCGTACGTCTGGAATACGACGGTATCGTCAATGTAGGTTTTCGGATCAAGAACATGTGGATTGGTTGCGGTGACCGGCAAGGTCTCGCTGACGCAATGAAGCTTGTAGTTCTCATGCGCGCCACTGATGCGGGTATGGCATTTTGCGCATGCCAGCGACGCGGTCTTTCCACTGCCGACCAGCAATAGGCCTTCGGCGACCTGACGGGCTTTTTCAACGTTCAGCTTCTCCCGCGAGGCCTTCGGCGCTTTCGATAACCGCCGCAAACGCTGCTCCTCACGAGCGCGAGTGGTGGCGGGAACGTCCAGGTTGCCGGCTTTATCAAAGACAATGCCATAGATCTTGCTCGCCCACGCGGCGGTGACATTTCCATTCACCAGATCCTGGCGAATGAGTTCGGGGTCGCGCTCTAGCGGATCGCCATAGCCTCCCGCGCCCGCCCAGGCGAGGACGAAAACGTCTTCCGGCAGAGCTGGTATGTTGAAGCTCTTGGGCGCCAGGTAATCGAGACTGCCGGGCATGTCTTCGAGCGTGGCGGGCAAACGGCCTGAGTTTTTCATCGTGGCGCGAGCATTAGCGCCTCGCTTGATGGTGTAACGCGTGGTCGAAGGAGGACATCCGCCGAACAATCCAGGAGGCGGAACCGCCGCGTGGCCGGTGGCGGTAAAGAACGTGAGGCGATCCGTTTTATGGGGGACAAATGCCAGTTCTGCCGAGTTGCCCCCACGGAACTTGCCGGCGCCGCCCGAGTCCGCCAGTTCCCGCCGCCACAAATAGAGGATGGGATAGAACCATTCGTGCTCTTCCACGTTCGGCATGGTGCTTTGCAGATCCCAGGGCCAGCCGCCGGTGTCCACACCGTCGCGCCAGGAAAGTCCGGCAAGCGCGGCTCCCACCGGATCCAAAAGAAACGATGCAAACGGGGACGAACGCTGGTCGATTCCACTGAAGGCTGCCACCGGATACATCGCCGCGCCCATGCAACTCTGCACTTCTTTGCGTAATTCCGGATCAGACGAGCAGGCAAGCATTTTCGAGATGACCAGTCCGGCCAGCGCGATGGTCTGCAGCAAGGTCAGTGCGGGAGCCGCGCTCACCGCGGAAGGATAGCTGGCGCAGGTCAGCGTTCCCGGCGTTGCATTAAATTCGCAGTGGCGGTAGGCTCCCTCCACCACGAACATCTGGTCGAACAACATTTGGGCGCAGATCATGGACGCGATCGCGCCTTTCCAGGCGACCATGGTGCAATTCAAGGTTCCAGCCTGGGGGTCGGTTCCCTCATTGGAGAAAATGAGCTTGTTGCCGCGCTTGGTCAGGGTGAGCGAGTTCTTGTAGATGTGACGATCGTCGGGATGGGCCATCTCGATCCAGCCGATCTCACGCCACGTGCCGTCGGGAATGGTCTTTAACCGGTCAAGAAACGCGTTTTCGGAATCGTTCTGCAGCTTGCGAATCACCCCTTTGATGGTTTCCGGACCATACCGCTTGATCAAACCCAACATGCGCTCGCGCGATACATTGCAACCCGCTATCTCGGCGCGCAGATCGAGCGCCACGAGTTGCGGCATACGCGAGCGGCGGATGTATTCTTCCTCGATGTCGCGCCGCATCTTTCCTTTCTCAACAATCTTGAGCGGAGGAATGCAGCCGGCTTCAGAGAAAACGTCGGGCGCGGAGGGATTGAATCCGCCCGGTGAAGTCCCCCCCAGGTCCCACTGGTGAAGCGTGTTGCCGACCCAACAGAACAATTCTCCTTCCCAAAAAATCGGGGCGATTAGAGTTACATCCGACTGGTGCGTGGCGCCAATCCATGGGTCGTTGGTGAGAAAAATGTCGCCGTCTTCAATGCCGGGATTGCTGGAGCGATTCTCCAGGGTCCACTTCACCGCCGATGTGGTCGCCGATCCCAGGTACTGCAGAAACGGCCCAAAAAAAACGAAATCGCCCTTCTCGTCGAGCAGGCACGGGTTGAAGTCGTGGCCGTAGGCGCAGATCGGCGAACCGGAAATCTTCATGATGGTGTTGCCATGCTCGACGTTGACGTTCCACATGGCGTGGCGCACGACCTCGTAGGTCACCGGATCAATCGAACTCTTCGCCTTGCTGTGCAGCTTGAGTCTGCGATCAATCTTCAGTTTTGCCGGAGGCACGTACGGATAAGTGCGTCCATCCCACTGCACGGAGGGTGAAGCCATGAATAAGTCTCCTTCAATCAGCCAGCGTCATCACGAAATTGCCGTACGCGTCAAAATGTCCTTCGTCCCGCGGCGGCACCACAATCGTCGTCTCCGGGAGTTGTACGATAGCCGGTCCCTTGATCACCGCATTGGTGTTCACCTTCGCGCCGTCGAGGATCGGAGTTTTGCGGAAACCGCTGGTCCGGCGCCAGTAGACGGGACGGTGTCCGATCACCGCGTCGGCCTTGGCCGCACTTCGCTTCCGCAGCGAGGGACGGCGAATTCCACCACGGGCGCGGATGCGCAACAGCCCGATCTCGATTCCCGCGGCGGTGAATGCCGATCCTTTCCCGTGCGTGCGCTCGTATTTGTGGATGAACGAGGTTTCCAGGTCCTTCAGGTCCTTGTCAGTCAGTTTGCCGTTCGCTAGAGCGACTTCCACAGTATGGATCTGGAGTTTGAACTTCATCTCGGCCGATCGCTCGATGGAAATATCGCTGTCCTTCAGGCCGTCGCCCCTCAGTTGGGCGCGAGCGCCCCGCTCCAGTTCTTCGAAGATCTGATTGAAGTCGCGGCTGGGGAAAGGCGCCATGAACAAACGCGACTTCTCGTAGACATGCAGCAGGTCAGCCGCCTGCACCCCCAGAGCGGACCAGGTCGAAGCCGTCGCGCCCAAAGGAACGACCACCGTGCGGCAACCCAGTTCGCGAGTGTATTCGGCAACGTGGGCGCCCGCGGCCCCGCCGTATCCGTAGACCACGAAATCACGAGGATCGAAGCCCCGCTCGACGGTCATCTGGCGCATGAGCTCGGCCATTTGAAACTCCACGATTTGCACCGCTCCGGCCGCGGTCTCCACCGCGTCCATGCCAATCAACTTGCCAACCTTTTCGAGCGCGGCCGTGGCGCCGGCTTTGTCGAGCTGAAGCTTGCCGCCCAGAAAGTAGTCAGGGTTGTAATAACCGAGAATCAGGTCGGCATCAGTGACCGCCGGCCGCTTCCCGCCGCGTCCATAGCAGGCAGGACCGGGAGAAGCTCCTGCGGACTCAGGCCCGACTTTCAGGCCACCGGTTCTCTCGTCTACCCAGATGATGGAACCGCCGCCGCTGCCGATAGAAATCAGATCCAGGTGAGGAGCGGAAAAGGTGTATTGGTTCACCGTGGTCTCAGTGCCCGAGAGCGGCTGTCCATCGCTCACCAGGCCGACGTCAAAACTCGTGCCTCCCACGTCAGAAGCGATGACGTTCTTGTGCTTCAGCAGGCTAGCCAGGAAGCCGCTGGCCGTCAGCCCTCCCGCGGGCCCGGAACCGATCGTGAATACCGGCTTGGCCGCTACTTCCGCTGCCGTCGTTACTCCGCCCGAGGATTGCATGATGACCAGAGGTCGCTCATACCCGAAGGAGCGGGCCTTTTCTTCGATGCGGAACACATACTTCGACATCATTGGGCCAATGAAGCAGTTGATTGCTACTGCCGCAGCCCGCTCGTACTCGCCGGGCTTCGAGATCAGTTCGTGGCCGCAGGTAACGTAGAGCTGCGGGGCAATTTCCTTCACCAGTTCCCGCACCCTCTGCTCGTGGGCCGGATTGGCGAAGCCCCAGAGAAAGCAAATTCCGATTGCCTGCACGCCCTGCGCCACCAGCTCCCGGATCGCCGTCCGGGCCTCGTCTTCATTGAGCGGTAACACCACCTCGCCGCTGAAGTCCATGCGCTCGCTGACTTCGCGGATCAGGGTTCGCGGCACAATGGGCGCCGGTTTCTGGTGGCGAGAGACGTGATGCAGCCGATCAAGCGGTAACCCGGCGGAACGCCCAACCGAGCGCATCATGATAATGGCGTCGGCATGACCGCGCGTGGTGATCAGTCCGGTCTTTGCTCCCTTGCGTTCGAGCAGCGCGTTCGTTCCCAGGGTTGTACCGTGCAACAGCAGTTGGGTGTTCGAAAGCAAGTCTTGCAGCGTGATTCCCATCTTTGCCGCGGCGGCTTCGAGCGCCGCGAAGAATCCCTTGGAAGACTCTTCGGGTGTGGAGAGTGACTTGGCGATGGTGAGCCGTCCGTCTTGATCACGGACAACACAATCGGTAAAGGTTCCACCGATATCAATTCCGCAAAAATAATTCGCCTTCCCGCTCTTCGCCGGGGTTGTCTTTGTCTTGTTCGTCCTAGCTTTGTGTGAGGCCATTGTGTACGAGCACCTTTTCTTTTGCGACCGCGGGCCAGAAGAAGTCGCCTTCCGTCGTGGCCATGAACTTCCACATCGAAGGCGGATCGGGCTGCGCCAGCATTGCCCCGGTCACTTCCCGGGCCGCTTCCTGAAATTCATTGCGAATTTGTTCATCGAACCGATTGCCTTGCCCGGCCAGGTGAAAGAAAGACCGCAGGTGGTTGGCAAACAGGTGAACACCGTATTCGGCTTGAAAAGCCGGGCTCCACTCCGCGGCTTTCAAATAAAGCTCGTTCTGCGCGTCGGCAGCGCACGCCTGGATCTTCTCCATTTCGTTGAAGTCGACCGGCGAAATCTCTCCGTTCTCAGCGCGCGTGAAAAGCCCCACCGCCTCGAGCTGCGAAGAAATGTCCGGAGGATCAAGCAGCATGCTTCCGAACAGATGGAAGCGAGCCTTCACTTCCTTCAGACGGAGCACGATCGCAAGATTGCAGTAAGGGTTCCGGACGCTGGTCTGGGCCCAGGGTAGAAAATTGTTCTGCAGATCGGTGAATTCGAGAACCACCAGTTGTCGATTTCCCGCCAACGGGTATGCACCGTGTCCGAAGATTCCATCCCTCTGTTCACCGTGCAGAATGAAACTGTAGAGCTCAAGCGTGGCCGCCATGCGGCGCAGGCGATGATGAACATCTGCGAGATCAGCTGTGGAGAGGCGCTCGTCCAGATCGTGCACCGCTGGCGCGGGCAGAATCGCCTGCGTGTCGCCCGCCTGCTCGGGCAGTAGCAGGCCGTCATTGCGATAGCTTTTGCAGACGCGCCGCCACCAGTCCACCACGTAGGCCAGTTCTTCCAGGTTCTCTGGGAACGCTTCTCCGGGCGACAGGCCGCGATCCAGCATCAGCTGTTGGCGCGCGCCCAGATAGCTGCACATCACGATCGACAAGGTCAGATAGTAGGGACGCGAGCATAGTTGCTTCATTCTCGCCCCGAGTTCCTCGGGAGTGACATATTCGGACAGTTGCCGCAGAAAGTGGTAGCCCTTGCGGTACACGCAGAGCCAGCCGATCGACGATCGCCGCGGCACATCGAACAGGACGGACCGCAAACTGGCTCGCTTTTCGGAGCGCATGAATGCCTTCTGGCAATCTCCGAACAGTCGGATGCAGCGGTTCACTTCTTCCAGCGAGATTGGTTCCCGTGTCATCTTTGGCTAAGAAACGAAAATCGGTGCGTAGATCGGCCCTTCCGTCTTCGCGATATGATTCAACACCAGGGGGCCTTCACGGCCGCTGAACAGATCGTCTGCGTGGCGCTTAATACTCGGGCGAAAAGCCTCTCGGATTTGCCCGGCAAACCCAGTCAGCCGCAACTCCTCCGCGAAGCTGTGAAAAATGCAGCCGTAAAGCTCCGCGCCATATTCCACTCGATAGCGGTCATCCCAATCGATCATCCGCCGGTAAAGTTCCAATTGCGCTTCTCCGGCAACCTCGGTAATGGTCTCAATGTCTGACAGCGAGAGCGGAGTTGCTTCGTTCCCCTTCACCCCCAGGACGGCTTGCGAGACGATGTGTTCCTCATAAGACTTGGGGGAAGTCGTAAGGCTCCCCATCAGCACAATCTTGGTTTCAACCCCGCGCAGGCGCATGACTCTGGCCACGGCGTCCCAGGCAGGACGAGAACTGGTGTCGGACCAGGGATAGAACTTGTCGCGGAGGCCAATCCACTCTTTCACCACGAGCGCGTCGCCATTGTCGAGTGGATAGGGCCCGTGGTGGAAAATGCCGATGCGGGCCTCGCCGTTCAGAATGAAGGTATAGAGTTCCAACATCGCCATCATGCGGCGAATCTTGGGCTGTGACTCCTCCGGCGAGTCCACTGGCAAATGTCGCGTTAGGTCCAAAACCTCTCCATCTTCGAGAATGGGCATGGAGAATTGGGCGTCATCGGGAAGGCGATGACCGTCGCTGCGATAGGAACTCGAAGTCCGTGCCCAGAAATCGAGCAGCAGAGCAATCTCCTCCAGGTCGTCAGGTCGTTGCTTACCGAGAAGTCTGGCTTGTTCTCTCCCGTTGAAATACCCCAGCATCAGAGAGTTCAAGTGAATGGAATTCGCGCGCGAGCAAAGCCTTCGCATGCTCTTCCCGATGGTTTCCGGTGAAGCCTGCCGCAGCAGTTCGCTCAACAGAGGCCGCATGTTTTCGTAATAACAGTAGCTCCCCAGGATCAGCCGGCCCGGCAGGTTGAACAATGGAGACACCATGGCCGAACGTTGCTGATCGCGGAAAAAATGCCGCACGCTCTCGCCGTACCCGTGAAGATAGCGGTTCAGCACCTCAACCGAGAGCGTGCCCCTGGCGGATTGTTCGGTCGAAACCATGGGATTTCGGCTTAAAGCCCAGCTTCCATCACGACGGGCTTCTCATCTTCATTCAGAAACGACCAGTTCATGCAGCCGTAACCGGTTCGTCCGCCGGATTTGTATTCCCCGACGGTAAACAGCATGTTGTCGACCCGGTGCGGCCAGTGATGCGAAGTGTCGGTGACCCCCTGGGGCCGCCCCTCAACCACCGCCCGTCGACCCAGTTGATCCTCTAATTCACTTTGCAGATGAAGAATCGTTCTCCACCGCGTGGGATGCCACTCGATCTTGACGCGGGCATGTTTCAGCAGCGAACGTTGCCCATCCTGGTAGAGGTAGCCGCACAGATGGTGACTACCGTCCATGAATCCCTGGATTGAGACGTTGGTCACGAAGTCGCGCTCCAGTGCGGACCACAGCACGACATAGTTCCTCCACTGACGGCGAGCGCCCCAGCCCCACATGCGGTCGCGGAATCCCAGGGCATCGATGTGGAATTCTTTTCCATGCACCCAGACCCTGCCGCTGTAGCGTCCCACTTGATCGAAGTGCTGGCTGCGCTGCTCGGTGTCGCTGCTGTTCTCCATGAACAGACGCGATTCGGCCCAGCTGTAAGGCGCATGGATTGCCTCAAACTGCAATTCGGCTTGAACTTCCGCGGTGTCGTAGCGCAAGCGCCACAGGCGGAATGGCTCTACCAGTTCCAGCTTCAGTCCCGCAAACCGCAGACGCTCCTGAATGGGATCCAAAGGCAGCTTGTAGTCCATTTTCAACACTTGCTGTTGCAGACGCCCGTCGGTGAAAACGGCAAGGGTCAGGTCGCCGGTGCCTTGGTTGGGGAAGACTCCCTGATAAGACTGCCACTGCAACTGGGCTCTCGGATCGTAGAACTCGAAGTACCAGGCTTCGCGCCACCAGGGATCGGTCGTAGCTGCGTGCAACCCGTCGGCCTCAGAGTCGAGGGCCACCAGCGGGAACGCCGCGGGTTTAGTCTCTAATGCTCGGTTCATGGCTGTACCGGCTCCGTGGCTTCTTTCAGTACTTCCGCAATGTCCCGAACTCGCGGACCGCTCTCAGGCACTGCCGTCTTCACTCCGTCCTCCAGCATGATCATGCAGAAAGGACATCCGACCGCAATAGTTTCCGCGCCGGTGGCGAGCAATTGGCGGGTGCGGTTTTGATTCATGCGCGTGCCACTGTTCTCTTCCATGAACGAGAAGCCACCGCCACCGCCGCAGCACAAAGCGTTGCGCCGGTTCCACTCGGGCTCCGACCGCTCCACCCCGGGAATCTTGTCTAGCACTTCACGGGGAGCGTCATACACCTGGTTGTGCCGGCCCAGGTAGCAAGGATCGTGAAAGGTCATCTTGGTCCCGCTCGTGTCGCTCGGTTTCAATCGGCCTTCCACCAACAGCTGGTTTAGAAATTCGCTGTGATGCACGACTTCGTAGTTGGCGCCAAGCTGCGGATAGTCGTTTCTAA
Organism: Terriglobia bacterium; assembly: GCA_963840615.1. Classification (GTDB taxonomy): domain Bacteria; phylum Acidobacteriota; class Terriglobia; order Terriglobales; family Acidobacteriaceae; genus DATFTE01. The sequence continues at coordinate 42,206 of CAWJAA010000048.1, forward strand.
AACTGTTAAAGCAATGCGGGCACGAGGTCACGATCTTCTTGACCTGGTAGCGCTCGAGCGTGGCGATGTTCTGCTGCGCCAGCGTCTGGAACAGGAACTCGTGGCCAATGCGGCGAGCAGGATCGCCAGTGCAGCGCTCTTCCCGGCCCAGCACAGCGAACTTCACGCCTGCGCGTTGCAACAGTTCGGCGGTCGCCCGCGTCACCGACTGGCTGCGCTGATTGAGAGCGCCGGCGCATCCCACCCACAATAAGACTTCGAACTCAGCCTGCGGATCATCCGCGAGCTGTTTCAGCTGCAGCCCTTGCATCCAATCCGTGCGCGAGGCGCTCGATCCGGGATAGGGATGGCCGCGCGCCTCCAGGCTGCGCACCATGTTTTCGAGATCATCCGGAAGCTCCGCGCGCTCCATGGTGAGATGGCGCCGCATGCCGACGATCTTGGGAACGTGCTCAATCGCTACTGGGCACTGCTCCATGCAGGCGCCGCACGTAGTGCACGACCAGAGCGTTTCCGGTTTGATTACCGGGCCGACTAGGGGCGAATCGGGCAAATCGCCCGCGGCTTGAGATGGCTTCGGTGTCTCGCTCACTGCGATGGGTTCGCGATGCAGCGATTCGCGTGCATCCAGGATCAGCCACTTCGGCGAGAGTGGTTTGTCCGTCAGAAATGCAGGACAGTTGACTTCACACCGCCCGCATTCCGTGCACGCATCCAGATCCAGCAAATCTTTCCAGGTAAAGTCCTGCAGTCGGCTCACACCGAGCGGCTCGTCTTCATTCTCCAGATTCAGCAACGGAAGCGTGCCCCGCGGCTCAAGGCTCTGAGTGAAAATGCTGGCGGGTGCCGTGAAGACGTGGAACAGCTTGGAATAGGGAATCCATCCGATAAAACTGAAGACCACGACCAGGTGGAACCACCACAGGGCGCGATGGGCGGCATACATCGCCGGCTCATCCAGAAATTGCGCGAACAGCCTTCCGGTGACACTGCCGATGGGTGACCACGCTGCCCACGGATCATGCGTGAGCCGGATGCGCAATCCCTGGATCATGAAGCCGGTGATCAGAATAATCAGAATCGAAATCAGAAGGATGGCGTCGTCTGGCTTGTCCGGCTTGAGCCTCTTCGCCCGATTTACATAACGCTGGGTGAGCGCGATCAGAATTCCCGCAACGCACAGAATTCCGAAAATGTTCAGGGTCAGCGATTGAAAGTACAGATAGAACTGGCCCTGCATAATGTGGATGTGGAGATCTTCGTGGATGAAGACCACCACCGTCCCCAGAAAAAGGAATACGAAGCCCCAGAAGATCAGCAGATGTGCGAGGCCTGCGGCCGCGTAGCGTTGGAGCAATTTCTCGTGCCCTGGCCCTTGCCTGAGCAACTTCCGCAGACGCTCGCCCATGCGGTCGAATCGCAACACCGGGCGCCCCATCTGCCAGCGGCGCCAGCGGCGGTTGATCCCATAAAAAAACACCACCAGGGTGATGGCAAACAGCACATACATAAGCCACACGCCGGTGATGTTGAAATAAACCTGACGAGTTGGGGTCATACTCCGGGGGATTCCGCTTTGCGCTTTTTGAGTGCTGCAATCAGTTTGGGAATAAAAACCTTGTAATCGTCCACCACGCCCAGTTCGGCCACCTGGAAAATCGGCGCTTTTTCATCTTTATTAATGGCGACGATATGTTTCGCCCCGGCAATTCCCACCATGTGCTGGCTGGCGCCCGAGATCCCCACCGCCACATAAAGCTCCGGAGCAACTTTCTTGCCCGTTTGACCAATCTGCCAGGTTGCAGGTACCCATCCCAGATCGACTGCCGCCCGCGAGGCTCCAAGGGCGGCTCCCAGAATACCGCCGAGTTCCTCCAGACAGCCGAAATTCTCTTTCCCACCGAGGCCGCGGCCGCCGCTCACGATGATGCGGGCATCCTCAAGTCGCAGACCCTCGCTCTTTTCGACACTGCGTTCCAACAGGCGCCAGGCGCCCGAGGTTGGAGGAAGATCCAACGGAACCTCCACCACTTCTCCCTGGGCTCCGCTCTCGGTGGGGACCGGATCAATGGAACGCATCCGCAGAGCGATGGCCACCGGAGCCTTGCGCGCAATCAAGACCGATTGCGCTTTTCCACCAAATACCGGCTTCTGAATGCGGACGCCGCCATGGTCCACTTTGCCGTCCACCCCCACCACATCCATGACCACGCTCGCGCCAATCTTGTGTCCGACAAGCGAGGTCAGTTCGAGACCGCAGGTCGTGCTGGGAAATAACAGAACTTCCGCTGCGGCAGTCTGGGCTACTTTCGCCAGAGCGCTGGCGAACAGGGCGGGGTTGTAGGCGCTGAGCGCGGGGCTACCCGGGCGGTAGACGCGAGTCGCCCCGTGAGAGAAACACCCTTGGTTCCAGGGGCTCGCTGCGCTTCCGGCGATTACGGCCGCGAGCGTGCCTCCGAGATCAGCTGCCAGGCGGCTCCCCGCGCTCAGGACCTCGATCTCGGTGCGGCCAAACTCGCCGCCGTTTGCGATCAGAATTGCCAGAATGCTGCGCATGCGATTGTTGAGCGCTCTTTCTTAAATGACGTGCAAGCCAACAAGTTTCTCGACCAGTTGCTCGGCCCTGGCCTCTGCACTATCGCCCGCCACCATCTGGCACTGGCTTGAAACCTTGGGAATGTAGAGCTTTTCCAGTTCCAGGTCGGCATTCGCGCCCCGCACGGCAGCCGGTTGGATACCAAGTTCGGCCGCCGTCCAGATGGGCACGGTTTTGCGAAACGCCAGCATATTGTCGCGAACTTTGGGGATGCGGGGCAGGTTGTGGTCATCATTGGTGACGCTCACCACCGCCGGCGCGGAGCAAGCAATCGTTTCCCAGCCGTCGTCCGACTGCCGCCTGAGGTGCCACTCGCTTCCCTGCTTCGTGGCCCCGGCAACCAGCGCCGTGTACGGACGGTCCAGTTCTGCGGCCAAAAAGGCCGCAACCTGCCCGCCATACCAGTCTCCAGACTCGCGTCCGCAAAGGATCAGATCTGCCGGTTCCAGCTTGCCAATGGCCGCCCCCAGCACTTTGGCGGTAGCGTAAGTGTCGAGATCAGGGAAGTCATCCTGCCGTATGAGAATAGCCTCGTCGGCTCGCATCGACAGCGCCTTCCGCAGGGCATCGGTGGCGGAGTTGGGACCAATCGAAAGGGCGGTGATTTTTCCCCCACCCGCCGCTTCCCGCACCTGCAGAGCCACCTCCAGGGCGTTTTCGTCGAAAATGCTCACCACCAGGGAGGCGATACCAGACGCCGGACCCCGGGAGGACGCATCGAGACGGAAATCCCCGGGCGGGATTTCGGGGTCGAGGATTTGCTTCAGACAAACCACCAAGTGCATGGGCCCGAGGCCTCCTGGCGTCTATAGAACCAAACGTTTGTTTGGTACGACAAGGATACTAGGAGCAGCCGAGGCGCTTGTCAAGAAGCGGGGACGCTTTTCTCTGGCGCATTCCCGGCAAAGGAGTAAAGTAGCCCCCAGTGGTTTTGGTTGACGGGTCCCGCCGCCTTTGTTATAAATCAAACGTTTGGTAGGTTGCTACGTCTCGGCGCCTCTCGCGCAGCGGATGCCCACCTCATGCCTGGCCGTTTCAGTCACATCGGCGTTCTGGTTCGCGACCTTGCGGGAACGGTCGAGCGTTTCTGCTCGCTGTTGGGCGCCCAGGTGATCGAGACTGGACATCTCGCCGAGACCAACACCGACGTCGCCGTGCTCGACCTGGGAGGCGTCCACCTCGAACTCCTCAGCTCCAAAGCCTCGGATTCGAAGGTGGGCCGCCTGTTGCGAGAACGCGGGGAAGGCATTCATCACCTTTCCTTCGAGGTCGATAACATTCGCGAGCGCATGGCGCAATTGCAAAAAGACGGTATCGGGCTGGTCGACAAAGTTCCGCGTCCGGGCCTGCACGGACGCCAGATCGCCTTTCTTGCGGCGCAGGATACCGCGGGAATCCTGATCGAACTGGCGCAAGAAAATCCTGAAGCGAAGGAGAAGCAATAAGTATGGGTGCGATTGACGTCTGGTGCAATCCCTTTACGCCGGAAGGCATCAAGCATCTCTTCATCGACAACGAAGAGGTGTACTTCATGATGGGCGTGCAGTGGGGCCGCACCGCCAACATGAAGGGCTACTCCGCCGAAGAATTTGTTGCCCACATGGACAAGATTGGGGTGGAGAAGGTCTGCGTACCTGCCCTGAAGCAGGCTTTTTACCGCAAGAACAAGATGGGTGCGGATTTCGATTATGCGGACATCGCCAAGCTGGTGCGGAAGTTTCCCGACCGCATCGTTGGCCTCGCGGGAATCAATCCCTTCGAACGCATGGAAGGGGTACGCAAGCTGGAGCACGCGGTCAAGGAGTACGGCTTCAAGGGGGCCCACGTGCATCCCTTCGGGTTCGGGCTGCCGATCAACGCCGCGGAATGGTTCCCGTTCTATGCCAAGTGCGCTGAACTCGGTATCCCCGTAGTCTTCCAGGTAGGACACTCCGCCGAGTTCATGCCCAGCGCCTGCGGGCGGCCCATCCTGCTCGACGACATTGCCCTCTATTTCCCGGAGCTTAAGCTGATTGGCGGACACACCGGCTGGCCTTGGGTAGAGGAAATGATCGCCATGGCGTGGAAGCATCCCAATATCTACGTTGCCGTGAGCGGGCACGCGCCCAAGTACTGGGATAAGAACCTGGTCCACTTTCTGAATAGCCGCGGCAAAGGCAAAGTGGTGTGGGGCACCGATTACCCCCTGATTCTGCACCAGGAGAGCCTGGCGCAGATCGACGCTCTCGGGTTGAAGCCCGATGCCAAGCAGGCACTGCTGCACGATACGGCTGCGGCGATCTTCGGATTCGGAACCGCCGCCAAGGCTACCCGGGAAAGCAAGGCCAACAAGCAGAAAGCAACGCGAGCCTGAGACTCTGATGACGTTTGATGCTTACAAGTTCTTGAGCGTGGAGCAATCCGGCGGCGTGACCACGGTCTATCTCGACAAGCCGCCAGCCAACACTCTCGACAACGATCTTTATGCGGAATTCATTCGCGTCAGCGACCAACTCGACGCCGATGCTGCGACCCGCGCGGTCGTCTTCGCCAGCCGCAATCCCAAGATCTTTATCGCCGGGGCTGACATCAAGCGCATGAAGGAGTACCGCTTCGAAGCGGATTACGTGAACCAGGTGATCGCTCGCGTTCACCAAACCCTCGGGCGGCTCGAGCACATCACCAAGCCAACCATCGCCGCCATCACCGGGTATGCCCTGGGTGGCGGTTGTGAGTTTTCCCTGTGTATGGACTTCCGTTTCATGAGCCGGGGCCCGGCGCGCATCGGTCTGCCTGAAGTCAACATCGGGATCATCCCCGGAGGAGGCGGCACTCAGCGCCTGCCACGCGTGGTGGGCTACGCCAAGGCTCTGGAGCTGATGATGACCGGAGTCTACCTGGACGCGGACGAGGCCGCCCGCATCGGCCTGATCACCCGGGCGTGCGAACTGGACGCCACCATCAGCGAGGCGCAAGCCTTCGCGGCGCAACTTGCCGGCCAGGCCCCGGTGGCGCTCGCTCTCATCAAGAAATGCCTGCGCGCTTCGATCGGCCAGACCTACGAAAAAGGTTTCGATGTCGAGAAAGAACATTGCAAACAGGCGGTCCTTTCGCAGGATGCACGCGAAGGCATCTCGGCTTTCATCGAAAAACGCAAACCACGCTGGACGGGAAAATGAATCCAGGCGTAGCTATTGTCGGAGCGGTACAGACCAAGTACGAGCGGCGCAAAGACCGTCAGGCCTATAACGAACTGGTCTACGAAGTCGTCTCCAGCCTGTTGCAGCAGACCGGGGTTCGTATGCAGGAGATCGACAGCATGGTGACTGCCTCCCAGGATTTCTGGGATGGCAAGACCATCTCCAGTATGTCGGTGAATGAAGTCGTCGGCGGATATCTGAAGTCGGAATCGAAAGTCGCTTCCGACGGCGTCCAGGCGCTGATCTATGGCGCCGCTCGCATTATGGCGGGAGCCTTTGACTACACGCTGGTCGTGGCTCACTGCAAGGAATCGGAAGGCCAGGCCCGCGAAATCACCAGGGTGATGTTCGATCCTTATTGTCAGCGCCCGCTCGGTCTCGACGAGCCCAGTGCGGCCGCTTTGCAGGCGCGGGCGTATGTGCACGCCGCCGGGATTGACTCCCAGGCGTTGGCGGTGGTTTCGCAGCGCAGCCATCGCCACGCGCTGAATAATCCCCTTGCCCAGCGCGCGGCCGACTATTCGCTGGAGCAGATTCTGCAGGCTCCCGCTTACGCGGATCCTCTAACCGAATTGATGGCGAGTCCGATCTCGGACGGAGCCTGTGCCTTGTTGTTGGCGAGTCCCGAAAAAGCCAAGCGGTTCGCAGATCGTGCGGTCTGGATCGCAGGCTTGGGCAACGCCACCGATGCCTACTGGACGGAGCGCGACTTGGCAGCCGCCGATGCATTGGGACACGCCGCCAAGCGCGCCTACAGAATGGCGGGCATCCGCCCCGAGCAGCTCGATGTGGCCGAAATCTCCGCTCGCTATGCCCACGAGGAGTTGCTCTACGGCGAATCTCTGGGATTGTGGAAGCGGGAAGAGCTTCCTTCCTTATTAAAGTCGCCGCATGGCGCGGGGATGCGAACCAAAGTAAATCCTTCGGGAGGCGCAATCAGCGGAAATCCCACGACCGTTTCTGGTCTTACCCGCGCGGCCGAAGCCTATCTCCAACTCGCCGGCCGGGCGGGAGAGCATCAAGTGCAAGGCGCAGTTCATGCCTTGGCCCACGGAGCGGCGGGACTCTGTGGTCAAAGTCAGATGGTGATCGTACTGCGGCGAGGTGACGCGTAATGGGACGCAAAGTTGCCATCGTTGCCACCGGTCAGACCAAACACACCGCCAAGCGCCTGGACATCAATATCCGCGAACTGATCACCGAGGCGGTCAGCAAAGCGCTCGACGATGCCAGCCTGCATATCGAAGACATTGACGCCGTTTTCCTCGGCAACATGGAGCCCTTCGAAGGCTTTATGTTCCCCGAACTGTGGAGTGTCGAAGGTTGGGGCGGGTACCTGAAGCCCTCGGTGAAGTTCAACACCGGCGGCACCGTGGGCACGACCACCGTGATGGCGGCTTATTACTATGTTGCCGCGGGACTGTACGACAATGTGCTCGCCATTGGATTCGAAAAACAGTCTGAAGGCCATACCCAGGCCGCCATCACCACGGTCGGCGATCCCATTTGGGAGCGGACCATGATGGCTGGCGCCGTCGGGAACTTCGCGGTCATGGCCAGCACCTACATTCACGAAAGTGGAGCGACCCCGGAACAAGCCGCGAAAGTTGCCGTGAAAGCCCGCCGCAACGCCTGCAACAACGAGTACGCCCACCTGCAGATGCCCAACATCACCGTCGAAGAAGTCATGGCTTCGCAGGTCCTGGCTCATCCCATTCGCAAGCTGGATATGTGTCCGCAATCCGATGGCGCCGTTGCCCTGGTGATCAGCGAGGAAAGCATCGCCAGGAAACGGACTCGGCAGCCGGCCTGGATTAAGGCCGTCGCCACGGCGCATGAGCAGCAATACATGGGAGACAGCCCCAAGCGCCTGGCGGTGATGCGCAGTCAGATTGCCGCTTCTCAGAAGCTCTACAAGGCTGCGGGCATCACCAATCCCCGCAAGCAACTCGATGTCGCTGAGATTTACGAGGTCGCAACCTACGCCGAAATGGCCATGTACGAGAACTTGGGATTCTGTGAGCGCGGACAAGGCGGCAAGTTGATTGATGAAGGTGTTACCAGCATGGACGGAGAACTGCCGGTCAATCCTTCCGGTGGCGTCTTAAGCACCAATCCCATCGGCGCTACCGCCATGATTCGCGTGGCGGAAGCGGCGCTGCAGGTAATGGGAAAAGCCGGCAAGCGGCAGGTGCCCAAGGTGCGAACCGCCTTGGCTACCGGTTACGGCGGCAATGCCTGGACCGATGCGTTGATCCTGGGGGCTGAATAAAAATGACCGCAAACGTCGACGCCAAAGAACAAGAAGCCTTGCGGGTACCGTTCCGCCTGAAGATGGAGTACGACTACGCCATGGGAGCGTGCGCCGAGCGCTTCTTTCAGGAACTGCGTGAGCATAAACGGATCCTCGGAGTGCGTTGTCCCTCATGCCAGCGCGTCTATGTTCCCCCTCGACCCGTGTGCGGCATCTGTTTTGTCGAGCCCAAAGAATGGGTCGAAGTCAAAGATGAAGGATCGCTGGTGGGATGCACCGTGGTTGCGCTGCCCTTCATTGATCCCATGACCGGCGAGCGGCGTCCGGTGCCCTATGGCTTTGCCATCGTGCGGCTCGATGGAGCCGACACCGCCATGTACCACTTCCTGGAAGAGACCGACCCGAAAAAGATTCATGTCGGGCAGCGGGTGAAGGCTGTTTTCCGGGAAGAACGTCAAGGCAGCCTGCGTGACATTCTGCACTTCCGCACTCTGGAAGGATGACGGGAAATCATGACCAGCGTTCGTCAGAAGATTGAAATTCCGTTTCAGTACACCGCCGGGCCCGCCCTGACCCGTTTTCTTGAGGGTCTCAAGCAAAAGACCATCGTGGCCGGCGTGTGCTCGCAGTGTGGAAGAAGTAGCGTCCCGCCGCTTTCTTTCTGCGGGCGTTGCTGGCGTCCCATCACCCAGTTCGCTCCCTTGAGCGGCCTGGGAGTGCTGGTCAGCTACACCCGGGCGGCGGACGGAAATATTTACGGGCTGATCCGGCTGGACGGAGCCGATTCCACCATCGTCCACCGCGTCCTTTCGGCCGCGAGCGACCCGCAGATCGGCGCCAAACTAGAGCCCATATGGAGCATGGAGCGTGCGGCCAGCATCCTCGATATTGAGCACTTCCGGATTCTGGGCGAATAGCGAACCCGCCCGAATCAGCGTTGACGGCGGGGGATTTCTCGTATATAAACAAACGTTTGGTAGAATCTGAAGGACGGGGCGCGGCGTGGAATTTGGCTGGAGCGACGAGCAGTTGCAGATTCAGAAGACCGCCCGCGAGTTCGCGGAGCGCGAAATCGCTCCTTATGTCACAGAGTACGACCAGCAAGAACGCTTTCCCAGCGAGATCGCCCAGAAAGCCGCAGAGTTAGGATTCATGGGAGGTGTCGTTCCGGCGGAGTATGGTGGGTCCGCACTCGACTTCATCAGCTACACCATCATCCTGGAAGAGATTTCGAAAGTCTGTCATGCGGTTGCCTGCGCTCTGTCGTTTCCCAGTGGACTCTGCGGCGCGGGAATTCTCGAGTACGGCACCGAGGAACAGAAACAGAAATACCTGACACCGCTGGCGCAGGGCAAGATCTTTGCGGCCACTGGGGTCACTGAACCGCATTCCGGTACCGACGTCGCTGCCATGCAAACCGTGGCTGTCAAGGACGGTGATAGTTACGTGCTGAACGGCAGCAAATCCTGGATCAGCTTTCTTGACGTGTGTGACTTTGTGCTGACTTTTGCCACGCTCGACCGTGCCAATCCGCGAAAGAACATCTGCGCCTTCATCATCGAGCGCGACGCGCCCGGACTGAAGCTCAAGCCTTACAAGAACAAGCTCGGGTTTCGGCCCCTGAGCTCCGGCGATGTCTTTCTGGAAGATTGCCGGGTCAAAGCCTGCAACCGGGTGGGTGCTGAGGGGCAGGGTTTGAAGGTGGCGATGTGTGCGGTGGAGAACGGCCGCCTGGGCGTGGCCGCCCGGGCTCTCGGCCTGGCGCAAGCCTGTTACGACGCTTCGCTGAAGTACGCTCGCGAACGGATTGTGTTTGATCAACCCATCGGCCGCTTCCAGCTTGTGCAGTCGATGATCACCGACATGGCAGTCGGAATCGAAGGCGCCCGGTCCGCTACCTACCGTCTGGCCTGGATGAAGAACCAGGGTATGCCGGGCACGCGCCCGCAGGCGAGTCTGGCCAAGATGATGGCTTCCGACACCGCCCTCATGGCGTCAACCCACGCAGTTCAGATTCACGGAGCTTACGGTTGCCTGGGAGAATCTCCTGTAAGTCGATATTTCCGGGACGCAAAGGTTTTCCAGATGATAGAAGGACAGAATCAATTGCATCGCAGCTTGGTGGCTGAGCACGCGCTCGGTTACCGCGGCGAATAGCCAGGGGAACGAATGGCCAAATATGACGTGGTAGTGATCGGGGCGGGCGCGGCCGGACTGACGGCCGGAGCTCTGCTGGCGAAGCAGGGCAAGAAGGTTGTGGTCATGGACCGGGAAAAGCACCTCGGTGGACGCGCCATGGCTGTGCCCTTTGAAGGTTACCGCTTAAGCCTGGGTGGACACCTGCTCGAAGACGGCGGTTCGGGAATCACCAGGATCATTTCTTATCTTGGTGGCGAACTGAAACACGGTCTTACCAGCAAGGGCATGCCGGTCTGGGTGGATGGCAAGTGGCAGAGTGTGCAGGCCCTGTACAGCACCGATAAGAACGAGCTCAAAAAAGTCATCAAGATCCTCTGCGACACCGACTGGAAAGAACTCGACAAATGGGATGACAAGCCCATGCGCGAGTGGCTTCTGCAATACACCACCAGCGAAGGCGTCATCGCGCTCTTCGAATACATCGCTTGCGCGGGAATGCCTGACTGAAAAATGGTGGGACCACTCC
>CAWJAA010000049.1:0-57660 GCA_963840615.1 Terriglobia bacterium
GGCATGACCATCGCGGCAGCCCTGGAGCCTGCTCTCCGCGCCGCCCGGATCTCGCCCGTCGCGGCCCTGACCGCGCGACTCGAGCAATCGGCTGTCCTGCGTGCCCGACTGCGCTGGCTGACGGTCGTCTCGGCGGTGGTCGGTGTGGCGGGCATCGCGCTCTGGCCGGGCGCGGCGACCGGGACCGTCGGCCTCGTCCGGCCGCTCGTCGTCTACGTGCTGCTGCTCGGGGTGGCCCTGGCCAGCCCGTTCATCGTGGGGCCGCTGGGCGCGCTCGTGGGGGTGCTGGCGCGGCCGTTCCTGCCAGCCGAGGAGCGCCTGACCCGCAGCGCGCTGGTGCGTGACCGGAGCCGGACCCGTACTCACCGTCGGCGGGCTGGCGGTCGCCCTGGCCGTGCTCGTCGCGTTGGGGGGCGTCGCCGCGACCACTCGGCAGGCGGCCACGGCGTGGCTCACGGAGGTCGTTCCGAAGTAGCTTCTCACCTTCGATCAGGCCGGTGGCGCTCGACGAGCCGGCAAGCTTGCCGACCTGGCCGCTGTCCCCGGGGTGGCCCACCTGAGCCCGATCGGACGGTTCGCCGTCTCCGTCGCGGGACAGCGTCTCGATGCCGTCGCGGTCGTGGGCTCGGACCTGCTCTCCGACGGCCGGCTCGTGCTGTCGGCCGGCGACCAGCGAGCAGCGGCGCTGCCAGCCCTCGACGCCGGTGGAGCCGTGATCCTGCCGGCGGCGATCGCGGACCGGCTCGGCCTCCCGCTCGGCGGGTCGCTGCAGGTGCTCGCAGGCCGCGAGATCGTTGCCCTCCGCGTGGTCGGGATCGCGGCCCGGACGATCCCGGGGTCCACGGGCGAGTCGATCGTCGTCGGCTGGCCGGACGCCACCCGGCGCCTGGGCGTGCTGGGCGCAGACCTGCTCGCCGTCCGCTATGTCCCGGGCCAGGCGGCGACCGCGGCCGCGGTGCTCGCCCCGATCGCCCGCGCGAACGCGTTGGAGCCCGCCACGCTGGACGCCGGCCTCGCCGGGACGATCGGCGCATCCGTCGATCGCCTGTTCGCGCTGACCGCGCTCGCGGCGGTCGCGCTGATCGTGGCCGGATTCGGGATCGTGAACACCCTCACGATGAACGTTCTCGAACGGATCCGCGAGACTCGGTTTCCTCCGGGCGGCGGGCCTGACCCGGCGCCAGGCACGCCGGCTGGTGTTGCTGGAGGCCGCCGTCCTCGGCGCGGTCGGCGCGATCATCGGGGTCGTCGCGGGCGTCGCGGCCGGGATCATCCTGGCCGCCCTCGGCGCCGGCCCCGGCGTGGCATACGATCCCGGGATGGTGGAGCATCGGCGTGGCGCTGGTGGGCGGCGTTGCGCTTTCCGTGGCCGCCTCTGCCTGGCCCGCCATCCTCGCCGCCGGATCGAGATCGTTCGCGCCGTCCAGTACGAGTAGACTCGGGCCGGCGGCTGGTGCCCACCCTACCGGAGGTCAGATGACGCTCGCGACGCCCCGCCTCAACCGACTTCCGGCAGGCGAGCGCGGGATCACGATGGGGACTTCCTGGTCCCGATCGCGATCGGCGAACGGATCAGCGAACGCGCCCGCCACGCGGCCCTCATCGCGATCGGCGCGCTCCTCATCGGCCTGACCGCCAACGTCCAGGTCGTCCTGAACGGCCAGACGGTCGTGCTGCCCGGCGACATGCGGCTGACCCTGCCGGTCTCGCCGGTGCCGATCACCGCCAGACGTTCGCGGTCTGCTGGTCGGGGGCGCGCTCGGATTCCAGCGCGGCCTGCTCTCCGTCGGGCTCTACCTGGCGCTGGGGCTGCTCCTGCCGGTGATGCGCAGGGCGCCTCCGGGATGGCCACGTTCGTCGGTCGGGAGGCGGGCCACTGGGTGCTGGGCGCGACGGGCGGCTACCTGCTCGGGTTCCTGTTCGCGGCCGGGATCGTGGGGCGCCTCGCGAGCCTGGCTGGGACCGCCATCTCGGGGGAGCCGTGGTGGCGATGCTCCTCGGCAACGTCGTCATCTACCTCGTCGGCGTGCCCTGGCTGATGGCCGCGACCGGCTTCGACCTCGCGACCGGACTCGCGAAGGGGCTCTACCCCTTCCTGATCGGCGACCTGGTCAAGCTGGCCCTGGCCGGGATCATCTTCCCGGCCGCCTGGTGGCTCGTCGGTCGTGGAGACGGCACGCGCTGAGCGCCACGGAGGCGGCGGGCTTCTACGGGCCGGGATCTGTCGCCTGGGCGCGCAACCGCGACGCCTTCCTGCTGTTCGGCGCCGGACCGCGAGCGCTCCTTCTTCAGCTGGCCCACCCGCTCGTCGCGGAGGGTGTGGCCCAGCACTCCGACTTCCAGGCCGACCCGTGGAGCCGGCTCGCCGGGACCCTGCGCAGCTACGTCGGGATCATCTACGCCGGCCGGCTTGGCGCGACGGCCGAGATCGCGCGCCTCAGCCGGCTCCAGGAATCGGTGTACGGGCACGGTCGTCGACCCGGTCGCCCTCGCGGCGACTGGCGTCGAGCAGTATGCGGCTCGCGATCCCGGGCTCGCCCTGTGGGTCCACGCGACGCTCGTCGAATCCACGCTTGCCGTGAACAAAGCGTGGCGCGGGCCGCTCGCGCTGGGGGAGGCCGCCCGTTTCTACGCCGAGACCCTGCCGATCGGGCGGGCGTTCGGCATCCCGGCCCAGACCCTGCCCACCGATCTCGCCGCATTCCGGTCCTGGTGGGCCGGGATGCTCGGCCCGGACGGTCCCATCCGGGTGACCCCGACAGCGCGCGAGCTCGCGGCCACGATCCTGGCGCCGCCACTCGCGCCGCTGGCAGGCCGGGGCCGCGGCGCGGTCCTGCCGGCAGCCCTGCACCCGGCGCTCGCCGCGATCCCGCCCGGCCTCGTCGGCTGGCTGCTGTGGCCCTCGATCGCGCTCCTGCCGGCGTCGGTGCGGGACGGGTACGAGATCTCGTGGTCGCCGGCGCGACGGGCCGTGGCCGCCTGGCTCGTGGCCGGCTGGCGCGGCTGGGCCACGCTGCTGCCGCGGGCCTGGACGACGATGCCCCAGGCGTTGGCGGCGGACCGGCGCATGGCCACCGAGGCCGAGCGGGCCCGCCTTCGATGACGGAGCGGGCGCGTCCCGCCCGCGGCCTCTACCATTGCCCGCCGTGACCGGTGCCGACCCACGCGTCGTCCTCGCCCTCGATCTCGGCACGTCCGCGGCCAAGGCGGGTGTGGTTGGCCTGGATGGCCGCCTCCGCGGCGACGCCCGGGCGCCGTACCCCCTGCTCCTCGACGGGCAGCCCGGTCGTGCCGAGCAGGATCCGGGAGCGTGGTGGGACGCGCTCCGGCGCGCCGCCGCGATTGCCCTCGCGCAGGCAGCCGGCCACGGTCCGGTGGAGCCGATCGCGGTCTGCTGCGTCGGGCAGGGCCCGACCCTCGTCCCGACGGCCGCCGACGGTCGAGCGGTCGCGAACGCCGTCACGTGGCTCGATCGCCGGGCGAGCGGGGAGGCCGAGGCCGTCGCCGTGACCCTCGGGCGGCACGGCTGGAACGTCACCCTCCTCGGAACGGCCCGCTGGCTCGCCGCCGCGGCTCCGGATGTCGCCGGTCAGGCCGCGTGGTTCCTGTCGGCGTGGGATCACGTCGGGTTCCGGCTCACCGGCGTCGCGGCAGCCGCGCTCCAGGACCCCGTCGACGCAGTTTCATTCGCCGACGCACGGCGGGCGGGGCTCGATGACCGGAGCGCCCCGCCGGGCCGGCGCGCCGGCACGGTGCTCGGCGGCCTCCTGCCGGCGGCGGCGGCCGAGCTTGGGCTGCCGGTCGGCCTGCCGGTCGTGGCCGGCGTCAACAACGCGATCGCCACCTTCCTCGGGGCAGGGCTCGCCGGCCCCGGCCAGGCCATCGACACGGGCGGCACCTCGGGCGGTTTCGGGCTCTACGTACCGACTCCCGTCGCTGCTCCGCCCCTGTGGACCGGCGCCGCGCCGTTGCCGGGCCTGTGGTACGTGGGTGGCGCGATGGCCGGAACCGGCAAGGCGCTCGACTGGTTCGTGGCGGACGCGCTGGGCGGGGCTGCGACCCTGGCGACGCTCCTGGCCGAGGCGACCCCCGTGCCGGCCGGGTCGGAGGGCCTCGTGTTCCTGCCGTACCTCGCCGGCGAGCGATGGCCGCTCCACGACCCGTCCGCGCGGGGAGCGTTCGTCGGGCTCACCCTCCACCACGGTCGCGGCCACCTGGCCCGGGCCGTTCTCGAGGCGGCAGCGTTCGCGGTCCGCCACGTCGCCGCGCCGGCCCGCGACGCCGGCCTCCCGTTCACCGAGCTGCGGGTGACGGGCGGAACGGCGGCCAGCCGCCTCTGGAACCGGATCAAGGCCAACGTGCTGGACGTGGAGGTGGTGGTCCCCGCGGTCACCGAGGCCTCCCTCATCGGGGCCGCGATCCTGGCGGCCGTCGGAGTCGGCGCCCACGCGGATCTCAAGGCGGGCATCCGCGCCATGGTCCACGAGGCGGAGCGCATCGCCCCGGAACCGGTTGCGGCGGCCATCTACGACCGGGTGTTTGCGGTCTACGAGGAGCTCCACGCCCGGCTGGCACCCGCGAACGAGGCGCTGGGGCGCTCGATTCGCGCGGCATGGCCGCGGGCGGGATGGCGGCCGATCGGTCGACGGCTCCCCGGCATGGCGCGGATCCGCGTAGCGCCGCGAGGCGTCCCGGCTGACGGCCCGTGCCGTGGCGCGGACGCGAGTATCCTTCGGGCTGGCCGCCAGGTTCGCATTGCCCATCCCGCATCGGCCGCGGCCAGCCACCCGAGCCCGATCTCGCCGCCCCGGAGGAACCTCGTGCCCGTCCGCACTTCGCGCCCAGTCCGCGCCGACCGCCGCGCTGCGCTCCTGGTGATCGCCGCCCTGGCCGTTGCCGCCTGCGCACCCGGTGGGACCGCGACCACGCCGTCGCCGACACCGACGCTGGGTCCGACCACGCCGCCGTCAGCGAACCCCTACACGGGAGCGACCCAGGGCAGCGGCGCCGGGAACGATCCCGGGGAATCGGAAATCTGGTCGGGCGAACCGGCGATTCCCGGATTCAGGTAGATCAACTTTGTATAGTCACGCCCGTTGACCGGCAGGTTGGCGATGGTATCACTGGTGAGCGTGCCGCCGATTGCAGCCGAGGTTGTCTCTACTTGCGGCAACTCTTCGCCGGAAACTTCCACCTGCTGCTCGACCTTGCCTGTCCTCAAGATAGCGTCGACGCGGCGTTCGGTAGCCACGTCTACGGCCACGCCGGTCGTGACCGAGGTTTGGAATCCCGGCTGGGAGATGGTCACCGTGTAGCTGCCCAACGGCAACTCCGACACGGTGTAGCTGCCATCGGCGCTGGCCTGGGTGGTGCGTTCCAATCCAGTGGCCGGGTTCTTGACGGTAACCTTGGCCCCCGACACCACCGCCCCCGAAGTATCCGTTACGGTCCCGAGAATCGTGCCCCGGAACGTTTGTCCGACCAGCATGCATGACGCCAGAACAACAAAAGCGAGGACTGCCCTCACCTTCATGATCGTCTCCTTTGGACACCCTGGGATAGAGTGCAAGCTTGACTCTGTTTTTTTTTGATGGGCGATTATACCCTCAAGGTCAAGCCGACAAGCCTTGAAACTGATTCGCCACCACCTGCTGTCGCCCAGAATGGTAATGACGTTTTCGGCTTCTTTTCGTTCCGTAGAACGTGCCGGGCGTAGGGTCCTTAGTCCCCAGCCAAGCTGGATACAATATTGAACTCCCCCGGGCGGGCAAGTCTGCGCTAGAATCAAGGTTCCATGGTTCGCTGGATTGCTTTCGATGACGAGACTGCGGAAGCGGTGGTCAGCCGTTTTCGCCGCGGAGCCGCCGAGATTCATCCCGGCAGCAGCCCGATTGACTCCGCGTTGACGGCAGGCCAACCGAGCCTGCTGGTGCTGCCGTCCGACACGCCCGGGCGTGTGCTGCTGGCTCACGTCCATCCCAACACTGAACTCCCGGCGCCCCAGCCGACGCCGGTTCAAATCACTGCGCCACGACCACCCAGAGCAGAAAAGCCCACCAAAAACAAGAAGTGGTGGCAACGCCGCATCGCCTAGAAGCAAGGAACCGCGGTATCCCGTTGCCCCGCCGTTTGTCCCGCGTCATTACGCAATGCCTTCGCGGTTAGAACATGCCGCAAAAGCAACGGGGCAGCTTTGGCTGCCCCGCTGATGATTGATATGGAAGACGGACCGCTAGAAGGTAAACGCCACGCCGCCCCGAATCGAGCGTGCGGATTGCACCAGGTAAACCGTGCGTCCGTCCTCTCCCAGCACCGGGACGTATCCCTGAGCCAGCAGATTACGAACGTCGATGATGGCATCCATGTGGCAGGGCAGGAAACTGGTGCCCGGAATCGGCTGCCGGAGATACAAGCTCAGATAGGGATCGGTACGGCCTGGAGAGGCATTGAATTCATCCACTGGGGTCAACGCCGGCCCGCTCGTCCAGCGGTAGGAAGCAATCCAGCGGGTGTGGGCGCGCGGCAGGGTTCCCGAGATTTTCCCCGCCATGCTGTGACGATCGCGGACCTCGAGTGACTCCCGCGCCTGCTGCAAACTCACGTCCGTACCGCCCAAAGCCAGCACCCCGCCATACCCATAATCAAGGGTGGCGGTGAGGTCTGAGGCAAGCTTGCGTTGCAGCACCACTCGCATGCCGGCCGTATCCAGATCTCTTCCCTGGTAGGTAAACGTGCTCGAATCCAGACTGGGGAGAACTTGACCGTTCTCGTCGGTCAGATCTCCCACCCCGGTCAGTGCCGGGTTCGAAATCCTGTCAGAGAAGGCAGCGACTTCGAGGGTGGTGTTTCCCATCCGCCGCGACACCGACAGTTCCTGATGCTGTGCTTTTTCGATGGATGAGGAGAAATTCGCCACGCTCACCCGCGGCCCCGACTCGCTCAAATCGGCCGGCGCGGAATCGAACCCCTTTTCCATGCGGCTATCCGGTTGCGAGGTGGTAAAGCGATATTCCACCAAGGTGTTGGGCGAGAGATGCACGCCGACCGAACCAAACGGGCGGAACGCCGTTGCCCTTCCCATGAACTGGATGCTTTGCAACTCCGAGCCGAACCGCAACTCGACGACGTCTCCGAACGTGAGGTTATCGGAAGTGGAAAGCGCCAACGCTTGCAGAGCATCGCCTCGCGAATAAAAATCGGGCGCGGCCAGTCGCCGCACGGTCAACGAAACCTGGGGCTGCGAGCCGTTATTGAGCCGGTGGGCGAACGACGCGCGCAGCACTGCGTTCGGTGAACCGCTGTTGTAACCCACGTTTCCCTGCAGCGCCAGGGTTCCGGTCGCGAACATGGACTTCTGCATCGAGAAGCCTGTCATCATGTCCGACGTGCTGCCGAAACCACCCGATTGCGAGCCCGCCACGAACGATACCGTGCCCTTCATTTCGCGGGACGGCTGGCCTTCCGCGCGGTTCCTGGAAGCCGCCAGCGCCGGGTCTTGCGGGAGAATCCGCAGAATCGGACGATTCTCTGAAGAGCGCAAGACCCACTTCCAGTCCTCCTCGTCCGCGGGGGACTTGGCGGGGATAAGCTCCAGAGTTCCAAACAGGGTATTGAGGGTGACATTCACGACCGCCGAGGCGCCGGCATGCAGGCCCACGCGCTCTCGCAGATAGGGAAGAAAAGACGGCGCCGAAACCCGCACGTCATAGAGGCCGGGGGTGAGGCCGCCGGCAGAATAAAAGCCATTCTCGTCGGTGAAAACCCTCAGGTTGCGAATCGCAGAGCCGGCCACTTCCACCACCGCGCCCATCTGCGGCACGCCACCGGAACTGCGTACATAACCCGTGATCGAGCCGGACCGGCTCTGTGCTGTCGCCGGCAGGGCCAGACCCAGCCACAACGCCAAGAACCCGAGCTTCTTCAGCATCAGTCCACCACCCCTCATGGGAGACCGCATCGTACGGGTCTTATTCGACGGCAAATGTCACGGACGGATCGACAGTTTGCTTCGAGAGATTATCGTTCACCTTGATTTGCAGACGATAGACGCCCGCAGCCAGATTGGCGGCCGAAAGAGTCTTTTCCAAGGTTACCTGGTCGCCAATATTTCCCATCTGGTCCGTGGATTCCACGGAATGAACCACGGCTTTATTGGTTGCGGCATTGACCACGTTGTATTCAACTGTGGCCGACGGCTTATGCGTCTTGTCATCCACCGTCAGGTTGTATACCTGCATCCAGAAGTTCAGTTTCTGGTCCTTCTTGAACACCACCGGTTTGCCGTCGGCAGAGGGCACTCGCGGCCGGACTTTGGTGGCGCCGATCACAAAGCTTCCCGTTCCCACATTCTTGGCCGCCACCGGTTCCATCTGGTCAGCCAGAATCAACGAAGACGTTTCCAGCTTGTCATCCGCAAAATCGGGCACCCGAATGCCCTTGCTCCACGTGCCCACGCGATCGCCGTTTACATCTTTCACCACCACGTCGAACCGGTACATGCCCGGCCGCAGCGGAAGAGCCTTCCAATAAACCGAAGAGTTTTCCGTGACTTTGGGCAGCAACTCGGCGGGCACATCGACCTGCACCGTGTCTTCAAAGGTCTGGGCAATCTTTCCGCTCAGGGTAGTGACCCGCCCGAAAATGTTCACCGTCCCGCGCTGCACCCCATCCTTGTTTTGGAAAGTCACATCGCGATTCTTCACCTGTACGGTAATGGGAACCAGCACCGTGTCGCCGGTCACCTTCACGAAGTCCGCGCGCACGTCGAACGGCATCAGGTTGATGTTGATTTTGTGGCTGACGACTTCCTCTAGATCCTTGAACTTCACCACCGGCGGCCGGTTCAGCTTGGCGAACTGATCCAACCGGTCGAACTCTTTCGCGCTCTGGTCGTCGGTCAAGGGGCTGTTGCCCAGCTGCTCAAATCCGCCATGCGTGAACCGATCGGTTTTGCTCGCCATGCCCAGCGATTCATAGAGCGTCAAGCCGCCGTTCGGAGTGTATTTCAGTGCATCTTTCTCCGACCGGTCCATGGTCATGTGGTAGTCCCCGCACATGCAGTTATCCACAAACTCAATGATGATTTCCTGGCCAATCCCCTCGATGTAACGGTAGCGCCAGTCTTCGAACGGAAAGGTTGACGTCTCTCCGCCACCTTCATCGATTGGACGTTCGTAGGTTCCGCCCGAGGGATGGGAATCAATCTCATCCGGCTTGCCGTACATGATGTAGATGCGGCCGCGATCGGTTCTCCAGCCGGGGATGCCCGCGGCGAAGTGCTCATTGGCGTAGGCCATGCGGGCGTAGTGATCTTCTTTGAACTCGTTCTCGGGGGTATCGGGAGTGGGATCGCGGCGCTGCCAGAAGGCTTCAATAAACGAGTCGCGTTCTTCGTCGTTGGAAAGTTGCTTGAAGGCAGAACGCTCTTCGTCCGTGATGATCCAACGCACGTCTTCGTCGAGCCACTTCTTGTAGACCTTGCTGACCTCGACCTTCAGTGACTTGGCATTGGCTTTTCTCTGTTTTTCGGAGATGGGCCGTTTGAGGGGATCGGCCTCCTGACTTCCCTGTTCCGCAGCGGCGTTGGAGTCCGACTTCTTATCCTCAGCGACAGCAAACAATCCGAGCCCAAAAACGGAAATGAGCAGCAGAATAATAGCTATGCGGTCACCTAAGCCTACCCGGGACATAGTGGGGCACTCCTCACGGACGTACTCGATTAGGACATTTTATGTCTTTCGATACCCCAAAGCAAGGCTAACCCTCGCGATCTAAAGATAATTGTTGGGGGAGACGGACTGGGAGGCCGCCCTGGGCAAAGGCATGCGTATCGCAGGGGTATGGGGCGCCGACAGGCTATAATCAATGGGTTACAGGTGGGAACTTTCGCGGCGACGACTGCGTACTTGGAAGTGTGTGCCAAGTCCGTGTCGGCCCGGGGTCTCAAGAGAGGGCTTCGCGGTTTGCGGGAGGGACGGTCCCGGCCGCTTCCGGCAAAGAATTGCCGTTACATTGGACATGCGTACCTGGAAAAAAGTCGCAATCGGGGTGGGTGGGGTCGTGCTGTTAGCAATCGCAGGCGCGATCCTGAATTACGAAGTGCACAAAGACGTCGTCACGGTGCAGACGGGCCGCGCGCAGCGGGTAGATCTGGCCTCGGTGGTCAGCGCGTCAGGAGAGATCAAGCCGAAGACGTACGTCAACATTGGCGCCAATGCCTTTGGCAAGATCATCAAGTTGTACGTGAAGGAAGGCGACCGGGTGAAGACAGGTCAGCTGCTGGCGCAACTCGAGAATGTGCAGTCGGAAGCAGATGTGAGCGCCACTCGGGCCGCGCTGGAGAGCGCCAGAACGGATGCGCTCGCGGCCGCTGCCGCGGTGAACACGGCAGAGGCCGATCTGGATAGGGCCAAAGCCGACTGGGATCGCATGAAACTCGACTGGGAGCGAGCCCAGGGTCTGTTCAAGGATGCGCTGATCGCCAAATCGGAGTATGACAGCCGGAAGAACGCCTGGGAAACTGCGGACTCAGGGCTGGCCCAGGCCAAGGCGCGGCTGGCCCAGTCCAAGGCACAGAAAGACTCCTCCGACCGCCGCATTGGGCAGAGCCAGGCGAACCTGGTGCGGGTCGCGGACATTTTGCAGAAAACCACCTATCGGGCTCCCTTCGACGGCGTGATCACGAATCTGCCCGTCCGGGAGGGCGAAACCGTGGTGATCGGGATTCAGAATTCTCCGGGGAGCACGCTGATGACGCTGGCGGACATGTCGGTGATTACCGCGGAAGTGCGGGTGGATGAGACGGACATCGTCAATGTCAAACTTGGCCTGCCCGCGGAAGTAAGCATCGACGCCATCCCCAAGAAGTCATTCAAGGCAGTCGTGACGGAGATTGGCAACAACGCGATCGTGCGCTCCACGGGAGTGGCCACGTCGCAGCAGACGGCGGCCAGTCAGGAGGCCAAGGATTTCAAAGTCGTAGTGACTTTGCAGGATCCCCCTGACGATCTGCGGCCGGGGCTATCGGCAACGGCCAAAGTGACAACCGCAACCCGGAAAGCGACGCTGACGGTTCCCATCCAGGCGCTCACGGTGAGGAGCCCGGCTGAACTGCAGGCCAAAAACGGCGAGCAAGGCTCGGTGCAAGCAGCAGCCCCGCAGCCGGACGCATCGAAACAACTGAAGAACGGCAAGCCAATACAAGGCGTCTTCGTGATTCGCAACCGGAAGGCGGAGTTTGTGGCCGTCGATACCGGGATTGCCGGGACCACCGATATCGAAGTATTGAGCGGAGTCAAGGAAGGTGACGAGATCGTTACCGGCAGTTACAAAGTGCTGCGTACCATGAAGCCCGGGACCACGGTAAAAGTGGATAACGCCGAACCAAAGAAGGAAGAAGAAGACAGTAGCCAGTAGTCAGTAGTCGTAGTCAGTAGTCAGTTCTCAGTTCTCGGTTCTCAGCCTGCGCGTCGAGGAGATGTTCAGCGGTCACATCCTCAGCGGCTGCGGATTGAGAGCATACCCTGGGAGGTGTTTATGGGGAAGTCTTACCGAGAACTGATTGCGTGGCAGAAAGCGATGGCTCTTGTGACCAAGGTTTATCGCCTCACTAAGAAGTTTCCACGCGAAGAACTATACGGGTTGACGAATCAGGTACGCAGGGCGGCGGTTTCGGTCCCAAGCAATATCGCCGAGGGCCAGGCAAGGCTGTCGCAAAAAGAGTTCAGGCACTTTCTGAGCCACTCGCGGGGATCGTTGGTCGAAATTGAAACCCAAGTCTTGATCGCGCAGAGTCTGGGCTACGTGGATCCCAAGGAAAGCAATGAGCTACTTGATGATGCGGCCGAACTCGGAAAGGTTCTGAACGGCCTGATCGCTTCGATCAAGACGGCTGCGTAACGGGGATCGGGGATGGAATTTGCACTACTGAGAACTGGAAACTGAGAACTGGGAACTAGGAACTGGGAACTAACGAATGGCCGGCTGGTTCGTCCAACCATGAGCCGTTTTCGACAGGGAGCGGTGGGTGTCGGCAGAAGATCAGGAGAAGAGGATGGCAACGGCAGAAGTAGTCAGCATATCGCAGCCTGAGGTGTCGGCTCCGCCCGAGTCGTGCATGATTTCCACGGTGGACTTGTGGAAGACCTATGACATGGACTCGGAACAGCAGGTACACGCCTTGCGCGGGGTGAACCTGCGCATCCAGCGCAACGAATACGTGGCCATCATGGGCCCGTCGGGATCGGGCAAGTCAACCCTGATGAACCTGATCGGCTGCCTGGACACTCCGACGAAGGGTCAATATTGGCTGAATACCCAGCTGGTGAGCGAACTGGATGACGACGAACTGGCGCGCATCCGAAATAAGGAAATCGGATTCGTGTTTCAAACCTTCAACCTGCTGGCGCGTGCCACCGCACTGCACAATGTGGAACTCCCGTTGATCTATGCGGGTGTGCCGGCGGACGAACGCGGTACGCGTGCCAAAGAAGCGCTGGCCTCGGTGGGCATGGAATCGCGCATGATGCACAAGCCCAACGAACTCTCTGGCGGCCAGCGGCAAAGAGTTGCGATCGCGCGGGCGCTGGTGAACCGGCCATCCATCATCCTGGCGGACGAACCCACGGGCAACCTTGACTCACAAACCGGGCAATGAAATCATGGCCCTGTTCGATCGCCTGCATGCGGGCGGAAACACGATCGTGCTGGTGACTCACGAGCACGATATCGCGGAGTACGCGCACCGCGTCATTCACATCAAGGACGGCGTCATCGCGCGCGACGAGATGAATCCGAGGAAGAGATAGGGGTCGCGACGGCGGATCTCAGTCAGGTTCAGCACGAAGGGCACGAAAGAAAAAGCTCAGCTTTTGGCTGGGCTTTTTTGTGGGTCAGACTCCTGAGTCAGACCGATGCGGCAGGTGGTAGTCAGGGGATGCCCGCCTTCGAAAACCGCGTAAGGATAGGGCGGCCATGGTATAAGTTCGGCGAAGAAAGGGTGGGCCAGTTCCCTGGAACTCGGATGACCTCGTAGATCCCCGCTTCGCATAAAACGCTGTTTATCATGCTCAAGTTTTATATGGACGAAAGCGGCTTGGGGAAAAATGTGGATGAGCGAGTATGCGGTATTGCAGGTTTTGTCACCCAAAATTCCAGCTGGAAAGGGTTTCACAAGCAGTGGCAGCATCTTTTAAGGGAATATGAGCTTGACGAATTCAAATCCAAGGAGTTGGGCACGCACATCGGACGGCAGCCTTGCGGTAAATATGTCGATTGGGCATTCGGTGATGCTAATGAATTCATGTCGAAAGCACTAAGGCTGCTATTTTCATATAAGCCCTCGTTACTGTGTGGGAGCGTTCAAATGTATGATTTTCATACACGCTTGCCGAGCGTCGCTTTCTTACAGGTGGAAGATTTGACATAGACAAACGGAAGTTCGTCAGTTCAGGAAAGCCAAACGCGGCCTACTTTGCTGCCTTCAACGTGGTAGTGATCAGGGGACTCGTGATGGCAAAAAGCCGTAACCAGATGTGCCACTTTGTCTTTGACGAACAAACCGAATTTGCTCCGTTGGCTCAGGAGAGGATAAGCGACATTAGGTCAGATCCGAACAGTGCAGAGGTCACCCCTTTCCTGGGGGAAATCGTATTCTCGCCGTCCATACGGGTTACTCCGCTGCAAGTGGCCGACCTCGCGGCGCATTCGCCTGCAAGGAGTATTACAAAAAGCAAATGTATGGTGAGGCTGTTGCCTTCAAAGACCGCGGCGTCATTACCCCAATGGAGGTGTTCGCCCTTTGCCTGAAGAATTGTTCCCATCAGTTATACCCGATAGCAAAAACTGAAATGGATGGAATGTTGGCAAGGTCTCAGTTCATCTACAGCGTTGATCCCCCGGTAGAAAGGCCGCGCTGAACTCAACCTGCGGGTGTGCGGGATTTTCTGTCCTGTCAGACACTTTGAGCCGAAACGCACGCCTCCCCGGCGGTCGAACTCACATCCTTCGAAAACCGCGAAGGATGGGGCAACCATGTATAAGGGTCAGAGCGCAGAGAAAGGTCGGCCAGTTCCCTTGCGACAGGAATTTCGCAACGGGGCCACACCCCGGAAACGTCGCGTCTGGTGTCCACGGGTTTCTTCTACGCAGTCAAGAGAGAAACAGTAGACCACTGCCCCCCTGATATCTTAAGATGGCTAAGCATGAAGAAACAAGTTACACCAGATATCCAGACCTACGTCGCTCTAATGAAGGAACTTAAGTTACGCATGGAGGTTCTCGGATTTTTTGTTATGGGAAAAGGGCATGCGCTCTATCAGCCGCCCACGATCGAGTCCTGCTGTTTACAGGTCCGAAAGATGCTGGAGTTGATTGCATTTGGGTCTCTCGCCGCCAACAAGGACATATACTCCGTCGCCTATGCTAAGTTCGCTACGCACTGGCACGCGGGTCGTTTACTGAGGGACCTCGCGAAAGTAAACCCTGACTTCTATCCGAAGCCGGTCCTCGAAGTGCCATCAAAGATCCCGGGTGTGGTTAATGAATTGAAGGACCGTGGGCCGGACTACTTGACAAAGGATGACTTTCAGGCGGTTTACGACGAATGCGGCGCCATCATGCACTCTCGGAACCCTTATGGCCAACCGCTCGATTACGCGCGGTATCAGCGGCAGCTTCTGCTTTGGCAAGGAAGGATCATGAACCTGCTGAACTCGCACCAGATCCACCTTGTGAACACACCGGAGTTCTATCTCATCCACATGAAAGAGGATCAAGACGACGAAGTGCACTTCTATCACTTCAGCCCGGCCCCGAGCTCTCCTGGGGGACGGCCTCAAAGATTAAAATAGCCACGGGTCCCTCACCCTTCGTCAAACATGGGCTGACTAGATAACGGTGCCGGCTCCAATCCGCCGAGTAAACTTGGTAGCGCTCAAAACACCGAGGCTCGGAGGAAAGGAGCCGAGCACGGTTATCTAATTAATCCTTTGTGCTCCCATCCTATCTCGTGCTACGGCCGCCGCAAGATACGGCTCGCCAGTTCCTTCATGTCCTCATCTTGTTTCTTAACTTGTTCACCGAACAGCCCACGCCCGTCTTCACCACTTACCCAAGAATTGCGTATGATGCCCCGGCGAGCAGCAGCATGTTTTGCATTCACCAGGTTGGCTTCGGGTTGCTTCTGTGCCTTGTGCTGTTTGAACCATTCTCGGATCTCTGGCCCCCAAATCGCACCAACGACTCCTGCCACACCGATGAAGACTTCCAAGACTTGTACAGCTAAAGCCATAATTCACCTCTGATTCTACGTTTGCGACAGATCGCGAGAAGCGGTCAAGCGAAACTTATTCGCCCTAGTTCCCCCTGAAGACCACAAGCGGTAAGTGCAGGGCGTTCACAGGGTTAGAGGGATAGCCCCCCGCTTTTCCTTTGGAACAAGGTTTGCCCCAGCCTTCGCAATTTTCGAAAGGTGGGCACGACGAACTCAGTTTGCAGATCTGCGGAATTATGTGTCCTGTCAGACACTTTGAGCCGAAACACCAGCCCCGGCGGTCGAACCCATCCTTCGAAAACCGCGAAGGATGTAGCGGGCGCCGTGGTTAACAGCCCGTGGGGAAAGTAACATTCCGAACCTAATGGCGCATTGGTTCTACGGCCTTTGCGGCACGCATGAATGCGTGCCCTGATACAAATCGCATTTGCACCACGGACTGTTAAGAGTCAGAGGGCAGAGGTGGGCCAGCCACCTCGGATGACAGAGCAGTCCGAGGGGTAGGGATTCCTCGTCGCGTTCGCTCCTCGGAATGACATTGGGAAGGGTGGCGGCGGGGTGAGCGTTCTTCTTTCGCCGCTGTGCGGCTTCGGTGTTTTCGGCTTTGCACCCACGGCTTGCGCCGTGGGCTTTATTCTTGCGCCGCTTCGCGGCTGAAACGTGATGCCGGGGGTTCCGGCGGGGCGGGAACTCCAGAGCATCGTGGGAATGCCTGGAGACGGTAGTGGCGCTGCCGGCGGACACGGGGTCCCCTTCGACTATGCTCAGGGCAGGCTCTCGACTGCGTTCGGCTTCGCCTCACTCCGCTCGGGATGACAGGGTAGTGGCGAGGGGTAGGGATTCCTGGTCGCGTTCGCTCCTCGGAATGACATGGGGAATGGTGAATGGGACGATGGCTGGGCCTGATTCTCGATTTGGGAAAGGGCTTGTCAATAGGCAGAAATTACACGATCGGGGATAAGTGGTTGAAACGGCGGTAAAAATACTATTGGCTATGCTGTCTTGTTTTGTCATAGCCAGATGATATAATAGTATTATAGAGTCAAGAATCGTAGCGCGGCCTCTTGCGGGCCGCGTTTTTTATTTGGGGGCATTTTACCGACATGATAGGACGGGGGCTGATACGGAATCCGAAGCGGCGGGGAGAATGGGTGGAATTGAAGTTTATGGCGCGGGTGGCGGGACTGGATCTGGAGGTGTCGAAACCCTGGGGGGATTCGGCGCGGTATGACGTGGCAGTGGAGCGGCGGGGACGGCGGGCGCGGAAGGTGCAGGTGAAGTCGACGATGTGCCGGTCGAAGGGATCGCGGCGGTCGTATGTGTGCGCGGTGCATCCCAATCAGAAGGGGCGGGCGTACCGCAGAGGGGAGTTTGATTTTCTGGCGGCGTACGTGATTCCGGAGGATGTGTGGTACATCTTTCCGGCGCGGGTGGTGATGAAAGGCACCATGAACCTGCTGGTGCTGTCACCATCGGTGCCAGGACACCGCTACGAGCGCTTCAAGGAGGCGTGGCATCTGCTGACGGGGAGAGCGCGGCGGCGGAAGCGGGGGCGCGGCAGCGGCGGGCAAGAGGAGGGGAAAGCGGGCCGGGAGTAGCCGAGGAGGGAACACCTTAGTAACTGACCGGAAACGGAGGGTCGGAACTAAGCTCGGCGGCGAGGGTTTGAACCAGCATAACCAACATGATCACGAAGTCGTTCTTACTCCTGGCAGTGGGCAGTCTGATGCTTAGCTCCGCCGCTGCTCAAACCACAACTCCCGGATCCCCTGCAGGACGTGCGAGTGCTGGAACACGTGAGCTTCGTGATGAAAGAGGGCAAGGTGTACAAGCAGGAGTGAGGTCAGGAACGCTCCATCAGGCTGATCTCGGCCGCAACCAGCGCGGCAAGATCCACCGACTTGATGGGTAGGCGGTCGCGGGACAGAGGGGGCAACTCCGCACGCAGCTGGTCATAGGTGGGAGGGTTCAGGCCGTGGGCTACGGGATAGCCGATCGCGTCAGCGAAACCGCACGCCAGGCGGACGATGGCGAGTAAGTCGAAGCTGGCGCGGCCCGGCGGGTCATGATGGTGGGCCGCGATCTGGGCGAATTTTTCCGGCAGATTCCATGACCAGATGAGAGCTTTCCCGGCCTGGCAGTGATCCATCCCGAACAGTTCCCGCTCGCGCGCCAGAACGTCACAAGGCTGGGTTTCGGTGCTGCGGAGGAAATCGGCGTACTTGCGGCGATGACAAACGGCCAATGCCAGCCTGCCGATGTCGTGCAGAACTCCGGCGGTGTAAGCCGCGTCCTTGTCGATCAAAGCCGCCCCGGACAGCTGCTCGGCCATGATGGCGCAGGCAAGGCTGTGGCGCCAGCAGCCCATCAGGACGGGGACCTCCAGCGAATCCTTCAAATAGGTACGAACTCCTATGGCAACGGCGAGGGACTGCACGCGTTCGAAGCCGAGCAACATGACCGCCTGTAAGGTGCTGGTGATGGCCGTGGGAAATGGATAGAGCGGCGAATTGACAATGCGAAGAATTTCGCTGGAAAAGGCCTGGTCGGCACGGATCAGATCATGCAACTCACGCAGGCGGGAATCCTGCCGGGACATGACCCGCAGAGCTTTGAGGGCCACTGCTGGAAAAGGAGGCAGGGCAATGAGCGCCAGTGGTAAGTCGGTTGATTCGACAGCTTCGATGGGGTTCACGGTAGGGAATCCTGGTAGAGGCTTCCGTTGCATTCATCGGTATTCTGGGAACGGGCTTGAGCGGAAACGCGCAGAGAAGCTTGAAAACCATGGGCACGAAGGTATACGCAGGGGACTAGTCTTTTAGCGGGGCAAATAAAAAAGGCCTCGATGGCGAGGCCCGGGTACAGCCAGTTTCCGTGATTACTGTGGCGCCGTTTCCGTCTTTACGTCCGCGGTGGGTGTGGGCAGCGGGCGAGCGATGAAGAACTGGTGATCGTAGAGATCGCGATACATGCGTCCGGCAATCTCTGCAGCCTTGGGGCCGAAGGTGGGGCGTCCACCCTGCAGGAAGACGACGGTGACGATGCGTCCCACATCGCTGTTGGCGTAGGAAGCGAACCAACCAAAGCGGGTGCCGGCTCGAGAACAGGTGCCGGTCTTGCCGAGAATCTCTTCTTCGTTGAAGTTGAGGCGAACGCTGCGGGCAGTGCCGTAGTTGACGGCGCCGGCCATGCCGTCGGAGAGTTGCGGAATCAGTTCGTTGATATCGAGATGACGCTTCACCCGGGGCTGAAAGTTGGCAACCTGGTCGGCCGTGGTGGGATGCTGCAAGTAATAGAGGGTTCCATCATTGGCAATGGCCGAGACCAGCGCGCCCAGTTGCAGCGGGGTCATCGAAATGCCCTCACCGAAGGAACACATCTTCCCTACCCCGCCTAAAGGCTTGGGAATCTCGGCGTCCGGATACGTACCCAGCTGTTCTCCCGGGATGTTGTAGCCGGCCAGTTCGCCGAGCCCGAACTGGTGGGCGTAGAAGCTGACCTTATCAAAACCCAACTGCCGGCCTACGGCCTCGAAGTATGCATTGTTGGAGTGAGCCAGGGCGGTAGTCAGGTTCATGCGGCTGCGGCCACCCAGGCGGATTTCGGTATTCTTGGTGATCAGTCCTTCGCTCAACGCGGCGAGTGCGACCGACAGCTTGATGGTCGAGCACGGCTGCGCGCCACTGGAGAGCGCGAGTTTCTGGTTGACCATCGCCAGAATGCGTCCACTGGTAGGCTCGATCGCCACCACGGTTCCATTCATGTTGCCGAGAGCGTCGATGGCCGCTTGACGAACCACCGGATCTTCGCCGGCAATGACGTCGCCTTCGGTAACGTCGGTGGCGAAGCTGTTCGCGGTAAAGCGCTCGTAATGCCGATGACGGCGACGGCGAGTCGAGCGCGCGCTAACCCGCGAAGCCGGTACGCGACTGTGAGCCAGCCGGCGCATATGTTTGCGGGCGTGCTGGTTCTCGTTCACCTTGGGTGATTTGGACTTGCTGGCGGGGATGGAATGGGTGTTGACAGTGGCTGCGAATGCGCTGGTCACAAGCAGCATGAACAACGCGACGAAAGCAGCGGCGAAAGGCGCGCGAACAGAACCCTGATTGGATGTCACTTCCCTGTACCGGTCCCCGGAGATCACACCTGATTCGATGCACGAAGCCTGCCAAAAATCGTGGTTCTTGGCGGGAACTTCCGCAACCTTTCGATGGTATGAGACTTAGGGGTCGGAAGCAATGAAAAAGTAACCTTTCATTCAATTGTCGAAATCGATGCTAAATATATATGTATCTGTATCTTACGAGGAACATCCAGAGAGACACATCCCTTTGGTAACGAGCCCCGAGATTACTGGAACGGCAATGCCACAGTGGAAAACTTTTTCCCTGTTTTGCCGCCGGGGAGGGTGGACACCCATGGTTCGAGTTGGCGAGAGAAAGGGTGGACCCGCGCCCGACCCCGTAGAGTTACGGAGGAATGCTGGTTTACTATGCTTCGTGATCAAAGCTTGCCGGGCCACATTCGGGTCAGCACAGCGACCGACTGCGTGGGGGACACGGTTGAGCCACCATCAAGGATGGGAAGAGGTCGCAGTATGGGGGTGAGTGATCCGGAAGTTCGAAAAAAACTGTCTGAACCGAGATGGCTTACGTTTAAGCATGAGTCTGAAAAACAGAGCTGGCCGTGGTGGAAGCGACTGCTCCATCGCTTCCAGAGCTGCGCGATTTGCAAGCCCGAAAAGGTGAAAGAGGAGTAAGTGGCCGCCGTTTCCCCGCTCCCGATCGCATCCGCCTGATTTGAAATCCAGAAATGCTGGCTTCCTCCGGGCCAGAGTTCCGCCAGAGCCATCAGCTTCGGCATTACCATGGGTAGCAATGCCGCCATCGGCATGGTGAAGGAATATCCCGGATCTGGGCTGCGCGTTGACAAGGAAGCACAAGAAGCGGGCAAGCGGCTCGGACGACGCGGCAGGGCAAACATTCTTTTGACAAACAGTTGACACGGCTCGCGCACCCCAATCCAGCCGAGCCGAATCCAATTCTCACAAACGCATTGAAGACCGTCTTCGGAGCAGGCCGCGCGGCTTGAAATTCACGGAGCGGGCCCGATCAGGCGACCCGGTGTGCGCCGGATGGGGTCTGATTTCCGTCTGGTTGCGAACGCAGCCGGGCAGAGCTCTGTGACAACCAGGCCAAGAGAGCAATTCACGAACACATTTAAGGAGAGTTATGAAGAAGTTTCTGTTGACCACACTTATCACGATGGCCGGCCTGCTCACGCTGGCTGCCGGGGCTCGGGCTGAGACGGGCACCATCGTGATGCACATTAACCAGGACTTCGTGGCGGGCGGGCAGACTCTGGCTGCGGGGACTTACAAGGTATCTGAGGACTCGGCGGCAGCGGGTCAAACGCTGGTTCTGCGCGGGGAAAAGGGCTCAGTATTTCTGATTCCCCGCACGCGCGAGCAAGTCTCCCGGGGGCAACTGAAGGTGAAACTGACGCGGGTGGGGGACGTGTACTACCTGAGCGAAGTCGCGACCGATCTCGGGGTCTACACCTTTGCGGCGCCGCACACGGGCGCAGCGAAAGTAAAAGACCAGGACTTAGCGGCAGCGTCGGGAAGCAACTGAGTTGACTCTGAGCGGGGTGACACAGTAGCGGTGACGGCAAGAGCCAGGCGCCTGGCTCTTGTCATTTTGAAATGCAAGTGCAGCGCGAGAGCAACGGAGACCAGAGCCGCGAGACAGGAACGCCAGCCATAGGAAGCCGAAGGAGGAGCCGGGCGGTGGTGAATCCTTACAACGCTTTCGCCAACCATTTAGGCGCGTGGTGGTTCTGCGGGTACAATTTCACTGATGAAGGCAGCGCAAAGCGCCAGTCCTGCGTTCCACAGAACCCACTCAACTCTTTCGCCGCGAACGAACCTACTTCTCATCTGCATCTGGGCGGTGGTCATTGTTTCTGGCTTCGTGATTGTCCAGCCGCGTCTGCCCTTTACCCTGGTCATAGCGGGTGGCCTGTGCGGTGCGTTGGCGGGAGTACTGCAACACTTAAGCATTAAGCACGACCCGCACGGATTCGTGGCCGCATCGTCTCTGATGGGGGTCCGCCGTGCCCTGACCAACACCGCGTGGGGCCGGAGGTATATCGCATGGCTCTACTTCAGCAAGTTCGCTCTCGTGCTAGTTGCGTTCCTATTGCTCAAAGGCCTAGACAGAGTTCTCTTCGGCTACCTGACAGCGTACTTTACTGAGGAAGCGGACCAGTCGCTTGATGTTCTGGGCAGCCGCTGCCAGGAAGAACTGCTCCCGAACGAACTTCATGCGGCGTAAGCGCAGGCGGCGCAGCCCGATCAGATTCTTGAGTTCCGCGAACAAAGCTTCCACCTTCTTTCTTTGCCGTTGTGCTTTGGCGAACTCTGGCGTGTTGACCAACTCCCGCGCACGTTGCCGGGCGGATTCATTCTGGTGGATGATCAGGCCCCGGAAGGCAGCACTGGTGCATTGTGGTCGGAGCGAGCACGGGCCACACTTTTTGCGTGTCCCGATGTAATTGAAGGCGCGGTTCCGATAAACGCGTCCTCCATAATTGAGTACCTGGCCGGCGGGACAGATATAGCGATTGTGTTCGGGCTGGTAAGTAAAACGCTCGGGACCGAAGAACGGACTTCTCTTTCGGTGGATACTGTCACGGGTTCGCATGTAGGGAGTGATGCTCCGATCGGCTAGCCATTGCAAGAACTCCCCGTTGCCGTAGGTCGTGTCGGCTACCACCGATTCCGGCTCTCTTCCCTGCCATTGAGCGAAGCGCGTGAGCATGTCTTGTGCGGCCACGGTCTCCTGACTCATGCGGGCCGCCGTTGCCTGCACGCCTACGATCACGCAACTCTGATTGTCCACCAGATAGTTGTCGTAGTATCCCATCCGGGCGGGCGTGCCTCCCTTGGTGGCGTAGGTAGAATCCGGATCGGTGGTGGACACTTGGTCTTGCTGATGCACCGGTTCTTCGGTGGGGTTCTGCTGCTCCAGTTCGACCAGGTACTGGCGCACGGTTTGGTTCACCTGCGCCGCTTCCGCCAACTGCTCACGCGGAATCCGACTCTCCTTTGCCGCATTGGCTTCTACAAAACTGCCATCGACCGAGAGGTGCTTACCTTGCACCAATCCCACTTCCACACACTGGCGCACGATCTGCGCAAACAACTCCTCGAACAGCTTTGACTCCTGGAACCGTCCGTGCCGGTTTTTCGAGAACGTGGAGTGATGCGGGATCTCCTGATCGAAACCCAAACCAGTGAACCACCGCCAGGCTAGATGCATGCGCAGTTCTTCCACCAGCTTGCGCTCGCTGGTGATGCCGTACAGATACCCGATCAGAAGAATGCGCAACAGAAGCTCGGGATCAATCGAGGGGCGACCCGTCTCGCTGTAACTCTGCTTCAGCCTCTCGCGCACAAAGGCAAAGCTGATGTGTTTTTCGATGAGTCGCAGTAGGTGGGTCTCAGGAACCTGATCTTCCAGGCGGAAGTAGTAGAACAGCGCTTCGGAGCGGTCGTGTTGCCCCATCATGATCAGCAGGCCTCCGACGATGAGAATCCAACAGAGCATGGCTAAGATCACTTTCTTCTAACATGCTTCTGCTGAATCTCATCCTGCCAATCGACGTGACTTTTTCAACACCCACGCCTGGTTTCGCCAACGTGCTTCAAAGGGGAGAACAATACACATCGCGCTTTGCTTCTGCGTAGAAACTTCGAGGAAGCAAGATTTGGCCGTTATCTACGTGAACGGCGGGGACGTTAAACCTGTTGTCGGGCGATCTGGTCCATGTCTCCCCCGTCCGCTGTGCGTTAAGGGCCAATTCGCTTTGAGGGAGTGGCGTATTTCCTACGCATGGGAGAAACACATCCTCAAATGACACGGTTCCGCCTTCATCCGTAAGTTTGCATCTATCAGCATTCGCCTGCTGGTCGAACCAGCACTCCAGCCAATAACCTGTCTTGTGCAATGTGAACGGAACGTTGTTTGGTAAGACATAAAGCGCGCTGGACGAGACAGTGTGCGGTCGTCGAGGTTTATGTCCTTCCCACCAAAGCAGCACCGCCGCAAGGATGATCACCGTCCCCACGGCAACGCGGGTGAACTTCCTTGGAGTGAAACGAAGCAGCAGTGCGACAACCACGCCGAGCGTAATCGCCCCGAGCACGAACCCTGTTGCGATGGGCATACTTACGAAGCCCATCACGAGAAATCCGACAGCAACAAGCAGTCCGGCAAGCTCTGAGTCGACCTGCATAACTCGCCATGGGCCGGGGTGCTTAGGTGCGTCATGGGTTTTCATTGCCTGCATTCTCCCATCGCTTAGCCCGAAAAGCGAGCGTAGGAACCGTCACTGTCGTAACATCCCCATTACACGCATTGAGCACTGTAGGGGCAAAAGACTCTACCATTCATAGCCTTCATTGACCTCAGAGGTCTGAGTACTGACGCTGGGCTTTACGTCGGGCGGCCTCAGATGTGAGTCAGCTGGAAGCAGTTGATTTTTCCGGCGCTGTCGAAACCGACTCTGAGGAAGAGGCGGGCGTTGGCGAAATCGGCGCGGTAGTAGGCGAGCTTTTCATCATCTCTCTGTTCGAGAAAGGAAAGCGAGCGGAAGGCGCCGAGATGAGGGGCCCGGGAGGCGAAGGCGCTTACGCCACCCTGGACGCCGGGGAACAGCGTGCTCGAGTACCGGTCATAGTCGGGCTCCCCCTTGATGAGTCGAAGCAGTTGCTCCTGCACGAGCTTCGCGCGGCCGGCATCGGGATCGGTCCGGGGCGGCATGGCGAGCAGGGAGACTTCGGGAACATACATGCCGGCGATGCCAAGGGCGAGACCCTGGGCGTCGGTGCCGAAGCGGTTATCGAGATTGGTAAACACGATCACCGAGGTTTGCTGCTGGGGCAAGATAACGATGGCCATGCCGGTGAAGCCGGAATGGATCACAACCCGGACGCCGCGATAACGGTCGAGCCCCCAGCCAAAGCCGTAATCGCGCCAGTAGAGGATATCGTTGGCGCGCGCCCTGGGGGTCCACATCTGCTCCCGCAATGCCGGAGGAAGGACCTGGTCGGTTTCAAGCGCGGCAGCCCATCGGGCAAAATCCATGATATTTGCGCCCACGTCGTTGTAGAGCGGTCCGAGGTCGACGGCGTCGCGGCGGTTGGAAACGAGGGCGCCGTTGGGCTTGAGTTCATAGCCGGAGACGCGGTTGCGGATGATGGCCGCGGGATCCATGGAGACCATGGAGGTCATGCCGGCGGGAGTGAAAATGCGTTCGCTGACGAAGCGCCACCAGGGCATGCCGCTGGCCTTTTCGGTAATCAGTTGAGAAAGGAAGAGTCCGGCGTCGGAGTAGCTGTAGGCCGTGCCTGGCGGGAACAGCAAGTGCTGTCTCTTGACGTTCGCAAGCAGTTGCTGGGTGGTATAGGAGATGAAGGGGCGTCCGTCCAAATCTTCGTCTACCACGTCGGGCAGTCCGGAGGTGTGGGAGATGAGGTGGGCTACGTGAATGCCTTTCCAGGAGGCCGGCGGGTCGGTGAAGTAGGTGCCGATTTCGTCGTCGAGGCGGACCTTGCCGTCCTGGACCAGCAGCATGATGCCCGAGGCGGTGAGTTGCTTGTCGAGGGACGCGATGGGAAAAATCGTGTCGAACGTGACCGGAACGTTGAGCTCGAGATTGGCAAGTCCGTAAGCCTGAGCGGCGACGATGCGGCCATCGCGCACGACCGCCACGGCCAGGCCCGGGATGTTGCGGTTCTTCATCTCCGCGTTGAGGTAATGGTCGGCTTCCGCGGTCAGCGGTTGCGGAGGCGCCGCTGCGTGGGAGGCTACGGCCAGAAGGCCCGTCAAAACTGCGACCAGCGCGAATCGGGATGATGTCATATGAGACTCCCTGGTGAGTTAGAAGAACGCCGGAGCACTACTACAGTGCATTGTGCGGCCGGGTGGTCGAACCGAGCAAGCTGGCGATCTTGAGAGCCCAATTTGCGGTATGAAACGGCGCGGAAGTTGCGTCGCACCTGACCCAACTGCGATCTCTGTACCACAGCGAGCACTCGAGGGTCCAGGCTGTCGGGCGCAGACACAAAAATGCCGAAACGCCCGTGGCGGGCGTTTCGGCAAAGTGCAGGTCTAGATGGGCTCGCTGCGTTTGCGGAGGAAGGCGGGCACGTCCAGGTCTTCCTGCTCAAAGTTGGCAATCATGGCATTGCGCATAACGTCGATCGAAGCCGCTTCGTTCTGCACCGCGCCCAGCCCTCCGGATTGCACCGGCGGGACGGCTTCCTGCATCACCAGCGGCGCCGGCGGAAGGGGATCGAAATCAGGATCCGGTTCTGGCTCCGCAAAATCGCGCGTCTCCCGGGTTACGGTGAAGCTCGAGCGGCTCTCCACCTGGCGGCGGCGCAGGTCCGAGTCTTTGAAGCCAGTGGCGATGACGGTGATCTTCACCGAGTCTTTGCACTTTTCATCAAGGACGGCGCCAAAGATGATGTTGGCGTCCTCGTGCGCGGCGTTTTGGATGATGGAGCAAGCTTCCTGCACCTCGGCCAACTTGAGCGAGGCCGAGCCGGTAATGTTGATGAGGATGCCGCGCGCACCGTCGATGGCTCCAGCCTCGAGCAGCGGAGAGGCGATGGCCTTCTGGGCGGCTTCGGTGGTACGGCGTGCGCCGCTGGCGGTCGCCGTGCCCATCACCGCATAACCCATGCCAGCCATGATCGCCTTCACGTCGGCGAAGTCACGGTTGATGATTCCCGGAATGGTGATGATGTCGGAGATGCCCTGCACGCCTTGACGAAGGATGTCGTCGGCGACGCGAAAGGACTCGAAGAACCCGGCGTCTTGCGCGACCGCGAGCAGCTTTTCGTTGGGGATCACGATGGTGGTGTCGACCGAATCCATCAACTCGGCGATGCCCCGTTCGGCTTGCTGCATGCGGCGTTTGCCTTCGAAGGCGAAGGGTTTGGTGACCACGGCGACGGTGAGGGCGCCCATTTCGCTGGCGAGCGAGGCGATGATGGGAGCGGCACCGGTGCCGGTGCCTCCGCCCAGGCCGGTGGTGACGAACACCATGTCGGCGCCTTCCAGGGCTTCGATGATCTTGTCGGAATCTTCCAGCGCGGCCTTGCGTCCGACTTCCGGGTTGGCGCCGGCGCCGAGGCCGTTGGTGAGCTTGACCCCAAGCTGAATCTTCACCGGCGCCCGCGACATGCGCAGGGCTTGCAGATCGGTATTCGCCACAATGAACTCGATGCCGTCCATGCCGGCGTCAATCATGCGGTTCACCGCGTTGCCGCCGCCGCCACCGACGCCGATCACTTTGATCTTGGCATCGTTGCGGGCTTCTTCGTTAAAGCTGATGCGAATGTCGTTTTCCGTTTTTTTCATATCCGCCGCCTGAATTTAATTTTTCTGCATTGACTGGTGGCCAGTGGTCACTGGCGAGCGGGTCCAGCCTCGCTCGCCATTGATCACGCTCCACGGGC
Organism: Terriglobia bacterium; assembly: GCA_963840615.1. Taxonomy (GTDB): domain Bacteria; phylum Acidobacteriota; class Terriglobia; order Terriglobales; family Acidobacteriaceae; genus DATFTE01. Next base: position 26,802 of record CAWJAA010000049.1, read on the forward strand.
TGTTTCATGCTCCTTTTCCTGCCAGCATGGCCTTGAGTCGCGAGCTCCAGCGATCGTCCTGGATGCCGCGGGCAATCCGGGCGCGGTGCCCGTAGAAGACCATACCCAGCACGGTGGCAAATTCGGGCTCGGCCAGGGTCGAGGGCATTTTCGCCAGGGGCGTTGGCCACGAGAGCCGCAGGGGCCGCCGCAGAACCGAGTCGGCAATATCGAGAATGCCGGGCAGCCGCGACCCGCCGCCGCTGAGCACGAATCCCGCGACACAGAGTTCGAGCATGCCGGCATGGCGCAGGTTGTCACGCAACATGACGAAAAGCTCGCGGGCCCGGGGTTCCAGGATCTCGCCCACCATGCGCTGCGAGATGAGCCGCGAAGGGCGGTCTCCGACCGAGGGAACTTCGACTTCGTTGCCTTCGGGAATCAAGGTAACGATGGCATGACCATACAGCTTTTTGATTTTTTCGGCCTCCGCCACGGGAGTGCAGAGTCCCACGGCCAGATCGCTGGTAAAGTGATCGCCGCCGATGGGGATGACGGCGGTATGTGCGACCGCGCTATCCTGGAAAACGATCAGGCTGGTGGAGCCGGCGCCGATGTCGACCAGGCAGATGCCGAGTTCCCGCTCATCCGCGCGGAGCACCGAATCTGCGCAGGCTAGCGGCTCATAGACGGTGTCATCCACGTGGACCCCGGCCCGATTCACCGCCGTCACCACGTTCTGCATGGCACTGGCGGCAGCCGTAATCATGTGGACACGAACTTCCAGGCGCGATGCCATCATGCCCAGGGGATCGTGCACTCCCGCCTGATCGTCGAGAATGAATTCCTGCGGCAGCAGGTGAAGAATCTCGCGGTCCGCGGGCAAGGGGATGGCACGGGCCTTGTCAACCGCCATGCGGATTTCGTCGCGCGTGATCTCGCGGGAACGGGTTCCGAAGCTGATGCCTCCGTGGGTATTCAATCCCCGGATGTGGGCGCCAGAGACGCCCAGCAGGGCGCGCTCCACGGGCGCGCCGACTGCGTCTTCCGCCTGCTCGACGGCTTTCTGAACCGAACTGACCGCCTTGTCGAGGTCAACGATGATGCCTTTGCGCGAACCGCGCGACTCCGCCAGGCCGTGCCCGCGGTAGCGCAGGCCGCTGTCGGTGATTTCCGCCACCAGCGCACAGGTCTTGGCGCTACCTACATCGATCGCCGTCAACAGATGCTCGTACTGATTTGCCATGCCTATTGAGGTTCCTGGTTCCGGGTGATTTCGGGACTGGGTTTGTTGATTTTGGCGGCGCCGGTCTTCAGCGACGCTGCCGACGAATTCCTGGACTTAGGGTTCATGGCCACCGTGGCCTGAGCCCGGACCGGGTGCGGTGTAGTCCTGGCCTTTTTCACGACAAGATTCGGGTGCGGCTTGCGGCCGGTCTTCCTGGCCGACACGGTCTTTGAGGGCTTGGCCGCAGGTTTCGCAGCCGGAGGCGCGGCGAGAGGCTTCCCCGCAAAGCTCTGGTGCGAGACCAGCGCCGCTTGCTTGACGCCCACCGAGAGCGCAGCTTTGGAGACTCGCGGCGGGAGCGCCGGTTGTTTCATCGAACCTTGCAGATCCGGATTGACGATAATCTGGCGGTCATAGCGCAGATCCACCGATTCCAACTTGTCGAACTGCTGGCGCCACTCCTGCAGGTGAGTTTTATAGATTTTGAAGCGATCGAGATAATTCGACGATCCCAGGTGCACCAGCACCGCGCCGGTGGGGTCGTCAGCCAGGACCTTCACGTCATCGGGGTCGGTAAGATCAACCTCGCTAAGCTCCTGCGAGTAGTGTGCGCCGCTGGAATCGAGTTGGCGGACCAGATCGTTATAGATCTTCATGCGCGGTTCGCGCGTGGAATGCGGCTCGCCGGGATTCATCCCCAAAATCACGGGGAAGGAAAATTTTCTCTTGCCGGGAGGCGGAAGCTCCATCAGAGTTCCGGCGTGGTCCACCAGGAGAATCTTCGAGCCGACCCGGGCAAAAGCGATGGGGGTGCGCTCGTGGATTTCGACCTTGAGGCGATTGGGTACGAAACGCATGACGCTGGCCGACTCGACCCAGGGAATCTGCTCGAGCTGGGCCTGGCGTTCGGCGAGCGGGATAAAGAAGATGTTGCGGCCGATATCACCGCCCATGACTTCCATGACCTGTGATTTGGAGACGCTGTCGAGCCCGGCGACTTCGATATCATCGCTCGACTCCACGCGGAATCGCCACGAATGTTCTCCGTAGTGGTAAGCGGCGGCAGTGGCGACGGAACCGAGCAGAAGAACTGCCGCGATCACCACCGCCCAAGTGATGCGGGTGGCGGTTTTTTTGGGTAGCGATCCGCGGCGGACGGAGACGCGCTTTTGTCCGCGCAGGAAGGGCGATTCCTGTTCCACATCCAAGTCGAGTACTCGCGCGTCATCGACTTCCTCGCGCACGGGCTCGTCTGGTTGTGAATACAACTCGTCCTGCGAGATGGTAGGAGACTTCCGCGCCATCAGAACAGGTCAGTTGTCGACAGTGAATCGTCTGAGCGAGATCAAATATAACTGCTTTTCGAGAATTGAGAAAGAGAAAAGCGGACGGCGGACCTAGGACTTCAGCAGACCCATTCACCACAGAGGCACAGAGACACAGAGGAACCCTTTCAGGCCGGAATATTGCGGCGCTGAGAATGGCCGCGGAAAAAGCTTGGACCACAAAGGACTGCGAGGGCTGACGTCCGGTTCTACTGGGGAACCTGGACCACTACTCTGGGGCAGGCGACTCGCACTCGGGGTAACGGAGGCAGGGCGACTATGCGGATGTTTTCGACCCCCATCCGGGCCATTGTGGCCTGGTGACGAGCCATGTTCGCCTGCATCGCGCCGAGGCGGGCTTGCATGCGACCGAGAGTGGCTTGGGTGCGTCCAAAACCAGATTCGCCGCGGCCGAACATCAGCTGGGCCATGGCCACAGACCGCTCGGCTTGGCCGGAGAAACGCTCGGCGAGGTTCACGGAACGGTCCGCCAGATTGCGCAGCCAGTCAGGCTGGCTGTTGGCCAGGGAATTTCCGAGTCCGAGGGCCAGAACCCCGACTGCTACCAGGTATAACGCTTTGTCGGATGCCATAAGGTTTCTCCTCACCAAATCGCTTATGCCAGATAGACGCGGCACCCCCGGAATCGTTAGGGGTGTTTTTGTTAAATGTTGTAAAGGGGAGGATGCTCCCAAACTCAATTTCACCACCGTTTTGCAGGCAGTGAAGACGGGAGTGGCGGGGCGGGAGCAGTTAACCGGTCGTCTCAGTCCGCGCGCGACCTTTGAGGACAGCCGGTCGTCTAACATCAGGTAGTGATTGTCATTCGGCTAGGCCGGCGAGGAGAATCTATGGGGCACGAGTTGCGACCGGACATCCTGCAGTGCATAGGAAATACTTCTTTGGTGGCTTTGCGTAATGTCGTGCCCGGCAATGGCGCGCGCATTCTGATGAAGCTGGAATCTGAGAATCCGACCGGCAGCATGAAAGATCGGATGGCTCTGGCCATGATTGAAGCTGCGGAGCGGGATGGACGTCTGAAGCCCGGCGGACCGGTGGTCGAATACACGGGCGGGAGCACCGGAGTGTCGCTTTCGCTGGTGTGCGCGGTGAAACGGTATCCGCTGCACATTGTCACGTCGGATGCGTTCTCGAAAGAGAAACTGGATCACATGAAGATTCTGGGGGCGGAACTGCAGATCATCCCTAGCGAGAGCGGGCGCATGACCGAAAAGCTGACGCGCGACATGGTGGAAGCGGCGCGCGTGGCCGCGGAGCAGACCGGCGCGTTCTGGACCGATCAGCTCAAGAATACCGATCAACTGGCCGCATATCACAAGTTGGCAGAAGAGATCTGGTCGCAGACTGGCGGAAAGATCGACGCGTTTGTGCAAAGCGTGGGCACCGCGGCATCGCTGCGGGGAACGGCGGAAGGTCTGCGGATGCGGAACTCGAAAATCAAGATGGTGGCAGTGGAACCAGCAGAGTCGCCAGTGTTGTCGGGCGGCGAAGCGGGCGGCCATAAGATTGACGGGATCGGGGCGGGCTTTGTGGTGCCGCTGTGGCGGGCCGACGTTGCCGATCAAATTGAGCGAGTCTCGACCGAAGAGGCCATCGCGATGGCACTCCGACTGGCGCGGGAAGAGGGCATTTTCGCTGGCACTTCGACGGGGTGCAATGTGATTGCGGCGTTGCGCGTGGCGGAACAATTGAGCCCGCAAGCGACGGTAGTTACGATGATGTGCGATACCGGGATGAAGTATTTGAAGACTTTTGGGGCGAGGTAGGTGGGACCTTCAAGCGATCGGAGTCGTAGCCGCATTCACTTGCAGCTTCTCCAGAATCATCGGCCCTAGCTGCGAAACACTGCCTGCGCCCAGTGTCAGGATCATGTCTCCCGGCTGGGCAACTTCACAGATGGCGCTTACTCCTTCGGCGAAGGAGGGGACGTAGCGGGCATCTTGTTCGCCAATGGTGCGGATTTCTTCGGCGAGAGTCTCGGCGGTGACGCCCTCTATGGGTGCTTCGCTGGCGGCATAGATGTCGAGCACGAAGAGCGTGTCGGCGTCGTGGAAAGCTTGGGCGAATTCTGCTTTCAGGTCGCGGGTACGGGTGTAGCGATGCGGCTGGAAGATGACGTGAATCTTCCTATATCCGCACTGTTTTGCGGCGGCGAGGGTGGCGCGGATTTCCGTGGGATGGTGTCCGTAATCGTCGATGACCGCGACCCCGGCGGCGGTTCCCTTCAACTGGAAACGCCGGTCGACGCCGCGGAAGTTCTCGAGCGCGCTGCGGATTTCGTCCGGCTTGATGTCGAGTCCGACGCCCACGGCGATGGCGGCGGTGGCGTTCAGCACATTGTGCACACCGGGCACATGCAGACGGAACTCGCCTAAACTCTGGGCTTTGAAATTCACATGAAAACGGCTGATGTAACCGTTCTCGCCCGCCTTGCGCTCGGCTTCTTCGAGCCTGATATGGAAGTCGGAACCACGGCGGGTACCGTAGGTCACCGCCCGGCGTCCGACTTGCGGGAGCAGGCGGCGAAGGAGCGGGTCGTCGTTGCAGGCCACGACCATGCCGTAAAAGGGGACGCGGTCCATGAAGTCGAGGAAGGCGCTCTTGACGTCGCGCATGTTGCGGTAGCAGTCCATGTGCTCACGGTCAATGTTGGTGACTACCGCGAGGATGGGCGACAGGCGGAGGAACGAGCGGTCGCTCTCGTCGGCCTCGGCGACCAGGTATTGCGATTTGCCGAGGCGGGCATTCGAGCCCATGGCATCGACGCGTCCGCCGACGACGACCGTGGGATCGAGGCCTCCGGCGGCCAGGACGGCGGCGACCATGGAGGTGGTGGTGGTCTTGCCATGCATGCCGGCGATGGCGATGCCGTACTTCAGGCGCATCAGCTCGGCCAGCATTTCGGCGCGCTGGATGACGGGGATGTGCTGGTTCCGGGCTTCGGCAAGCTCGGGATTGTCTTTGGCGATGGCGGAGCTGGCGACTACGACCTCGGCGCCGGCAATGTTTTCGGCGCGGTGGCCTTCGAAGGTGATCGCACCCAGCCCGGCGAGGCGCTGCGTGACCGCCGAATTCTTCAGGTCGGAGCCTGAGACTTTATAGCCGAGATTCAGCAGTACTTCGGCGATGCCGCTCATGCCGATGCCGCCGATGCCTACGAAGTGGACGCGCTGGATTTTGGCAAACATGGGAAATCAGTTTCGAGTTTCAGGTTTCGAGTTTCGAGTGAAAAACCTAAGTCACTCCCGCTAGCCTTGCGGCCATGGCTGCTATGTCGCGGGCGGCATTGGGATGCGACAAACTTCCTTGCGGCGTCGTCCATGGTTTTTAATTTTGCCGGATCGTTCAAGAGCCTGGTGACGGTTTCGACCAGCGTCTGGCTGGATCAGCCTGGCTTCTTCCAGCATGATGGCGGCTCCGGCCCGTTCCAGGGCCTCGGCGTTGCGCTTCTGATGATCGTCGGCGGCACGGGGAAACGGGACGAAAATCGCCGGCTTCCCCGCCGCGGTAATCTCCGCTACGGTGCTTGCGCCTGAGCGGCAGAGGAGCAGGTCGGCGTTGGCGAAGAATCGCGGCATGTCGTCGATGAACTTGAAGGCCTCGATTGATCGCACCTAGATCTTTATACGCCGCTGGCTGCGTCATTATAGTCACGCTCCCCGGTCTGGTGAACGATATGAACACCTGGCACCTGCGCCCGCAGATCGGCCACCGACTCCATCAATACCTTATTAATGGCATGGGCGCCCTGGCTGCCGCCGAAAACCAACAGAGTCGGGCTGGTGTGCGGCTGGGGGGCTATCTCGAAAAAGGCCTGGCGGACGGGGACGCCCGTGACTTCGGCGTGGCGAAAATATTTCGCAGTCTCAGCAAAGTGAACCGCCGCGGCCGAGACCATCTTTGCTACGACGCGATTCGCAAAACCGGGTACGACGTTTGGCTCGAAAGCCAGCGTGGGAATACGCTTGAGGACGGCGGCCAGCATGGCGGGGCCGGAGGCGTATCCGCCGACGCCGATCACGACATCGGCTTTGAAATCCGACAGCATCTTGCCGGCGGCGAGCACGGCGCGCGGCAGATCGAACATGGTCTTGAAGCGGGTGGCGAGGGTTACATTCTTCAAGGCGCCGACCTGGACGAGTTTCAGGGGGAATCCGGCGGCGGGGACCAAGCGGTTTTCAATGCCGCGGGCGGTGCCCATGAACAGCACTTCAGCGTTGTAATGCGTCTTCAGTTCCTGCGCGATGGCGAGTGCCGGGATGACGTGACCGCCGGTGCCTCCGCCTGCCAGAATGGCTCGCATGGAAGGAATATAAACTATTGTTGATTTTTGATTGTTGATTGAAAACCACGGTGAGTACACGAGGACTAAATCAACAAGCAAGAATCAACAATCAACAATTTTCCTCACTCTGCCTGCTTGCTTACGTTCAGCAGCACTCCCACGCAGGCCAGGGTAATAAACAAAGACGATCCCCCGTAAGAGACGAAGGGCAGCGGAATGCCTTTGGTCGGCATCAGGCCCAGCACTACGCTGATGTTGATGAAGGCCTGCACGACCACCATGCTGGTGATACCGACGGCCAGGAAGCGTCCGAACATATCATCGACGTGGCAGGGCGGTGCGGATGCCGCGCCAGAGGAAGATGGCGAACAGCGCGACCACGACCAGCGATCCCAGCAGGCCGAGTTCTTCGGCAGTGACCGCGAAAATGAAGTCGGTGTGCGGCTCGGGCAAGTAGAACAGCTTCTGCTTCCCTTCCATCAAACCTACGCCGGTGATTCCGCCGGTGCTGACAGCGATCAGCGACTGGATGATGTGGAAGCCGCGGCCCTGGGGATCGGAATAAGGATTCAGAAACGCCAGGATGCGGTCGCGGCGATAGGCGACGTGAAAGATCAGGAAATAGAGTGGCAGCAACGATGCCGCGAAGGCGTATCCCAAATAGCGCAGGTCGCAGGCCCGCGACAAAGAGAATGCACGCCGGTGATGGCGGCGCAGGCAATGGCCGTGCCCAGGTCGGGCTGGAACACGATCAGCCCGATAAAGACCAGCGTCGGCAAGACGGCGGGCAGGAGCGTGTTGCGCCAGTCATCCATCGACTTGGTGCGGCTCTCGAGGAAGAAAGCGAGAAAGAGGATGAGCGCAGGCTTGGCCATCTCCGAGGGCTGGAAGGAGAAGCCTCCCCAGTGAATCCAGCGATGGGTGTTGTGCGCGCGGTCAAGAAAGAAGACGGAGATCAGCATCAGCGAAGTGACGCCCAATAGCGAGAAGACCACCGCCGGATGCTTGTAGCGGCGGTAGTCCAGGTTCATGCCGACGACCATGGCTCCGATGCCGGCGATGGCCCAGGCCAGTTGCCGCAAGAGGAAGGTGTAGCCCGAACCGTAGCGTTCTTTGGCCATGACGGCGGAGGCGCTGAACACCATGACCAGGCCGACAAAAACCAGGATCAGGGTGACGCACGAACAGCCACCGGTCGACGCTGACACGCTTCGCCATAAAATTCATTTCATCACGGAGACACGAGAGCACGGAGAGTTTCTGCCTGTGGATTTGGCATGGGGAGTGACTGTCTTGGTTCGGGGTCAACTCTCGAGTGCTCTGACCAGGTCTTTGAACAGTCGGCCGCGGTGCTCGTAGCTCTGGAACTGGTCAAAGCTGGCGCAGGCGGGAGCGAGCAGGACGATGTCGCCGGACTGGGCGAAGTCGTAGCGGCTCGCGGACGGCGACGTCCAGGGTTTCGGCGTGGACGATCTCGCGCCGGTGATCTGCGATTCAATCTTCTCCGCGGCGGCTCCGATGGTGTACACGCGCTTCACCCGCGCACGCAGGCAGATCGTTCAGCACGGTGTAGTCGCTGCCTTTGTCCTTGCCGCCGAGGATGAGGTGGATGTTGCCGGGAAACGATTCGAGCGCCTTGATGGTGGCATCGACGTTGGTGGCCTTGGAATCGTTGAAGTACTGCGACGCCGCGAATGGTGGCGACGTATTCGAGGCGATGCTCGACGGCCTTGAAGTCCTGGACTGCCTGCCGGACCTCTGCGGGTGCGCACTCATCAGCGACGCCGACGCAGATGCCGGCGAGCACGTTCTCGAGGTTGTGAGCGCCTTTGAGCGTGATCTCGTCAGACCGGCATGATCTCGCGCTCGACCAAGCTGCGTCGCGGAAACAGGATTTTACCGTCGCGGACGATACGCGCCCTGGCTTCACTTCCTTCTTGCGGCTGAACCAGTAGACCTGCGGCCTTGATGCGCGGCGCGAGTTCCACGCAGGTCGGGATCGTCGACGTTCAGGACGGCGAAGTCCTTCGGCGTCTGGTTCTCGAAGATGCGCGCCTTGGCGTCGCGATATGCGCTTCCAATGGAGCCGTGGCGGTCGAGATGGTCGGGCGTGACGTTGAGAATGACGGCAACTGTGCGGACGGAAGGTTTCGAATGGTTTCCAGCTGAAAGCTGGAGATTTCGAGGACAATCCAGGTCTCGGGCGTCGATTGGTCGACCAACGAGATGGCCGGAGTACCGATGTTGCCGCCGACCAGCGATTGGAAGCCGCCGGCGGCGATGATCTCGCCGGCCAGGGTCGTGGTGGTGGTCTTGCCGTTGGAGCCGGTGATGGCGACGACGCGGCCCTGCAGATGAACCGGGCGGCGAGTTCGATTTCGCCAATGACGGGTTGCCGAGCGAACGGGCCTGCACCAGCAGCGGGACGTCGACGGGTACCCCGGGACTGACGACGATCAAGATCCTGCTCGCGGAAGGTGCGTTCGCCGTGACCTCCGGTTTCGACGGCGATGCCCGTGATCGAGCAGCGCCGGAATTTCGTTCGCGCAGTTGCGTCTTCCGATTTGGCGTCGGAGACCGTGACACGGGCGCCGCGCTGCTTGCAGGAACAGGGCCGAAGCGACGCCGGATTTTCCGAGCCCGACCACCAGCACGCGTTTGTCTTGAGGTCCACGATGCCTTGTATTTGTGCCACGGAAATCGCGTGGCGCGATTCAGTGAACCTATGCACGATATGAACATGTCTGATGCGGCGTACTTCTCGATCACCGCAGCTTCAGCGTCGTCAGCGCGAACAGTGCAAACACCAGCGACGCAATCCAGAAGCGCACAATGATCTTCGATTCCGACCAGCCCAGCAGTTCGAAATGATGATGCAGCGGCGCCATCTTGAAGATACGCTTCTTGCGCAGTTTGTAGGACGCCACCTGCAGGATCACCGACACGGCCTCGATCACGAAGATGCCGCCGATAAACGGCAGCAGCAATTCCTGCTTGATGATGACCGCGACGGTGCCGATCGCGCCGCCCAGCGCCAGCGAGCCCACGTCGCCCATGAAAACTTCCGCGGGGTGCGCGTTGTACCAGAGGAAACCGATGGCGGAGCCGACCATGGCTCCGCAAAAGATCGGTCAGCTCGCCGACCTGCGGCATACGCTGCAAGTTCCAGGTAGTGCGGCAAAAGTCGCGTGGCCGCTGACGTAGGTCAGCACCGTCAGAGCGCCCGGCGGCGATTACGGTGCAGCCGATGGCCAGGCCGTCCAAGCCCGTCGGTGAGGTTCACCGCGTTGCTCGAGCCGACGATGACCAGCGCGACAAACACGATGAACGGCAGAAACGCCATCGGCCAGAGATGCGGATTGGCCAGCAAGGCGTCAATCACCAGGTCGGGACGGAACTGCTTGAAGAACGGCACCATCAGCTTGGTGGAGTACATCCGCCGTGCGCCTGCATCAGCGATCAGAGACGATCGCGATGACCACGCTGGTAAGAATCTGCAGGCCGAGTCTTGGCCTTGCCGGTCAAGGCCAAGGTTGCGGCGGTGGACCACCTTAATGTAGTCGTCGGCGAAACCGATGGCGGCAAAAGCCAAGGTGGCGAAGACGGCGATCCAGACGAAGCGGTTGGTCAGGTCGGCCCACAGCAAGGTGGGCACGACGATCGGGATGGCAATCAGCACGCCGCCCATGGTGGGCGTGCCGGCTTTTTTCTGGTGGGCCTTGGGTCCTTCTTCGCGGATGTATTGCCCGATCTGGAATTCGCGCAGGCGGCTGATGACCAGCGGGCCGACGATGAGGCCGATGAAAAGCGCGGTAAGGCTGGCGAACGCGGTGCGGAACGTCAGGTAGCGGAAGATGCGGAACGGCGGAAAGTAATGGAAAAGCTTCAGGTACAGCAGCCAGTAGAGCAATCCGCTCTCCGTGAAATCAGCCGTTGGTCGCTTGTGTCGTACTGGTCGTCGGCACTGCGCGACTTCCACTTTTCCAGCGCCTTCTCCAGCTTCACGCCGCGGGAGGCTTTCAGCAATACCACGTCGCCGTCGCGCGCTTCGCGGTCGAGCCATTCGCCTGCTTCTTCCGGAGTGGTTACGAACTCCGCGCGCATGCCCGCTTGCTTCGCGGCTTCTACCATCGTGCTGGGCGCAGGCCGCGCACGCCGAGCAGCATGTCGATCTTCTTGTCCGGCCATGTGGCGGCCGACGCCGCGATGCAACTCTTCGCCGGCCGGGCCGAGTTCGAGCATCTCACCGGCTACCACTATCCGGCGCCGTGCCGGCATCGTTGCCAGGGCATCGACCATGGCATCGAGAGCTTTCGGATTGGAATTGTAGCAATCGTTGATCACGGTGATGTTACCCAGTTGGAGAACCTCGCCGCGCTTGTCAGCGGGACGAAGCGTGGCCAGGGAGTCCACGGCTTCCGAGGGGGTAAGGCCACGCTCCAGTCCAACGGCTACGGCCGCCAGCCCGTTGTAGATATTGTGCGTCCCGACCAGCGGCAACCGGGCTCGCTCCCGGCAACCGCCAACGACCAGGTCAAATGTCGAGCCTTCCGCTCCTGCGCCTCGATTTTCTCGGCGCGAATGTCGGCAGCCGGCTTGCGAATCCGTACATGACGACTTTGCCCTTGAAAGTCCCGGCCGAACTGCGAAACGTACTCGTCGTCCGCGTTCAGCACGGCGGTCGCCGCCGGCGGGCAACGAGGCGATCAGTTCGTACTTGGCGCGCGCGATGTCGGCGACGGACTTGAAGAACTCGAGGTGAACCGGAGCGACATTGGTCACTACCCCAATGTCCGGGCTGCGCAATATTGGCCAGCGCGGTAATCTCTCCCGGCGTGTGACATCCCCATTTCGATGACAGCGATTTCGTGCTCGGGCTCAAGCTTCAGCAGCATCAACGGCAATCCGAAATGATTGTTAAAGTTGCCTTCGGACTTGAGCACGTGGAAGCGCGAGCAGAGCACGTGAGCGATGCGCTTCCTTGGTCGTCGTCTTGCCGGCGGACCCGGTGATGCCGACTACCGGCTTCCCCCAGAGCCGGCGAACGGCGGTGGCCAGGGTTTGCAATGCGACGAGCGTCTCTTCGACGGCGAGCAGGCGCGCTGCAGAGGGATAACGGGCTCATCTGATCTTTGCGAACGACCGCGGCGACCGCGCCCTGCTCCAGCGGCCTCCGGAACAAAATCGTGGCCGTCGAGGCGTTCGCCTTTCACCGCAAAGAACAGATCGCCGGGCTGCAGGTTGCGCGAGTCGATGGAATAGCCTGTGCGACCGCCTTGCGGTCAAATTCACCACTGGCGCCGATGAACTCCGCGACTCGCGAGAGCGAAAGCTTCATCTTTCCCGCACCCGCCTGGGCGGCTTCGCAACTGTAGCCTGCTTCGCGCAGCACCAGCCGGGAAACCTCGACGTCATCGAACGGAATGGAACCTTCGCGAGTCACCTGCACTTTTTCGTGTCCCTTGCCGGCGATGAGCACGATGTCGCCCGGACTCGCCTCGGATACAGCCAGAGCGATGGCTTTGCGGCGGTCCGGCTCAACCTTGTATTTCGCGCCGGATCGCTGCAGGCCGACCATGGCGTCGTTGATGATGGCCAGCGGATCTTCGCTGCGGGGATTGTCAGAAGTGAGAACCACAAAGTCACTGCCGCGCCCGGCGGCCTCGCCCATCAGCGGACGCTTGGCGCGATCGCGATCTCCGCCGCAACCGAAGAGCGTGATGACCCGGCCCTTGCCCGGCTGCGACGAATTCGCGGGCCAGGCTGGTCAGGTTGCGCAGCGCATCGTCGGTGTGGGCGTAATCCACCACCACCGTGAAAGGCTGTCCGCAATCCACGCGCTCGAAGCGGCCGGGGACGCGGGTGAGCGTCTCTACGCCTTTCACCGATGGCTTCGAGCGAGCAGCCCCGAGCGAACGCCGCGCCCGCCGCGGCAAGGATGTTGTAGACGTTCACCTTCCCGATCAAGGGAGAGAAGAGCGCCAGCTTGTCACCGGGCGTGATCACGTCGAGACGCGTGCCGCGAGAGGTAGATTTCCACTTTCTCGGCACGAAAGTCGCCCTTGGCGAGTCCGTAGGTCAGAACCTGCGAGCTGCGCTTGATCTGCAGCAGTTTGCTGTCCGTACTCGTCGTCGATGTTGATCACCGCGGCGCGCGGCGGCTCGGTGCCGCAGCCCTCGAACAGCATCTGCTTCGACGCGAAGTACTCCTCCATGGTGTGGTGATAGTCGAGATGATCGCGCGTCAGGTTCGTAAATACCGCGACGTCGAACGGAATGCCGTAGACACGCTGCTGAGCAAGCGCGTGCGACGAGACCTCCATGACAGCTTCGGTGGCGCCCTGGCCGCGAGCCTCGCGCAAGCATGCGGTTCAGTTCCAGCGACTCGGGCGTGGTGTGAGGCGCGGGCAGGACCTCGGCCGGCCACGTGATATTCGATGGTGCCGACCAGCGCGCTCTTACGTCCCGCCGCGGTCAGAATCGATTCCAGCAGGAATGTGGTAGTGCTCTTGCCGTTGGTGCCGGTAATTCCGGTGACGGCAAGCGTCTCCGCGGGACGCTTATAGAAGTTGGCGCTCAGTCGCGCCAGCGCCCGCCGACCATGAGGAACTTGCACCCAGGCCACTGCTTCGCGGGGCTTCTCGCTGGCGGAATCGGTGACGACGGCGACGGCGCCGGCGGCGATGGCTTTATCGATGAACCGGTTGCCATCGCTCGATTCTCCCCGCATGGCGACAAACACGTCGCCGGGCTTCACCTGTCGCGAGTCGTATTCCACACCGCGGATATTCGGATTCCCGCTCTGCGCGAGGACTTCCGCACCCTGGAGGAGTTGTTGAAACGTCATTGGGTTGAATTATAGGGTACAGGACGCCGCAGATCCCCGGCCCAACTACCTTTGGCCGGCGGAATTTAGCGCCCGAACCTCACGGTGACGTGCGCTCCGGCGGGTACATGGGCCCCTGCGGGAGGCGACTGCTCCTGGGCCAGGCCGCTGCCGACCGCGCCCAGATCGAGTCCGCTTTCCTGCGCCAGCCCGATGGCGGCACGCACGGTTTTCCCCAGGAACGACGGCACCACAATGCCGCCCTGCTCCGCGTCCAGCACGACCGTGCCCGAGGAATGATCCACAACGGGCGCTGCCGGAACCGGCGCCGGGTTCCCACTGACCACTTTTTGCTCCGCGGGCGGGGAGGGTACGCGCTCGCGGAGAGCAGCGGGCATCACTCCTGGTCCAGTCACTTCCGGAGACGGCTTGGTGGACTCTTTCGCGGGACTCGACAGAGGATCGCCCGCGTCGGCGACTTCCAACGTATCGCCCAGACGATCCGGAGAGCCCTCCTCCAGATCCTGATCTTTCACCCGGCGCGCGGCCATCAGCAACTGGCGGTTGGCAGGCAGATCGACGTCATGAGGCGTATGCAGGTATTCCAGAACCTGCTGGGCAATGCGCTGAAACACGGGGCCGCCCACCTCGCCGCCGTGGTGTCCTCCCAGCGGCGAGTCAATGATGACCGCAATCGTGACTGCCGGATTATTGACCGGCGCGAACCCCGCAAACGAGGCAATGTACTTGGTGCGCGAGTAGGTGCGCGTCGCCGGATCGATTTTCTGCGCGGTGCCTGTCTTTCCCGCCGAACTGTAGCCCTCGAGGATTGCCTTTTTCCCGGTACCATGCAGCACCACGCCTTGCATCATCTGCTTCATCTGGGCTGCGGTCAGGGGTGAGATCACCTGACGTCCATCCGCCGGGTGGAAGGCAATCATCTGCGGCGTGCTCTGCGGAGGGGTCGTCGCCGCCACAATCCGCGTCGGCACCCACTGGCCATCATTGGCGATGGTCGAGACCATGGCTGCGAGTTGCAGAGGCGAAACCCCGATCTCCTGCCCCATCGAGATGGCTCCGATGGAAACCTTCGACCAGCGGCTCAGCGGCTTGGCCAAGCCGCGCGTCTCGCCGGGCAGTTCGATACCGGTCTGCTGGCCAAAGCCGTAAGCCCGGATGTATTTGTAGAGGCGCTCGTCGCCCAGGCGAAGGGCAATTTTGATGGCGCCCACGTCGCTGGAGTGCGCCAGGATGTCAGAGACCTGCAGCATGCCGAAGGCCTTCCAGTCGTGAATGCGGCGGCCATTGATAACGATCGAGCCCATCTGGCAATCGAACACTTCGTCCGGCCGCGTCAAATGCTGGTCGAGCGCGGCGGAAATCGTCACCAGCTTGAACGTGGAACCGGGTTCGTAGACGTCGCTGACCGCGTGGTCCTTCAAACGCTCGGAGGTGATTTCACGGGCGACGTTAGGATTGAACGTGGGGCGGTTGGCCAGCGCCAGGATTTCTCCGGTGTGCGGATTCTCGACGACCACGGTGCCCGCTTCCGCGTGGCTCTGCTGCATCACCGTCTCCAGTTCTCGCTCGGCGATGTACTGGATCTGCTGGTCGATGGTCAAAACCACGTTCTCGCCGGGATCAGGCTGTTTCTCGACGCTGCCGAACCATTTGCGGCGGGCGTCGACCTGAATCAGCATGCGGCCCGGTTTGCCCTGAAGCTTCTCGTCGTATTCGCGCTCAATTCCGCTCAGGCCTTCGTCGTCGGTACCAACATATCCGAGGACTTGCGCCGCCAGATCGCGTTTCGGATAGTAGCGCTTGGATTCTTTCTGGAAATAGATTCCCCGCAGATTCATTGAACGGATGCGCTCGGCGGTTTCCTGATCGGCTTTGCGCGCCACCCAGCAGAAGGTGCGTCCGGCTTTGCACCTGGCAAGCAACTCGCGGGGATCCGCCTTGGTGATGCGGGCGATGAGTGAAAGCGTGCCGGCGAGGTCGGGAATTTCGGTGGGTACGGCGAACGCAGAATCGACCGCGACCGACATCGCCAACTCGCGTCCCGCCCGGTCATAAATAATCCCGCGACGCGCCGCGACTTCCACGGTGCGCTGTTGTTGATGCTGGGCGCGGTGCGCGAACGCGCCATATTCGAAGATCTGGAGGTACACCAGGCGCACACAAATAACCATGCCCCAGAGAATCAGCACGCCCGCCAGCAGGTAGAGCCGAAGATTGGTGCGATTATGGGGCGGGTTGGCGGCCACGGATGGAATCCTCAGAAAACAGTGGCGGCTCACTCATCCAGAGGAAGCCGCCGTCAAGAATGCTGCGCCGGGCCGGTCCCGGCGGAAGACCGTTTGCTGGCGCGGTCGTCTACTGCGCCGAGATCACCCGGATCGGGTCGACACTGGCCAGGACGGGCGAACTGGAATCCGGCAATGCCGAATCCATCCGCATGACTTGTCCCGCCTGCGGCGGCTGCAGTCCGTGTTGACGCGCCCAGTTGTCGATGCGCCCGGGATCACGCAAAGAGGCATCTTCCAGTCGAAGGGCGCGGTTCACTTCCGCGATGCCCTCGCACTGCATCTTCAGAGCCTCAATCCTGTATCCGTACTCGATCGCCTTGTAATGCTGCCAGGCGAACGTCATGACCAGCAGGAACAGACAGCCGAGCGCAATGGCGAACTGCCTCATCTCGCGGCCTCGCTTGGGATCTTCCAGCTTCACCAAGCGGGAGTTGTCAATGGACTTGGCGAAATAAATTTCCGGCGTGCCGGTCCAGCACGGCCGGCGCCGCGAGGTGGGGACACTTCCATGGATTGCTGCGGCTGCCGCCATTTATGCCACTCCGAGTAAGTCGTGTTCGAGCGGTGAAATTTCCTGTGCGGCGACGGCGTACCAGGGCTCGGGCGGAGCACTTTCGCCCGGCTGATGAGCGCGCGCTTCGGCTCGCTCCACGGTGGCCATCAGTTGATCAATCAAATTTCCTGTGAACATCGTCATCCTCCAGTGATCTTGGGCTCCTACCACAGAGCCGACTGGATACCGTTCCCGGCGCGGCTTCTTGAAGTCTGCGCCGGGGCCCCGGCAGGTTTTCCGGGGCTAAACTCTTTCCGCCGCGCGCATCTTGGCGCTGCGGGATCGCGGATTGCGATCGATTTCTTCTTCGCCGGCGGTCACCGGCTTTTTCGTCAGCAGCCGGTAATGACCCTGCTTCACTCCATCGCGGAAGGCATCTTTCACGATGCGATCCTCCAGCGAGTGGAAGCTGATGATCACCAGCCGTCCTGCCGGTTGCAGCAACTGCGGAGCCGCCTGCAGCAGCGCCCGCAGATCGTCCAGTTCATGGTTTACGAAAATTCGGAGAGCTTGAAAGGTGCGCGTCGCGGGATGAATTCGCCTCTCTTGAGAATTCATTGGCCGGGCCGCGGCTGATATGACATCCGCAAGTTGCGCGGTAGTTCGTATCGGCCGCGACCGGACAATGGCTCTGGCGATTCTCCGCGACCTCCTTTCCTCACCGAATTCGTAAATCAGGTCGGCAAGCTCGCGCTCGTCGAACTGGTTTACCACTTGTTCGGCGGTCAGCTCGGCTTGCGGGTTCATACGCATGTCGAGCGGTCCTTCCGCCTGAAAACTGAAGCCTCGCGCCGGATTGCCGAGTTGCAGGCTGCTTACCCCGATGTCGGCCAGGATGCCGTCAACCGTGGCAGGCTGCAGGCCGGCGGTTGCGGCCAGCTCGGCGAACGAGCCATGCAGCAACCTGACTTCCGGCCAGTCGCTTAAAGCCGGAACCAGCCGCGCGCGGGCTACCTCCAGTGCCGCGGGATCCTTATCGAGCCCAATCAAATGACCCGCTGCGCCGAGGCGTTTTGCGATTTCGTAACTGTGCCCGCCCAGGCCCACCGTGGCGTCGATATACGTCCCACCGCGCCGGAGGTTGAGAAAATCGATCGCTTCTTTTAAAAGAACTGGAACATGCCCACTGCCATGCCCAACCCCCTGAGGGGTATTTGCAAAACCCTCGTCCACTAGATGCCCAGCTCGTTGAGCGTGTTCTCATCCTCGGGAGTGAACGCCGTCTCCTCGATTTCCTTACGGAACGTCTCCAGGTTTCGAACGATCAGGTAAGTCAAGTTGCCGAGAACCGCGACCTCGCCCTTGATCTGCGCCGAATCGCGCAGCAGTTGCGGGATCAACAACCGTCCCTGACCATCCATCTCGACCACCTGCCCGTAGTAGTTCACCCGGTCCAAAAATTTCTTCTTCGTAGGATTGAAGGTGGAGAGCGACGCCAGCTTCTGCTCGATCCGCTCCCACTCCTCGAAGGGATACACTTGGGCAACCTTGCCGTCCAAGCTGGTGATGTAAAATTGCTGGCCGTACTTCTCGTCGATCACGCGCTTGAATTCCGCGGGAACCTTGAGTCGTCCCTTGTCGTCGACCCGAGTTGGGTGATTTCCGCGAAACATGTGTAATGCCCGTTTTGGAGACCCGGAACCGCTTAGCAGCTACCGCTACCAAAGAGAGGGAGGTAAAAAGGGCAAAAATGTCGGTCGTTTGGGGCTCGTTGGGGCTGTTTTTTGGGGTGTCAGTCTTTAAATCCACTGGCGCCTCTCGTCGCTTCACTCTCGCCCACGACCTCTACGGTCACGACCACTTTCTACCACTTTTGCCCACATCCTACGCCTAACTGGTTTATTGTCAATAACAAAGTTAAAGGTAGGGGAGGGACAGATTGTCTCAATCTGAAAAACGCCATGGCTTGTGGTTTACTGACTCGGTGACCACAATGGGCTGCGTTTAGACACCTGAGTCTTTTGCTATTGTTTCGCCCCTAAGTCCTGAAGAATGTTGTGGAAAACTTCGGAGAGGCGGTTTTTAGCCGCAGAGGGCCTGACGCAAGATGTGAGGAGCGACGTTGCAGCCGCTCAGCAGCAAAACGATGTTTTGGCCCGCAATGTGGTCCGCAGCCAGCAAGGCGGCGGTCGTCGCCGCCCCGGCGGGCTCGGCGACCAGGTGCTCCTCGAGAAGAAGATGACGGATGGCGGAAAGCATCTGTTCGTCACTGACCAGGCGAACTTCATCCACCACTTCGCGAATCGCCCGCACGTTCGCGGCATCCGGCATGCGAGTAGCCAGCCCATCCGCTATGGTTTCGCAGGTCTCAGTCGGCACTGCGGTTCCCTGCTTCCACGATAAGAAATAAGACGGTGCCGCCTCGGCCTGGACCCCGATGACCTTCACTTCGTGGCGAATTTGCTTGGCCGCCGCGGCAACGCCTCGGATCAACGCTGTATCGCCCATCGGAACATAGAGAACGTCGGTTTGCGGAAGCTGGTCCAGGATTTCGAGCCCGATGGTGGCAGGCCCGGCCGGGAGATCGGAATCCCCGGCGTCGTTGAGAAAATACGCGCCCCTACTCTGCGCATAAGCCACGACTTGCTCGCCGGCAGCGCTGAGATCGCGTCCAACCTCAATAATCTTCGCGCCCAGACTGGCGATTCTTGCACGCTTCACCGGGTTCGGATTCTCCGGCAGGAAGATGGTTGCGGCGATACCGAGCAGCCTGGCGGCGTAGGCTACGGCGGCACCGTGATTGCCAGTGCTTGAAGCTACGACTTCCCTTACCTGGCGGCGGGACATTTCTCGCAACAGGGCGTAGATGGCGCCGCGCGGCTTGAACGATCCGGTGGGAAGCTCGCTTTCGAGCTTCAGGTAGACGTTGCAGTGGGAAGTCTGCGAAAGCGAGGCTGCCGGGACCAGCCGGGTCTGGGGAAGGTAGCGCCCCAGGAGGTCTTGCGCTTCGCGAATGGTCGATAAGGGAAGAAGCATCCCAGGCAATGTAGCAGACTGGCGCGCTCTCACTGAATTACAATCGCACGCAATTGATGCTTCATCGCGCTCAGTTCGCGCAGTGGGTGCCGGTGCCGCTGGAACGGGTGTTTCTGTTCTTTGCGAACCCGGGGAACCTGCCGCGCATCATGCCGCCGGAGAGTGCGACCGAACTGCTGCGCGTGACCCTGGTGCCGCCGCCGGGTGTGTCACCGGCTCAGGCCACGGTGACCGACCAAGCGCCGCTGGCGGGCGCCGGCTCGGAGATTGTGACCTCATTTCGAATACTGCCCTTCCTGCCTTTTCGGGCGCGGTGGATCGCGCGCATCGTTGCATTCGAGTGGAATCATTTCTTCGAGGACATTCAGGAGAAGGGGCCGTTCAAGAGCTTTCATCATCGTCACGAACTGGTGGCAGAGGAACGCAACGGGATTGCGGGGACCGTGGTGCGCGATGTGATCGAGTATGAAGTTGGGTTTGGATTTATTGGGGAGTTGGCGCAGAGGTTCTTTGTGGGGCGGCAGTTTGAGAGGACCTTCGGGTATCGACAGAACGCGTTGGAGAAATTGCTCGGAGTGAGGAAGTAGCCGCGACAAAGACCGTCGCGGCCTGGACCCTTCGGCTCCGCTCAGGGCAGGCTCGCGGAGGCGCCCGTCCCCACATGGTTCGTGCCTATGCCTGCTTTGTGGGCTCGACGTAGACGGCGGTGCCGTAGGCCAGGACTTCGGTGACTCCTTGCATGACTTCGGTGGCGTCGTAGCGCGCGCCGACTACGGCGTTTCCGCCTAGTTCCGCTGCGTGTTGCAGCATCAGATCAAAAGCCTCGGCGCGAGTCTTCTCGCAGAGATTCGTCAGCAGGGTAATATTGCCGCCGAGGATGGTTTGCAATCCCGCGCCGATGGTGCCGAAAATCGAGCGGGAGCGGACCACGATGCCGCGGACCACGCCCAAAGTACGAACTACCTTGAAGCCATCGAGCTCGAATTGCGTGGTGACCATGTTATGGGCCACCATCCGGCCAGGCTGCGCATAGCTCATTGCCATCGAGATCTCCTCCGTCTGGACGCAGGTTATTCCAACTTTGCGGTAATCACAAACTCATGCTCTTCGGGATCATAGCGGAGGTGGATGACGTTGGGGCGGCAGCATACCTGGCAATCTTCCACGTAAGACTGGTTGCGGCCCGCACTTTCATCCAGCGAGGTGGAGTTCCACTCGCCGCATCCCGCGCACTGGAAACCGGCATTCAATGGGCGCCTTTTCTCCGGATTCGTAAAATCTGCGGCTGCGATCCTCGGCGGCCTCTATAATGACGCTTTTCCCACGGAGGACTCATGTTTTCACGTCGAGCATTCCTGCGCACCGGGGCGGTAGCAGCGGGCGCCGGCTTCGCCGCGCAACCGCTACTGCATGCAGAGGAAGAATGCAAGCCATTGCCGGCGTCCATCATGAACCTGAAGTCGCTGAAGGATCAAGCCACTCCCATCACCAACAACGAGCGCCGGGCGCGGCAGGAAAAGGCACGGCAACTGATGGAGGCCAATCATCTGAACGCGATCCTGTTGATGGAGGGCACGTCGCTGCAATACTTCAGCGGCATTCGCTGGTGGGGTGGAGAGCGCACCTTTGCTATGGTGTTGCCCGCCAAGGGCGCCGCTTTCTACGTCTGCCCGGCATTCGAAGAAGGGCGGGCCCGCGAGCAGATCTCAAAATCTCCCGATAGCGACACGGCGGATGTGCGCATCTGGCAAGAGGACGAGAGTCCTTACCAGCGGGTGGCGCAGGGATTGCAGGATCGCGGGATCGGTTCCGGAACTCTGGGAGTGGAGGAGACGGTACGCTTCGTGTTCAGTGAAGGAATTGGAAAGGCGTCTCCGCAAGTGACGATCGCCAGTGCCACGCCCGTCACCGCGGGCTGCCGCAGCATCAAGAGCGACCACGAGATTGCCCTAATGCGGCTGGCCGCAAGGGTCACTCTGGCGGCTTACGTGGCCGCTCATCAGGCGCTCAAACCGGGCATGACGCAGGCAGACTTTCTGCACCTGGTGGAAGCGGCGCATGACAAACTCGGCTTCGAAGGCGAAGGGTTGGTCGAGGTCGGCGAGTATGCCGCGTTTCCCCATGGCTCCATCGCGCCGCAAGTGATCCGCGAGGGATCGCTGGTCCTGGTGGATGGCGGCTGCCGCGTGGAGGGCTACACTTCCGACATTACCCGCACCTTCGTGCTCGGCAAGGCATCGGACAAAATGAAAAAAGTGTTCGACATCGTGCACGCCGCGCAGACCGCGGCGTTGAAAACGGCGCGTCCGGGACTGGAGTGCCAGGCAGTGGATGCGGCGGCGAGGAAAGTTATCACCGATGCCGGCTACGGGCCCGATTACAAGTACTTCGCTCACCGTCTGGGACACGGCATGGGCATGGACGGGCACGAGTGGCCATACCTGGTGCGCGGGAACACGCGGAAGCTGGAACCGAACATGACGTTCAGCGACGAGCCCGGAATCTACATTCGCGGCGAATTTGGCGTGCGGCTGGAAGATGACATGCACATTCTGGAGAACGGCGCCGAACTGTTCACTCCGCAGAGCCCGTCGCTCGAAAATCCCTTCGGAGCCGCATAAGGAGAGATCGCTACGGCAGGCTCATTTCACCCGCTGCGCTGGGCCGTGATCCTGCTGGTCGGACTGCCCATTCTGCTGGCCGCATTGGCTGGAGTCTCCTCGATCGCCGGTCACAGCGAATCTTCGCGAACCTTCGTGCGCAGCCTGCGGTATCTGCTGATGGCGGAGTTGGCATTGCTGGTGGTGACTGCCGGGATCGGCGCTGTCTACCAGGCGGCGAGCCGCCGTCGCGACCAGAAAACCTATCGCCCTCCGGGAAAACTACTCGATGTCGGCGGCTATCGCCTGCATCTCTATTGCTCTGGCGAAGGCGGGCCGACCGTGGTGCTCGACTTCGGCCTCGATGGTTCGTATCTCGACTGGTACCGGGTGCAGCCTGAGATCGCCCGCTTCACCCGCGTGTGCTCCTATGACCGCGCCGGATATGGCTGGAGCGACACCGGCCCCAAGCCTCGCGTTCCCAGCGTCATGGCCGAGGAACTCCACCGGCTCCTAATAGCCGCGGGGGAAAAGCCGCCGTTCATCCTGGCAGGTCATTCCTTTGGAAGTTTCAATGCGCTGATGTATGCGCACCAATATCCCAGGGAAGTGGCGGGTCTGGTACTGGTTGACGGAGCCCATCCCGACGAAATCATCCCCTTCTATTTCAGCAAGAAAGTCTGGCTGCGGATGATGCAGTTCACCATGCCGTTCGGCCTGCCGCGCTGGCGAGGATGGTGCGGCTCGGGACCGCACCAGATTGCAGCCGAAAAGCGCGCGCTCGGATGCCAATCCCACGTGTATGCCACGCACTACGCGCAGTGGGAGGCGTTTCCGCAAAGCGCGGCGGAGGTACGAAACTTAGGATCGCTGGGCGACCTTCCCCTGGTTGTCATTTCGCGTGACCCCAACCGTAGCTCGACCACCGATGACATCGTCTCCTCCAGGCGCGAACAGCATTGGTTGAAGCTGCAGCAACAGCTGGTCGAATTGTCGAGCAACGCAACTCATGTGGTCGCCGAAGGCAGTGGACACTCAGTGCCTGCGCGGCGGCCGGATGTGATTGTGGATTCGATTCGAAAGATGGTCGCTCAAGTCCGCCGCCCAGGTTCTAGTGACAGTTCTGAATGAGGGCGTTGGCCACGGTCGTGGCCCCGTCCGGCACGTCCGCGATTTCATGCGGCGCATCCGCCACGCACGCGAAATCATTGGTTGATGTGATCGCCTGCTGCCACAATGCGGCATTGGCGACGCCGGGCGTGGTGTCGAGCCCCCCGAAAATGAAGTGCACGCGGGTGCTGTAGCTCAAGACCGATTTGCCATCGCTAGACAGAATGCTGTCCGCCTGCCAAAGCGGAACGTCACTGCTATTGCCGTTGGAGCAGTGCCCGTTGCCGTAGGCGGGATCAAGAAACATATTCGCGTTCAATCCGTAACAAGGATCCACCGGTCCGGCGCAACTGGTGCTGATCTGCGCTCCCCTGCAAATGCAGCCTTGGTCAATGCGGCTGAAAGGCGGCCCGCCGGTGGGAACGACATAATTAAAGATTGAATCCTCGCCGTAGCGGGAAAGCGCATAAGCGATTGCGCCGGCGCCGGCACTGTTACCGGTAGCACATAGAGCGGTATTCGCCTGACGCAGGTTGTCGTGCACCCACTGTGCCACAGTCGCCCAGCGGCAACTTAAGGTTAGCGGTCCATCGGCCGCGGGACCGGTGAGCCATCCTGTCGATCCTCCGCTGAAGTCGGTCTGCACCGCGGTGAAGCCGGCCGCGACCACATTGTTCACCGCCGTTGATCCGTACGCAAAATGAGTCTCGTAGAGATCGTTTCCCGCCCCACCGGTGGTAAAAATGACCGTACCCTTGGAAGCGCCGGAAGGCTGGCTGATCTTGAGAATCGTTCCGGTGTAATTGGGAACGCTCGGGCAGGTTACGGTGAGAGTCATGCAGAAACCCGCCACCGTGCCCGCAGGACAAGTCACGGCAGTGGCGGCTGTGGCGGTGCCGAGTTGGTTGGGACTGGCGGGAGGGGGAGTCTGGGTTTGCTGGCTGCTGCCGCCTCCGCAAGCGATGAGAAACCAAGAGCAGCCAACCAGGAACGCAAGAAAAACTGCGACAGCAGACCGCATGCGGAGCACCTCAACCCGGAAATGTGGAAGAACGAATAGTGTAAGGCGAGAAGGTCGGGCCGAGCTGGAACCACGCCGGCCGCAATTCCTCACACTTCAGCTTGGA
Source organism: Terriglobia bacterium (assembly GCA_963840615.1). Taxonomy (GTDB): domain Bacteria; phylum Acidobacteriota; class Terriglobia; order Terriglobales; family Acidobacteriaceae; genus DATFTE01. The sequence continues at coordinate 51,141 of CAWJAA010000049.1, forward strand.
TGCTGAAACCCGGAACCGCGCGGAAAGTCGCGCCCTTCGCGCGGCGTGAGAAAGGAGAAAAACTCTGCACAGAACGGTGCTACACCTAGCGAGCGACTGCCGGCGACAACCGCTGCAGTTGTTGCTTGACCGCAATCGACAGCCTGCGAATCCCTTCCCGGATCTGATCAGGCTTCCCATAGGAGAAATTCAGACGGAAGTGGCGGCAACCTTCATCGCTGTACCCGTTGCGCGCATAGAAAGAGTCTCCCGGGACGAACGCGACTTTTTCTTCGAGCGCGGCCTGAAACAGCTTCTGACCGTCCATGCCCTTCGGCAACGTCACCCACAAGAACAAGCCGCCTTTAGGATGGGTCCAGGTCACTTCCGGCGGGAAATGTTGCTTCATCGCCGCGAGCATCACATCGCGGCGTTCCCCGTACACTTTCCGAATGAGCTTCACATGCTCATCGAGGAAGCCGTCCTTCGCCACTTCGTAGGCCACGATCTGGGTGAACGTGGAGGTGTGCAAATCGGCGCCCTGCTTCAGTTGCGTGAGCTTGGAAATAACTTCCGGAGGCGCCACAATCCAACCCAGGCGCAGTCCGGGCGCAAGCGTCTTTGAGAAAGTGCTCAGGTAAATCACGTTGCCGATGGAGTAGCCCGAATCGCGCCGCAGGTTTTCGCGGTCAAGAACGACCAGGGGAGTGAGGTGCTCCCCTTCATAGCGGAGTTGGCCATAGGGATCGTCTTCGATAATCGGAATTCCATAACGGTCCGCCAGCAGCACTAACTCCTGGCGGCGTCCTTCGGAAAGCGTGGTTCCCCCTGGATTCTGGAAGTTGGGCAGCACATACATGAATTTCGGTCCCGAGCGCAGGGGTTCTTCCAGCAGGTCGGTGCGCATGCCATCATCGTCGCTGAGGACGCTGACGTACTCCGCGCCATAGACATCGAATGCCTGCAGGGCCCCGAGGTAAGTGGGGGCTTCGACCAGTACCCGATCCCCGGAATTGATGAGCAGCTTGCCAATCAGGTCGAGAGCCTGCTGCGAACCAGAGGTAATCAGGACGTTCTCTGCCTGAGCCTTGATGCCGTAGCGCTCAAGATGGCGCGCAATCATCTCGCGCAACGGTTCGTAGCCTTCCGAGGCGCCGTATTGCAGGGCCTGCGAGGCATTCTGCTCAAGAACCTTGCGGCAGGCTTCCTGAAAGCGGGCGACGGGAAACACATCCGGGGCTGGCAGGCCTCCGGCAAAGGAAATGATTTCCGGGCGCTGGGTGATTTTCAGTAACTCTCGTATCGCGGAACTCTTGATCCCTTTGGTGCGCTGGGCATAGCGGGACGTCCAGGCAGTCGACATCGCCGTCCTCCTCCATAACCTTAAATCATCTCACGAACTGTGCTTCCGGGTTGTGACCTGAACACGCCGGCGGCGGATGAACATCACAGATGGTGGTGACCTGCGGCGCCGGCTTGAAACTCATGGAGCAGGCGCGGGGGATGTCTCTACTGTTTATAGACTTTGCCGTCTTTCATCACGAACTGCACGTGCTCCAGGGTGGAGATATCCTGGAGCGGATCGCCTGAAACCGCGATCACGTCGGCATACTTCCCCGGCTTGATCGAGCCCACGACATCGCTATGTCCGAGCAAGTCGGCGGCAGAACTGGTTGCGGCCTGGATCGCCTGCATGGGCGTCATTCCGTACTTCACCATAAACCCGAACTGATTCACACTCTTCTCGTAGGGACAGACACCGGCATCGGTCCCGAACGACATTTTCACGCCAGCCTTCACCGCCTTGCGGAAATTTTCCCGCTGAATCTGGCCGAGTTGCGCATCATGTTCCAGGAAGTCTTTGGGTTCTTTTCCTTCCCTGCCGGCCTGCTGAATACATTCCTCATCATAAATATCCATATCCAGGTAGGTGCCATGCTGTTTAGCGAGCGCAATTCCTTCGTCGTCAATCAGCGTGGCGTGTTCCACCGAAGCCACTCCTGCGAGAATCGCGTTCTTGATGCCCTGCGGCGAGTGTGCATGGGCCTCGACTCTTAACCCGAACTGGCTGGCTTCATCCACGGCAGCGCGGATCTCCTCGGGAGTAAATTCCTGGGTCATGGGATTGCTGCCATGGGTGAGCACGGCGCCGCTGGAGAGAATTTTGATGTGATCGGCGCCGTTGTGCACCAGCAGGCGAACCTTCTGCCGCACTTCCCACGGGCTGTTGGCTTCGCCGTAGCGCAGGTCCCAAGGCAACTGGATGTCCGGAGCCAGTCCGGTCATTGCGCCCGCGCCACCGGTGATCGTAATGTAAGCCCCGGCAACATACATGCGCGGACCCACGATGTATCCCGAGGCAATAGCGTCGCGCATGGCGACGTCGTTGAGCGCGCGGTACACGCCCACGTCCCGCACCGTGGTGAAACCGGATTCCAGCATCTTGCGGGCGTTGGGGATGGACTCATAAGCGACCTCGGCCGAAGTCTTCTGCAACAGGGTTAGCGGCTCCCCGTTTTCGGGGGCGCCATCGGCAAGGTGAGTGTGGCAGTCGATCAGTCCGGGCAGCACGGTCAGTTGGGAAAGATCAATCACGGTGGCCCCGGCAGGAATGGCTAAAGACTTGCCGACCGCCTGCACCTTGTGATCCTGGATCAGAATGATCTGGCCGGTCAGCACCGTGGCCGAATCCGGATCAATCAGCCGGCCCGCCTTGATCGCGGTGACTTGCGCAAACACTCCCCCCACACACGAAAGCCAAAACCCCAGCAGGATGGCAAGAGTCCTCTTCAAGGCCCCACCTCTTTTCGGAAATTGAATCACGGAGGACGACGTCCCAAAACCTCAAATGATCACGCGCCTGTCAGTCGGCCGCTGCCGCGGTACGGCTCAACCCAGCCTTGAGATCACTGGCCAACAGGCGGTGAAACAGATGTTCGCCGGCTTCACGGCGAACCGAAAGCCGGCCCGCGCCATAGGCTCGCGACTTCAGCCCGCGCTGCACCGCTTCGCAGATGCCGAGATCCTCGTCCTGCACGCGCGCCCCCACGGCAACGCTTTGCTGGTTATATTCGCGGTGGGCTTCACTCACGTCGCCAAAGTAAAAGTCGAAGATGACACGGCAGTGGTCCACATCGAGCGGGATGACCAGGTTCGTGTCCATGTAGCCTTCGTAGCAATTGATCATCAGGTTGGGATACTGCCAGAAGTACCAGGCGCGATCGCCTTTGCGCGTCGCCCCAGTGGCCACATCTTCATCCGAAGCCACCATCGGACTCGACTGCAGACAGAACCGGTCTTCGTTCTCGATGGTGTACTCCTTATAGTCGAGCACCGAGCTCAGCCCTTTGTGCAGGTGGGGCACGTGATACCCGCCGTCGAGATAGTTGTCGACAAAAACTTTCCAGTTGCAGTGAATGTCGTAGGTCCGGCTGTCGAAGTAATGCAGCTTGCTGACAGCCAGGGGTGCGACCCGCTTCACCAAACCGCCGAGAAACGTCTCTAGCGGCTGGGCATTGGGATCCAGGTTGATGAATACGAATTTCTCCCAGGTTTCTGTCCGCACCGGAACCAAACCGTTTTGTTGGCGTTCGAAGTTTTTCACCCCGTCAAACTCCGGCATGCCTTTGAGCGCTCCGTCGAGGCCGTAATTCCAGCCGTGGTAAGGACAATGTAAAAGCGCGGCCTGGCCGCAGGGTTCCGATACCACGGCGGCGGCATGGTGACGGCACACGTTGAAGAAAGCACGCAGCACGCCATCGTTGCCACGCACGACAACGATCGGTTCGCCGGCAACCGTGGCGGTTACGAACTGGCCAGGCTTTTCGACTTGCTCCACCCGTCCCATCAGCTGCCAGGTCTTGCTGAAAACGGTCTTGTTTTCCAATTCAGCGATCCGGGAATCGACATACCAGGGCGCGGGAATGGTTGAGGCCTCTGGTAGGGCCGCGTGGTCGTCATAGCTGGCGAGAATTTCCTGCACTGAAGCTTGAGTCATCATCGGTAGTTCCCTGCCTGCAATGATGGAGCTATCTCTCCCGCTCCGTCCCAATCGCCCGCCGCAACACGTCCAGGAATTGATCGACGCGAGTTTCCTTCTTTTCGGGTGTGCCCGGGACGCCGGAAGAGGCCAGGGTCCAGTTCCTCGGTCAAAAGCGCATCCTGGAAACGCTCCACCGTCCAATCGAGAATGGACACCATCATCTCCTGGTCGAGATCGCGGCGCAATTCGCCGCGCTGCAGTCCAGAGCGCACGAACTGCACGGTCCCGTAGGGGTCTTCGGCCAGCAGGAAGCGGTTAATCTCCCGCTTCAGCGTCAGATCGGTCCCGTAGTTGCCCAGCAGCGAAACGCGGTAGGGGATCCAGTCTTCGTGCAACAGGTGTTCGGTGCTCACCAGCCAGTAGCGCAGAACCTCGAAGAATCCGCGCTCTCGCACCTCCGGCGGGGCGTCCAGATAACGTGGAAAAGAACGCACCGCCTTCTTGTAAACTTCGAAGAACAGACCGTCTTTGCTGCCGAAGTGCTGAAAGATGGAGCCTTTTGCGATGCCCAGGGCAGCAGCGATGTCACCCACCCGCGCGGCATGGTATCCCTGCTCGGCAAAGTGACGCATGGCCGCGTCGATAATACGCGCCCGCTTACCTTCGGAACGGGGCCGCGGCGGCAGGTGACGGTAGCGCGGAGGCGAAGCCAGACTGCTTCCAATTCCACTCATACATTGACCTCAAGTCATATAACTGTATCGAAAAATAACAGCAATTACAATTCTATTTTTCGCGGTTCTACGTTAATGTGGAGGCCACGCGATAAGCGTGGAATGACTGCTGGTCAGATAGCACGTGGCATTGAGCTCGCAGAAAGTATACGACGCAATTGTCATCGGTGGCGGCCACAACGGCCTCACCGCGGCGGCCTATCTGGCTCGCGGCGGCCTGAAGACTCTGGTGCTGGAACGCCGTGCGATCGTAGGTGGCTGCTGTGTCACGGAAGAAATCGCTCCCGGGTGCCGCGTCTCCACCACTTCCTACATCGCCAGCATGCTGCGTCCGGAAGTGATCAAGGACTTGAATCTCGCCGCGCATGGGTTGCGCATGGTGCCCTGCGATCCCGCGATTCAGGTTGCCTTTCCCGATGCCAGGGTCGTCCCCTGGTGGGCAAATCGAGAGCGCGCCGTGGCTGAGTTTCGAAAGTATTCTCCAAAAGACGCGGAGACGTTCGTTCGCGTCGATGATCGCCTCAAGAAACTAGCTCGCTACCTGCAACCGTTCTTCATGGAACCGCCGCCGGAAGTCGACACCACCAGCCTGCACGGCTGGTCCGATCTGTTTCGTGTGGGCAAGCGCTTCCGCGGAATCTCGAGCAGCGAGATTGCGCAGCTGATCGCTTTTCTCACCGGAAGTCTCGGCGAATTTCTCGATCGCAACTACGAGTCTGACGTCATCAAGACGCTTTTTCTGGCCAACAATGTCTACGGAAAACACGGCGGCCCGTATCAGCCCGGAACCGCGATCGGACTGCTCTTCCACCTGCTCAGCGGTGGAGAACACGAGTTGCAGGGTTTCTACGGCCACGTGATGGGGGGCATGGGGGCAATCACGCAGGCCCTGGCCGCCGCGGGAAAGCAACTGGGCGTCGAGATCCGGACCAGCGTATCGGTGGCACAAATCATGACTCGCGGGGGAAAGGCCGTGGGAGTCGCGCTGGACGACGGAACGGAAATCCGCGCGCGCCTGGTGCTGTCGAACGCCGATCCCAAAAGAACATTTCTGGGCATGTTGCCGGCAAGCGAATTGCCCGGGGAGTTTGTTCATGCCATCCGCGGCATCAAGATGGATGGCCCCTGCGCCAAGGTCAACCTGGTATTAGCGGAAGAACCGCGATTCCGGGGCACGCCTTCGACCGCGACGGCTCTCGAGCGCACCTTTTACACGCTGGTGCCCTCGCTGGAATTTGCCGAGCGCTGCTACGACATCTCGAAGTTCGGTGAGATTCCCGAAGAGCTTTGGGTTGACTGTGTGGTCTCTTCCAATGCCGACCCGTCGCTCGCTCCCGAAGGCAAACACATTCTGACTTGCTTCGTCCAGTATGTGCCCTACCGCCTGCGGCAAGGCACTTGGGATGACCAGCGTGACCTGCTGCGAGATCGCGTGGTGAAGAAAATCGCCGAGCATGCGCCCAATGTCCCCGGCGCAATTCTTGCGTGTCAGGTGCTGACGCCGCTCGATCTCGAGCGAACCTACGGCTTGACCGAAGGCAACATCTTTCACGGTGATCTGACGCTGGAGCAACTCTTCTTTATGCGCCCGGTCTCAGGCTGGTCCCAGTACCGCACCCCCATCGCCGGGCTTTATTTGTGCGGTGCAGGAGCGCATCCCGGCGGGGGCGTCACCGGCGCTCCGGGACACAACGCGGCGCAACAAGCCTTGTGCGACTGGAAAAAGGGACTCCACAAGGGGGCCGCGGCATGAGCAACGGTTCTCGATCGCTCGGTTCTCGATCGCTGAAGACCGCAGACGTCGTCATCCTTGGTGCCGGAGTCA
>CAWJAA010000050.1:0-125787 GCA_963840615.1 Terriglobia bacterium
GGCTAGCTCGGTGCAATTCCCCCACCTGAAGATGGATCCATGGGGAACACACCAAACCGTAACAGGCGCATCTATCAAAGTCTTGTATCTTGGCGCAGCTTCCGAACCTTCCGCGACAATTGACATCTAGCCAGGTGATCGTTCGCTTCTGTCTCCGAATGACCATTCTGGTTATCTTCGCGACACTCGGCAGCATCGGCTTCGGCCGCAGCCTTGCAGCGTTGCTGTGGATGTCGACGATCCTCGGCGCCGTCTAGCGAGGTAGGCGCGAGCCTCCGTTCGACAAGGTTCTCAACCATTGGGATGAAATGGTGGCCTACGCGGCGCTGTGCTGCCTGGTCAGCGGAAATTCAACCAGGCTGCCCACTTTTGAAACGGAAGGCCCGCGATCTTATGCGGCTCTTATGAGATCGCAGGCTCATCGCCCTCGAATTCATATCCCGCCGGGAAGATATTGGAGCATGAGTAAAGCAGTCTCCCGCTCATCGGCCGAAACCATCCGAACATTCGCACACGGAACAACACAGCGACGGATGCGGCCGTGACTTCGGGAGCTCGCGCTACCCGCCCACAGAAAGGAATACCAACGTGAAGCTCGTCGAACCTCCATCGTGCAGTTCGCCATCTGCAATCGTCTTTATTGGCAAGAACAGCCGCGGCAACTGGGTCGCCCAGGAACAGAATGGCCTCTATGGCGGCCTGTTCGTCAACCGCGCGCAAGCCGTCAAATACGCGCTGTTCGAGAACGGCCATCACCCCGAAACAATCGTCGAGCTGTCGCGCGAAATCGAGCTCGATATGGGCGGCAAGCTCCCTCTTCGCCAGCGTCACGGCGTATCGCGCGACCAGCTACAAGCAGCTCCGTCACCCAGGAGAGCCAGATGCTCCAGCCCCATTCCGGTCCGAACCGGGAACAGGTCGTTGACACCATGATCGAGCTCACCCGCCTTTCCAGTCTGCATCGCGCCATCGTCACCGGCAGCGATAGTCTGGAACTATATCTTGCGCTGCGACGGCGCGGATTCGCTCGCGTGTCCACCACCGAGACGTGCCGCATTCCAAAGGGACAGCATGCGATCGGCCTGATCACGGGTCAAAATTCGCTGGCGGCGATCGAGGCGGCACTCACCCGGATAGCGCCGTTCCTCTGCACCAGCGCGGCCATCGCCGTCCTGATCAACTCCCGCGAAAGCGGCGTCTGCCTCAAAATCAGGACCAGGCTGGAGCAGATGGGTTTTAGGATCGAGGCGGGTGTCAGGTGCCAGCAAGGCCTTGTGCTTTCGGCGTGCCGACAGGGTTTTGGCCAGATGGAAAACGTGGCGTGAAATCCGATGACCCCCCTTGTAAAGCCCGCGACCTGGTTGGCGGGCTACATCCCCGATCTTCCTACCCCGTTCGACGAAAACGATGCGATCGATTTGACTGCGTTTGCGAAGCTTTGCGAACGCCAGATCGAAGCTGAGGCCTCGGCGATCGTGGTCGGCGAAACCGCCGGCGAGGCCTCGACCCTGACGCCGGTCGAACATGATAGCCTCGTCCGCGCAGCCGTCGAGATCGCGCGCGGCCGCGTTCGCGTCATTGCCGGGGCCGGATCCAATTCAACCAGCCAGGCCATTGAGCTGACGCAGCGCGCCGAAGCGGCGGGCGTCGATGCGGTGCTTTCCGTAGTGCCCTATTACAACAAACCGATGCAGGCCGGCATTCAGGCGCACTTTCAGGCGATTGCCAATTCGACCGCGCTGCCCATCATCCTGCACGACATTCCTTCCCGAACCGTCCGCGAGTTGTCCGACGACACCCTCGTAGGGTTGGCGCAATCAAGACAGTTCATCGGATTGAGGGATGGGACAGGCGATATGACCCGCCCCCTCCGCTTGCGGTCGCGGCTGCCAGCAGGATTTCGATTGCTGTCCGGCGACGACGCCACCGCGCTGGCCTTTATTGCCAGCGGCGGGGATGGCTGCATATCCACGATCTCGAATGTCGCGCCGGAGCTGTGTCAGGCGATTTTTTCGAACTGCAGGCAGGGACGGTTGCAGTCCGCGAGATATCTGCAACATCGGCTGACGCCGCTGACGGCCGCCCTTTCCAGGGAGAGCCCGGCTGCCCTGAAGTACGCCTTGTGCCTGCTCGGCTTCATGCGTCCGAACACCCGCCTGCCCATCGTTGAATTGGCCGATTCTGCGAAGGCCGAGGTCGCGAGCGCGATCGCCGAGATTGGCGACGAGGATCTGGCCTGCCCGAGCGAGATTTGGTACGGCTCCCACGCTACCAACGGATCTCCCGTGTCCAATTGATGCGTGTGGATCATCCTGCGATGGCACAGGCGACCTTATGAATTCGAGCGCTTCGGGCGTTGAATGGCACGCCAAGACACTGCGCGCCTGGCAGTTGGCAATTCTGCGCCTTGCCGTGACATGGGACAATGCTGACCGGCTGGCGGTGCTGGCGATCGCAACAGAGCTGGATCGCCTTGACCCGCTGCAGGACTGCAAATCGACCTTTGGATTTTTTCGCAGGACCAGTGCCGAGCTTTGCGCGGCGATCCTGCAGCCGAACGAACGTTCATCCATCCTTCTGCGGCAATATCTGACGCGGATAGACGACGATCGCCTCCGGCGCGCCTTCGCGGCAGCCATCGAAGCCGGCCAACCGAAGATGGCGTCGGCCAAAAAATCTACCAAGCGCGACAGCGATTTGTGGAGAGGGCTTTCCATCCGTGACAATCGGGCGCACTAGGTGGTGTGGACCCTAAGGATTCCCTTTTAGGAGCAAATCAGAATTCAAGGCTGCTTTTTGGGAGGCAGTCTTGGGTGTGCTGGAGCGGTTGGTTTTGAGCGACGCGGCGTGGGAGCGGATGGCGCCGCTGATCATAGGCCGACCTGACCAGAAAGGTTCCACCGGGCGCGACAATCGGATGTTCGTGGAAGGTGTGCTGTGGATCGTGCGTACGGGCTCTCCTTGGCGTGATCTTCCGGAAGCGTTTGGGGATTGGAACAGCGTGTTCCGGCGCTTCAGTCGATGGAGCATCAAGGGTGTTTGGTGGCGGATCTTCGAGGCGATGTCCGATGATCCGGACTTCGAATATCTGATCGTCGATTCCACCATCGTTCGGGCGCATCAGCACGCCGCCGGGGCGAAAAAAGGGGGTCTGAAGATCAAGCGCTCGGCCGCTCGCGCGGCGGCCTGAGCACCAAGATACATATGGCCGTTCGCGGCTTGGGATGTCCTGTGCGGTTCACGCTTACCGCAGGTCAGAAGGGCGATGCACCGCAAGCCGCCGCATTGATCGAGGGATTACCTGCCGAGGTCGTCATGGCTGATACGGCCTATGACGCCGATCACTTGCGCCAAGCCATCGCCGCCAAGGGGGCGCTCGCCGTCATCCCCAACAACCCGTCACGTGCGTTCAAATATCCGCTCGACAAGCATCTCTATGCCCAGCGCCATCTCGTGGAATGCTGCTTCTCAAAACTCAAGCAGTTCCGCCGCGTCGCAACCCGCTTCGAAAAGACCGCCCGAAATTACCGGGCCGTCGTCACTCTCGCGGCCATCATCTTATGGATGAGATAAGTGTCCACACCACCTAGAAGGTGATGGTGCAGGACTCCGAGGGCCGATTGTGGCACAAACTCACGTGCCGCCGGCGGGTGCTCGGTCGAGGACGTGCTTTTCTCGCCATTTCGGTCCGGGACCGCGCATATAGTGATCTTCCGGGTGATATTTCCGGATCGGCCCGTTCCAGGACGGGCCGATAAACGTCGTCAGCGCACTGATGGCGCTGCGGAAACCGGAAAAGAGAACGGATGTGGTGAACGAAATCTGTCGCATGTGAACCTCCATGCAAACCGGACCTGCAAGCCCGACATCAGTCCTCGCGAACGCTGGTTCGGCCGGGATTACGCGTCACCCAATTGTTGTTGGTTTGGTCGAGGCGAATACCGCGAAGCTCGAGCTCGCGTTCCATACGGCGCAGCTTCGAATCGGCGATAGCCTCGATCATGTTCTTCAAAAAGCTGTTGACGCGCCTTAAGGCTCTCCGCGCGCGAACACGAACGCGTTTGCCCTGCGTCCTGCCAAACCGGTATTCACTCGGGACGTCCCGTCGGGTGATGAGATACGCCCGATAACCATCGTCGTAGGTAAAGTCGCGGAATTTGTCATCGCTGGTAATTAAGTGGGCCATCTTACATCTCCACCATTAGCTCCCGTTGCGAGCTAGTTGGTCTGAAGATGCGTAGGACAGCATAGGAAATCGAGGCGACCGCCTGTCCTCTCTCATAGGCGCAGCATAAAGACTGGGCGCGACCGCGGCGGCGTCGTCCCTTGCTAACGATTCCTATATTTTCCTTATGAGAAACGCCGCCAAGCCGTCTCGCATTCCTATGGCATCGTCTGCACATCATGGTCGTTGGATTCGTGAGGAGGCCGCCATGGCCGCGATCACTTTTAGCGCCGCACATCGGGCGGGACACGGCCGGGAACACCTCAAGACCGTTCTCACCGCTTTCCGCGAAATGCTCGACGCCTTTGTCAGCAACCGGATGCGACAAGCCGCTGCGAAGGCCGAGCATGCTCGTGCACGGCAGCTCCCGTGCAAGTCATCGCCATCGCCATCAGCGCAAAATGATTGCAATCCAGATGACAAGCCCAGACGTTTCGCGGCGGCAGACGCCGAGACGCTCGACCGCAGCGATCGAACGGGATCGGCGAACGCTCCGGCATCTCGCCTGCCGTCGAGCCTGCAACTGCCGCCGCGGAATTTCAGCCGCTCGATCCCGACGTCGTCAGCGAGGCGATCCCGGCATTTTTCATCGGCCGCAACAAGGCAAGGCTTCTGGGTGGCCCGTGACGTCAAGGGGCGGATCGGTGGAATTTTCCTGCTGGAGAATTCGGCATTGTCGTTTGCCAAACGGCATAGCCAACCAGAAGGATGCGCAACCATATTTCCTTCCCACAGGTTCGAACTCGATGTGGAGAACAACGGTAATCCGTTCGCCCTGCAGCTTGGATCGTTGATCCATTTTGCAATGCGTCTTCGACGGCGAATGGTCGCCGTCGTCGGCAAATGACGAAGGCTGTCGAACGCCGGTTGGAAGATTTTCACGTTCTCTAGAGCGAGGCGGTCGCCGCAGGACGACAGGAGCCGGTGTGTCCGGGGCCTTGCGAACAGCCCAGAATGGAGGATTTTTTGACATGACGATGCTGACGAACGCTCGCGGTCCGCTCCAACGGCCGACCTATTCGCCGGAAAGGCAAGACGCGGCCACACCAGGTGCGGCGGAAGCTCATGTGGCGATGATCAAGCGATTCTGTATCTGCGCCCTTACGATCCTGCTGGCCGGGAGTACCCTCGCCGGAATCATCGCGCTAAAGGCGATCGCTGTGTTTCACAATTTAAATATTCACTTACGACTCTGAAGGCAAGATCCGGTTTATTCAGGACGGCTTTGATCGAACCGGCTGCGGTTGATGAACTGATGAACTCCCCTTACGAGCTCGCCATGGCGTCTCTGCTCGGTTTGGGGACCACCACCTCCTCCTCCCTGTTGGGAGCTGCCATCGGTCTCTACGTTCCCTTTTCAAAACGGCCGCTCGCCTGTCTGCTGGCTTTTGCCGCCGGCGCTTTGATCTCCGGGCTGGCGATCGAGCTTGCGTATGAAGGCGCACAGTCGCCCCATCGTCAAGGCTTCAATGCTCGCGCGGCCTGGGCATTCCTCAGCGCCGAATTCGCCGCCGGCGCCGTCTTCTCTACGAGCATCGCTGTTTCAGGAGAAAAAGGGAGCGGCCGTACGGTACGTTACCCAGTTTCGCGAATATGCGCTGGCGCGCAAACAGGCGCAATCCCATTCTGGAAACTAGCGATCTGACCGCTGAGACCCTTCTTTTCCCCATTTGCAACGGGACCGGCGACCCGCCTCGACTGACTTGATGTCTGAGATTGCTCCTTCATCGAGATGGGGATGCGGATCACCGTCAGGCCCTCACCATCGTGCAATCGCGCCACCAGAAAATCGACGCCGTCATCACCGACTATCACATGGCGGGAATGAACGGCCCGGAACTGGCGGCGGCGCTGAAACGGTCAAAGCCGGGGTTGCCGATTATTATGATCTCCGGTTCGCCGCCAGTGCTGGAGGAGGCACCTCACTTCGTGGATGCGGCCTTGGACAAAGGAGCCCCGGTGCAGGCGATCCTGGACGAGGTCGAACGGCTACTGGCCCGCCATGTCCAGCAGACCAACTGGTCGCAATATGCGCGTCTGGGTTCGATCCTGGCGGTAGTGGGGGGAACGATGTTGTTGCTCTCCCGAGCCTGGGAATAGTTCGCCGGGGTCTCATTTGGCTAGCGCGCAAAGCTGGCCGATTGTTTGGCGGGCTGACCCGCCCGGATTGCAGGTTCGCCGCGAAGGCAGAATTTCAGATAAAAATGCATGAAGTGAGCAATTCTGAACATCCCGCCGTCTTGTTGAAACGTATGATCCAGCCTTGAAGTAACACTTACGGGTCGGTCCGGCAATAGAACGACGGACAGTCCTTAGTGGGCGGGCATGGGTTAGTGTCGACCCGATTGGCGACGTTCGGACCCTTACGTCCGCCCCAGTTTTCCGTGATCGCGATCCGCACACCGTCCGCTGTTCCCTCCCCCGAGACGGGTCAACATCGACAAACTGCCCAGGAGGCAGTCTAACGACATGTTCAAGAAAGTAGTTCTTCTCGCTGTTCTGGCGTTGGCGCTGCCCATAGCGGCCTTTGCCAACAGTGGCGTGGACTTCACCAACAGTGGCGGCACTCTCTTTGGGACAAACAGTGGACTCTCGCTGACCGGTTCGGTGCTGGTGGCTGTCAATGGGTTGAACGGAGGCGGACTGATTACCGGCTCCAATTTGGGCAGCGTGAGTTTCACAACCGGCGCGCTGGCCAGCGGCTCGCTGCAGATGGGCGGAACCTTTGCCGCAGGGGGAAGCTTCACGGTGATCGGCAACGGCACCAACGGAGTGCCCAATGGCGCCCTGTTCACAGGAACGTTCAGCGGCCCGGTTAGCTGGCAACTCGTCACGCTGGCCAACGGAACCCACAACTACATCCTGACCGGTCAGTTAACGGGATCGGCAAGCGGCGTGATTGTGCAGTTGACGATCAATACGGGGAAAGGCCTGTTCAACGGCTCTACCACCATCTCCAGCGGCGACACCAACATTACCGTCCCCGAACCCGGAACTTTGATCCTGATGGGCACTGGTTTGATCGGTCTGGCCAGTCTGGTCCGTCTTAAGCTGAAAGCCTAGCTCCAGGTTTGTGATTTGAGGTCAGCTTCTCTGTCAGCCCTGCCGCGACTACGCGGCAGGGTATTCTTGACTTCAGCCATTCCGCGGTCAAGTGCGCACGCAAAGTGGATGGGCTACTTGCCTCCAAAGATTTCTGCCATCGCTTTTCTCCCCGCCGATCCTCCGTACGCCCCCGCGGTCCCGGTCAAGAAACCCAGGAATGACTCGTAAATCTGGGCGCGATACGGCTTCTCGGTCAGAAACAGATAGGCGAGCAGTTGCAGGAGGGGCACGAATATTCCGACGATCAGAATCCAACGCCACGGCTTCTGCGGCCGCAGCCCGCCCAGAAGCATGGTGGAGGCCAGCACGAACAGCGCGGTCAGCAGCAGGTCCCCGATCTTGACATCGAGAATGCCGGCACCTATTCCCAGCGCGGCTGCCAAAACGTAGATGGGAAGATCTTTCATTTCCAATTGCCAATTTCCAATTTGACTGCGGCCTTGATTCAACGGGCCATCGGCAATTGGAAATTGCAGATCAGTACTTATAAAATCCCCGCCCGCTCTTCCGTCCCAGCCAGCCCGCGTCCACCATCTTGATGAGCAGCGGACAGGGCCGGTACTTGGGGTCGCCCAGTCCATCCTGCAGCACGCGCATGATGTCGAGACACACGTCGAGTCCGATGAAATCGGCGAGGGTCAGCGGGCCCATGGGATGAGCCATGCCCAGCTTGAAGACTTCATCCACCGCTTCGGGCGTAGCCACGCCTTCCATCACCGCGTACATGGCTTCGTTCAGCAGGGGCATGAGCACGCGGTTGGAAACGAAACCGGGAGCATCGTTCACTTCGACCGGAGTCTTCTCCAGTTTGATCGAGAGATCGCGCACCGTACTGAAAGTTTCCTGGGAGGTCGCCAGCCCGCGGACGACTTCCACCAGCTTCATCACCGGCACCGGATTGAAAAAATGCATGCCAATGACTTTTTCGGGACGCTGGGTAAGAGCTGCAATTCTGGTGATGGAGATGGAGGAAGTATTGGACGCGAGAATGATCTCGGGCGGGCAAAGCTTGTCGAGATCGCGAAAGATTTCCGCCTTGATGGCAAACTTCTCGGTAGCGGCCTCGACCACGAAATCGCAGGCGGCAAGTTTTGCGCGATCCAGCACCGGTTCGATGCGTTTCCGGGTGGCCGCTTTATCGTCAGGGGTAATCTTGTTCTTGGCGACTTCGCGCTCCAGATTTTTTTCAATTGTGCCCAGCCCGCGATCCAGGAAGCGCTGCTCCACATCGCACAGCATGACTTGAAAACCGCGGCCGGCGAATACGTGCGCGATGCCGTTGCCCATCGTTCCAGCGCCCACCACTCCCACGCGTTGAATTGCCATGATGGCCTTCTCCTTGGAAAGAAAACTGGAAAGTCTACCACCTCGCGGGAAGGGTCGCTGTGCGGCGTGAAACCCCGCCCGGCCAAAAAAGTTGTATCGAATTCCGTCTTCAGATTCGCTTAAGGTTATGGCTCGCTGAATTTCGATTTCCCGCAAGCAGTCATTTCCCGATGCGCCGGCATCCGACCTATACAGAGACCGGGGCAGATATGGACCGGAGGACCCCGGCGGGAGGAAGCTATGGTGAGACCAATCATGACGACGCGGCGCCTGCAACTGGCGGCTTCGGTGGTAGCGGTGACTTTGATGGTGAGCGGCCTGGCGCTCGCGGACGATGACGACTACAACCGTCGCGGCAATGCGGCGCAGGCGCATCAGTACGGATTTCAGAACGGATATCAGGACGGTGTTCGCCGCGGCCAGCATGAAGCCCGGGAAAACGATCCCGGCGACTTCCAAAGCCGGGACTGGCGCAACGCCAGTCGCGGTTACCAGAACTGGATGGGCCCCTTCGGCAGGTTTCAGGATGGCTATCGCGATGGCTATCGGCAAGGCTACCAGTCCGCTTTCAATGATCGTTGGGGACGGCGGGGGGACGGCGACCGCGATGATTATGGCGGCGGCTGGTCGGGCGGAAACGCAGCTTACAACTACGGTTTGCAGGATGGCATTCTGACCGGCCGCGAAGACTCGCTTCGCGGCAAACAGTTCAATCCCAATCCTCGTGGCGGCAACCACGCCGATCGCGGTTACATCCGCGAGTACGGCGACAGGAATGCATATCGCGCCCAGTATTCCGACGGATACCGCGCCGGCTACCAGAGAACTTACGGACGAGGTTACTAGACCAGATCGGGTAGAAGGTTGACTGCGGCCGCCGTCCAGTCCGGCGGCTTTTTTCTTTCACCACACACGATGGAGGCGAGAAGACGCCGACCGGGAGGAGCAGGTCTGCAGGAACTGCGGTCGCGAAGGTTTCGGATCCAGCAATCCAAACTCAGTCTACGCGGCTGGAGGAAGCTTTCCTGTGGGCCTTGGCCTCCACCGGGGCCATCGCGAGAAGGCGCTGGTAAAGGCCGTGCAGATCTTCGCTCAGCAGGCGAACGATCTGCATGCAAACCTCATGGTGGTTGCCGAGAAACTTAATCAAGGCTGTGCGCTCAATGTAGGCGACCTCGACCGGCCCGGCGGCTTCCGCGGTAAGCTTGTGCGACATCCCAGTCATCACTTCGCTGAGTCCCAGCACCGCGCCGGGGCCGGCAATCTCAAAGACTTTCTGCTGCCGGGGCCGGACGGGAAGGGACAGCTGGATTTGCCCTTTTTCGACCAGGTAAACGCCGGCACAGGGTTCGCCCTCGCGAAACAGCAAGGCATGTTCCTGGTACCGCCGCGGTGACTTCAGGTCCTCCAGAGCGCGCCACGGGCTCGGGGAGGATGGGTTTGTGCAATTTCCGGCCACAGTCTCCTCACTCCGTATGCCCTCTCTTCTACGCGAGCCTTGCTCCGCCCTTCTGTGACAGCCATCACCGACTAGAGTGACGGGATTGCCGGGCGGGTCATGCCGGCCACAAACGAAAAGGGCCAGCCGTCTTGCGGGCGGCCAGCCCTGGCGGAAGCGATTGGGGTTATGAAACTAGTTCACCGGCTCCCCGGTATTGGGATCGAGAATCAGCTTGTCGGTGCGGAGATGGGTAAAGTCGAACGAGTTCAGGAGGCTTCCGGCAATGTCGTCGTAGGAGTGGTTGCCGATGCGGCCGGTTTGCCAGTTGTCCTCAATGAATTTGAGAATTGAGGATTGGTCGGTCAGGGCGCTGTCGACATAGTTGGGCTTGGTGTACGGCGAGATCACCAGCAGAGGCAAGCGGGGGCCGTATCCGCAGCGGCCGGCGATGCCGTCGGTGTTGGTGCTGCCGCACATGCCCGGAGCGCTGAGGGCATCCGCGCTGGTTACCGACTGCTTCACCACCGGGGCCATCTGGTGATCGTACCAGCCGTCGGAATCGTCATACGAAATGATGACCACGGTGCTCGACCACTCGGGTAGAGCCTGCAGCGCGTTAATGGTGTTGACCATAAAGATCTGCTCATCCAGCGGCGAGGAATATCCGGAGTGGCCATCCTGCGCCTTCTTCGCCTTCAGGAAGCTCACCGCCGGAAAATTGCCCGCGTTGACGGCATTCCAGAAATCGGTCAGATCGTACTGATGGTTGGCCTGATCGCTCGAGCCGATCATGGCTGTGGTGCTGGCCGGCAGGTGGTGCTGGTTGGCGGTCGACGCGTAGTACTGAAACGGCTCATGGTGTGCGCTGTAGTCGGAGACGGTAGCGCCACCCAGGTTGGTGCTCTGCGCGCCGCACACGGCCGGGGTCATTCCGTTCCACGGTGTGGTCGGCTTGAAACCACCCTGGAACCATCCCCAGGTAATGCCCTTGGCGTTCAGCAGGTCGCCGATATTCTTGCCCAGAACCGCCAACTGGGTGGGGCTGGCGCAATCGTCGTAGTAAGGGTCGGGATCGCCAATGACGCTGGCGGCAATCACGCTGCCCGTGAGATCACCGATGGTATGCGCGGTATCGTAGGGCGTGGTGTTGCCGGAAACCAAATTGAGCGCGCCCGGCGTGGACGGGCCATACGTGGTGCCGAAAGAGTTGTCGCTCATCGAGAACGACTGCGCGTAGTTCCACAGCGCGGTGACGGTATTGCCATCGTAGTATCCCATCACCAGCGACGGGCCGTAGCCGTAATCCGGGCAGGTGCCATCCGAGCCGACTCCCAGATACTGGACAAATTTGTCGAGCAATCCCGCATCATATCCCTGTTGCTCGGGCATGTAATCGTGATCCTGGTCGCAGGTGTAGTTCTGCGAGCGATCGAGGCGGAACGGGTTGCGGGTATTTTGATTGTGGTACGCGGTCGCGTTGGTCAGACCATTGACGCCGGGGGTTCCGGCGGCCGCCTTGAACGACGGCTCTCCGGCTTTGTTCGCCGCGACCGGATACCTGGCGAAGTAATGATCGAACGAAACGTTTTCCTGAAAGATGACAACCACGTGCTGGATGGGTGTGGTGGTAGCCGAGGCGCGCGGTGCGGCGAAAGCCGGAGTGATGCCGCTGCCCAAAAATGTGGCGACAGCCGCCAGCAGGGCCATCCTTTTTCTGGGCGTAGTCGAATCCAGATGTCGAGACTTCATTTCTCCTCCAATAAGAGCACTCAAAATTTGTGCCGAGCTCGGGGTTGCAGCGCGGGTTGACAGCCGTGCGGAGCAGCAACCGTCACAACTTATGCGAGCCAGGTTGCAGGATTATTTCGGGGTGTTTAAAGCCTGATGAATTTGCGGGAGAGGCTCTGGAATTGCGGTGGTTAAGGAATCGGAGTACTCGAGATCGAAAAAAGAAGCCCGCTCACGGGGAGCGGGCTGAGAAATAAGTCCGGCTACTGACGTTCCAGCGTCTCGTCGATTACGGCTTTGCCGCCTTTATCGACAGTGACCACACGGTGAACATCTTTGTACCCGGGATAGGTGATATCCACCATATAGTTCCCGGGATTCAGGTAGAACTCGACCGGAGACGCGCGGTCGACAATGCGCCGGTTCACGGCGATCTGCGCTCCCTTGGGATTGGTCTTGACGCTGACCGTACCCATGCTGGCCACATCGCCGCCGCCAAAGACTTTCTTGAACTTGCTTACCGTCTTGATGTCATCCGTTTGTCCCAGCGCATGCAGGGTGGGCGAGTAATGGAAAGTCTGACCCGACTGCAGGTTGGCGGTGGTGGTCTCGTCCAGATACCCCTGCTTCCTCACCAGCAAGGTGTGGCTACCCGGCTTGTCGACTGCCACCTGTACCGGCGTAATGTGGCCTGTATCCTTGCCATCCAGAATGACCGAGGCACCGGGCGGGTCGCTGGCAATGGAGACCTGCGCCGCCAGCAGCGCCAACTGGATCACCAGCAGCGACTTGCTGGCCGACGCCACTTCGATGGTCCGGGTTTCGGTACCGTACCCAGACTTGCTGACGGTAACGGTGTGCTGGCCGGGCGCCATGCCCGCCAGGTTGTAAGGCGTGATCCAGGACGGCGTCGTTGCGTCCGTCGACCACGATCTGCGCTCCCTCGGGAGTCGAATTGACCGTCAACTGTCCCGGTATCACGGTGGGCGCGGACGCGGCCGTCTTGGCGGCTTTCTTCTTATTGGTGTTGGGGTTGTTGTATTTCGGCTTCACCGAAACTTCCGCTGGTTGCACCGCGACCGGTTCTGGAGCCGCTTGCACCGGTGCGGGAACGGGCGCTGCCGCTGCTGGTGCCGCAGATGCTGCCGGGTGCGCGGCGGGCTGTGCCGCCGCCGTTGCCGCGGCAGCCGGGGCTGGCGACGGGCCGCTGTCTTCATCAGCGTTCTCGTTATGAATGTGGAACGCGATGGCCACGATGATTAGAAGAATCACGCCCACCGCGGCCGCGATCGAGTACATGAACAACTTTGGCGGCGTCTTCTTGATCTCGGTCACCGCCTTCTTTGCCACTTCGCGAGGCTGCACCTTGGGCTTCTCGGGAGCAGCGGAGGCGCGGAACACAGTCGCAGGCAACGGCTCGGGCAGCGGCTCGGCCTCGGTCGGCGGTGGGGGCGGCGCCACATACACTTCTTTCAAGGGAGGCAATTCATCCATCTCGGAGAAGCTCCGCCCACCGGTGGCAGGTTTGCTGGCCGATTCGTCCATCATCGGATCCACGGGAAGGCGGGGCGGCGCTTCCACGGTTGCAGGTTCCACCTCGGGCTCAACCGTGGCGGTTGAAAGATTGGCTTGTTCCCTGCTGAGAGCGTCGACCGATGCCTTCACGCATGAACTGATGAACTGCGCCGTAGGATCCAGCTTGGGCGTGCGTGGCATTTCCGTGCCCGCAACGTTTGTGGTTCCGCCGGCATATCCCGCCGCAGCCGCCACGGCCTTGGCAGGCACCACGGGATCTGGGGCAGGTACCGGCTGTACTTCAAACTCGGGCAGGGCAGCAGGAGCCTGGGCCGCCGGGGCTTGAATCACCGGAGAGAGCGCCGCGGGTTCCGCCAGCTTTTTCTCGACCACCGGCTTCAGCGCCTGCGGCGCGACCGGCGCCGGCACCGGGTTAAGTTTTGCCGGAGCAGGAACCGCGGCCACGGGTGCAGGTTTGGGGGCGGGCGGCGCACTCACGCTCGGGGCCGGCTTCTGCTTTGGCGGCACGTTCAGTCCTTGCACGGGCTGCGGACTCTTCTTTGCGGCACTCTTGGTAGAACTTTCCTTGCACCGTTCCAGATCGTTCACCAGTTCCTGGCCGGACTGGTAGCGCTGGTCCGGGGACTTGGCGATCGCCTTCATCACCACTTGGTTGAGCGCCGGATGCACCTTGCGGTTGATCTGATCGGGCGCCACCGGCGTCATCTCCAGAATCGACTGCCGCACCTGGTCGGCGTCTTCTCCGTCAAACGCTCGACGCTCGGTCACCATCTCGTAGAGAATCGCGCCCAAGCTGAAAAGATTGGAACGCGCATCCAGCGGATCGCCGCGCAACTGTTCCGGCGACATGTAGTGCAAGACTTCGGGCGCCGCGCCCGAGGCCTGCGCCGCGTGTGCTCCCATCATGGATACGCCGAAGCCCAGCAACTTGACGGTGCCGTCCCACTGCACCATGATCTTGGCCGGCTCCAGGCTGGAGTGAACGACTTGGTGGGTGTGCGCGTGATCCAACCCCTGGCCAGTTTGCCGCGCGATGTCCTGGATGTCCCAGATCGAAAACCCTTCCTTGCGCGCCATCATGGTGGCGATGCTGTTGCCCTGGACATATTCCATCGAAGCGCAGAACCGGCCGTCGATCTCTCCCGCTCCGTACAGCAATGCGATGTTATGGCTGTTGAGTGACTTGCTGCTGTCGGCTTCCTCGAGAATGCTCTCTACCACGGCCGCAGCGTGATCTCCCAGAACGTCCAGGGTCAAAGTCTTCAAGGCAACGGTCTGTCCACTTTCGGGATCCGAGGCCTTGTAAACCGAACCATGCGACGACTTGACGATCTCGCTGACTACTTCAAACCGCCCGATTTTATTCGACATTTCTAGCTCGCCTCGCACGCGCGAAGAACGGGGTTCGCCCTCTTTTAGAGGACGGTAGGCTTGGGCCCTGTGGGGAAGGGATAGGGCTAGGATAGCCTCACTGTGCGCGCCATCGTGAGTTACGAAAGTACCCGAACATCCCTCGTGTTGTGATGAAGATAGCAGCCGAATCGGTTGCGTCGAGGTGCCACTCCGCGGGGTCTTGCCCGCCCCGTCAAGATTCTTGACCTGGCGGGATGACATTTGTCACCCGGCCTGCATGACGATGCCCACTGGCAGGATCCGGCCGCAGCCGCCGATCATCGCTTGCCGGGTGAAGCAATCATGCCGACCCGGCCGGCGCGCGGCGAGGGAAGGTTGTGGAGCCGTCGCTCCATCCTTTATCCTGAAGCCATTGTGGGGTCATGCCGGCGTGGCATGTGGATGTCTTCCAGGAACTGCCATGACTCTGACTCGCTTTGTAAGGAAAAATGCGTTCCGCAACAAGCGCCGCAGCTTGCTCACGGTTGTCAGCATCGCCTTTTCCCTGCTTTTGCTGACATTCATGATGACGATCTGGCACGCCTTCTACAATTCGGAGGCCAGTGCCCAGTCGGCACAGCGCTTGATCACCCGCCATAAGGTCTCGTTGATCTTTTTCCTGCCGGTCTCGTATCGCGACAAGATTCGCTCCCTGCCCGGCGTCAAGCACGTGGTCAATGAAAGCTGGTTTGGGGGAATCTACAAAGACCAGAAGCCGGAAAATTTCTTCGCGCAGTTTGGCACCGATCCCGACGAACTTTTCGATGTGTACCCCGAATTCCAGATACCTGGCGATCAACTGGAAGCCTGGAAGCACGACCGCGCGGGGGTCGTGGTCGACAGCGACCTGGCGAAGCGCCAGGGATGGAAAATTGGAGACCGCATCAATCTGAAAGGGACCATTTTCCCCGTGAACCCGGAACTCACGATTCGCGGAATTTTCACCTCACCATCGCCCACGGATTCCGTCTATTTCAATAACACGTACATTGATGAGGGCTATCCCGAGATTAAAGGGCGCGTCGGTTTCTTCGGGGTGATGGCAGATTCCGCGGACAATGTTCCCAAAGTTGCCAAGGAAATTGACGACGAGTTTCGGAATGCTTCCCGCCCCACCAAAACCGAAAGTGAGCGGGCGTTTCCAGTTGAGCTGGATCGCCACCCTGGGGAACGTGAAGGCCTTCATCCTGAGCATTTGCCTGGCAGTGGTGTTTGCCACGCTGCTGGTTTCCGCCAATACCATGGCCATGTCGATCCGCGAGCGCACGCGCGAAGTCGCGGTTTTGAAGACTCTGGGCTTCACCCGGCGCACGGTGCTGGGCCTGTTTGTGAGCGAAGCCGTGGTGCTCTCGCTCGCGGGGGGATTGCTGGGCGCGGGAGGCGCTTACCTGCTGGTCACGGGCCTGGCGCACTCGCCACAATTTGGACTGTTCTTGAATGGAATGAAAGTTTCGGCCTCCACCCTGTCGTTCGCCTTGCTGATTGCCGGGCTGGTGGGTTTTGTGAGTGCCTTCATTCCTTCGTATTACGCATCCAAAACCAACATCGTCGACGGACTCCGCCACATCGGATGAGTAAACCATGACCCTGACCCGTTTCGTGACCAAGAACGCCTTCCGTAATAAACGGCGCAGCATCTTGACTGTACTCAGCATTGGGTTCTCGCTGTTGCTGCTGACATTGATGATGACGATCTGGCGGAGCTTTTATCTCGACAAGGGAAGCGCCGAGTCGGCGCAGCGCCTGCTGGTTCGCCACAAGGTTTCGCTGGTCTTCAACCTGCCTTACTCGTATCGCGAGAAAATCCGCTCCATCCCAGGAGTGACCCAGGTGGTCAATCAACAGTGGTTTGGCGGACAGTACAAAGACGACAAGCCAGAGAACTTTTTCGCGCAGTTCGCCACCGACCCCGGGGAATTACTCAAGGTCTATCCTGAATTCCAGATACCCGCCGAGCAGGTGGAAGCCTGGCAGCACGACCGCGCCGGCGCCATTGTGGACGCC
The DNA here is from genome assembly GCA_963840615.1 of Terriglobia bacterium. GTDB lineage: Bacteria > Acidobacteriota > Terriglobia > Terriglobales > Acidobacteriaceae > DATFTE01. The sequence continues at coordinate 16,758 of CAWJAA010000050.1, forward strand.
GAACTCGCCAAGAAGTACGGCTGGAAACTGGGAGACCGCCTGAACATAAAAGGCGTCATCTTCCCGCTGAACCTGGAGCTGACCATTCGCGGCATGTATACGGCACCGTCTCCGACCCAGGCGGTCTATTTCAATAAGACCTATCTCGACGAAGGCTATCCCGAGACCAAGGGACAAGAAGGGATTTTCGCGGTCCTGGTAGATTCCCCGCAGAACGTTCCGCGTGTGGCCAAAGCGATTGATGAAGAATTTCGCAATGCTCCCAAGCCGACCAAGACCGAAACCGAGCGCGCTTTCCAGCTCGATTTCGTGCAGATGCTGGGCAACGTCAAAGCCTTCATCCTGAGTATTTGTTCGGCGGTAGTGTTCACGATCCTGCTGGTTTCCGCCAATACCATGGCGATGTCAATCCGCGAGCGCACGCGCGAAGTCGCCGTGCTCAAGACTCTGGGCTTCACCCGTAACACCATCCTGGGGTTGTTCGTCGGGGAAGCGGTTTCGTTAGCTCTGGTGGGCGGCGTAGTGGGGACTGCGATCGCCTATATCCTGGTGGCGGGAATCTCGAAGAGCGGGGGTTTCATGACCGGGCTGGAAGTGACCGCTCCCACGGTGGTAACGGCGTTACTGGTGGCGGCGCTGGTCGGGTTGCTCAGCGCGTTCATCCCGTCGTATCACGCCTCCCAGGTGAACATCGTCGACGGCTTGCGCCACATCGGTTGAAGCGGAGAAGGAGAACATGGCAATTCCCCTGAGCTACAACGTACGGAACCTGCGCTTGCGCAAGGGACTGACGATCATGACCGCGCTGGGCATCGCCCTGACGGTGGCTACCGCCATTTTTATTATGGCGTTGCTGGCTGGTCTGGATCGCGCCTTCGGCACCACCGGCGATCCTTTGAATGTTCTGGTCCTGCGCAAGGGTTCGACGTCGGAACTGGCCGCGGGTGGGGTCTCGCGCGATGCCATGCAGACCCTGAAAGAACTGCCCGGCGTGGCCAAGAACAGTCAGGGAGAAGCGCTGGCCTCGGGAGAAGACATTCTGGTGATCGTTCTTCCCCGCAAAGACGGCACGGGCGAAGTGAACGTGACCACTCGCTTCCTTACCCCTCTGGGCATCCAGATGCGCCCCAAGATCAAGCTGGCCGCGGGACGCTGGTTCAATCCCGGCCAGCATGAAGTCGTGGTCAGCAAGTCGATCAACCAGCGCTTCTCGCGCGCCAATATCGGCGACAGCATGCAGATCGGAAGCGGGCAATGGACGGTGGTGGGGATTTTCGATGGATCAGGCACGGCGCATGACTCGGAAATCTGGGGCGACATTAACCAGCTGGCCGTCGATTTCGAGCGTACCCAGTATTCTTCGGTCCTCATGCGCGCCACCGATCCGGTGGCCGCGGAGGCGCTTAAGAATCGCGTCACTGACGACCAACGTCTGAAACTTGCGGGCCTGATCGAACCGGAGTACTACGCCTCGCAAACCAAGTCGGGCGCCCCCATCCGCTTCGTCGGCATCATCGTGGCGATCATCATGGCGGTTGGATCCAGCTTCGCCGCCATGAACACCATGTATGCCGCGGTCGCATATCGGGGACGGGAAATTGCGACGCTGCGCGTGATTGGATTCTCGAAGCCCAGCATCCTGACTTCGTTTGTGATCGAGTCTTTGCTGTTGTCGCTACTGGGCGCCGTGGTTGGCATCATCCTCATGTTGCCGTTCAACAACATGACGACGGGAACCTCGAACGCCGTCACTTTCAGCGAGGTGGTCTTCCGCCTGCAAATGACGACGGGCGTGGTGGTCACGGCCATTGTCTTTGCCGTGGTCATGGGGCTGGTAGGAGGCCTGGCACCGGCCTGGCACGCCGCCCGCCAGGACATTCTGGGCGCACTGCGTGGCTAATGAAATTGCAACTGCTTCGAATATGACATCATCTGTGGATCAACATGGCGATTGACGCAAAACATCAGGACTTGCAGAGCCTGCGCATCGACCGCAGCCAGCGCAGCAACGGCGAGGGAGAACCACCGGCCTGGGCCAAGCGTTACATTCTGGGTGGAATCGCACTCATTGTAATTCTGGGGATGGCGGCGCTCGCTTACCGCCTGTTCTCGGGGGATGTTCCGGAGGTGGAAGCCACCCGCGCCGCTGCCGAGAGCAGCGATGCCGGCGGGGTGGTGCTCTCGGCCAGCGGCTACATCGTGGCTCACCACAAAATCAACGTGAACTCCAAAGTGACGGGACGGGTTGCCTGGATCGGCGTTGAAAAGGGCGAAAAGGTGAAAGAAGGCCAGGTCCTGGTTCGCCTGGAAGATCAGGAGTTCCGGGCGCAATACGAGCAGGCGCAGGGCGCAACCGAGACCGCCCGAGCCTATCTGGAACAACTACAAAACGGGTCGCGCCCGGAGGAAATTCAGCAGGCGCAGCATAATCTTGACGAAGCCCGCGCGACTTTGGCGAACGACAAGATCACGCTCGACCGCACCCGCGAACTGTTCGCGCAAGGAGTAGTCGCAAAGCAGTCTCTCGATGACGCGACCGCGAGATTCGAAGCCGACCAGCAGAAGGTAAATTCCTTGCAGCAATCGTTCACCCTCTCCAAGCTTGGACCCCGCGCCGAAGAAATTGCCCGTGCCCGCGGCCAGATGCTGCAGGCCCAGGGTGCCGAAGCCTATGCCAAGTCTCTGCTCGACGCTACCGTGATCCGCGCTCCGGTCACCGGCACAATTCTGGAGCGCACCGCAGAGAAGGGTGAACTGGTTACGGCGCAGTTTGCCAGTGGCGCAGCGGGCGGGCCCCAAGGGCAGGTCGTCGCCCTCGCCGACCTCGACGATCTGCAAGTGGAACTCGACATCGCGCAGGACGACTTCTCGAAGCTGAGCCGCGATCAGAAAGGCGTGGTCACCACCGATGCTTTCCCCGATCGCAAGTATGACGGCCAGATCGCGGAAATCTCTCCCGAGGCTGACCGCCAGAAGGCCACGGTGCAGATCAAAGTCAAGATTCTCAACCCAGACTCTTATTTGCGTCCCGACATGAACGCCACCGTCAAATTTCTGGCGGAGGAGAAAAAGAAGAGCGACAGTCCGCGGCCGGCGGGGGTGTTCGTTCCCACCACCGCAGTTCGCGATCGTGAGGGCAAGAAGGTTGTGTTCCTGGCTTACAACGGCAAAGCCCTGATGCGCGAAGTGCAAGTCGTGGCGCAGCGCAGCGGCGGTCTGCTGGTGAGCGGCCTGAATGGCGGCGAAGACGTAATCACCTCTGGCCCGCCCACCTTAAAAGACGGCGACAAGATCAAGATCAAAGGACAATCATGAGCACTGCTACGGTCAGCAATACCGCGACTCAGACCAAGATCGTGCAAGCCCGCAACGTCAGCAAGACCTTCAAGCGGGACGCCTTCGAAGTGAAAGCCCTGGAAGACGTCTCCATCGAGATTGGCGCAGGGGAATTTCTCGCGCTGATGGGGCCCTCCGGCTCAGGCAAGACCACGCTGCTGAACATGATTGCCGCTATCGACCGCCCGACGGGAGGCGAGTTGCTGGTGCTCGGCGACAACATTTTTCGCTTCAGCGACGCGCAATCGGCCCGCTGGCGCAACCAGCACATCGGTTATGTATTCCAGACGTTCAACCTCATCCCGGTTCTCACCGCCTTCGAGAATGTCGAGTTGCCTTTGCTGCTGACCAAGCTCACTGCCGCGCAGCGCCGCGATCACGTAATGACCGCGCTCAAGCTGGTTGGTCTGGAAGACCGGGTCAACCACCTGCCCAAGCAGCTCTCCGGCGGACAGGAGCAGCGCGTCGCGATCGCCCGCGCCATCGTCAGCGACCCCACGCTTCTGCTCGCGGACGAACCCACGGGAGATCTCGACAGCCACTCGGCCACCGAGATTCTGGAAATCCTGAAACGCTTGAACGAGAGTTTCAACAAAACCGTGGTGATGGTCACCCACGACCCGCACGCCGCCTCCTACGCCCACGTGACGCGCCATCTGGAGAAAGGCATGCTGCTGCCGGCATAAAGCGCACGGAAGAGTCGTGAGCCGCCTGGCACCCTCGTGAACCTGGTGATGAACGGTCTTTCTCGGCGCCCGGAGAATTTCTTAGCCCCCTGGGCTACGTTTCTTAGCACTGTTTGCGGTAACCGCTTCTTTGGCGGTACTCGGCGTCAGGTACCGACTTCCCCCAATCAGCTCCAACCCACTCATCCACATCGCCGCCGCCGCATAACCCGCCAGCACATCGCTCGGATAGTGCACCCCTAAATAGATCCTCGACAATCCAATCAACCCGATCATCACCCCCGCCACGCATAGCACCAACACTCGCTGCCACCTATGTTTCAGCCGCTGCGCAACCATCCACGCGATCATGCTGTAAAAGCAGAACGATACCAGCGCATGTCCGCTGGGAAATGCATAAGAATGTGGCGGAGGAATATCGAAAAAGGGCTGTGGTCGTGGTCTCCGAAAACTGACTTTCAACGTCTGGTCGAGGATCACCGCCCCCAGCATGGCGACCGCAAATAACCCAGCCAGCCGCTTCTCGCGCCATCGCAGCAACGCGATCAGCAAACCGATCGACCCCAACAAGACCACGCCCGATCCCAGCCAAGTCGCCCGCCGCATGAATGCGGTCCTCGGCGGCGTGGCAAACTGATGCACGTAATTCCGCACCTGCGCGTCAAATTGTTTTGTGTTTTGTTCCAGGACCTCTTCGGCAATCCACGCGAAGAAAAACAGCGACGCCAATGCCACAATCAGGCTGAGTGGAATCAGGCGCACAAGAGCGCGGCGAAGGTAGGCCTCTCCCTGAGGACCGGAATTCATCTCCCGAGGGTATCAAAGCACAGAGACGCAGGTGAGCTGCGTCTCTGCGGTGCACCTTACATCTTCGAACTCAAGATGGCCGCGCCGGCGAGCGACCGGTTTGCTGGGTCCGCCACCCACTGCCACGCCCGGCGGCCGTTGTCGCGCACCACCGCCCGCGCCTCGCCATACTCCACCAGGCGGTTCAATACCGTGGTCACCGAGGCCAGCGGATCCTTATGCCGCAACAGCACCGGCGGCACCTTGCGCTGAATGTGCTCGCACACTTCCCGAGCGCCCAAGGGATGATCCGCCTCCATCAGCACCATGCGGCAGGCTTTCGTGAACCCCGGCTGACGTCCGCCGCTCTTGCGGTCCACCAGTTCGAGCAGTTCGTCGTTCAGCACTTCGTCGCCAAACAGGTTGGCGAGCCCGACGATGGTTTGCTTCACCGTGCCGATCCTCTTCATGACGTCTGCCCGCTGCCGCATCAACTGCCGGAGTTCTTCATGTGCAGCCCGCACCACTTCCTGCACGTGCGGATCATTGCTGCCGGGAAGATTCTTGTTTCCGTTGCTGCCGTTTCTCCCATTTTCCATAACCATCCCTCCCGAACCGGACACCTTGCCCGTGAATCGGTTCCCCACCGGCCCTCACCCAAAAACACTACCGGCTGATGCCTGATACGCAATCACGCGGCCCGCCGTTCCAACAATCTTCAGCGCATCGGCCCAACCCTGGGGGTGTAGACCAACTTTTTCTTTAGACGAGGGAATTCAAGAAAAGTGAGGCGAGATCAGAAAAGAATAAAGAGAAGGCCCCGCCGGCCGCTAGCCAAAGCATTGCTCTGGGGATACCGGCGAGGCTTTCCCCTGCTACTTCAGGCTGGCAATATCAATGACGAAGCGGTAGCGCACATCGCCCTTGATGGTGCGCTCGTAGGCTTCGTTGATCTGCTGAATCGGGATCACTTCCACATCCGACACGATCTGGTGTTTCGCGCAGAAATCGAGCATCTGCTGGGTCTCGCGAATGCCCCCGATCATCGATCCGGCGAGGCGCCGGCGCTTCGGAATCAGGGAGCCGGCTGACAACGGCGAAGGATCGGGCAAGCCCACCAGAACCATGGTTCCGTCCAGCCGCAGCATGTTCAAGTACGCGTTGTAGTCATGTTGCGCCGATACGGTATCAAGAATGAAGTCGAACCGCCCGGCATTCTTTTCGAAAACGGACGCGTCGCGCGTGGCCAGGAAATCGTCGGCTCCCAGGCGCAACGCATCTTCACGCTTGTTCGGAGAATGGCTGAGCACAGTTACGTGAGCGCCCAGCGCCTTCGCCAGCTTCACGCCCATGTGTCCCAGGCCACCGAGACCGACTACCGCCACTTTGTCCCCGGCCTTGACGCCGAAGTGATGCAGCGGCGAGTAAGTGGTAATTCCCGCGCACAATAGCGGAGCCGCCCCCGCGAGAGGCAACCCTTCGGGAATGCGCAACACGTAGTGCTCATCCACTACGATGCGGGTGGAATAGCCGCCATACGTGGGAGTCTTCCCATCCTGCTGGTATCCATTGTAGGTAGGGCTCAGCTTGTCGCAGTACTGCTCTTCGCCCGCCTGACAGGCTTCGCAGGTGCGATCAGAATCGACAAAGCATCCGACGCCCACCGTGTCTCCGACCTTCCATTTCTTGACCTGGCTGCCGACCTTCCCCACCTTGCCGATAATTTCGTGCCCCGGCACCATGGGAAAAATCGAGTTGTTCCACTCATTGCGGGCCTGGTGAATATCCGAGTGACACACCCCGCAATAAAGAATGTCGATCGACACCTCGTGCGGGCCCGGCGCCCTCCGCTCAATGGTGAACGGCGCCACCGGAGAGGTCGCCGACTGCGCCGCATACGCCGCTGTCTTCAGTTTGCCGGCCGCCTCGGTCGTCAATACATCTTGCGTAGCAGAAACACTCATTCCTGAGACTCCTTATCTATATAGATATGACAATGGGTCCGTCAGCGCGAACTCGGAAGCCCACGCGGCGGAATACTTCTAACTGGATTGGATGACCCGGATCGCGAAATCGGTTCTGTTCTGCGTCAAAATCCGGGGGGGGACCCTGCAATTCACATCCCGGCGCAACCCGGTGTAGAATGCTTTCCGTTTTTGCCGATCGAGCACCCGGGCCCAATATCCGCACCATGGAGGCTCCCCGTGGATCACAATCGCAGGGTTTTATCGTTCTTGACCCTTTCGCTGGCGTTGTTCTCTCTTCTGCCGCAGCCGGCACATGGCCTCGGATTCAATTCCGCTGCTTACTTCTCCGGCATTGCGCCCAATTCGGTGGTGGCGGGCGATTTCAATGGCGACGGCAAGCTCGATCTGGTGGTCGCGGATTCCTGCCAGAACAGCCGCTGCGACACCGTTGGCGTGGTCACCGTACTGCTGGGCAAAGGGGATGGGACGTTCAGGCTGGGAAGGAAGTATCAGGCAGGCCCGCTCGGAACCTCTGCCATCTTCGTCACGGCTGGTGACTTCAATCGCGACGGCAAGCTCGACGTGCTGGCTGTCGATACCGGCATCAACGTCTTCGGCGACGTCAGCGTCCTGCTGGGTAATGGCGACGGCAGTTTTCAGCCGCCGGTTTCTTATTCGGTCGGGGGATCCACTCCCGTTTGGGCAGCGGCCGGCGATTTCAATCGCGATGGCGTGCTTGACCTGGCCGTCTCTGTCACCACCACCAACTCGGTGGCCATCCTTCTGGGCAATGGCGATGGAACGTTCCAGAGCGCGGTGAACTATCCCGTCGAAACCTCACCCCAGGGTCTGGCGGTCGCCGATTTGAACCGCGACGGGAAACTCGATCTCGCCGTCGCCAATGAGTGCGGGCACGATCCGGCGTGCCGCCAGGGCACCGTGTCCATTCTGTTGGGTAACGGGGATGGCACGTTTAGCGCGCAGTCGAGTTTCTTTGTCGGCATCTTTCCTCTCGCGGTTTCGGTTGCCGACTTCAATGGCGACGGGCATCGCGACCTGGTGCTCACTCTACCTTGCGGTACCGACGGGACCTGCGTGACCAGCGGCGGCGTAGGCATCCTGCTGGGAAACGGAGATGGAACGTTTCAGCCAGTCTCGGTTTACATCGGGCTTGGCCTGGATACGGCCAGACTGGGCGTAGGAGACTTCAACGGCGATCGCCACGCCGACGTCGTGGCCCTCGACTATCAGACCTCTGATGTCACGGTTTTTCTCGGCAACCCAGACGGTACCCTGCAGCCCGGCGTCTCGTTTGCGGTCGGCGCGAATCCCATCTCCGTCGCCGTCGCCGATTTCAATCGCGACAAGGCGACCGACATGGCCGTCGTCTGCCAGATCCCCAACAACGTCGTCGTGCTTCTGAATACCGGCACTCCCTGAGAGGCTCTGGCGTCCCCTGTAGAGACGCAGGTCAGCTGCGTCTGCGCGCCAGATAGAGGCCCCATCGGCGATTTCTGAGATTGTGGAATTTGGCGGCCAATGGCGACCTTTGAGGTGAACAGCATTCCCCTGCACTGAGCAAAACGAGCAGGCTTCCAGCGTCCAAGTGCCCCTGGTGGTTACGCTTTCCCCCGGTGCTCTGGGGTGAAGTTCGTTTACTGGGCGTACCCATCCGGCTGGCTCAGCGCCTCTTCATGCGCGTGCTCATCGATGAACCGCCGTCCTGCCGCCAGAGCCTTGCGATTGGTTTCGAGTAACTCGACCTTCTTGACCTTGTCTTCGATCACGCCCATGGCCGTGCCCGGCGACAGGCATTCGGTCTCTTCGAGCAGCGCGCCCATCATGATAATGTTCGTCACCTTGGTCGAGCCCAGCTTGTCGGCCATGGCCGAAGCCGGAATGCACAGCACGCGCACGCCGGACGGCGGCGCAAAATCTGTGGGCAGGCTGTCGCGGTTATACAGAATCAATCCACCCCTGGACACTTGCGGCGCGAACTTCCGCAGCGAAAGTTCGTTCATGGCGATCAGCGCATCGGGATGCGAGATCAGCGGCGATCCTATCCGCTCTTTCGACAGGCACACATGACAATGCGCGCTACCCGAGCGCATCTCCGGCCCGTAGGACGGCAGCCAGCTCACGTCCAATCCCTCGCGCATGCCCATCTCGGTCAGCAACTGGCCCAGCAGCAGCACGCCCTGTCCGCCAAAGCCCGCGACTTTGATGCTGAAGGTCTTGAAATGATGGGCGTGCTTCACGGTTTCGCCGGCATGGGAGCCCGGCTTGGGAGCAATCTCCAGTACTTCCGGCACCGGCCGCTGCGGTGGCGCGGCATTGACCGGCATCTCCGGTGCCCGGTCGCGAAACACGTTCAAGGGGAACACCGGAATCATGTGTTCCTGCACCCAGCGCCGCGCTTCCACCGGATCCTTTCCCCAGATCGTGGGACAGGGCGACAGGATTTCGACAAACGAGAATCCCGCTCCGGTCTGCTGAATGTCGAGCGCTTTCTTGATCGCCCGCCGCGCCTTCATGATGTTCTTGTTGTCCGACAGCGCCACGCGCTCGATGTACACCGGCGCTTCCAGTGTTGCAGAGCAATTCCGACATGTGCAGCGGGAAGCCCTCGTTGGCGGGCCGCCGTCCCCACGGAGAGGTCGTGCTCTTCTCTCCCACCAGCGTGGTCGGCGCCATCTGTCCGCCGGTCATGCCGTAGATCGCATTGTTGATGAAGAAGACCGTGATCTTCTCGCCGCGATTCGCGGCGTGCACGATCTCAGCCGTCCCGATCGCCGCCAGGTCGCCGTCGCCCTGGTAGCGAGATGACGATTTTGTCCGGGCATGCCCGCTTAATCGCCGTCGCCGCTGCCGGCGCGCGACCGTGCGCCACCTGCACGTTGCCCACGTCGAAGTAGTAGTAGGCAAACACCGAGCAGCCTACCGGGCTGACGAAGATGGTGTCGTCCTGCAGGCCCAGTTCCTGCAGGGCCTCGGCGATCAGCTTGTGCGCGACGCCGTGTCCGCAGCCGGGACAGTAGTGCGTCTGGTGCTGCAGTTCCGACTTGCGCTCGTACCAGTCGTAGAACGACGGCGATTTCGAGTGGATGACTTCGTAGCCGTTGCTGGTCACCACTGGTTCCTCCGTCGCGGCTTTGCTCTGGTCTGCCATGATGTCTGCCTCTTCTCTGCTACCTAGCTCCGGGTCACACCGCTGCGACTACTCGCTCCATCACTTGCGCCTGCAACTCTTCCACCGATGGCACGTTGCCGCCGACCCGGCCGTAGAATTCCACGGGCACTTTGCCATTCAGCGCCAGGCGGACGTCTTCGACCATCTGGCCGTTGCTCAACTCAACCACCATGACCGATCTGCACCTTCGCCGCCGCTTCCGCCAGCACCTTCGACGGGAACGGCCACAGCGTGATGGGACGGAACAACCCGACCTTCAATCCGTCCTTGCGCACGGGCTTCGACCGTGGACCGCAGCACACGCGACACGATGCCGTATCCGACCAGCAGCACTTCGGCATCTTCGGCCTGGTACAGTTCGAACCGGGCTTCGACATTGCGCCCGAATGTACTTCGCCTCCAGCTTCCGCTGGTGCTCTTCCAGGTCGTCCGGCTCGAGGTAGATGGAGCTCACCAGGTTGGCTCGGGTCTCAGGAGTTCCCTTCACCGCCCAGGGCTTCTCCGGCAGCGTGATCTCGCGATACTCGAGATCGAGCGGCTCCATCATCTGGCCGACGAAGCCATCGGCCAGGACGATCGCGGGATTGCGATACTTGTCCGCCAGATCGAAGGCCAGCATCGTAAGGTCGGCCATTTCCTGCACCGACGCCGGCGCCAGCACGAGGTTGCGGTAGTTGCCGTGGCCTCCGCCCTTCACGACGGCGAAGTAGTCGCTCTGCTCGGGGGCGATGTTGCCCAGTCCCGGACCGCCGCGCACCACGTCCACGATCACGCACGGCAATTCGGCGCCGGCAAGATAGGACATGCCTTCCTGCATCAGGCTGAGGCCGGGGCCAGAGGATGCGGTCATGACGCGGACCCCGGCCGCAGCAGCGCCGTACACCATGTTGATGGCGGCGACTTCGCTCTCCGCCTGTAAGAACGTGCCGCCGACCTGCGGAATGTAGAGCGCGGCGGATTCGGCGATCTCGCTGGCCGGAGTAATGGGATAACCGTAGTAGGCGCGGCAGCCGGCCAGGATCGCGCCCTTCATGACGGCCACATTGCCTTTACACAGTTGCCGCATGTTGCTCTCCTTGCGCCTTGCGTGGCTGCGGGCTACGCACCGGTAGACGGTGATCGCGCCCGGCTCCGGACAGCAGTAGAAGCAGATGCCGCAGCCGGTGCAGTCATCGCCCGGTATAGTGCGCCGGATGGACGCCGTAGGCGCTCAATTCCGGCCAGCAACTCCAGGCACTTGGGCGGACAGCGACTCGACGCAAAGTCCGCAGCCCTTACATTCTTCGACATCAATCGTGACTTTCCCCCGCGCTTGACCTGCCATAGTCACCTCGTTACCGTTGTCTGCACCGTTCTGGCCTGTTGCAGCCACTTGGTGCGTTTCGCAATACTCGTACAGCTCATCACGGAACTTGGGATGAGCAATCTCGATCAAGGCCTTGGCCCGCTCGCGGATCGACTTCCCGTGCAGATACGCCACGCCGTACTCGGTGACCACGTAGCGCAATCAGCCCGCGCGAGGTCACGACCCCGGCGCCGGGATCAAGCATGGGCACGATCCGCGAGATGGTGCCGTTCTTCGCCGTCGAGGGCAGCGCGATGATGGGCTTGCCGCCCTTGGAGCGCGACGCCCCGCGCAGAAAGTCCACCTGCCCGCCAATTCCGCTGTAGAACTACGTTCCAATCGAGTCGGAGCAGACCTGCCCGGTAAGGTCGACCTGCAACGCCGAGTTAATCGCCACCATCTTGTCATTACGCGCGATCAACGCCGGATCGTTGGTGTAGGACGTGGGATGAAATTCGAAGATCGGATTGTCGTCCACAAAGTCGAACATCTGCTTGCGTGCCCAGCACGAATCCCACGAATGATCTTGCGCGGCTTGAAGTTCTTGCGCGCCCCGGTAATGACTCCGGCGTCGATCAGCGGAATCACTCCATCCGACACCAGTTCGCTGTGCACGCCCAGATCTTTGCGGTCCATGAGGAAGGGCAGCACCGCATCCGGGATGCCGCCGATGCCGGTCTGCAGCACGGCGCCGTCTTCGATCAGTCCCGCGACATTGCGGGCAATCGCCACCTGCATCTCGGTGATGTCCGGCTTCTTCAGCGCGCACAGCGGGCGCGACGACTCCACCACCGCATCGATCTTCGACACGTGAATGAAGCTGTCGCCATAGGTCCGCGGCATCTGATCGTTCACTTGCGCGATCACATAGCGCGCGCACTTGGCGGCCGTCAGGGTGGTGTCGACGCCCACGCCGAAGCTGCAGAAGCCATGCGCATCGGGCGGCGAAACTTCCATCAGCGCCACATCCATCGGCATCGCCCCACTCTCAAACAACTCCTCAATCTCGCTCAGGTAGATGGGGGTGTAGTCCGCGCGGCCTTCGTTGATGGCCTCTCTTACGTTGCCGCCGATGAAGACGGCGTTGTGGCGGAAGTGGCCCGCCATGTCGGGAGCGACGTAGGGCGCGGCGCCCATGGTCATCATGTGGACGATTTCAACGTTGTGTACGGCGGGGCCGCGGCGCAACAGGGCTTCGACCAGGGTTTCGGGTTCCGCGCATCCTGGCTGAATGTACACGCGCATGCCCGACTGCACCGAGCGCAAGGCCTCATCCGGCGTTCTTAGCTTCTTCTTGTACTCGATTTCCCACGACATGGCTGCCGGTCTCCTTGGCTTCAATCCTTATAGACTTCCGGCGCGCAGACGCGCTCGTAACCGACCGCGGCATAATAAATGGCGGTATCGAAAAATTTGTCGAGCAGTTGCAGCATCTCCAGTTCGCCAAACACTTCGGTGGGACGATCGAGCACCGCCTGGTTCTTCAGAAAGTCCCACAGATTTTCCTTGGTCAGGATGATCGTCATGGTGAGCTGGCTGAGCGGGACCTGCTGCTGGGCGCGGCGCGCACCGATTTCCAGGTAGCGCTTCTCGATATCGAATTCGGTTTTGCCGAGCAGCCAGTCGCCGAGGTGGCGGTAGATTTCGTACACGCGCTGCTTCAGCTCTTCGGGGGGCACGTGGTGGTACGAGGTGGTGCACTCCGAGTTCTGCACTTTCTTGAGCAGGCCGTTGGCCAGCGCGTCGGAGTGGTTCTCAATCAGCCGGACGAGCCGGTACGCGAGCATCATGACCGTTGCCTCACATTTCCTCTGATGCCAGTGTCGGCTTGCCCGGAGTTTCCAGCCGTGACCCTTAGCACGCGCAGGTGTGACCGTGATCACAGTGCTAAGTCCAGTTTTTACAGGCATTTGTATCTTTTCCACCCCACGAATTCGCGGGCCGGACGGTCGGTTGGTGAGCTCCGGATCGGTTCTGGGGTGACCTCGATGGAGCCAGTTTGAGAGCCGCGCCGAATTCGAGTCGAGACCATTCCCCGCCCAAGCGAAGCTTGGACAGGCACCCTCGGTTTCAGTGGGTTCGGACGACGGGCGGGGCCGCCCGTTCCTCCATTGATCTAGTTCCCAGTGAGTACTTTGGAGGCAATCGGGGGTGCCCCTTCTGGCAAAGTGCGCGGAAAATGGGGCTCCGGGGGGAATCCCACCCCCCGGGTAATTACGGTGTCGGGATGACTGCCTGGACCTGGTTCGAGTAGGCGCTCTCGGTACCGCTGGAGTCGATCGCCGTGGTGACGTAGTAGTACGTCGTGCCACTGACCACCGATGTGTCGGCGTAGGCGGTGGAGGGATCAATGGCGGAACTGAGCTTGGTGTAAGGTCCACCGGAGACGGCGCCGCGATAGACGTTGTATCCCACGACCACCGAGGTGCTGGGATTCCAACTCAGACTGACGCTGTGTTGTGGAGAAACGCCGGTCCCGCTCAGCGACTGGACAGCGGGGGATCCGCCAGCGCTGTTGACGAACGAAAGAGTTCCCGCCGCCGGCCCGCTGGCTTGCGGGGTGAAGGCCACCGTGAAACCGGCAGTCTGGCCCGCCGAAAGGGTCAGGGGAAACGACAGACCGCTCAAGACAAACTGCGAGTTGCTGCTGCTGGCCGACGAAACGGTCACGGCCGCGCCCGAGGCCGCAAGGGTTCCGCTCAGGCTAGCGCTGGTGCCTACGGTGAGATTGCCGAAAGTCAGAGCTGCGGGCGAGACCGTCAACTGGCCTGCGGAGGTGCCCGCTCCGCTAAGTGGAACGCTCAGCTTGTTCCGCCAGTTCTTGGAGCCGAACGACGCGGCGCCGGTGACACTGCCGCTGGAGACTGGGCTGAAGTTCACCGTGACCGTATAACTTTGCCCGGGGGTAAGCGTCAGAGGCAAGGTCAGGCCAGTGAGGGTGAACCCGGTGCCGGTGGTGGTGTTGTTGTAGATGGTAACGTCAGCCAGACCCGTGTTGGTGAGGGTCTCGGTCAGGGTGGCACTGCCGCCGACGGGCACGTTTCCGAAACCCAGGCTGGTGGGGTTAGCGGTGAGCGCCACCCTGTGGATGCTGGTGCTGGAAGACTGTTTCTGAGCTAAAAGCGGAGTCAACGCCAGAAAAATGACGAGGGTAAGGAAGCCAGTGAAGCGATAAAGGGAAAGGGGCCTAGGGGCGAATAGGGGGAGTCGCATGAACTTCATTTTGCCTAGGCTGAATTTTCCAGAAAAGGTCTCGGAAGGCCATGGCCGTCGCTTAGGGGTCGGCACAACCAGGTGCGAATCGGACGTAGGGCGGTTGGTGGGGGTCCCAAAAACACTGCGGCCCGGAGGGTGGCTCCGGGCTGAGTCAATATCTATCCTCTACCGGCGGAGGCAATCCACCAGCAGTCAAGTGTCGAGTTCCTTGAATCCCCCTACGGCCACCGTTTGGCGGTGTCTTCCCACCCGGCGGCGCGGGCGGGTTGCGGAGCCGTATTCACTGCGGGCTGTGGAATGCGGATGGGCTGCTGCACCGGGGCAGCGGCCGTCAATGTCGGCTTATTGTTGGTCGCCTCGATGGCAGCTTCCTTGTCGTCGGACAGCAAGGGTGCAGCCACGCGAAGCGCCTCCACTTCCTTTTCCAGCCTCGCCAGTTCGAGTTCCTTCTGTCTCAGAACCTCGTAGACATTCTTCATCAGTGACACCTTTGCAAAACCTTGGGATGGACCAATTGTCTGCACTTTATGCAGAGCGTGGGGACTTGTCAAGAAATTGTAATTGTGGACTGTCCGCTACGCCCCCGCCAGAGCGGAGGTGCAGTGCGGACAGCGGGTGGCTTTGATGGCAACGGCGGAGAGACAGAATGGACATTCGCGCGTCAGTGCGACCGAATCCTGCTGTTCGCTCTTCAGCCGATTGACCTGGCGGATGAGCATGAATACGGTGAAAGCCACGATCAGGAAATCGGAGAGTGCGTTGAAGAAGACGCCGTAGTTGAGGGTGGCAGCTCCGGCGGCCTTGGCCTCGGCGAGGGTGGTATAGGCATGTCCGGAGAGGTTGATGAACTTGTTGGAGAAATCCGAGTGGCCGGAGAGCAAGCCGATGGGGGGCATCAGGATGTCGGAAACGAAGGAGCTTACGACTCTGCCGAAGGCCGCTCCGACGATGATGCCGACCGCCATATCGAGCATGTTTCCGCGCATGGCGAAATCTCTGAACTGGCCGAGCATACCGCCACCTCTCTTCCCCAGCAAACTTTTCGGGCTGCCCAAGTGGGCCATTCCTAGACTGTCGAGAATCGGGTCGTTGCCGGTCGCCATGAGACACCTCCGTAGTTGTGCAGCATGCGCCCGAAGGCGCATCGCTTGTCAAGTCGAGGGCGTGGAACCTGAAGGCAGGTGGAACGGGTATGAAGACAGGAAGTGGTGCGGCGAAGGCGCTTCAGGGAATCAAAGTCTGATCTTTACCGTTGCCTTCTGCATCAGTCGGTGTGGCGACACGCAACACGGCATCGCAGGGGCTGTAACTGCGTGACGTAGAGTGGATTGCGTGATCGGCGGGCACAAACTTCTGAAATTTCGAGGAAATCACTGTTGTGAAGCGCATCAATCGTGCGTGGCGCTTTTCAGCAAAGGTTCTCAACGCCTCCTCGCCGAAGGGTGTCTAACTCTCTTTCTCACAGGCACATCGCGACGAAATAACGAGCGACAACAGGGCTTGGGGAACTTTGGCCCGCCGTTTGCCTTAACAAAGAGTGGCGAGCGGCCTCAAAGAAAGCAGGCACTCCGACGAGGTGCTTTATGACAGTCATCCTGGTTCTTCTCACATTCGCAACGTTCTTATTGATTGATCATTTCTATAGTCAGAAACATGGTGTAGTGCGACCGGTTCTGCAAGTATCCAAGCGCGAAGCGCCGCCGCGACTCGCGCCCGGGTTGGTGGGCGGTTTCCAAGTCCCGGAGAATCTCCGCTATCATCCCGGACACACTTGGGCGCTGAGTGAGGGTCCGAGCCTGGTGCGGGTGGGGATGGATGAATTCGCTTCCAAGCTGACCGGACGGGTGGACAGCATCACCTTGCCGCAGCGCGGACAGTGGATCCGGCAGGGCCAGAAGGTTTGCACGATTCATCGCGATGGGGCGGCGGTCGATATGGTGTCGCCGATCGAAGGCAGCGTGGCCGACATCAACGACTCGGTGGTGCGGAATCCTGAACTGGCGCGCAAAGATCCTTACGGCGAAGGCTGGCTGCTGACGGTGCAATCTCCCGATGCGAAGACCAACTTCCGCAACCTGCTGGGGGGCGGGCTCGCGCGCTGGTGGACGGAAGAATCTGCTGGGCGCCTGCAGAAAAAGATGCCGAGCATGCTGGGCGCGCTGGCGCAGGATGGCGGCGCGGCGGTCGACAATATTTCTGCTCACCTCCCCGATCAGGACTGGGCAGCGCTGGCCAAGGAGTTCTTCCTGTCGTAAGGCCTCACAGTCCTCCTGAAAGGCAACTCGCCACCCCCGGCAGCCGGTGCTGCCGGGGTTCTTCTTTTGGCCTGATCCGCGATTCTCGGTTGGTGATTTGCAGCTTTCGCGGATGAGTTTCGGTTGCCGGATGGTGGTGGCCGGCGGGACGCCGGCGCTACTTCTTTTCAGTGTGCAGTTTTTTGCAGCATGCGTTTCTGCGGTGACGTAAGTCGTTCTAAGTCATCCGATGGACATGGTTGTGGACATGCATCACTGGATTGGTACGCGCCGAGCATGCTGGTTCGTTACTTTTGTAATCAGTTCGTAATCCTCCGAGTAACCAACCGTTCGCAGCTCGAAGAAGGAAGCGCAAAGATTTACGAATACGGAGGAATCACTCATGGGATGCCGTCGCCAATCCCGCACCACCACCGCACTTGGGGTCAACCTTTGTGGCACAGATGCCGCGGGACGGGCCTTCATTGAGCGCGTCGTGACCCACAACATCAGCCGAAGTGGAGCCTTGCTCGAAGGGGTTCGCTGCCCGGTGCGCACGGGCGACATCGTCGTAGTGCGCTGCGCCGACAACACCGGCCGGTTCCGCGTCATCTGGGAACAGCGTGACGGCAAAGGCACCAAATGTGTGGGTCTGGCACGACTCACCTCTTCGAGCCACGTTGAGGATCTGGAAGCGTCAGATCGCGAGCCCGATACCTATCTGCGTCCGCGCACGCGGGTCCGCCGGATGCACCCGCGCTTCCAGTGCGAAATCGCCGCTGAGCTTCGTCTGAAAAACATTCAGACTCCCATGTGGGTGACGAGCGTGAACCTGAGTGAAGAAGGATGCTCGGTCAACACGCTGGTTTCTGTGCCGCCGCTGACCGAGTTAACCATTGCCATATGGCTGGGTACGGAGAAAGTCTGGGCCCAGGGCGTGGTGGTCAGCAGTCTCTATGGCCTGGGGACGGGCATCAACTTCACCTGTATGTCACGGCAGGGGCGCGAACACCTGCGGGAGTTTCTGGCGTTGCAGCGCGAGGCGGTGACGGACCGGAGGGCGGAGGCAGAGGCGGGACGCACGGACCGTCAGGGTCATAAAGAAGAGGCGGACGAGTTCACGGTTTCAATTCCGCTGGTGGTCTACGAAGATACGCCAGTGCTGGACTGATCTGAGTTGGATGGTAGGTAGCCCGTCCGCTGGTTCGTCTCCCGAGCCAGCGGGCGGGTTTTTTCATGTCGCGATGGCCGCCCCCGGCCTTATGGGACAAACGCCCAATAGGTCACCTGTTGCGCGGTCATTACGTGCATGCCGAAGCGCTGGCCGGGCGGCGCGCCGGTGCGCATCACCTGGAACATATCGGACAGAATGGAACGGTTGTCGCCATAGTAGGAGTGGCCGATCAAACTGGTGTCGACCGCGGTGGCATCAATCGTGTCAATGTTGGGCACCACGCAGATATGGGTGGAGTCGCCCACGCGGTCGTAGTCATGGATTCTTTCGGAAGCGAGGATGGCCTTGTCTTTCGAGGATGCGTAGAGGGTTACGTGGGTAGCGGCCGTGGGGAAAGTGGCTGCGAGCTGGCGGAAGACACCCACGTCGATGTCGGGCGCTGCCAGAAAGACTTCCTTGAACATGGGCGGTACGGGATGGCGCGAAGCGATTGCCGCAAGCGCGCGGGTGAGGGCACGGTTGCCCATGCTGTGGGCGATGAGGTGCACGGTGGTGGCGTGGGACTGGGCGGCTACGGTCTCCAGGAAGGCCTCGAGGTGGGCAGAGGTCCAGTCGATGGTGGCTTCGTCCGCCGCGTACTGCGAGAGCTTACCTTTCGAGGGCCATGAGTAGAGGATGGGAGCGCCGTGAAAACCGAGATCGTAAGAGATCTGGGCGGTGCGCCATGCCGCTTCCTCAAAAGTGTTGTCGAAACCGTGCACGAAGACAAAGGCGTCTTTCTCGGGGGACGAATCGACCTTGGAGGCGAGTTCGCTGTAGAAGTCGGGTGCGGAGCGGGGAGACACGTTGAGCAGCACGATGTGTTTCTCGGGATCCTCGCGGAATTCGAGCTTCCAGATCGAAGGGCGCTCGATGGCGCCCATGCGATGGTCGCGGGGAATGCTGACGTTGAGCGTACCCAGCTGCAAATCATCGGTCGAAGCGCGCTCCCCACCGTAGAACCTGGCGGGTACCGCACTGCCCGTGGGCCTGCGGTCAGTGGCGTAAAAAACGTGGACGACGGCGTAATTCTCGTCGACTACAAACGTGTCCTCTCTTCCTCTCTCCCCTGCAATGGCCGGTGGAGGGGGTGGAGGCGGAGGTGCAAGTGTGGGTAACTCGGACCCCGACGGTTCGGGGGGCGCGGATGTCGGAGGCGGGGTGTCTGGCGGCTTGGCCTTCGACGGTCCGGGCGCGGTCGGCGCCGGGGAAGCAGGATGTGGCTTGTTGTTGACTAACTTTCGCTCGCAGCTGCAGGTTAGTGCCAAGTAAGTGATGAGCAGCGCAAGGAAGAGGAGCCGGGATCGGACGGTCGAACTCATATAGGCCTCCGCGCCAGCGATTTTCGGGAAGCCGGGAGGGGAAGTTCGGTGAACCCGGATGTACGAGGCCACACTAAGACGCGTGGCGGTGAAAGTCAACCGCATTTGCATCCTCGCGCTGGTATATTTGGGGCGATTCCGCGGCCCCTCATGGGGAGCTCAGGAGCCAACATGATTCCAGCGCGAATCGCCTGGATGGGAATTCTATTGGCCGTCACCGGCCCGTTGTGGGCGCAGCAGTTGCCGGCTCGGGCGGAGGCGAAAGGCGAGCCGCTGCAGGCGGGATGGTGCAAGACGTTGCCGCGAGCGGGATACGACAAGCTGGAACGGGTCGCAGCGGAGAGCACCTGGTTTGAAGTGTACGGCGTGCGCGCAGGTGTTTTTGCCATCTACGAGCCGCATCAATATGAAGAGGTCATTTCCTACCTTATTGTGGGATCCAAGCGCGCCCTGCTGTTCGACACCGGCTTGGGGATGGGTGATATCAAGAAGGTCGTGGCTGCCCTGACCACGCTGCCGGTTACGGTATTGAACTCGCATACCCATTTTGACCACATCGGGGACAACTGGGAGTTTACTGACATTCTGGGCGTAGACACCGCCTTCACCCGACAGAACGAGGCGGGCGGGTCGCATGAACAGTTGCGGGATGCGGTGGTTCCTGAGCGGTTTTGTGGTTCGCTTCCGGCCGGATTCAAGCCGGAAAAGTACACGATCCCTCCTTTTAAGATCACGCATTTCGTGAAAGACGGTGACGTGGTTGACCTGGGTGATCGGCAACTGGAAGTGTTGCAGACGCCGGGACATACTCCGGACGCGCTTTGCCTGCTCGACCGGAAGAACCGGTTGCTGTTCACCGGCGACACGTTCTATGCCGGCCCTATCTTTCTTTATGTGCCAGAGACGAACGTAGACGACTACCAGCGTTCGGTCGAAAGACTGGCGAAGCTGATGCCGCAACTCGACCTGCTGCTGCCGTCGCACAATTTTCCGGCGGAGAAGCCGGAGATGCTGACACGGCTGGCGGCAGCGTTGCAGCAAGTGCGCTCGGGGAAGGCAAAGTTCCGCAGGGACGGGGAGCGGAGGGAGTATGAGTTCGACGGGTTCTCAATCCTGACGGCGCCGTGATTTGGGCTGCTGGGGCGGGGGAGGAGCGAGCGAGGACGTCCGCCGTTCCATTGCTTCGTAATCCATTTTCGAAAACCGAGCGGCCCGAGGTGCGTCTAACCGTAGGGAGGACGAGATGAAACCATTGTTCGGTTGGATGGTGCACTTTGTATTAGCCGGGGCCATGGTAATCCCGGCGGCGGCGGCGGACGTGACCCAGGAATTGCGGGCGCGCGACCAGGCGTTGCTGGACGCAATTGCGCCGGGCGATGTGAAGCTGTGGGATGCGACGCTGGCGGCGAATGCGGTGTACGTGGATGAGAACGGTGTAGTCATGAATCGTGCCGAGTTTCTGAAGCAGCTTCAGCCTCTGCCCCAGGGGGCCTCTGGGACGCTGGTGATTTCCAAGTATTCGGCCCAGGTTTCCGGAGACGTGGCGACGGTCGTGCATACCGACGACGAGAACGAGAACTACCACGGACAGAAACTTTTCGCGCAGTACTTGATGACGGAAACCTGGCAGCGGCAGGAGGGCAGGTGGAAACTGCTGCAGGTGCATTGCTACTCGGTATTGCGCGAGCCCAAGTCGATCCCCTTGCCGGCGGCGGAACTGGATGCCTACAGCGGGCGATACAGCGCGGCGCCGGACCTGGTTTACACGATCAAGCGTGAGGGCGACCACCTGGTAGGACAACGGGAGGGACGCGGAGCGACACCGCTGCACGTCGAAGTGCGCGACGTGTTCTTTGTCAGCGGACAGTTGCGGGTACGCAAGATATTCGAGCGGGATACGAGAGGCAAGGTGCTGGGCTTCGTGGACCGGCGCGAGGGCGGAGACCTGGCGTGGAAAAGGGTGGAGTGATTGGCCAGCGCAGTGCAGCTATCTCGGATTCCGATTTCAGGTCAACTCTTTCGACATGATCACGAAATGGCAGGGGATTTTGGTCTTCACGCCCGGAGGGAACGGAGCGGTGCCGGACTCGGCGTAGCCGAAGCGGTGGTAGTAGGCGGGGAGTTCGGTGCGGACGTTGACGATGCGCAGGTCGATGCCCCGGGCCGCTGCGGCGCGACAGTCTTGTTCCGCAACTCCCATCAGGAATGATCCCAACCCGGCGCGCTGGCGGGAGGGTTCCACCGAAAGTAATCCCAGGTAGAAGCGTTCTCCCCTGGGCTCGAGATACACGCACCCAAGCAGGTGGCCGGCTTCTTCTGTCAGGATGAACGTGCCTTTCCGCAGGTAATCGCGAACCCCGGTTGGGTTGGTACGGTCCTCGTCGCTGAAGAAGCGCTCAGAGCGGAAGGCCTGGTTGATCAGGCGGGCGAGGGGCACGGCGTCACCGGCTTCGGCTTTGCGCAGGCGGAGGTTTTGAGGTTCGGGCATGGTCACGATTTTAGCGCGCCGAGGATTCGTGGGATGCGCACCAGATCGCCCGCGCCGCTGGGGATGAGGTTTTTGTTGATGCGGCAAAACCGACAAGCAAACTGGACCATTTTCTGAAGAAACGATGCTATACTTCCCGCAAGAAAACCCCTTCACTCCTGCGCCATTTCGTCTCGTACCATGTAGGCACGCGACGGAAATGTATTTCAGACATGCGGAAGGTGATTGATGAGTGCGGCATTCCCTGGCCCGGTGCGCGGTGACTTGATTCCGCGTCGGGTTCCTCGACACCCGCTGGCGGTTCCGGTTGATCTTACGGTTTTACGTTCCGGCGTGCCGGACTGCATTCCCGGGCGGTCGCTTGACGTTGGGGAAGGCGGGCTGGCTGCCATTGTGGCCGGGGAGTTGCGCGCGGGAGACAGCGTGGGAGTCGAGATGCGGTTGCCGCATGCCAACCTGCCGCTGACCGCGAAGGCAGTGGTGCGACACCAGGCGCGCTTGCGCTGTGGGTTGGAGTTTGTGGGGTTGTCGCTGGAGCAGCAGGCGCTGATCCGGCACTGGTCGCAAGGCGAGCTAGAAGCCAAGGTGGAGCGCGCTTCCCTGCCCCTGGAGACACAAGCGAGCGAGGAGGCTGCGGTTTCGCGTCCGGTGCGGCGTGGTATTCCGACCCGCTTGCTGTGGGCAGCCCTGGCGATGTTCGTAGTGGTGGGCGCGTTAGGCTGGTGGCAATGGTACCGGGTGTGGAGCGAACTGGAGTCGCGGTTGCCGGCGGCGAAGTCGGCAAGCGGCGAAGAAGTAGTCGCGAAGGTGCCTCCGGCGGAGATGGAACATTTGCTCACCCACAAGGTGGACCCGGTGTATCCGGAGGCGGCCAAGCAGACCAAGGCACAAGGGATGGTAGTACTGGATGCGGTGATCGGTCCTGACGGGACGGTGCGCGATCTGCGCCCGGTGAGCGGGCCTGATGTGCTGGAGTCTGCGGCGCTCGATGCGGTGCGCTGGTGGCGGTTTGAACCTTACCGCTTGAATGGGAAGGCGGTTGAGGTGGAAACGACCGTCGCGGTGGAGTTTCAGCCGGAAGAGTAGGAACCAGTACCGAGCAGCTTGTACGTTAGCACTGCGCGCCGGATCGTTGGTCGCCTTTCGTCCCCTCTGGATAACGCCCCAAGAAGGAAGACATTCCCACTTTGCTGCGTGGTGGCCGGCGGGACGCCGGGGCTACGTGGAACGATCCCGCGCCATTTGCCTTAGCTTGAAGCGTTGGAGTTTGCCGGTGGCCGTCTTCGGAAGCTCTGGGAAGAACTCTACCCAGCGTGGTCGTTTGAAGACCGGCAAGCGGGTGAGGACGAATTCCTGCAGTTCGCGGGCAAGGTCAGGGGTAGCGGGCGTGCCGTCGCGTAGGACGATGCAGGCGGCGGGCTTCACCAGTTGGTCTTTATCTTCGCGGGCGATCACCGCGACTTCCTGCACTACGGGATGCTCGATCAAGACGCTCTCAATTTCCACCGGACTGATCCACACCCCGCTGCACTTGAGCATGTCGTCGCTGCGACCGGCATACCAGAAGTATCCGTCGTCATCCTGGTAATACTTGTCACCGGTGCGGATCCATTGTCCTTCGATCGTGTCTTTGCTCTTCTCGTGCTGGTTCCAATAGTGCGAGCAGGTCGCATCGGAAAGGACGACCAGGTTGCCAATCTCTCCTGGAAGCAGGGTGCGTCCATTTTCGTCGACGATCCTGGCGTCGAATCCGGGGATGATTTTGCCGCTGGAGCCGGGGCGCACGGCGCCGGGCGCATTGGCAATACACATATGCAGGAGTTCGGTGGAGCCAATGGCGTCGAGGATTTCGACTCCGAAGCGATGCCGGAAGCGCTGGAACAGGGCGGCGGGCAAGGATTCTCCGGCGGAGATTCCGTAGCGCACGGAGGAGAGATCGAAGTCGCGTCCGCCTTCGTGGGGGTGCGCCAGCAAAGCAGCATAGTTCGAAGGCACAGAGAAAAACAAGGTAGGACGATACTGCTCGATGATGCGGAAGACATGCGGGGGCTTGGGCGGGCCCGGCCACAGGATGCTGGTGCCGCCAACCGCGAGCGGAAAATACAATCCGTTGCCCAGGCCATAGGCGAAGAACAGCTTGGCCACGCTGAAGCAGCGGTCCTGCTCGCTCATGTTCAGGATGCCCTTGGCATAGCGTTCGGAAGTGACCACCATGTCGTGCTGCAGATGGACGCAGGCTTTGGGGAATCCCGTGGACCCGGAGGAGTAGAGCCAGAAAGCGGCGTCGTCTTTACTGGTGGGTTCGGCACTGAGATGGGGAGCGGCTGCGGCAATCCAATCGTCGAAGCGCTGTATTCCAGGTGGCGATGCCGGGCCAACGATAATGATGTGCTTGAGATAGCGCAGGCGTTCGCGAGGAATGACCTCGATCTGGGGATACAGCGTTGCGCTGACAATGATGACCCGGGCGCGGGTGTTGTTCAGGAGATATTCATAATCGGCCGGCTTGAGCAGAGTGTTGATGGGGACAGCGACGGCTCCGATTTTGATTGCCCCGAAGAAGGCGGCGGCAAACTCGGGAGAGTCGACCAGCAGCAGGGCGACCCGCTCTTCGATACGGACCTCAAACTTCCGCAGGGCGTTTCCCACACGATTGACGTTCTCGTAAAGCTGACGGTAGGTGACCCGCGCTTCATCACGATTCGATGGCGATTTTTTCGCCGCGTCCTTCGGCGAGATGGCGATCAATGAAGTACGAGGCCGCGTTGAAAGTATCAGGAAGAACGGATGTTTCGCGGGCGATCATTTGGACGCGACACGCTGTTTGCGGAAGGCATGAAGAATGACGGCGCTACTGATGGCGAAGCTGCCAATCGCGGCCAGAGCCAGGGCCTGGGTGAGATCTGGGCTGAGGCGCAGGTGATCGGAGAAGAGCGCGGCCAGGGCGCACACGATGCCGACCACGTTCAGCCAGAGCGGCGGATGAACCGCATTGGCCTGGTCGCGATTACGCAGACGGAGTTGCAGCAGCACGGCGGCCAGTCCGATGGCAGCGACCACCACCACCGCGAGCGGGCTGAAGAATGCGCCCCGGGTGGTGAAGATGACAACCAGGGCGAGCGCTCCGCAGAGCAGGCCCGAGGCAATGACGGTCCAGCGACGAGGTTGGGATCGGTCGGCCAAGGCAGCTTTATTTTAGAGGAAGAATCTTACGCGTTTTGCGGAACCGGCGCGAGAGGCAGATTTCCTGGCGTCGAAAGTGGCTGATTCCGGGCGGGTTGCACTGAGGATGGTGCAAACTCCCTCGAAGAACAAGAAAACAGGCCAGCATCGCCGGCCTGGGCAGCAGCCGCCTCCACGTGTTTTGCAGGCGGACGACGCGAAAGGGTGAGCAAATGCTAGGCGCCGGCGAGCCATTCGGCGGGGCGGGAGTTGCTGTTGCTGACCGCATAGAGCACGAGTTCGACGCGACTGGAGATACCAAGCTTTTCGAAGATGCGGAAGACATATTTCTTGATGGTGTGCTCGCTGAGTTTCAGCTCCTGCGCGATATGGCGGTTACTCAATCCATCGGCCACCAGCGCGACCACCTGCTCCTCCCGGGGAGTGAGCAGTTTCAACCCACTGACATTGACCACGCGCAGCGAGGGCACCTGGGAAACGGCTTCAATCAGGTATTGCGTCTGCTGGTCGTTAAGCCATGCCTGCCCGGAATGCACGCGATGAATACACTTGCACAGTAAACGGAAGGGATACTGCGAAAAGCAGAAGAGCCCGCGCACGCCAGAGCGGAGGGCATTAACCACCAGGTCACGATCGTAGGCATCGAGCAAAAGAATCTTGGCGACTTGGGGATGGGCCAGGTGCAAGCGGCGCACGATGGTCATATCGTGCCAATCATATTTGGGGTCGCTGGCGTTGATGACGGCAACTTGTGCCGGGGCCAGGGACAGGGCGGCGAGGATGTGGTCCAGGTCCATCAAGCACGAGGAGACAAGAAACTCAGGACGACGGCGGAGGGCGCTGACCAGGAATTGGGCGGGCATCTGATTGGAATCGGCGACTAGGACTCCAATGGCGTCTGGCGGCTGAGTACTAACGAGTGGCATGAACTTCTTTATCCCGAACCCGTCGTGAGTTGTTGCAATTCATTCTAGGGGGCGGGTGATGGAAACTAAGCGACCTTCATCACCGGCCTTGGTGATGATTTACCCGGGGGCACCGGCAGTGCTTGTGGAAAACTCGCAATCCCGTGGAACTGCAAGCCGGCCTTCGAGAACGGCGTGGAAATTAAAATCTTGCAGCAGCCACTTCCGCGAGCATGCTGAACTTCCGTTCGTCGCTTCGTCCTCTTTGGTGGAAGGTACCGAGGTTGACTCCTGCAAAAGCGGCGAAGGTGAAGAAGCGGCCAGTCCACGAAGAGCATGGACTACGCCTGCGCCGGTCTCGACGGGCGCGCGAACGAGGTCTCCTCAAGAAATCTGTTTTGGCACTGCAGTCTACCTTGGTGGGCGATACTTCCCATGTCTTGTCGCGTTTTGTGCCTGGGGGTAGGGTCGAGCCTGGAAACATTGCCATGCAGGTGCAAGCACTCGTGAAGGTAGCTGCGAACGAATGCAACATGAAACGAGCGCTGAGACTGCTGGTGCTTAGTCTTGCCTGTTGCGGATTGCGGCAGGTGCAAGTGGTGGCGGTCGCCCAGGAACAAAGGCCAAGGGTAGCCATGGGAAACTCTGAGCGAACCAACACCACGGAATCCGGAGTAGCGGGCGGCGTATGGAGTCCAGCCCTGACGGGGGAACGCCGTCCGCTCTACCGGCTTCGCCAAAGCGACGTAATCGAGATCGATTTTCCCCTCGTTCCCGAATTCAACCAGACGATCCGGGTGCGGCCAGATGGGTTCATCGGACTGAAAGAAGCCGGGGAGATGCACGTCGAAGGTAAAACGGTGCCGCAGTTAGAAGAGGCGCTGCGCCGGGCGTACTTGGCGGTGCTACAGGATCCGGAGATAACGGTTGTCTTGAAAGACTACGACAAGCCGTATTTCGTGGCCAGCGGCGAGGTGGCGCGTCCCGGGAAATACGAGCTCCGCGGGGACACCACGGTAACCGAGGCATTGGCGATTGCCGGAGGCTTCAACGCCCAGGCGAAGCGATCCCAGGTGGTTCTGTTCCGGCGGATGTCGGACGAACTGGTGGAGACGCGACTGCTGGACGTAAAGCAGATGCTGAAGTCCAGCGATTTAAAGAGGATCTACATCTCAAGCCGGGCGATTTTTTGTACGTCCCTCAGAATACGCTTTCGAAGCTGCGGCGACTGATTCCGACTTCGAGTCTGAGCATGTATATGAATCCGACCCAGTTTTAGAAGGACAAGTGTGGCTGGTTTCTAGAGCGACGGCTTTGCGATGAGACAGGTGCCTCTTGCAAACCGAGTGCGATCTTGCGGTGACGTCTGGAGCGCCCTCCCCTGTGATCACTCTCGAAACCAGCCTCTGTTTTCCGCGTAGAGCTTGGTGATCTGACCCAAAGGGGCCGGACAACGCTTCGTATGTTGGAAGAATCCAGTCTCGTTCGCAGGACTTCCCTGACAAGCTCGCCGACGTTGCGCGACCTGCTGGCCATCCTCTTCCGGCAGCGGCGGGTTGCGGTGATTTCCTTTTTCGTGGTGCTGCTGGGCGTGCTGGCTTATGCGGTCGTCACTCCCGCGTACCAGGCAAAGATGAAAGTACTGGTGCGGCGTGGACGCATCGATCCCGTGATGACCCCCGCACCGACACCCTCGCCGCAGTTTGAGCGCCGGGAAGTCACGGAAGAAGAACTGAATTCGGAAGCCGAACTGTTGCGGGACGAGGAAATTCTGCGCACCGTCGTGGGTGAGGCGGGCCTGGTGGAAGATCATTCATGGCTGCGGATCTGGGAGGCGGACGACCCAGCGGTAAAGATGGCCCGGGCGGTGCGGCGGCTGGCAAAGCAACTCAAGGTCGAGCCGCTGCGGAAAACCACCCTGATCGCGGTGACCTACGATTCTTCCGATCCCGCCAAAGCAGCGAGGGTACTGCAATTCCTGGGGAAGGCGTATCTGGAGCGGCACCAGCAGGTGCATCGGCCGTCCGGGGAATTCAGTTTCTTCGAGCAGCAAATGCAGCAATCGCAGCACGCGCTGGAGCAGGCAGAGCTGCGAATGATCAGCTTCGCGCATTCCGAAGGAGTGGTCTCAGCGGACCTGGAGCGCGACATGGCGTTGCAGAAGCTGAGTGAGGCCGGCGCCAGCGACCGTCAGACCGGAGTGCAGATTGCAGAGGCCGGGCGGCGCGTCCGCATGCTGGAACAGAAACTGGAATCAACGCCGGAACGCGCGGTGACGCAGATCAGGACGGCGGACAATCCGCAGTTACTGGAGAAGATGAAATCCAGATTGCTGGAGTTATTGCTCAAGCGAACCCAGTTGCTGACGCGGTTTCAGCCGTCTTACAAGCTGGTGCGGGAGGTGGACGAGCAGATCGCGGAGACGCAGGCGGCGATCGCCGCCGAGGGTCTGGCCCCGGTCAAAGACGAGACCACGGATCAGGACACCACACACGAGTGGGCGCGGGCAGAACTGGCGAAGGCGCAAGTGGATCTGAGCGGTCTCGAAGCGCGGGCGGAGGCGACCGGCGCGGTGCTGGCTGGTTATCGGCAAGTCACGCAACGGCTTGGCGATCGCGCCATCTTGCAGGAGCAATTGCGACGCAATCTGAAGGCGGCTGAGGATAAGTATCTGCTGTACGCCAACAAGCGGGAAGAGGCGAGGATCGGAGATGCGCTGGATCAGGGGGGCATTCTGAATGTGACGATTGCAGAACAGCCGACGGCTCCGGTTTTGCCGGCGCGATCACGCGCGAGCCTGGCACTTCTCGGTTTGCTGCTGGCGGTCACAGCCAGCACGGGTCTGGCGTTCGCCGCCGATACTCTCGATCCTGCTCTGCGCACCCCAGATGAAGTAATCGCTTATCTGGACACTCCGGTGTTGGCCTCACTGCCGCACAAGGCAGGGGGACGACGATGACCACACGTGCCGAGCCGTTACGCGTGCCCTGGGACCGGAACCTGAGCCGGCATGGCTCTCCAGACACGGAATTCGCGGTGCAGTTGCGGCCGGCGGCGTGGGATCCGGAGCGCTTTGGAGCGGAGCAGATCCGTGGCCTGGTGCGGCAGATTTTTCTCGCGGGCGGTTCGCAGGCATGCCGGCAAGTGGTAGTCAGTGCCGTCGATGTACACACCGATGTTGCCGAACTCTGCCTGCAGGTGGGGCGGACTCTGTCGGAGGACACGGAAAAGAGCGCCTGCATCGTGGAGGCAACCCAAGTTGCTGCGGAGTTGGAAGAAGCCTCTGGGAGAATGACGGACGCGCCGATTTGGGATGGGACATTGGGGGCGCTGCGCGACTGCTGCCGCCAAGTTGCGCACCAGTTGTGGCTGCTTCCCAGCGAAGCTTTTTGGGGTGAGCGCGGCGAGTATTCTTCGACCGACCGGTTGCTGCGGCGTCTGGACCAACTGCGCGCTGAGTTCGATTTCAGCGTGGTCCAGGCGCCTGCCGCCGGGTTGGACGGAACCGCCGCACTGCTGGGCCGGTTGAGCGATGGCGTGATTCTAGTGGTGGAAGCGCACGCCACACACCGGTTAGCGGCACAGAAGGCGCTGGCCAACCTGCGCGCAGCCGAAGCAAGGTTGCTGGGTACGGTGCTGAGCGAGAGAAGGTTTCCGATTCCAGACAAGCTTTACCGAAGGTTGTAGCTCGAACTCGAGCACTTTGCGAGAAAGTCACCGGGAATTGAGTTGCGATGTCTTCTCCGGCCATAACTGAGCGCGAGTTCCACAGTCGAAGAGTCCCACCGGCTTCCCGTCTGATCCCGGGACTCGCATTTCCCTCCACAACCGTTCCGCGAAAGAAGCCGCAGTCCGTCAATTGGGAGCGGAGGTACTGGGCAGAGGAGGAGCCGACCGGATCCCGTTCCCGTTCCTGTTCCGCAAGGCCCAAGCACGGCCGCAGCGATGCGCCGGGCAATCTTACCCTCACCGGCGGAGGGCGGCGATCCAAACCGACTCGTGACGCAACTCGCGGCAGACTTTCTACTGGCGACGCTGAACCTCGCGCTCGTACTTGCGGTCTTGGCAAGTGCGCGTACCGGAACGACCGGGGTGCCGCTCACTCAGCTGAGCACGGTTGTCATCTATGGCGCACTGCTTACGCTGATCGGCCACGCTGAGGGACTCTACCGCAGCGACACCACGCAGGAAATGGAATCCGTCATTTTGGGCAAAGCGGTGGCGTGGACTACGTTACTGGCCGCGGGAGCGCCTTGCGCACCGGGAATTCTTTCCGTTTACGCGCTGGCGACCAGTGCGTCCCTCAGTTACTTCAGCCTGCTGGCGTGGAGACGCTGGCAGCGCCATGTAGTGGAGACCAGCACAGTCATCCGGCGAAATGTATTGATCGTGGGCGCGGGAAAGGCTGGCCGGAATCTGGCGGCACAGCTCGGCCGCGATCGATTACGGCGACGTATGGTTTGCGGTTTTCTCGACGACGAAGAGCGGGTTGCCGGGGATGTGCTGGGCCGGAGCGAAGACCTTGCGCAGATTGCCCGAGCTGAATTTGTGGATGAAGTCATCCTGACGGGCCTCAGGCCGGATGTCGCACAGCGGGTAATTCGCGAGGCGCGCAGGAATCGACTGGACGTGAAGGTCGTGCCCGAACTTTTCAGCTCGGAGGCACGACCCGTGGGCCTGGAGCACTATGGGGATACACCGGTACTGACGATCCATGAAGAACCGATTCCGGGCATGAGCCTGCTGGCCAAACGTGCGGCCGACATTATGTTGTCGGCGGCGGCACTGACGCTGAGTGCTCCGGTCCTGGCGGCGGTCGCGCTGTTGATCAGGTGGGATTCGCCGGGGCCGGCGTTCTACCGGGCGCCCCGGGTCGGGAAAAAGGGACGGGAGTTTCTCTGCTGCAAGTTCCGCACCATGACCACCGATGCGGAGAAGTTAAAAGAGCAGTTGCGCGCGCAGAACGAACGCGAAGGGGCGTTCTTCAAGATTGTGGACGATCCGCGCATTACAAGAGTGGGACGGTTCCTGCGCCGCTACAGCCTGGACGAGTTGCCGCAGCTCTTCAATGTGTTCAAGGGCGAAATGAGCATGGTGGGCCCACGTCCTCACCCGGTGGACGACTGTGCGCGATACCGACTGCAGGACCTGCGGCGGCTGGACGTGGTCCCGGGCGTGACCGGACTGTGGCAAGTGACGGCGCGAAGTGATCCTTCGTTCGAACGGAATATGGCGCTCGATCTCGAGTACATCGAGCAGTGGAGCCTTTGGACCGACCTGAAGATTCTGTGCCGGACCGCATGGGTTGTCATGCAAGGAAACGGGGCCTGACTTGCCCTTGGTTGCAACCGCACGTTCCTCGGCCGCAGAGGTGATGTTCCCGGTGGTGGTTACGGCGTTCCGGCCTCTACAGGCGCTGATCGCGGCCCCCTCATGGCTCTTCTTCCTGTTTCTTGCAGCAGCCCTGTTTCGTCCACCCGGGGTGCAGTTTTTTCCCTTCGACCGCATTCTGTTGGGAGTGCTGCTTTTCGTCGTGACGCTGCGAGCGACAGCCCTTCGGCAAGGAACACGCTTTTGCGGGGCGGTGGGTTGGCCAATGCTTGGCCTGGTTCTGCTGGCGCTGGCTGGTTTGGTTGTGCAACCCTACGACTGCCAGGCGTGGAGCGTGTTCGCGGCCAAGTGGTTTGTGCCATTCGTGCTTTTTCAGACAGCCGGCTGGCTGCTGGATGAACCTGCCTTCCTGCCGCGGTTTGAGACGTTCACGCTGGTGGTGCTGGCGTATCTCAGCTTCATCGCGATCGCGTCGCTTGCCGGCGCGAAGAGCCTGATTTTTCCCACCTACATCCTGGATGAAAGCCTTGGCATTCACGCCGACCGTGCTCGCGGGCCGTTTCTGCAGGCGGTCGCCAATGGAGTGACGTTGAACTTGCTGGGACTGATGGCGCTGAATGC
Source organism: Terriglobia bacterium (assembly GCA_963840615.1). Classification (GTDB taxonomy): domain Bacteria; phylum Acidobacteriota; class Terriglobia; order Terriglobales; family Acidobacteriaceae; genus DATFTE01. The sequence goes on from CAWJAA010000050.1 coordinate 48,581, forward strand.
CTTCCGGCGAAGACGAATTCGCGGCATGGTTGCGATCCTGTTGTTGGCGGCGCTGCCACTCGCAATTCTGGCCACCATGACCCGGTCGGTATGGCTGGCCTTTGCGGGATCGGTGGTGCTGCTGCGGTTTCGCTCGCCCAGCCGAAGGCTGCGAAGGGCGTGCACGGGCCTGCTGGCAGCCGGAACGATAGCGCTGGTGGTTTGCGTCGGCGCCGTAGATTCGAATCGCTCGCTCGCGGAGCGGTTGCAGGATCGCAGTCCGGTGGAATTTCGCAAGGCGGTGTACCAAGCGGGATGGGCGATGTTCCAGGCGAAGCCACTGCTGGGATGGGGCACGGACGCGACGCGGGCGGAGTTGGGCAAACGCATCAGCGACTTTCACCAGGACGCTTTCTATCTTCACAACACGTATCTGGAAATCCTGGTTGAACGTGGATTGCTGGGTCTGGGACTTTATGTCTGCCTGGCGGTTGGATTGTTTCGCCTGGGAAGAAAGCATCGCCTATTGCAGGGGGACCAGCGGGAAAGTTTCCTGGACGAAGGTTTCCGTTCGATGTGGCCTCTATTCGTACTGGTGTTTTTGGTGAACGGATCGTTTGTGGTGATGAATTACCAGTTCGTGAATGGATTACTTTTCGCGATCGCCGGAATGTTGGCGGCGCAAAACCAGCGACTGGAGGCGGAGAATCGTGCCTCCTGAAGCAGGTGGATTGGCAGCCGTTCCCGCAGGCGGGACTGCGTTGTCTCAGGACACCCTGCGGGGAGGAGCGTTTCTTGCGGCGCGCTACGGGCTGGGAGTTCTGGTCAGCCTGGGCAACATGCTGGTGCTCACCTGGTGGATCGGTCCGCATGCCTACGGCATCTTCGTCACGGCGATCGGGCTGGTTGCGTTTCTTGCCAGCGTAGCGCGGGCTGGAGTCGATACCTACCTGGTGCGTCTGGATTCGGAACCGGGAGCCAGGACTTACGGAGTTGCAGGAACAGTGGTTCTGGTCACATCGCTCACCCTGACGGCGGCGGGCTGCGGATTGATTCCCCTTCTGGCGCGCTGGTACGGCAGTCATGAATTCGCGGCTCCTTATTTTGTTCTGCTGCTAAGTGTGCCGGTGGTTGGGTTGACCGGAATCCCTACCGCCAAACTGGAACGGGAACTGGCGTTTCGGCGGCTGGCCGGCCTGGAACTTGGAGGGCAGACTTTGGGATTCGTGCTTTCGATGGCGCTGGCCTGGTCGGGTTGCGGAGTCTGGGCGGCGGTCGCAGGACAGGTCGCATGGCAATGGTTTCTGTTGCTGGCGACCGCGGCGTACGCACGGCTCTATCCGCGCTTCCGCTTCGATCGGGACGAAGCCTGCAACATGCTCCGCTACGGGGCCGGCCTGACTGCGTCGTTGCGCACCTGGCAATTGCGCACACTGGTGAACCCGCTGCTGGTGGGAAAGTTCGCGGGGGCCGAAGAGTGTTGCCTTCGTGGCCTTCGCGATTCGGACGGCGGAAGCGCTGGGATCGGTGCGGCTCGCCGCGGGACGGCTGGCCATCGCTGCGTTCGCGCGTATGCGGAATTCTCGCGAACAATTCCGCGCTTCGCTGGAGCAGGCACTCTACCTGCAAATCATCACGCTGGGCCCGCTGCTCTGCGCTTTCGCACTCCTGGGTTCGTGGGCCGTGCCTCACATTGCCGGTGCGCGCTGGATGCCGAGTTTGGTTGTGTATCCCTTTGTCGCCGCGGGCGTGTTGGTGAACTCCATGTACAACCTGCAGGCCTCGGCGCTGTTCGTGGTCGGAAAGCAGTGGCTGGTGATGCGTTCCTACACGGCGCATGTGGTGCTGCTGGCGGGAGGAACTTTGTTCTTGCTGCCGCGGCTTGGCATCGCGGGCTACGGTTGGGCGGAGTTGTTGGCCTGTGGCGCTTATCCCGTGCTGCAAACCGGGCTAAGAACGGTGCCGATTTCGTATCGAAGATTGACGCCGTGGCTGGTCACCTTCACAGCGTTGCTGTTCGTGCCCATGTTGTGGGCGGAAAACTAGTGACAAAGACGGACGGGGACGCCCGCCCCTAAACGAATTGCTGGGAGTCCTTATGCCAACTGTCGCTTATCTGACCAACCAGTTCCCGTCCGCAGTCGAACCGTATGTGGCGGACGAAATCCGCGAACTGCGCAAACACTGGGTTCACGTGATGCCTTGCAGCGCGCGATCGGTGGATCCCGCAACTGTGGGCGACACCATGAAGCCATTCGCCGCCGAGACTCTGTATTTGCAGCCGTTGCGGGCTGGGCTGATACTGCAGGCCGCCTGGTACTGCCTCCGGCACTTCTGGCGGTTCGCGGATTTATGGGAACGGATCATTGTGCAGGGGACTGAATCCCCGTTGCGGCGGGCACGAGCGATTCTACACACCTGGCTCGGCGTCTACTATGGGCTGCTGCTCGAAGGACGCGGCGTGGAGCATATCCATGTACACCACGGCTACTTCTCTTCCTGGATTGCCATGGTTGCAGCGCGCGTGCTGGGCATCGGTTTCAGCATGACGCTGCACGGCTCCGACCTGCTGCTGCACCGGGCTTTCCTCGACACGAAGCTGAAGCACTGCCGCTTCTGCCTGACGGTTTCGGAGTTCAATCGCGAGTTTATTCGCGAACACTACCCGGACATAGACGCGGGCAAAGTAATGGTTCAGCGCATGGGGGTCGAGCCTGCGCTGCTGAATATTTTCCATGTTGCCGAGGATTCTCCCCGGCATCCGTTGCTGCTGAGCGTGGGAAGACTGCATCGCGTGAAAGACCATGCCTTCCTGGTGAAAGCGTGCGCCGGGCTCAAGGCCAGGGGGACGCGCACGCTATGTTTGATTGCCGGAGACGGGCCCGAGCGCAAATCGCTCGAACGGCTCATTGGCAAACTCCATCTCACCGAGGAAGTGGGGCTGCTGGGTCATGTTCCTCACGAGCATCTCGATGGTCACTACGCGATGGCAGACATGGTGGTGCTCACCAGCCGCAGCGAAGGGATTCCGCTGGTGTTGATGGAGGCCATGGCGATGGGCAAGATCGTGCTGGCGCCGGACATTACCGGGATTCCCGAACTGGTGATCCACGGGCAGACCGGCTTTCTCTATCAGGCGCAATCGATAAAGGACTTCGTGGCGAAGGTCCAGATGATCTGGGATCTGCGGCCGGCTCTGGATCCGGTTCGCCGCGCCGCCCGCAAACATGTGCAGCAGTATTTCAGCAGGGAGAAGAATCTGGCTGCGTTCGCCGAAGTTTTTCTCGATCGCATCGCCGGCACCGTGGAGGCGCGCTCTCATGAGGATCCTGTACTGCAACAAATATAACTTCCCCTTCAGCGGAACCGAGGCTTACCTGTTTTCCGCGATGGAGCTGATGCGCTCCCAGGGCCACGAGGTGGCGCTGTTTTCCATGAAAGACGAACGCGGCGCGCCCACCGCCTATGACCAGTACTTCGTTCCTCATATCGATTTCAAGAATGGCGAACCGGGGGCTTTCCGGAACGCCCGCCTGGCGGTGCACGCCGTGTACTCTCCCCAGGCGCGAGCCCGTCTTCGAAAGATGATCGCCGCGTTTCGTCCTGATGTAGCGCACGTACGCAATATCTACCACCATCTGTCGCCTTCGATTCTTTGGGAATTGAAAGCGCAGGGCGTGCCCGTGCTCTACCACCTGAACGATTTCAAGCTGCTTTGCCCCAGCTACAACATGGTGGCCAAGGATCACGCCTGCGAGCACTGCCGCGGCGGCCAGTTCTGGAGAGTGCTGACCGAAGGCTGCTACCCCGGGCCTGCGGGGGCGGCGGTGGTGCTGGCCGCCGAAGCGTATTTCCATAAATGGGCACAGACATATCAGAAGTGCGTTGACCTGTTTCTGGCGCCCAGCCGCTTCGTCAAGGAAAAACTGGTGGAAAACGGGTGGGACGGAAAGAACATTGAAGTTCTCCCGCATTTTCAGCGGGTGCCCAGGGAGCTGCCGCCGCCCCCCGCCGGGGATGCGCCGGTGCTCTACTTCGGACGGCTCTCGACGGAGAAGGGATTGACGGATCTTTTGCGCGCCATGAAGCGCTTGCCCCGGGTGCGTCTGCGGATTGCGGGTGACGGCCCGCAGCGCGAGGACCTTCAGCGGTTAGCCGGGGAGCTATCTCTAACCAACGTCGAGTTTGTTGGCCACGTCGGCGGCGACGCGCTTGATGGCCTGATCGCTGCCGCCCGATTCACGGTGCTGCCCTCGCGGGCGTACGAGACTCTGGGGAAAACCATTCTGGAGTCCTACGCCCAGGGCCGCGCGGTGGTGGCATCCGATCTGGGCTCGCGCCGCGAACTCGTGGAAGAGGGTGTGACCGGATTGCTCTACCGTCCCGGCGATGTGGAACAACTGGCGGGAGCGATTTCGTTTCTGTGGGACCGTCCGGCATTGGCTCTGCAGATGGGCGCTGCGGGACGCGAGCGGGTACGACAGCAATTCACACCCGAGGATCACTACGCTGCACTCTCCTCTTTATACCAACGTCTGGCGAGCCGCACGCAGCCTCAAAGTGTTCCGTCTGCAACGCCGACGCTGCGCGTTGCCTTCATTGGTGGACGCGGAGTGCTCTCGAAGTACAGCGGCATTGAGGCCTATTACGAAGAAGTGGGGCGCCAGCTTGCGGCCAGGGGGCACGAAGTCACGGTCTATTGCCGCAGCTATTTCACCCCGCCGTTAGAGGATTACCACGGCCTGCGGCTGGTGCGGCTGCCGACCATTCGTACCAAGCATCTGGAAACAGTTTTCCACACGCTGCTCAGCACTCTGCACGTCTTGTTTTCGCGGTGCGACATCGTTCACTACCACGCGCTGGGTCCGGCGCTGTTTTCGTTTCTCCCTCGTTGGTTGGGCAAGAAAACCGTGGTGACGGTCCAGGGATTGGATTGGCAGCGCAAAAAGTGGGGCCGGCTGGCTTCGGCCGTGCTTCGCCTGGGCGAGAAAGCGGCGGTGGGTTTGCCCAACCGGACCATGGTGGTCTCGCAAACCCTGCAGCGGCATTACCAGGCGCTGCACGACAAAGCGACGATCTACATTCCGAACGGCACGGTCATTCGAGAAAGGCGTCCTGCCGTGAAGCTGCAAGAGTGGGGTCTGGAGCCCGACCATTACATTCTCTTTCTGGGCAGGTTCTCTCCCGAGAAAAATTGCCAGCTTCTGATTCAGGCCTACGAACAGATCCAGACCTCGGTGAAACTGGTTCTGGCCGGTGGTTCCAGCTATTCGAATGAATACGAAAAGAGACTCCGGCAGCACGCGAGCGAGCGCGTAGTTCTGCTCGACTACGTTTCGGGAAATGACCTGGAGGAACTGCTCACCAACGCCATGCTGTTTGTCCTGCCCTCGGACCTGGAAGGTCTGTCGCTGGCGCTGCTCGAGGCCATGGGCGCCGGCGTGTGCGTGCTCACCAGCGATATCCCGGAGAACCGCGAATTGGTGGATGGCGCGGGTTTTACTTTTCAACGCGGAGATGTCAGCGACCTGGAACGCATGCTGCGACTGCTGATTTCTGAACCGCAAGTCCGGCAGAGCGCGGCGCGGCGGGGACAGGAGCACGTGCGACGGCACTATCTCTGGCCGCGGATCGCCGGGGAAATTGAACAGGCCTATCTGGAGCTCTTGGGATATGAGGCGGCAGTAGCCCCGGAGGAAGCGCCACCCCGGACAACCGCCCTGGAAAAGGACCGCGTCGCCTGACTGCCACAGTCGCCTATATTACGCAGAATCAACGTCTTGGCAGAGCCGTCACGGAGCATTTTCGGGCTGCAGATTTTTCGCATCCTGGCCCCCTTCCTTGAATCGAATACTTATCAGATAATAATTATTATCGTTTATAAAATGCTTGGTTCCGCCAATTTCCGTGAGCTATGCCACCGTCATCACCTGGCGGCCACCCACCAGCGCCAGATCATTTATGAGACGGTGATGGCGATGCCGGGCCATCCCAGTCCGGAAGCCATATACGCCAGGGTGCGCAGGAAGATCCCCGCGATCTCACTGGCCACGGTATACAAAAGTATCCGTACTTTTTTTGAGAGCGGCATGTTGCGCGAGGTCAGCCTGCATCACGGGTCTGTGCGGGTAGAACCCAACCAGCGGCCGCATCACCACCTGGTCTGCATGCACTGCAAATCGATCATGGACCTTGATGAAAGCAGTCTTGATCCGATTCAACTGCGCGAAGAGCTTCCCGCGGGTTTTGAGGTGAAGCGCATCGCGATTGATGTTCTGGGCATCTGCGCGGCGTGTGCGCGCAGGTCCGGGAAAGTTCGAACTCGAAATTAACTCTTCAGGAGAATACGAACCATGTTAAGTGTTGGAGATAAGTTTCCCTCGTACTCGCTGACCGCCACGGTCAGCATCGACAAGGATCTGAAAAAGGCGTTCAAGACCATTACCGATCTGGAATACGCCGACAAGTGGAAGGTGTACTTCTTCTGGCCGAAGGACTTCACTTTTGTCTGTCCCACGGAAATCGCGGCGTTTGGCAAGCTCAACAAGCAGTTCCAGGAGCGCGACGCGCAGATTCTGGGCGGGAGCACCGACTCGGAGTTCGTGCATCACGCGTGGCGCACGCACCACGAGGACCTGAAGAACCTGCCCTTCCCCATGCTGGCCGACATCAAGCGCGACTTGTGCGAGCAACTTGGCATTCTCGATCCCAAGGAGGGCGTGGCACAGCGCGCGACCTTCATTGTGGATCCGGAAGGCGTCATCCGCTTCGCCTACGTGACGGATCTTTCGGTGGGCCGCAACCCGGAAGAAGTCTTGCGGGTGCTGGATGCGCTGCAGACCGACGAGCTTTGCCCCTGCAATTGGAAAAAGGGCGAGGCCACGCTGACCACTGCGTAATACCGGCCATAGTTTCGGGCTCTGCTCCGGAAGGCGCAGAGCCTTTTACATTTCTCAGGTGATGACTTATGAATCTGAATGAACTGATGGACACGCTTCCGGCGTATGCCAAAGATCTGAAGCTGAATTTCTCCACCTTAAGCCAGCAGCCGGAACTGACGCCGCAACAGCTCTGGGGGACGGTAACGGCGAGCGTGGTCGCGTCGCGCAACCCGGAACTGACGCAGGCGGCGCTGGCGGAAGCCGCGAACCACCTGTCGCCGCAGGCTCTGGAGGCTGCCAAGGGAGCGGCCGCCATCATGGGCATGAACAATGTTTATTACCGCTTCCAGCACCTGGCCTCGAATGAGAAGTACCGGACCATGCCGGCGCGTTTACGGATGAACATCCTGCGCTCCCACGGCATCGATCCCGTGGATTTTGAACTATGGTGCGCGGCGGTCTCGGCCATCAACGGCTGCGGCGCCTGCGTCGATTCCCACGAGAAAGTGGTCCGCGAAAAAGGACTCAGCGAAGAGGCGGTACTGGCCGCGATCCGCCTGGCGTCGGTGATTCACGGGATTGCCACCGTCCTGGACACTGAAAAGGTAACAACGGCGCAACCGGTTAGCGCGTAGGATAGGCGGCATCGGGAGGGGGCGGGAAGCATATTCCCGCCCTTTTTGTTACTAGTACAATTGGGATTCATGCCAGGCATGGACAAAACGATCCTGGTCACCGGAGGCTCAGGATTCATCGGCTCCAACTTCATCCTGCAATGGATGCGGCAGGAGAAGACTCGCTTAATCAATCTCGACAAGCTCACCTACGCAGGCAATCCCAGGAATCTGGAAGCGATCTCGTCCGATCCCGGGTACGTATTTGCGCACGGAGACATTTGCGACCGGGCGGTGGTGCGCGAGTTGCTGGAACGGCACCGGCCGCAGGCAATCGTACATTTCGCCGCGGAGAGCCACGTTGACCGCTCGATCCACGGCCCCGACGACTTTGTGCGCACCAATGTCAATGGAACGTTTTCTCTACTGGAAGAGGTGCGGGCGTACTGGACAGCGCTGGCTCAACCCGATGGAGAGCGTTTCCGCTTTCTTCACGTCTCGACCGACGAAGTGTATGGATCGTTGAACCCCGACGATCCTCCGTTTTGCGAGACTACAGCGTACGCGCCCAACAGTCCTTACTCGGCCTCGAAAGCGGCTTCCGATCACCTGGTGCGTGCTTATCACCACACCTACGGACTTCCGACACTGACTACGAACTGCTCCAACAATTATGGTCCCTACCAGTTTCCCGAGAAACTGATTCCACTGATGATCTTGAACGCGCGGAGCGGAAAAGCGTTGCCGGTTTATGGAGATGGGCAGAACGTGCGCGACTGGCTCTATGTCGAGGACCACTGTGAAGCCATCCGCATGGTGCTGGCGAAGGGCAGAACCGGGGAGACGTATAACATCGGTGGCTGGAGCGAACGGCGGAATATCGAGATCGTGAAGACGGTGTGCTCGATTCTCGACGAGCTGTGCTCGAATGACCCGGTGCTGCCGCATAGTAAGTTGATCTCGTTTGTGAAAGACCGCCCGGGACATGACCGCCGTTATGCGATCGATGCCAGCAAGATCAAGCGCGAGTTGAACTGGAAGCCGCGCGAAACCTTTGAGACCGGCATCCGCAAGACCATCGAATGGTATTTGAATCACGACGAGTGGGTGAAAGAAGTCACGGGCGGAAGTTACCGGCAGTGGATCGCAGTGAACTATTCCTAGCGACGCATGGCAAGGAGCTTGATGGCGCCAGAAAACGCGTACAGAGGCATCATTCTTGCCGGAGGTTCGGGCACCCGCCTGTATCCCGCCACCCAGGCTGTGGGCAAGAGCCTTCTGCCCGTCTACGACAAGCCCATGATTTACTACCCGCTCTCCACCCTGATGCTGGCGGGGATTCGCGAGATCCTGGTCATATCTACTCCGGAAGACTGTCCGCGGTTTGAGCAATTACTGGGCGACGGATCGCGCCTGGGACTGAGGTTCCAGTACGCGGTGCAGAAAAAGCCGGAGGGCATCGCGCAGGCGTTTCTGGTGGGCGAACAGTTCATCGGTTCCAGTTGCTGCGCCTTGGTGCTGGGTGACAACATTTTTTACGGACACGATTTTGCGAAAGACTTGCGCGCAGCCACAGCAACGGTCAGCGGCGCGCGGGTTTTCGCCTATCCGGTGCACGATCCCGAACGTTACGGGGTGGTCGAGTTCGATGATGCGGGCAAAGCGCTCAGCCTGGAGGAGAAGCCGGCAAAGCCTAAGTCGCGTTATGCGGTCACCGGACTCTATTTCTACGACAATAACGTGGTGGCAATTGCGAAGTCCCTCAAGCCTTCGGCCCGCGGCGAGCTTGAAATTACCGATGTCAATCGTAATTACCTGGAGCAGCGGGAACCCTGGAAGTGGCGGTCATGGGCCGGGGCATGGCCTGGCTCGACACGGGCACGCACGATTCCATGATGGAGGCGTCTCTGTTCATCCAGACCATCGAGCGGCGGCAGGGATTGATGGTGGCGTGTCCCGAGGAGATCGCCTACCGCTACGGATACATCAGCAGCGTCGAACTGGAGAAAATCGGCGACTCGATGAAGAACAACAGCTACGGCGCCTACCTGCTGCAACTGCTGCGGGGGAAAGTATTTTAGATGGCGGCCGGACACGCAGGCAGCGCGGCCATGAAAGTTACGCGAGCATCGCTTGACGGAGTATTCATCCTCGAACCGCGGGTGTTTGGCGACGAGCGCGGCTTCTTTCTTGAGAGCTACAACCAGCGAGTCATGGAGGAAGCCGGGATTCGCGAGCCGTTCGTGCAGGACAACCATTCTTTTTCCACGCGCAACGTGCTGCGCGGATTGCATTACCAGGTGCAACGTCCCCAAGGAAAACTGGTCCGTGCCCTGGGCGGGGAGATTCTCGATGTAGTGGTGGATGTGCGACGCACTTCGCCGACGTTTGGCGGCTGGGAAGCGGTTCGGCTTTCCGGAGAGAACAAGGTCATGCTGTGGATCCCAGCCGGCTTCGCGCACGGGTTTCGGGTGGTTTCCGAGACGGTGCACGTGCTTTACAAGACTACGGATTTCTACTTTCCCGAGTTTGAGCACACCATCGCGTGGAACGATCCCGATCTCAAGATCGACTGGCAACTGGACGCGGAGCCCATCATCTCGAAGAAAGATCGTCTTGGCGTTCCTTTTGCGCAGGCCGACATTTACCGATAGGAGCTCAGAGAGCAAAGCATGAGAGTCACCATTCTTGGCGCCGCGGGCTTGCTGGGCAAGGCGCTGATGCGCGAGTGGAAGGGTGACCAGCTCTCCGGCCTGGACATTGAGGATGGGGACCTCCGCGACCCTGCGCAAGCCAATAAGCTGGTACGGCAGACGCAGCCCGACTGGATCGTGCTCACCGCCGCTTACACGGATGTGGATGCTTGCGAGTCGAACCGCGAGTTGGCGTTCGCTGTAAATTGCGGGGCCGCCGTGAACGTGGCCACAGCAGCGAAGCAGCATGGAGCCCGTCTGCTTTTTCTGAGCACGGATTACGTCTTTGACGGAACCAAGTCGCAGCCTTACGAAGTCGACGACCCGCGGTCTCCGCGGAGTGTTTACGGCAGGTCGAAAGCAGAAGCCGAAGTGCAACTGGCCGAGGTGCTGCCGTCCTGTTGCATCACCCGGACCTCGTGGATGTTTGGCATGAGCGGAAAGAGTTTCCCGGATACGATTCTGAAACTTGCCGCGAGCCGTCCGGAACTCGATGTAGTCAACGACCAGCGCGGGTCGCCCACTTACTCGGTCGACTTGGCTCGCGCCATCATGCAACTCTGCCATGGTGGCGCTGAAGGCATCGTCCATGCCACCAACAGCGGCGAATGTACCTGGTTTGATTTCGCGCGCGAGATTGTCGCCGGGGCGGGACTCTCAACCGTGGTCCGTCCCACCACCAGTGACAAGTTCGTGCGTCCCGCCGAGCGCCCCAAGTACTCCGTGCTGTCGCCTCGCCGCCTGAACCAGTACGGCATCACTATGCCGAGTTGGCAGGACGCGCTCAAACGTTATTTGGCGGCGAGAACCGCCTAGCGGGGGCTTAGTGCTCCTGCCCCGAACCGCTGGGTGGCGTAGCCCACGATCATTCCAACGATGCCGCCGGGCAGCATGATTTCGAAGTAGTAATGCCTGCCTGAGGGCTGGGGCATGGCAGCCACGGCGAACGCCAGTAATAACCCGACGGCAAGCCCGAACACAACTCCCAGCGGCAGGGAGTTCACTTTCTTCGCGAAGTATCCGATCAGCACGCCGGCAATCAGTCCCTTGAAGGTCGATCCGATGACGATACCCAGCAACTGCGCTCGTACTTCCGGCGTGAACCACGCGCTCAAGCCATCGAAAACACCGAGAATCCCACCGATCAGCAGCCCCAACCATACCTTATTCATTTCGTCTCCTGGCGGGCGGGTGGCCCGCTACGGTTCTATTCCAGGGCCCGAGAAAATCCTTTAACGGATTATCGACTTTTCCACAAAATAAAGAGTGTGCGCATGACTAGATAGGCCGCAATCAGGAGCAGCCACGCCCGGTTCTTTACCATCCATCGCCAGGTTCGGGCGAGCGGCCCCTCAGGATAGGCGCTGACCTGCAGGCCGTCGAGATAGTTCGCGATATCCTGCGCCAATTCTTGCGCCGAGGCGTATCTCCTGGACGGTTCCTGCTCCAGACAGCGTTTGGCAATGGCTGTCAGAGGGCGCGGAGTCTGGGCCGACACGATCGCTTCGAGAAGAGACTTCAGGATGGCGCCCAACGAATACACGTCGGATCGCCGGTCCACGGCCACATTCTCTCCTCGAGCCTGTTCGGGCGACATGTATCCAGGTGTACCTAACACCGCGCCGTGCTGGGTAACGGACCCATCTGAGAGTGGGGGCTCAACTCCCTGCCCGGATTCATTATGGTCGCCGAGCAGCTTGGAGAGGCCCCAGTCCATTACCAGGACTTCGCCAAACGGACCGATCATGATGTTCTGCGGTTTCAGATCACGGTGCAGCACGCCGTGAGCGTGCGCGAAGGCGACGGCCTCGCAGGTTCGCTGGAAGACTCTCAGCCTTTCCGCCAGCGTGGACAGGCTGGGCAAATGCTGATCCAACCGTTTTCCCTGCACGAGCTTCATGGTGTAGAACGCTCGCCCGTCGGGCAGGGTGCCCACGTCGTGGATGGGAACAATTCCTGGATGCTCGAGTTGCGCCAGGATGCGGGCTTCATGCACCAGACGATTGGCGAGCACTCCGTCACGGTCGGAAAAGCCGATCACCTTCAGCGCGACCTGGCGTCCGAGTACGCTGTCCTCGACGCGATAGACGCTGCCCATGCCGCCGTGCCCGAGGTTGCCGACTATCTGGTAGCGAGTGCCGCTCAGATCGGGCAGTTCCGCGGCGGCGCGCAAACGCTCGAGCGCATTGTCGGTGAGCCATTTCATGACACTTCTATGCCCAGCAGGGTGCGGGCCTCACGACGAAATTCGTCCTCGCTGGCAGTCATTCCCCGCAGCGATTCCAGCACAATGCGCCGAAACTCGCGGCGCGCGTACGCCAGGTGATTGGTGACGTCTGAAGCCTTCAGTCCGAACTGGCGTGCCACCTGTTGATACGTAAGCTGCTTGCCGCCTTCTTCGACATCGTAAAGTTCCAGCAATCGGAAGTGGGTTTGCTTTCCTTTGGCTTCGCACTCTTGCTGCAGTGTCGCCAGGGCGTTGCTGAAAATGCTGCGCGCCCATTCTTGCGCAAAGAAGTTTTCGATATTCTCGGGCGACGGCGGTTCGCTGTACTGCAACTCGCCTTCGGCGGTTTCGAAATCGAGCGACAGAAACAAAATATCTCCACCGCGTTTGAGGCGTTGCGCCGCATTCTCGGTGTTGGCCAGGAAGCGGTCGAGGCAGACGCGGACGAAAGTGCGCAGCCGGGCACGCGCGGGATCGTAGCTCTCGAGAAAGTCCTTCTCCAGAAGGCGGGTGAAAAACTCCTGCGTCAGATCCTTGGCCTGCTCGTTGTCTTTGCCCCAGCGCAGGCGAATGTACTTGTAGACCGGCTTCCAATAAACGGCGATAAGAGCGTTGAGGGCCCGCTGGCGCTCCTGGGCGTCTTGACTGCGAACGGCTAATAGAATGGACTGACGAGTTGACGGAAAATTTCCCCCACGGCCGCCAATTTTAGTCTCGTCGAGCACCGATGGAGTGTACGACTCACGCCCATGGCAGACAAGCAGAGCGGCAATTTCACGGGAGCAGGACGCGAAAATGCAACGGGAGGCCCAAGTTCGGGCCTCCCGAGCGCGCTGCGGATTAGGAGAATAAAATGTACGACTCAGTGCCTAGCCCTGCGAGTGCTGCCTGGCTTTGGCGATGAGATCTTCGACTTGCTGGCGCTGCGGGTAGTTGGGGTTTTCTTTCAGAAGTTCCTGCCAGGCGGCCACGGCGTTGGCGGGATTCATCTTGCCTTGCCACTCGACGATACCCATGTTGAAAAGCGTTCCTGGGTGACCGGGACGAATCTTCAGCGATTGCTTGAACTCGGCGAGAGCGCGATCGGCATCGCCGAGGTACCAGTATGCGGTTCCCAGATCGGTGCGCACGTCGGCGTTGCTGGGATTCATCTCGAGCGCGCGCTGGTAGTATTTGATGGCTTCCGGAAATTGCTCGCCGTCGTAGTACACGTTGCCCAGGCTCACCACTGCCTCAACGTCGTTGGGATTCTTGTTCACGGCGTCGAGCCAGGGCGCGGCGGCGCGGTCGACCGCAGCCTTCTGTTGCTGGGGGGTGGGCTTTCCGGAGCCGTCCAAGCCCGCGGGCGCACTGCTGGTGGAGACTGCTGACGCCGGGACGTCCCCAGCGGGAGAGGCGGATCCGCGGAACAAGTACCCAAGCGCCACGCCCAGCAACAGACAGAACACCGCCAGTCCGTAGGCCTGCCTGGCATTCCATGGAGTCTCCGTTTGCGGGCGGGTGGAGACGGGTGCAACTTTTGCGGTACTCATCGTCTGCTCCTTCAATTGTTGGTGCCGGCAAGCGCCGCTTGAGGCGATTCCAGGTGGAACAGGCGCTGGACCGCTGCGGTCATCTGCTCCTGCTCTGCCCTTTCTGGAAGTTCCTTGAGTTCGCGAGCCAAAGATCCTGCAATTCTCTGCGTGATGCGGGACGTCACCGCGGTCAACATCTCGTCCTGATCCCTCGAAAATGGCCCGGACTCTGCTTTGAAGGTCTCCAGTTCTTGCCGGCAAATCTCGTCTAACCGGGTGCGCAACGCGATGATGGTAGGCACCACGCGCTCCGCCAGAAGTTTGCGGCGGAAGCCCTGCGCCTCGGTGGCGACAATCTTCCGCGCTTCGATGGCGGCGCTTTCCCGCTCCCCGGCATTGTGCTGCACGACCCTTTCGAGGTCGTCGATGTCGTACAGAAAAACTCCCGCAACCTCGCGCACGCCGGGGTCGATGTCCCGAGGCAGGGCGATGTCGACCAGCACCAGCGGGCGCTGCTTGCGCTCGCGGCCGATCAGTTCGGCTTCATCGCGGCTGAGAATGGTGTGCGGACAGGAAGTTGAACTGATGACGATGTCGGCCTCTACCAGGTGTTGCCAGCGATCGTCAAAGGGGATGGCCGTGCCCCCCAGTTTGTTGGCCAACTCCAGGGCGTGCTCGTAGGTACGATTGATGACGCGTATGGACGAGGCGCCGCTTTTGACCAGGTATTGCGCCGAGAGTTCACTCATCTTGCCCGCACCCAACAGGAGAACTTTCTTGCCTTCGAGAGACCCCAGGGTTTGGCGTGCCAGTTCCACCGCGGCGTACGGCACCGAGACGGTCGAGTTGCCGATGGCAGTTTCGTTGCGTACGCGCTTGGAAACGGTGAGAGCCTTCTGCATCACCGCATCGAGGAAGCGCGCCGTGCTGCGAACTTTCTGGGCTTGCTGCCATGCGCCCTTCACCTGCGCGATAATCTGCGGTTCGCCGATCACCATCGAATCCAGGCTGGAGCTGACGGTGAAAATGTGGAGGAGCGCGGCATCGTCGAGCAGGCGGTAGAAATGTTTCCATTCACAGAGTTTCAAGCCATATTTCGCCGAGAGATAGCGCAACACCGAGTTGGCGGCCAGCGACGAGTCGTTCGCCCAGAGAATGAATTCGGTGCGATTGCAGGTGGCCAGAACAATGACTTCTTCAATGCCCTCCTGCCGCGCCAGTTCTACCAGGGCTTCGTAGCGGCCAGTCTCACTGATCCAGAAGCGCTCGCGCACCGCCACCGGCGACGTGCGATAGTTCAATCCGATCACCATTAATGTGGGTTCCAAAGCAAGCCCCCAAGACCACTTCCACCCCTGTGCTTGGCATCCCGCATGCCAAAAAGCAGCCGACTCTCGGAAGAGACTTAACATGTTTATTGTCAGCGTCTTAACCGCGGCGGCCCGGGAAAGCGGGGAGTCCGTCACAGGCGGCGATGCGGGATATCACCCTGCCCAGTGGGTTTTCCCGCGAGCGCGGGCAGGCAACGGGATGGCGGGGAATTGCGTCAGATGGCGCGGGTGGTGAGAAAAGCCACACAATGCACTCGCTCTGCGCTTGCACTTGAAAGCGCTCGGTAAAAGGATTACCGTGGCTGCGTTTTCCGGCTAAGTATTTGAATGCACACGTAAAGACAGATCATCAACGTCCTGAACCCAAGCCGGACGATAATTTGGTACGGCAAGTGCTTTTCTATTCAACTGGAGGAGGCTGAGGCCTCGCCGCTTTTAGGAGAAAACGAGAATGAAGACCGTTATGAAGATAGCTATGTGTGTAGTGGCGTTTGCGATGGTATTTTCCACCTGGTCCTTCGCCGATGGCGGCATGGACGTATTCAAAGGCAAGTGCGCCATGTGCCACGGAGCCGATGGCAAGGGAGCCACGGCGATGGGCAAGTCCCTGAAGTTGCGCGATCTCAGCTCCGCCGACGTGCAGAAGCAGTCTGATGCCGAACTGGCAACGATCATCACCAACGGCAAAGAGAAGATGCCCAAGTACGATGGCAAACTAACCAAAGATCAGATCAACGACGTGGTGAAGTACCTTCGCACCCTCAAGTAAGTGTCGTGCTAGCCGTTTCCGGCCGGGAGAATTGCCCCGGCCTTTTTTCTTTCTCAAGCGGTATACTTGCTGGCTGACATCAATCCCATTCGCCTTTCTAACTGAGTTGCGGGCCAGGTCCGCTAACCAAACCACTTCTGCCCTGTCCAAGCAAGCCATCGGACCGGCGTGAAGCTGGATGTGATATCCGCCGAAGGGAGGTTTTTAGGATGCCTGACGAGCAAGATCCGAAAGAGTCATCTACCACCAATTCCGGAGTATCCCGCCGCGAGTTTCTCAAGATCGGGGGCATCACCGTCGCCGTACCCTTGGTGGCGGGGCCGCGAGTGGTGGAAGCCGCCGGGGCTCCAGTCAAGGTTTACGGCCCGGGCAAAGTTCCGATCGAACTGACGGTAAACGGCAAGAAGCACGCGCTGCAACTGGAGCCGCGGGTGACGCTACTTGACGCGTTGCGCGATTCGCTCAACATTACCGGGGCCAAGCGCGTGTGCGATCGCGGCGAGTGTGGAGCCTGCACCGTCCTGATGAATAACAAGGCCGTGTATGCGTGCGCAATTCTTGCGATCGATGCCCGCGGCAAGGACATCACCACCATCGAATCGCTGATGCAGGCAGATAAACTCCATCCCCTTCAGCAAGCCTTCGTGGACAACGACGCCTCACAGTGCGGCTTCTGCACTCCGGGGTTTGTGGTTGCTGCCAAGGCATTCCTGGATAAACATCCGAACCCCGGCGCCGAGGATGTGCGTCGAGGATTGAGTGGGAACGTCTGCCGCTGCGGCACCTATCACGGCATACAGCAGGTGGTTGCGCAGATGTCGCGGAAAGGAGCTTGAGCATGCCCGATTACAACTGGCCGGATGCGGAACATCGCACGCTGATTGGCAAGCGCATTGCGCGTGTGGATTCTCCCGTGAAGGTTTCGGGCCGCGCGAAGTATACCTATGACTATCACGCCGCGGGAATGCTATTCGCCAAGGTTCTGCGCTCGCCTTACGCCAAAGCCCGAGTGGTCAGCATTGATACGGCGGCCGCCGAGAAGATGCCGGGGGTACGCGCCGTCCAGATCATTCAGAAACCCGGCACCACGGTGCAGTGGGCGGGGGACGAAGTAGTGGCGGTAGCAGCGATCGATGAGCTAACCGCCGAAGATGCGGTGCGGGCGATCAAGATCAAGTACCAGCCGATGACTCACCTGGTGAGCGATGCGGAGCCTCCCGCCGGCGCCGGCGAAGGCGGAGGGTCGCTTGGTGAAGATGACATCTACGACGCCCTCAGCAACCAGGTTCCGGACAATCAACTGATTGATCTTCTCCAGAAACAGGGTGTCAGTTTCAAAGTGGATGACGATTTCCTGAAAGAGCTGAAAGGCTACGAAGTTCCTGATCCCGTCATACAGGCGATTGCCAAGGCGCCGTATCGCGAATCGAAAGGGGGCGCGCGCGCCAGCTATCAGAAAGCCGCCGCGATCACTCTAGGCGATGCCAACAAAGCGTTCTCAGAAGCCGAAGTCGTTTCCGAAGGTCTTTACGGAGCGCCGGTTATTGTGCACTGCTGCCTCGAGGCTCATGGATCGGTGGCCGAGTGGCCCGATAAAGATCACCTTTTCGTGCACATCTCCACGCAGAATGTCTCCGGCATTCCCGACCAGATGGCGGAACCACTCAGCGTTCCCGCCACCAATGTGCGCATTCACCAGGACCACATAGGAGGCGGGTTCGGGAGCAAGTTTGCCGCCGACCGCTGGGACATCGCCGCGGCTCGTCTTTCGAAGAAAGCCGCGGGTAAGCCGGTGCGCCTCATGCTGGAGCGCGATGCGGAACTTCAGGTCGCGGGGGCGCGCCCGTCCGCCTACGCTCGCGTGAAACTAGCCGCGAAAAAAGACGGCACGCTGACCGGATGGCAATCGCAATCGTGGGGGACGGGCGGACCGGGCGGCGGTGGAATGCCTCCCATCCCTTACGTGTTCAACATTCCCAATCAGAAGAAAGAACACACCGCGATCCGCACCAACATCGGTCCCGCGAGGGCGTGGCGGGCTCCCAATCATCCGCAGGCCGCGATCATCACGATGTGCGCGCTCGACGACATGGCCGCCAAGCTCAACATGGATCCGGTTGAATTCCTGCTCAAGAACCTGGACCTGGTGGCGAAGGAACGGCAGAACACGTATCGCGAGGAACTCGGCATCGCGTCGGACCTGATGGGATGGAAAGAGAAATGGCGTCCGCGCGGGCAGAACGTCTCCGGCATCATGGCTCGGGGGCTGGGCGTTTCGATTCACACCTGGGGTGGACGCGGCCACGCCAGCGATTGCGATCTCACGATTCACCCCGATGGCTCAGTCGACATCAAGATGGGGACGCAGGATATCGGAACCGGCACCCGCACCACCATCGTGATTGTGGCCGCGGAGACGCTGGGCCTGCCGGTCGAGGCCATCAACCTGTATATCGGCGACACGCTCTATCCGCCTTCGGGCGGCTCGGGTGGTTCGACGACTCCGGGCGGAGTGAGTTCCTCCACGCGGCGCGCCGCGGTGGATGCTCGCCAGGCGCTGTTTGCCAAAGTTGCTCCCGCTCTCAAGGCGCAGCCCGATGATCTCGAGTGCGCGAACGGTACGGTTCGCGTACAGAGCGATCATGGCCGCTCATTGAGCTGGAAGCAGGCCTGCTCGAAGATCGGGGCCGTACCCATGACCGTGCGCGGGCACAACGACGCTGCCGCAGCCAAGAACAAGCCCGACCTCACCAACAGCGGTGTGGGCGGCGTGGGCATGGCTTACGTCGAAGTCGATACCGAGACCGGGATCGTGAAAGTGAAGAAGATGGTGGCGGTGCAGGATTGCGGCCTGATCGTCGATCTCAAGCTCGCCGAGAGTGCCTGCTATGGCGCCATGGCGATGGGCATCAGCTCGGCGCTGTTCGAAGAAAAAGTCATGGACCCACTCACCGGCCGCATGCTGAATCCCAACATGCAGTTTTACCGGCTGGCCGGGCTTAATGATATTCCGGAGCTGGTCGTCCACATGATGACTGGAAAAGGCTACGACGAGCGCGGCGTGATTGGGCTGGGCGAGCCGCCGGTGATTTCGCCGGGTGCGGCCATCTGCAATGCCGTGGCCAACGCAATCGGCGTGCGCGTTCCCTTCCTTCCCCTTACTCCCGACCGCGTGCTGACCGCACTTGGTCAGAAGGCAGGTGCATAATGCGACCGTTCGAATATGCCAGTCCGGAAACCAAGGAGCAGGCGGTTGGATTGTTGACCGCAAGCTGGGGGCAAAGCGAAGTTCTGGCGGGCGGCACGGACTTGCTGGCGCTCATGAAGGATGACATTGTTGCGCCCAAGCGCCTGGTCAACATAAAAGAGATTTCGGACCTGAGCGGCGTGAGCTCAACCTCGGATGGTCTGCGCATCGGGGCGCTCACCACGCTCGGCGATCTCGCCGACAACGCCAATATCATTCAAGACTACCCGGCGCTGGCGGATGCTCTGAATGATGCCGCCAGCCCGCAGATCCGCAACCTGGCCACGCTTGGCGGAAACCTTTGCCAGCGTCCGCGCTGCTGGTATTTCCGCAACGGGTTTGGCTTGCTTCCAAAAGACCCGAGCGGGAAAGACCTGGTCGCCGAGGGCGAGAACCGCTATCACGCGATTCTCGGAAATGACGGTCCGGCGAAATTTGTCAGCCCGTCGAGCATTGCGCCGGTGCTGATTGCCTATGGAGCCCGGGTTCGCTTGCTCAGCCCCAAGGGCAGGCGCGAGTTGGCGCTGGAAAACTTCTACGTGATTCCGAAAAGCGAAGGGGAGCGGGAACACAACCTGCAACCCAACGAGATCATCATGGACGTTTTTCTCCCGTCCGCGGCGCAAGCCAGAGCTGCGCATTATGAAATTCGCCAGAAAGAAGCGTTCGACTGGCCGCTCGCGGTCACCGCGGTCGTGCTCCGCATGGACGGTGCCACGGTGCGATCGGCTCGCGTGGTGATGGGATACGTCGCCCCCACGCCCTGGCCCTCTGCCGAAGCCGAGCAGGTGTTGGTCGGCAAAACCATATCGGAGGATGTAGCCAAGACGGCCGCTGAAGCTGCCCTTGAAAAGGCCAAGCCGCTCAGCCACAACCGCTACAAAGTCCAACTGGCGCGAGTATCCCTGAAACGAGCCATCCTGAAAGCGGGAGGTGCCGCATGACTCTGGAATCCGATCGCTTCAACATTCGCCACCCGAATCTGTGCCCGTCATTGCGCTGGAAGGGCCAGTTCATCCTGGCGGAACGGGATCCCTCGGTGCCCGCGTCGAATGACGGCTTGTTCTGGTGCATTCACACGCAGACCTGCATCGGTCCGGATGGCCGTCTCGCGGAGCCAGGCAACTGCTGTTCCGCTACCCGCTCTTGCCATGGCACCGGAAAGTGCGGATAGCATTCCAACCCGCAGCGGCCGCAATATAATAGGGACACCCAGACTGAGTTCGACGCGTGGGCTTCCGATGATCAAGTTTGGGCAACTGCGGTTCCTATTCGTCTCGCTTTTGGTTTTGAGTGGTGGGTTCACCGCCGCGATATCTGCACAGGTGGACGCCACAGCAGCGTCTTCGCGGGATTTCAGCTACACGATTTCGACCAGCCAGCCGTGGACAGATACGGGCATGAATCTGCAATCCGGCGACCGGCTGGAAATCAGCGCCGCGCCGGCTGCCGCGAGCGGTGGGGTTCCCGACCGTCATGCCATTGCCGGCGCAACCTGTGATCCCAACGGAGAAACCGGAGCCGCCAAGAGCGGCAATCTTCCGGTCGCGGACGCCCCACCAGGGTCCTTGATTGTCCGACTGCAGGCGCAGGGAAGCGCACTTGCCGTGGGAAGCAGCAAAGAAATCCGAGTCGAAGCTCCCGGCCACCTCTTCCTCGGAGTCAATGCCGACGGCGCGCCATCGTGCGCGGGCAGCTTCGCGGTGAAGGTGCGAGTAATTTCCTCTACCGAGAGCGCGCCCGCTTCGACCACGGCTGCTCCCGCGGCTACCTCTGAAATAGCGAAGAACGCTGCCGCCACGGCTCCCACCGCTGACAATGCAACTCCGGCGCAATCAGGCACGGCGGCAACTCCGTCCGCGGACGATATTAAGAAGAAGCTGGCGACCGCTGCGGAAGTCTGGCTGCAAGGACAATTTGGCACTGGGAAGCCGGCTGGCAGCTCAACGTCGTCTACGTCCGCTGTCGCAGGAAATGGAACCACGGCAGGAACCGCAGTCGCTGCGACCACCCTGGAAATATCCAAGGACAAGCTCGACCCAACCCTCGGCAAGGACATCGATGGCCTGCCGAGGCGGGTCAATGATGAATTCAACAATCTTGGCGACATGGTGAATTTCGTCATCGTCGGCTCGCAGACGCAGGTGCAATCGGCACTCGCGGCGGCGAACTGGCATGTTGCCGACACCGACAACACGGAATCCGCGCTGAAAGCCGTACTGCAGACCTATCAGAAGAAAGATTATCTGACCATGCCCATGAGCCCGTTGCGCCTCTTCGGACGCGTGCAGGATTACGGATATGAACAGGCCGAGGTTTACGCAGTGGTGGCCAGCCGGCATCACTTCCGCATCTGGAAAGCTCCTTTCACCTGGAAAGGACAACCCGTGTGGGCGGGTGCGGGAACGCACGACATTGGCTTCGAGAAAGATCAGCGCAACGGCAAGGTCACGCACAAGATCGATCCCGCAGTGGATGGGGAGCGCGAAAACATCGCCGCCAGCCTGCAGAAAGCCGGCAAAGTGAAGGCGCTCTATTACCAAATGCCGCCGGACGCGGTGCAGGACGCTCGCAACGCCACCGGCGGCGGCTACCACTCCGACGGCAGAATCATCGTAATCGTGCTGAACTAACCGCTGACTTATTGCAGTTTTCCGTACTCTGCCTGGGCTTCCTTCAGGATGGGTACGTCTGGATCCGCGTTTTTCCACAGAGCAAAGAAATTCTGGTAGGCGACGCGGCTGCGAGCCTGGTCGCCCTGTGCCGCATAGGCTCGGCCGAGCCCCAGATTGGCGAGCGCCATGGTGCTGTCAAAGGTGGAAACACCACGCAGGTCGAGTATTCTCTGAAACGCCTGCACGGCATCGCCGCCTTGTCCCAGCTTCAGATAAGCCAATCCCCGCAGATAGAGCAAACCCGTGTTGGCGCGGGCATAAACCAGGGCGCCGTCGGTTTCGTCGATCGCTTTGGCAGCGTCGCCATGAGCCAATGCAGCACTGGCCCGGACCAGCGGGAGCATCACGAACTGCATATTGGTGTCATAAGGACGCTTGCTGGCGACATCCTGCGCCAGTTTCATCGCCTGCTTGTCCTGTCCCTCAATCGCCATGATGATGGTGGCATTGAGAACCACGGCCGGCGCGCTGGTCATTTTAAGCGCGCCCTGCGCGGCTTCGATTGCCCTCTGCTTTTCCCCGACAATCGCTTCCACAACCCCTTCTTGTGTGTATTCACCGGCCGCGGTGTCTTTCAGATTCAGGCGTAGCGCGCCCTCCCGGGTCTTCTCTCCCAGGTCTCGCCCGGCTTTCATCTGGCCCCCGCAAAACGCGATCGCGGAATGGATTGCGGTGACGTTCAACTCGCCCGCCGGACCGCTGTTGGCGAGTTGCAATTCCCGCTCCATGGTGGCTGGGTCGTTTTGCGCCCAAGCCAGGCCGGCAAGCTGAGCGTGCGCCTGGGTTACCCCGAGCTTGCGCTGGACCATCAGATTCAGCGTGGCCTTGGCTTCCTCCAGGCGACCCAAACCGGCGTAGGCCATCGCCAGATTCGAGTAGCCGCTCACGCTGTCGGGATCGTACTGCACCGCCAACCGCGCATTGTCGAGCGCGTTCTCAAACTGCCCAAGCTGGTTGTAGATTGCCGCGACATTGTTGTACGGGACCGAATCCCGAGGATACGTCTGTTTGTACAGCTCCAGCGCCGTAATTCCCTTTTCCAGTTGCCCGGAGTCGGCGTAGTAATGCGACATGATGTAGAGCTTTTCGTGTTCGCTGGCGCGATCGCGCAGTTCGAAGGCTTTCTGCCGGTTCTGTTCCGACTGCTCCACCTGGCCCAGGTTGTTGTAAACCGCGCCCAGCCGGGCATAGGCCATGGCGAAATTCGGGTCCAGTTCGACGGCGCGCTGGTAGAGCGGAAGGGCTTTGAATTCGTCGCCTGAGTTATGCTCAATGTCTCCCAGGCTGAGCGCCTTCAGCGCCTGGAGTGATGAAGTGGTCGCTTCCGACAAAGGCTTGTCATACTTCTGAATCGACGCCAGCGACTCGCCTAACTTTCGTCGCAGGCTGGTCCCGGCCTTGTGCATCGCGTTCAGAACGTCCTCTTTGCTCCCCGCCTGAATCTCTTCGCGGGCCAGCGACTCACCCGAGGACGCGTTGACGGCATCCAGCGAAATGACATACTGGCTGCCGATGTTCGCGATCGAACCATTCAGCATAGCCTTGATTCCATCGCGCAGGCAGATCTCGCGCCCTACCTCTGAACTCACCCGATCATCGGGAGAGCGTCCCATAAACTGCAGGGTCTGGCGCACCTTCTGATCGGGGAAGACGTTGATATAGGGAGACTGTTCCAGGTCCACGGCGATCGCTTTTTTCAGGGTTCCGTCGAACACCGGATCCGCCGTGGTGTTTACGAAATCAGTCACCAGGATGGAGTCCTTCTCCGTCATTCCGCCGTGCGCCTTGCGGGAGAGAAATGTTCCGCCCAGGCCTGCCAGCGCAATCGCAAGCACAGCGGCCACAAGATATTTCCACGAAACCCGCGGGCTCTTCGCAGGCAAAGGAAGGCTGCCCGAGGAACCGCCCGCTGCCGCGGTGATGCCCGACTCGGTATCGCGCTTGAGCCGCTTCAGATCGGCGCGCACTTCCGCCGCGCTTTGGTAGCGCAGGTCGCGGTCTTTTTCCAGCAACTTGTTGAGGATCTGTTCCAGGTGAGGCGGCACTTCCGGATTCAAACGCACAGGAGCAACCGGCGGACGATTCAAAAGCGCTTCGAAAATGACGGCAGAAGTGTCGCCGCGAAATGGCACCGATCCGGTCGCCATTTCGTAGACGACGGCGCCAAACGAAAACAGGTCGGTGCGCGCATCCAAATCCTTGCCCCGCGCCTGCTCCGGAGACATGTAGGCAACCGTTCCCACCGTGCTTCCCGGGCTGGTGAGGAAGTCTTCATCGACCGTAACTTGCGAGCCCGCAGTGGCTCCGCCCAGCACGGCCTCAGACTTCAGCGTCTGCTTGGCCAATCCGAAGTCGAGCACCTTGGCCTGATGGCGCGTGGTCACGAAAATATTTGCCGGCTTGATGTCGCGATGAATAATGCCTTTGGCGTGCGCTGCATCCAGGGCATCCGCGATCTGGATGGCTAGATCAAGCAGCAGATCGGTTTCCAGGGCCCGGCCGCCGATTCGCTGCTTCAGGGTTTGCCCCTCCAGCAGTTCCATGGCAATGAAGTAGCGGCCGTCGGACTGACCAATCTCGTAAATGGTGCAGATATTGGGATGGTTCAGAGCCGACGCTGCGCGCGCTTCCCGCTGAAAACGCTCGAGTGCCGCGGCATCCCTCTCCAATTCCCCGGGAAGAAATTTCAACGCCACATGCCGCCCCAGGTTGACGTCTTCCGCCTCGTACACCACTCCCATGCCGCCACCGCCAAGCTGCCGCAGGACGTGATAGTGCGAAATCGTCTCACCGACCATAGAACAGCGCGCTCCTGGGAAATCGCGGAATCCCATGATGGTAGGCCGTGGCTGTAACCGAAGTCAACGCGCACAGAACGAGCAATTTGCGCCGCGGCTCACACTTTTTGATAGGTCCGCCGCCACTCCCCTATTTTATTGATACGTAAGAGCGCTGGATCGAGTTCCCGATCACGGCGTTGAAGGGCGTAACAACGATTGACTGTCTGGTGTTTCGTTTCACCTTCTCCTCGTCCTGCTTTTGGAGGACAATAAGACCAACGACGTCTGGGTGAGGTGTTCTCATGAGTGGTCGCTGGTTCAGAATCCTGTCCGTCTTCCTGCTGGCAGTCTCCGCCAGCGTTTTCGCCCAACAGATTCGCGGTGACTACCTCGAAACCCGCAGCGCCGACATCTACACCGGACAGTGCTTCGCCAATGGAGAAGTGAATTTGGTGGGCAACGAAGCCATCCTGGCATGGCATGTGCAGACCGGAAGCTGGAACGGCGTTCCCCTCGATGGACTCTCAGTCGCCGCGGCGGTCCGCGCCCATGGCACGCTGGGCGACCCTTACGAAAATCCTTATCCCGCCGCGGCTGTGGTCATCGTCGATGACCAGGCAAACCAACGCGCAGCGGGCAGCCTTGCTGGCCTTCGCGCAGCAGATGGCGGGCGAACTGCTCAAGAACGTAGCCCAGGTGATTCCGGCTCCCATGGAGCTGATCGTGAATCCCGAGAAGCACGGCTCTGCCTGGCTGCGCGCGGGTCAATTTGCCACCATCCAGACCCGCTCGGTCGGCGACCAGGATCACGTGTGCGGAAACGAAGTGACGTTCTACCCGCCGCTCGCGCCCACGGTTCACTCGATGCCGGCGGTCGCCCTGACCGATTCCTATCAAGGCCCCGGTTTGGGTGTCGCCTGGGAATCCCACGGCAAACGCAGCGCATTTGTCGGAACCTTCGCCCGCTAAAGGATGATCAATGGAGGAAAAGTGCAGGACGCGGGGAATGACGCAACTTCGTGAGCGAGTTCTCGAGGAACGACTCTTCCGAGAGCACTAATCTTTTTTCCAAGCGCTCGGTGCAGTCGCAGTCTCCGCACGCCCAGGGCCGCAATGGCCTGAAGCAGCGACTGCAGGGGTCCGGGCCTCACCCTTGCCCGCACCAGATATCGCATGAAGTGATTCCGACTCTGAAAGAGATTTGGGGGTTGAACACCTGCACGTCAACGCATCCGCATCAACACGCCCACCACAATCGCCGTCACTACCAGGATTCCCACCAAGACCCAATGTGTCCGCAGCCAGCCTTCCTCTGGCATGTCCCCGGTGCCGAATCGCGGGACAAACGGCCCAGTTTCCGCATCTACCGGATTGGCTGCTGGCTTTTCTTCTTTTACCTGAGCCGCCTCACAATCCAGGCAAAGGGTTCTGCCCTCGGACACGGGGAACCCGCACTTAGCGCAGGTGTGAATGTTGAGTCGTTCCGGCGTCGCGGCGGGCACCGGCCCAGGATGGGCCGCAGCCGGCGCGGTTTTGCCCGCTTCTTCCGCCTTCGCGGCTGGCTCTGATTGCGTCGCAGTTTCCTGCTTCGATACTTCCACCTCGACGGTCAGCCCTGGTTCTCCACCAGCAATCCGCTGCTCGGCCTGTTCGGCCGCTTCGGCATGTTCCACCGCGGTCTGAATCATCTCCGCGATTCGTTGCAAGGCGACAATGTCGCGCTCTTCGAAAGCGTTGACCCTTCCCGAGAAGAGTTCGAAGACCCCGGTCACTTCCTGCTCGCGGATGAGCGGCATCACCATCACCGACGCAATGCCCAACGCCCGGCAGCTCTCGCGGTTCACCCGCGCATCGGTTTCGGCATCATCGCAACGCAGGATTTGTTTGGTGCGAACACTCTCTCCCGACAGGCCCGAGTCCACCTGGAGGTGCGCTCCGAGTTCCGGCGCGGAGGGGCCGGCGCTGGCGCGGCAGATCATTTCGCCGGCATCGCGCAACGCAATCGCCGCTCCAGAGGCACCAGTGATGTATTGCGCCCGCTCGGTCAGCAATTGCAAGGCAGCACTCAAGTCGCGCTGCGCCATCTCGGAGAGTGACCGACCCCCATCGTCGCCCGGAAATCTCAAAGGTTGTGCGGACGATAAAGCCTGCGATGGCTCCCGCTCCTCCGGCTTCGGAGGAACGGGCTGCGGACCCGGCGAGCTGCCGGGCGCGAGAATAGAATAACGGTCCATGACGAATCGCTTGCCAGGGTGCGATGGCCGGAGTTTCGCTCACCCGCCGACCGCTGTCAACGGCAAACCAATTAAGATGCGCGAACCAAGGGCCGTAGTCAGATACATCGTCATTATTTCATCTGCGAACGTCGAACGAATCACTTTATCCATGTCAGCCACACGATTCCCACCGCCAGCGTGGCCGCCGTGATGGGCAGACCAGCCCGGAAATAGTCCCAAAAGCCGATTTCCACGTCGGGCCTGGCGCTCTCCACCACAATGATGTTAGCCACGCTGCCGGTAATCGTCAGGTTGCCAGCCAGGGTTGAAGCCATGGCGAGCGCCAGCCACGCGGTATGCGGATCCGCAAAACCGGGGATCATGGACTTCAGCAGCATTACAGCGGGAACATTGCTTACCACATTGCTCACGACTCCCACCACGATCGCGAACACCCCCAGCTTTTGCAGATTCCAATGCTCGGCCAGTTCCAGCATCTTGTGTACAATGCCGGCATTCTCCGCTCCCCCCACAATCAGGAACAGACCGACAAAGAACACCAGCAGACCCCAATCCACTTCGCGGTAGAGTTTCTGCGGCTCCAGGGTGCGAGTGATCAGCAACCCGGCCGCGCCCAGGGCAGCCATCATGGCGGGCGGCACCCCCACGAAGAATCCGATCACCACAGCCGTCACCACGATCACCGGCTTCGTCAAACGTGACCGGTCCAGTTCCGGCAGGGGAATGCTCTCGTCCGGTTCGCTCCGCGGTTCGATGGTGCGCATGTGCATCCAGTGCAGGATCGCCCAATCGAGGCACAGCCCGATCATCGCGACCGGACCCAGGTGAAACAGAAAATCGCGATAACTGATGGCGGAGAACGATCCCACGATCATATTTTGCGGGTTCCCGGTAATGGTGGCCACGCTGCCCACATTGGAAGCAGTCGCCACCGCCAACAAGTAGGGCAACGGGGACAATCGCATCCGTCGCGTGATGCTGATTACAAACGGCACCATCACCAGGCAGACGATGTCATTGACGAAAAATGCCGACATGAAACCGCTGGTAAAGATGACCGCCGGAAGCAGATGCGATGGCTTCAGTCGCTGCAGCACCATCTCCGCGTTCCACTCGAAGAAGCCGACCAGGTGCAGATTGCCCACAATCAGCATCATGGAGAAGAGCAGGACGAGCGTGGAGAAATTAATAAACTTCAGTGAATTCCCGGGTTCGAGGATGCGGAAGGCAAACATGGCGACCGCACCGATAATGGCCGCGCCCGGACGGTCGATCTTGAGACCGGGAAATTTTCCCAGTGCAAAAACCAGATAGCTTGCGAGAAAAATGACGTAGGCCGCCAGAATACGAGCATCCGAAAGAGCGATCGAAGGGACATGCGGCATTCGCTGCAGCATAACAGGATGGTGCGATTCGATCCAAAACCTGCATCGGCTTCGCCAAATGATCCGGACAAGGCGACCGGCCTACCCGCGCGCGAATGACTTTCGTGGGCTTATTGCTCGTGCCTGTCTAGCTTTTCGCATCGCTGCAAAACGCAGTGAATCCCTGCGAAATGCAGCATCTTATCGTCCCTTTCGTGTCCGCCTCATTCCTAAGTCCTTGCCCACCAATATTTCCCGTGCCCCTGCCATTTTGCATGCCACGTGCACTTACTAAGGCGCAAGCCGCGCGCGATCGGCACCAGCAAAGCCCAGCGCGACGGCGAGGAGGTTCTCATGTCGATCCTATTCGTCCTCCTGATGTTTCTACTGATCATGAGCATCAGTTATTTTCGCGGAGCTCAGAAACAGCCTGCCGTTAAGCCGGAAGCGTGGGCGCGTACACAACCTCCCCGCGTTGAGCGCGAAATGGGATTCGACGTCCCGCAGGGCTATTGCTTTCATCCCGGCCACACCTGGGTGCTGAGAGAGGGGACGGAGAATGCACGGGT
This sequence comes from Terriglobia bacterium, assembly GCA_963840615.1. Taxonomy (GTDB): domain Bacteria; phylum Acidobacteriota; class Terriglobia; order Terriglobales; family Acidobacteriaceae; genus DATFTE01. The sequence goes on from CAWJAA010000050.1 coordinate 77,461, forward strand.
CGGCCTCGACAGCTTTGCCGGAAGCCTGGTTGGAAAAATCGATCGCATCGAAGTGGCCGGCCCCAATCGCTGGGTTCGCCAGGGACAGAAGCTGATGACCATTCACGGGGGCGGCGTTTCTCTTGACCTGCTTTCTCCGGTCGAGGGAGTGGTCACCTCGATCAACAACGACGCGATTCAGGATCCCTCACTGCTCACCCGCGATCCCTATAAAGATGGCTGGGTGGCGATGGTGAAGTCGCCTGACCTCGCGCTCAACCAGAAGAATTTGGTCCAAGGAACCATGGTCGCGCCGTGGATGCAGAACAACGTCACGCGCCTGAACGGCATGCTCTCGCAGCTTTCGCCAACCATGGCGCAAGACGGCGGCTTGCCGGTTGCGGGCATCCTCACGCGGTTGAATGATGAGTTGCGGCAGAAAGTGGTAAAGGAATTCTTCCTCTCCTAGGCTGGCACACGCCGCGCCTGGGAAAGAAAGGAAACGTGTCATGCAAAACACAAGAGCCATCCTGATCGACATCACGAAGTGCATCGGCTGCCGGAATTGCGAGCAAGCCTGCAAAGAGATTCACGGCTTCCCCAAAGACACCGAAGCCAAACTCTCGACCACAGCCTTCACCGTCGTCGAGGAGCACGGCGAGCGCTACGTGCGCCGCATGTGCATGCACTGTCAGGATCCTGCCTGTGCTTCCGCGTGCCTGGTCGGCGCGCTGCAGAAAACCGCCGCTGGACCGGTCACTTACGATGCCTCCAAGTGCATCGGCTGCCGCTATTGCCTGGTGGCGTGCCCGTTCAACGTACCCCGTTACGAGTGGTCGAAACTCGTACCTTACGTGAAAAAGTGCGATATGTGCGCCGCGCGCCAGGCCCAAGGACAGCAGCCTGCCTGCGTGGAAGCTTGCCCGGTGCAAGCCTCGATCGCGGGGACCCGGGAAGAGATTCTCGAAGAAGCGCAACGCCGCATCCTGCTCGACTCGAAATATGTGAAACACATTTACGGCAGTGAAGAAGCCGGCGGCACTTCAGTCTTCTTCATCTCCGACGTGCCTTTTGAAAAGCTGGGCTTCACGGCGGCGCCGAAGCAACCCATGCCGGTACTGACGGCGACTGCGCTGGGCGATTCGCCGACCGTCATTTTGATGGGCGGTGCGCTGCTCTCGGGTTTGTACTGGATCACGCAACGCCGCGCCGAAGTCTACGCGGCCGAACAAGCGCAACAACCGGGGACCAACAAGGAAGGCTGCAAATGACTTCCTCTGTGAACTTGGTGTCCTGTGTGGTGAGAGATTTTCAGGAAAGGAGCTGAGCCATGACCAGCACTCGGTTTCCACAAATCACTTTGTGGCGGGCCATCGTCGCCTTCATCTTTGCCGCAGGGGCTTACGCCACTTACGCACGCTTCGCGCTGGGTTTCAGCGAATCCACGCATCTGAGCGATCCCCAGCCGTGGGGGATCTGGGTTGGTCTCGGCACCCTTTGCGGGGTGGGACTCTCAGCAGGCGGCTTCGCTCTTGCGGCCGGCGTCTATCTGCTGGGCTTCGAGCGTTACCGTCCGGTGCTGCGCGCCGCCGTGCTGGTTTCGTTCCTGGGATACTGCTCGGTGATTGTTGGCATGATGTATGAACTCGGACTGCCCTGGCGTATCTGGCATCCCATCGTGATGTGGAACCGGAGCTCGGTGTTATTCGAGGTCTCGTGGTGCGTCATGCTCTACACCACGGTGCTCGCACTTGAATTTTCGCCGGCGCTGGTCGAGAAGATTCCCTGGCCTGGGGTCCGCCAGTTCTATTTGAAATGGCATCACGAACTTCTCATCGGATTGGTAATGGCGGGCACGCTGCTTTCCTCCATGCACCAATCGTTTCTGGGCGCGCTCTATCTCATCACCAAAGGCAAGCTGTATCCGCTCTGGTACAGCCCGTACCTGACGACCGAGTTCTATCTCTCCGCCATTCCCGCGGGTCTGGCGGTCACCATCATGGCCCTCTACCTGTGCGTACGCTCGTTGAATGTCCGCATTGACCTGACCATCCTGAGCGATGTGAGCCGGGTGATCGCGCCATTACTGGCGCTGTGGGGCTTGTTCCGTGGCGTCGACCTCATCACCCACGACGCCACACCATACTTATTCCTATGGCGCGAAGAGACACTCTCGTTCTGGCTTGAGGTGATCTTGCTGGTGATCGCGCCCGTCATCCTTCTCAGCCGCGACAAGATTCGCAACAACCCGCAAGCTCTCTACTGGACCTGCAGCCTGATCGTGATGGGATTCATGGCCAACCGGCTGAACATCTCCATCACCGGCCTGCAAGCCAGTTCCGGCGTCTACTACATTCCGAAGTGGACCGAGTTTGCCACCAGCCTGGCCGTGCTGACCGCCGCGGTGCTGGCATTCCGGTACGCGGTAATCTATCTGGATATTCTGCCCAAGAATCAGCCGCAGCCGCAACCGAAGTGGTTGATGCAGAACGCCGCGGCACAGGCATAGAACCTGGTCGCTGATCGCTTGTCGAAAACCCCGAGAGCACCATGCTCTTGGGGTTCTCTGGTTTGCCCAACAACCAACGATGAACGACCGATGCGGTCTCACCGCGAGCTCTCTTTGGAATGGGTCTCGATTAGTTTCTTGGTCAGCAGAACCAGTCCGAAGATCTGCGTCCACTCGGAAACAATATTGCCGACCACCGCTCCCCACTTACTCTCGGAATCCATACCGACGTAGAGAGCGACCCAGGCAGTGCCGGTGATCACAAGAAAGATGGTCAAAGAATGGTTGCGCAGAAAATCGCGAACCGGGCCCAGCCACTGCGCCGGGGGCTTGCGGCTTTCGGCCGACCCTTTCTCATACATGAACTTGGTCGCCAGCACGGTGACCACGACGCCCGTCCAATCGGCGATGGCATTCCCGAAAAACGATCCCAGATGAGTGCTCGGGTCGGAGACGCGGTACAGCAGAATCCACGTAATCAGAATCGCGATTGAGGCCAAGCTCAAGGAGTGTTTGCGAATGAATGTGGATCTCGACTGCCGTCTGTCAGCCATCCGGTATTTCCCCCGGGCCTCAGATTACCCGAACGCAGGATAGGGTTTTCGCGAATGGAAAGCCACACCTTCCCATGAGGTTACCCTGTAGCGGAGCGAGGGATCTGCGTGCAGCGGCAAACGCGCGAGGCAGACACGTGCTAAACTCTCACACTTTATGCGGGTTTCCAGGGAACTACTCTGTTTTCTTCTGTTGGCGGGTTGCGGGTTTGCTACAACGCCGGCCAAGTCCAAGGCACCGCAACCGAGCGTCATTCTCATCACCATCGACACCATGCGAGCCGATCGCGCCGGATTCCTTGGCTCCGATCGCGGACTGACTCCCCATCTCGACGCGGTCGCTTCCCAAGGCATCGTCTTCACCCGCGCCTATTCGCATGTGCCGCTGACTACGCCATCGCACGCCACCATCCTGACCGGAACCTATCCGCAGTTCAATCACGTCAGCGATCTTGGCGATCCCATTGCCAAAGATATTCCCTATCTTCCCGAGGTTCTTCACCAGCGCGGGTACGCCACCGCCGCCTTCGTGGCCAGCGCGGTGCTTGATCCACAGGCCGCCGCCCCCGGTTTCGATCGCGGATTCGATACCTACGATGCCGGTTTCCACCAGCAGTCGCCCGGCGAAAGCCGCTACCTGAGCATTGAGCGGCGCGCCGATGTGGTCATCGACCATGCCATCGCATGGCTCGCCAGGCATCCCAGGCGGCCGGTCTTTCTGTGGGTGCACCTCTATGATCCGCACGATCCCTACGACCCGCCTGAGCCTTACAAGACGAAATACGCGGCCCATCTCTATGACGGCGAGATCGCCTATGCCGACGCCGCCGTGGGCCGGTTGCTCGATGCCCTGCGCCAGCGCCGACTGTATGACAATTCTGTCATTGCCGTGATGGCGGACCACGGTGAAGCTTTCGGAGAACACGGCGAGCGAGCCCATGGAATCTTTGTCTACGACGAAACCATCCACGTGCCGTTGCTGGTCAAACTTCCAGCGCAACACCACGCTGGGATGCACGTGGAACAGCGCGCCGGACTGGCCGACGTGACCCCCACCATCCTGCAAGCTGTGGGAATTGCCGTCCCCCCGAGGATGCAGGGAACGTCCCTGCTGTCCGCAATCGGCCGCGCACCCACCGATCGCTCCCTTTACGCCGAGTCCGAGTACGGACACATCGCCTACGGGTGGGCCACACTCCGCTCCTGGCGCTCAGGAAAATATCTCTACGTGCAGGCACCGCAGCGCGAACTTTATGATCAGACAAGCGATCCGGGCGCGCTGCACAACCTAGCCCCGGATACAGGCGCGGTCGCCGACACCCTGGCTGCGCAACTCGGAGACTTCCATCAGAAGACCAGCGGCGCCGTCACCGCCAAGGCCGGAATTGATCCGAAAGCCGCTGAAAACCTGCGCGCCCTGGGCTACGTGAGTTCCGCGGGCGCCGCGAAAGAAGACCAGAGCAAGCCCGCGGTCGATCCCAAGGATCACATTGAAGTTGCCAATCTGATGCATGAGGGATTGATCGACATCGAAGAACAGCGCTTTCCCGATGCGGTCGCGAAACTTCGCAAGGCCGCGGAACTGGATCCGAACACCGGCATGATCTACCTGGAATTGGGGAATGCTTTGCTGCAGGGGAAGCAGACTTCAGACGCGATTCCGGTCTTGCGAAAAGCGGTCGAGTTGATGCCCGATGCCAGCCCCGCGCACGCCCGCCTCGGTCTGGCTCTGATGGATACGAAGGATTGGGCGGGAGCGGTCACGGAACTGAAAGCGGCTCTGGCACACTCGGAGTCGGCGGACTTGCACCTCGACCTGGGTATCGCTCTCGCTCGCAATAGCCGCATCCTTGACGCAGTTCCCGAACTCGAAACCGCCGCCAAGATGAACCCAGCCAGCTTTCGCGCCAATCTCGAGGCAGGACGCATCCTCGGCATGGAAGGGAACCTCGACGCCGCACTTCCCTACCTGCAACAAGCCGTGCTGCTCGATCCCAACTCCCAGGACGCTCACCACTTCCTGGCGAACGTCTATCGCAACCTGGGGAAAGACGGCGAAGCCGACCGCGAACAAGACGAAGCCGATCGCCTGAAGAAAGACAGAAAACCGTAACCAAATCTCCCGTAGCGACGGGCACCTCGCGAGTGCAAACTCACGTGGCGACAGCCGCCTCGGCTGTCCTCCGAGCGCAGCCAGGAAACGCCCGGGAACTCTGCGCCAGAAGGGCCCGGCGGTCAATGCCCACGGCTCTCCATGAATGACTGCAGAATCAGCACCGCCGCCATCTGGTCTACCACTTGTCCCCGGCGCTTGATCGACATCTCAGTCTCGCGCAACAGCCGGTTGGCTTGGGCAGAGGTCAAACGCTCGTCCCACATATGCACCGGCAACTGAAAGCGCACGCGCAACTCCTCCGCGAAAACCTGCATCTTCTCGGCCTGAATGCCTTCCAGTCCGCTCATGCGCAACGGCAATCCCACGACGATTTGGGTTACTTGATATTCGCGAATAATGGATTCGAGCTTCTCGAAATCCAACCGTTTCTTTTGACGGCGGATGGTCGGCAACCCCTGAGCCGTGATGCCCAACGGGTCTGAGACTGCCACACCAATGGTTTTCGAACCGACATCAAGCCCCATGATGCGGGGATGAGTTGCGGCGGCGGTAAAGTCGGTTGTGTGGGAAGGCACCCCAGGATTATATGTCCCGGATGGACCGCAGGAATTAGACTACGATATTGCCCATGGCGACCGACGAGATCTCGGTTGATGCGCAGAGCCACACGCTGGCCGGGGCTCGCCCCCCTGAACCAGTCCGTCGGCACTGGGCCATGAACCTGCTCGGCATCGCTCTCATTCTGAGCCTCTGTTATTGGGGAGAAACCGTGCTGGCAGTCATGCTGGTATCGGTGCTTCTGGCCTTCATCCTCGCCCCGGTCGTCGATTTCCTGATGCGCTTGCATCTGCCCCGCGGAGTGGCCGCCGCCCTCGCGGTTTTGATGATGATGGCCTCCACCTCCGCCATCGTCTACTACTCGGCGAACCAGGCATCCGTTTTCCTTCAGGATCTGCCCAAGTACAGCGGCACGATTCGCCAGGAAATCACCCGCTTCCGCAAGCAAGCCCAGAGCCTGGAATCACTGAACGAGGGGCCGGAGAGAGGCGTGGTCAACGTCCATCCCACCCAGGACTGGACCGAAATCCTGACTCGCGGCGTGGGTTCGGCCGGCGCCATTATCATTGCGGCATCGTTCATCCCCTTCCTCGTTTATTTCATGCTGAGTTGGCAGCAGCACGTGCGCTCGGCCACGGTTATGCTTTTCCCGCTGGAAAATCGGCATACCGCCTATGTGACGCTCGGCCTTATCTCCGCCATGATTCGAAGTTTTATGGTGGGCAATCTGCTGATCGGATTACTGATCGGATTCGCCAGCACCATCGTCTTCGGCATTCTGGGCATTCCCTTCTTCTATTTTGTCGGATTCATCAGCGGCTTTCTGAGCCTGGTTCCCTACATGGGCACGCTGTTGGCGCTGGCGCCGCCAGTGTTCGTCGGCATTGGTCACATCGGCTCAGAAGACTTTTTCTATATCGTCGTCACCGTGCTGGGGCTGCACGTGATCGCCGTCAACGCCCTGTATCCTAAAATTCTGGGCAACCGGCTACAGTTGAACCCGCTGGCGGTCACCATGTCGGCTCTGGTGTGGGCCACGCTCTGGGGAGCGATCGGCTTGCTGCTGGCCATCCCCATCACCGCTGCCGCAAAAATCATCTTCGACCACGTGGAATCGCTCAAACCCTACGGGCAGTGGCTGGGAGAATGATCCATTCGAGAAAGACAACCACGAAGGTAGCTTGCGCTCTGAGGTCCGCCCCTAAGCTTCAAACTCCGACGCTTCGGGAAAGCGCAGGTTGCTCTTGGAGAGCGCCCGGGTCAACATCTCCTCGATCTCGGGCTCATCGCAATTCTTCGCCATCGCCAGTTCGCTGACCAGCAGGTAGCGGGCGCGTTCCAGCATCTTCTTTTCCCGGAAGGAAAGTGGCTTGGAAGAATTCAGCGAGAGCAGACTCTTGAGGACGGCGGCCACTTCCAGAAGAGATCCCGTGCGCATGCGCTCCGAATTCTCTTTGAAGCGGTACTTCCAGTCGGTATTGCTGTCGCACTCCCCATCGGTCAGGTAGTCGACGATTTTCTGAATTTCCCCGTTCTTCACCACCCGCCGCAGCCCTACCGTAGTGACGTTGTGGAACGGCACCATCACTTTCAAACTGCTGGACTTGATTTTGAGGAGATAGAACTTTTCCACCGTGGCACCGATGGTCCGGCTGCTGATTTGTTCGATAACTCCCACGCCGTGATTGGGATAGACGACCTTGTCACCGATGTGAAAGCTGCCATCGCTACTAATCATGAAGGAACACCCAGAATGCGGCAGGCCAGAGGACGACTTCTTAGCGCATTCTAGCCCAAGCAGGCACGAAAGGCAATTTACAGACTCCGACCCGCGGCCCATGACGTCCGGCATCCGAGGTTCGCCCTTCGGGTTTATAATCCCTTAAAGCATGTCGACTGAGCACATCAAGAAAAAACTGCAGGACGAGATTGCCTCGCTCGAACACGAACTGTCCTACGAACTGCCCAGGGAGCTGAAAAAAGCGGTGGCCTTGGGGGACTTGAGCGAGAACGCTGAATACCACATGGCGAAACAGCGGCAGGAGTTCGTCAAGGCTCGCCTGCGCCAACTGGGCCGCCGCCTCGCCGACCTCTCGCTCATCAACATGAACAACATCCCCAAAGACAAAGTGGGATTGGGTTCCACGGTGAAAGTGTTCGACAGTACCAAGAACGAAGAGATGGAATACCACCTGGTCACCAGCGAGGAAACCGACGTGGCTTCGGGAAAGATCTCCACCACTTCCCCGATCGGCCGCGCCTTGCTGAACAAGAAAGTCGGGGATACGGTGACCGTGGTCTCTCCCAATGGCAACCGGGAGATGGAAGTGTTGAGCCTGACCACGATCCACGACGAGGCTGCCGCCGGATGAGTGCCACCTGGACCAGCGCTTTTGGCCGGGCCTGCGGCGTGCTGCTCGACGCCATCGTCCGCTGGTTGGCCTTGGCGCGCATCAATCCCAACGTGCTCACCTTCCTGGGACTGGTGGTCAACACCATCGCAGCCTTTCTATTCGGATACGCCAACAGCGATAACCAGGCGCACCTGTTCCGCCTGGCCGGCCTGGTCATCATCGGTTCCGGATTCTTCGACCTGGTGGATGGACGCGTCGCGCGCGCCAGCAATCAAGTTACTAAGTTCGGCGGATTCTTCGACTCGGTCATCGACCGCTATAGTGACGCCTCCCAGTTTTTTGGATTACTTGTTTATTACTCCCGCGGCGACCGCTTTTTCTACGTCGTGCTGACCGCTTTTGTCATGATCAGCGCCATCATGGTCAGTTACACCCGGGCGCGCGCCGAGTCGCTCATCGGAAGCTGCCGCGTTGGCTTCATGGAACGGCCCGAACGACTGGTGCTGGTCATCATCGGCGCCCTGTTCAACCGCATGGCTCCGGTCCTCTGGATCATCGCGGTGCTCTCGACCATTACCGTGATCCACCGCGTCCGCTACACCTACACCCGCACCAAGGGCCCGGACGCCCTTCCCGCACAAGCTGCGTGAGCGTGTGGCGCGGGCGCCTTCGCCCGCGGTTTCAATGAAATTTCTCGCCCTTCTTTAGCATCTCCAGAATCATCTTCATGCGCTTCGCCTTCGTTTCCGGCCGCTTCGCCGTCTGCAGACGATACGAAATCGCATAGCGATTCCCCTTGCTCAACGACTCGAAGAATGCCAGCGCCTTCTTGTGCTTGTGCAATGCCGCAAGAAAACCCTCCGGAAACGTCGCCTTGCCCTGAGAATCATAAGCCGCTTCCCATCGCCCATCTTTCTTTGCCGCATCGATTTCCGCTTGCCCCGCAGGCTTCATGCGGCCCGCGGCGATCAATCTCTCCGCGTGCCGCGTATTGATCTTCGACCAACCGCTCCTCGCGCGCCTCGGCGTAAACCGCTGCCGCCACGAAAGCTCATCATGCTTTTGCTTCAGCCCATCAATCCACCCAAAGCATAGCGCCTCATCCAGCGCCTCCGCATACGTGACGGTCTCTACACCCGAGTCTTTCTTGTAAATGCGCAGCCAAATGCCATCAGACTTCTTATGATTCACCGCCAGCCACTTGCGAAATTCAGACTGGGTGGGAAAAGTCACCATGTCGCTCATGGGGCGTGATTGTACACGGGTGCAAATCGCGCTAATGCGATTCTAGGGAGACAGCGCCTGCGGTTTGTTAAATCGTGCTTCTTAACTAGTCCCCCGCCACTCTCGCTACAGCTCTGACAGGACGAGCACGCAGCAGTTCTTGCGCCTGCAACACCAGGTCGGCGGAGAACAGGGCAAATACGTTGCAAGCCCATACCGAGGTTTCGATGACCGAGGGACCCAGAGTTTCCCAGCCGGTCACTCCCAGGACGACGCGCACTTCCAGAAAGACCAGGGCGACGGAAAAGCTGCGGGTCATCCAGCGGCGGTGCTGCTCGACCTTGCCTTGCAGGATGAAGGCCAGCGCAATCAGGGTGGTCAGGGTCCAGGTAGTGGCCTGGGTGGCGGCGGCGAGACTAAACGACCGTGTCGTGCCCATGCGCTCCTGAAAAAATTGCACGTAGAAGCCCATTGGAGCTGCGATGAGGACGCCGCCTACATAAATCCTTCCTACCACGCGATGCAGTTTGGCGAAGCGACGGCGGAGACGGTCGGAGAACTGCATCGGCGCCAGCAGCAGGGCGCACGCTCCCGCCAGGCCATGCGGCAGCAGATACCACCGGAAGGGATGGATGTGCTGCCACTCCGGGTCCCGCGCGTTGATGAGAAAATTTTCGTTGTGGACAATCACATAGGCCAACATCAGACCGATGAAGGCCGCCAGAAAATGCTTTGGTCGCAACCATGAACTTTGCTGTACGGAGGCTGACGAAGTGGCCAAAAGTCCCTCCCAAGGCCAGAAATTTGTTGCCAACTATACAACAGATTCTCGGACCAACCAAAGAAACAAGCAGGCCACGCGCGTACCGGATTTGTCGCGTTCTTTGCGAGAGGTGAGGTTTTCTTTCCAGACAAAAAGGGCGCGATCGCTCGCGCCCTCATTCGGACTTCTTACTTCTGAATTAGTCTCTGACTCCATCCAGGAACGCCCGCAATTTCCGCGACCGTGACGGATGCCGCAGCTTGCGTAACGCCTTAGCCTCGATCTGCCGGATGCGTTCGCGGGTGACGGCGAACGACTGGCCAACTTCTTCCAGGGTGTGTTCGCTGCCATCCTCGAGACCAAACCTCATCTTGATGACCTTCTCTTCGCGGGGCGTGAGCGTGCGCAGCACCTGCGAAGTCTGATCTTTCAAGTTGACGTTGATCACGGCCTCGGCCGGAGAGACGACCGCGCGGTCCTCGATGAAGTCGCCCAAGTGCGAATCTTCCTCTTCGCCGATCGGCGTTTCGAGGGAGATAGGCTCCTGCGCGATCTTGAGCACCTTGCGGACCTTGGCCACGGGGATATCCATCCGCTTAGCGATTTCTTCCGACGTCGGTTCGCGCCCCAGTTCCTGCACCAGCTGCCGCGAGGTGCGGATCAGCTTGTTGATGGTTTCGATCATGTGCACGGGGATGCGAATGGTACGCGCCTGATCAGCAATGGCACGAGTAATCGCCTGCCGGATCCACCACGTGGCATAGGTCGAGAACTTATACCCGCGGCGGTATTCGAATTTGTCGACCGCCTTCATCAAACCGATGTTGCCTTCCTGGATGAGATCCAGGAACTGCAGACCGCGGTTGGTGTACTTCTTGGCGATCGAGACCACGAGTCGCAGGTTAGCTTCGATCAGCTCGCGCTTGGCGTGCTCGGCGTCCATGTCGCCCTGGATAATCTCGCGCTGGGTGCGCTTGAGTTCCGGGAACGAGACTCCAGCTTCGCCTTCGAGCTTCTCGAGTTCACTGCGGATGGCGCGCGACTGGCGGCGATATTCCTTTTTCTGGTCTTCGCTGCGGGTTGCGTCCGCCTTGCGCTCGAGGTTCTGCGACTGGCGATCAAGCTGGCGCATGGTGTCGACCGTCTTGTTCACCCGGTCGATGAGCCGTTTGCGCTCGGCGTTGGTGAAGCCCAGGTTGCGTACGCAGAGCGACACCTTGACGATGGCGCGCGCCAACGCAATGCGGTAGCGGCGATAGTCCTTGGGACGCTTCTTCTGCGGTACCGTGGCGAACTTCTCGTTCAACTGTTCGGCCTTCTTGTAGGCCTTCGCCAGATCGTCGATCTTTCCGGTGAACTCCTTCAGACGGTTCTGAAGAATTTCGTCGGTGATTTCCTCCTCATCGAAGGTGACCACTTCCTTGATGGAACGGACACTCTTCTTGAGGTCTTCTCCCAGGGCCAGCAGTTCATTGATGACAATGGGGGAACGGGAAAGCGCCTTGAGCACGCGCAACTGCCCGCGCTCAATCCGCTTTGCAATTTCAACTTCGCCTTCCCGTGTGAGCAATGGGACAGTTCCCATTTCTCTCAAATACATTCTTACGGGGTCGTTGGTTTTTTCCAGGGCGCCGGGGGTGAGATCGAGTTCCACGTCTTCCCCGGTTTCATCTTCTTCGAATTTTTTATCGAGCGCGGCGGAAGGAAGTTTCGGTCCTTCCAGCACGTCGATGCCTTGCGTACCGATGGTGGTCAGCAGATCGTCGAGGTCTTCGGGAGAGTGCACATCGTGCGGGATGAGATCGTTGACCTGATCATAGGTCAGATATCCCTTCTCCTTCCCTGCGTCGATCAGCTTTTTTATATCGTCGTACTTGTCGTCAAGAGCCAAGACGGATTATCCTCAAATCGTCCTCGTATGGAAGGACAGTCAAAACTTGTAAGCGGTGGGAACGTGGACGGGCGGAACTGCGCGCCTGCACAAACTTTCAGATGATAGCATAAAAAGATCTGCGCCACCATCCGGCGTTTGATTCAGAACACACTTCGGACATCCTATCTTGCCCGCCGCTAATCATTTAGATGGTATTTCAAGCCATTTAGTTTCAAGCTTCTCGGGGCGAAATCCCTCCTTCTAGCCGGCCTTTTTCTTGCCCCCAGGCAGGCCCGGGTCTTGGTTTCCGGGCATTTCCGTCAGGCTGGGGTCCATCAAGGCTCGCTTCAAGCGCATTTTTTCCTGCAGCAGGACCTCCATTCGGCCCGGCTCCAGCGCGCGGGTGTCTTTTAACTCCTGTTGCACTTGTTCCAGACGACGCCTGAGTTGGATGCGGCGAAGGGCACGCACGGCCCCCTCCAGGCGCTCTGGAGAAAGCTCTTCGTCTTCCTTCATGAGGATGGCGGCGAGCAGGTTGCGGTCCGCCTGGGACAGGGGCAACTCCATGACGTCCGCGACTTCCGAGGCGTCGTTGAGCAGCATCTCGATCAGGGCTTCGGTGGACATCCCGATGTGCAAGTTCTCGTTTCGCAGGGCAAAATGGGCCTGACGCGCGGGATCAAATTCCTCCTCGGCGCCATCGCGGGCGGACAAGTGCTCCTCAGATTCCTGAATTTGCGTGGCCGAGGCCAGAGCGCGAATCAACAGGCGTTCGGCGTCGGTCACCTGGGCTTCGGGAGGAGCCTTAACCGCAGCCGCGGAACGCGTGGCGGCGGCGTGCTTCAGTTCCTGGCGCAGGACAGTGGAGTCGATGCCCAGTTTCTGGGCGATTTCTCCCGCAAGTTCGTCACGGACAATGCGGTTGGGAATCCGGTGGACGTGAGGAAGCAGGTAGTTGACGGCTTTCACCTTGCCTTCCGCACTGCGGACCGGGAACTGCGTCTGGGCCCGTTCGATCAGGTAATCGAAATAGCGCTGCGAGCCTTTCAGCGCCGCTTTGTAGGCATCCACTCCCTTGCGGCGGATGAAGAGGTCGGGGTCGAATCCGGCTTCAAGGGTGAGCACCTTGATGTTGAACTCTTCTTCGACCAGCAGGCCGAGGGTGCGTTCCGTCGCCTTGGCCCCGGCGGTATCGGGATCGAAGTTGACAACCACGTTCCTGGAAAAACGGCCCAGCAGTTTGGCTTGCAGCTCGGTGAAGGCTGTGCCGGAACTGGCAATCACATTGTGGAAGTCGGCGGCAAAGACGGAGATGCAGTCCATCTGACCTTCGACCAGGATGGCGTAATCCAGTTTGCGGATGGCTTCCTTGGCCTGGTCGAGATTGAACAGCACGCGAGACTTGGAATAGATGGCAGTCTCGGGCGAGTTCAGATACTTGGGCCCGGATTTTTCGTCGGTCGAGAGGGTGCGTCCGGTGAAGGCGATGACGCGTCCGGTCTCGTTGGTGATGGGGAAGATGACGCGGTTGCGGAATTTGGAATAAATGGTCGTTGGCCAGCTGGTCGTTAGCCGTTGGCTTGCTGGCGCGTCGGTCATCCCCGTTGGACGTCCGCTCGAGTCGACTGGCTGACGACTGACGTCCGACGACTGACGACTGTCGTCCTGCTTCCACGAGAACAGTCCCGACTCTCGCAGCACATCTTCGTCGTACTCGGCTTTCAGGCGATCCTTGAGCAGAAACCCCGAGTCCGGCGCATACCCGATGTGGAAGCGGTTGATCGTCTCGCCGTTGAGCCCGCGTCCAGCCAGATACTCGCGCGCTCGAGCGCCCTCCGGCCGCCGCAACTGTTCCTGAAAGAAGCTGCAGGCGCGCTCGTGGATCTCAAGCAGGACGGTACGCAGCTTGGCGTCCTTAGCCTCGGTGGGGCTGGAGTAGCTGGCTTTGGGAAGCGCGATTCCCAACTTCTGCGCTACCGCACGCACGGCTTCGGGAAATGTGATGTTCTCGATTTTCTGGACGAAGCTGAAAACGTCTCCCGAGGCGCCGCAGCCGAAGCAGTGGAAGAACTGGCGGGTGGCGTGCACGGAGAAAGATGGGGTCTTCTCGCCATGGAAGGGACAAAGCCCGGAAAAATTTTGCGCCCCAGCCTTCTTCAGCTTAACGTAATCGCCGATGATGCGGACGATGTCGGCCTGCTGCTTGACGGTATATGCGAAGTCGCCGGGGTTGGCCATGGGGTGCCCTAGGAATTGTGAGGGATGGATGGGCTGAGGGGAATATAGCAGCGGGGGTTGGCAGAGGAAAAGTTGTGGATATTGGCCGATAGAAGTGGACAGAAGAGGAAAAAGGCGTTCCGATGGGCAAACTGCAGCGCCTGAGCAGGGATGCTTCGACTCCGCTCGGCTTGCGCCTCGCTGCGCTCAGCACGACAGGGAGGTTATGAATTTTCTGGTTCTTTTTTACTTTCGGATTCTTTCTTCATTGTCATGCTGAGCGGAGCAGGACGATCCGCTTGCGGATCGTCCCGCGGAGTCGAAGCATCCCTACCTGCGGAATTCTCCATCCACGGGTACCATTCGCGGGCCAGATCCAGCCAATGAGGATTCACCGATTCGACGAGTGCGATCTTCTTTGAGCGGCGCCACCCTTTGAGTTGCTTTTCGCGTGCAATGGCAATGTGCACGTCGTCGAATGACTCCCAATAGAGCAGACGTTCGACATCGTACTTGTCGGTGAAACCCTCGACTCGGTGGAACGTGTGCTCGAAGGCGCGCTTGTGCAGGTTGCCGGTTACACCGAGGTAGAGCGTTCCGGAAAGGCTTCCCATGATGTAGACGGAGTATGCTTTGCGGTCGTGGGGCATAGGTAAGGTAGGGGCCCTTCGACTTCGGCAGCCGTTCACTTCGTGAACAGCTGCCTTCGCTCAGGGTGACAGAATTACTAGATAGAGGCGGTGATTCACGTCACACTCTTAGTTCCACCACCGTGGCTCCGCCTCCGCCTTCGTTTTGCGGGGGTTCGGCCACCGAGGCTACGTGGGGATGGGTCTGCAGAAACTGGCGGAGGGCTTTGCGCAGGATGCCCATACCGCTGCCATGAACAACTCTGACTCGCGTCAGACCCGCCAGGAAGGCGCGGTCTACGAATTTCTCCACTTCGGCGGTGGCTTCGTCCACCGTGCGTCCGATTACGTTGATTTCGGAGGGAACGTTCGAATCTTCTCTTTCAAAAGAGACCGAGATGCCGCGGGAGCGCGCGGCTTCGACCGGGTTCGCCGCGTGAGGGATGACTTCGGCAATGTCGTCGCGGGCGATCTTCATCTTCATGGCGCCAATTTCGACTTCGAAATGGTTGTCATCGATTTTGCGCGTGACTTTGCCGGGACGGCCTACGGACTTCAGCTTTACCGTGTCGCCTTCGCTGACATGCTTGACCACCTGCGGTTGGGCGTTGGGATCTCCCCGGTCGGCTCCGGTGGAGTGGGCGACCACCGTGGAATCGAACTGCTCGCGGAACTCGCGGCGCAGTTTGGCGATGCGGCGCTCGGCGTCTTTGGAAAGCTTCTGCGAGGCGGCGCGGTCCTGGATGGCGTTGACGGCTTCGCGGGCGTGATATTCGAAGTCGTGCAACACGCTTTCCAGTTTCTTTTCCATTTCTTTGATCTTGGCCTGCTGTTCTTTCTTGCCTTCGGTCGCGAGGCGCGCGCTTTCGCGTCCAAGTTCCTCTTCGCGGGTGCGCAGACGGAGGCGTTCGGCCTCGGCGAGGCGTAGTTCTTCGTGCAAGCGGTCGAGGAATTGACCGACGTCGCGAGCCTGGCTGCCGAGTCGGGCGCGAGAATCTGCAATGATGGTCGGATTCAGGCCCAGGCGCTGCGCGATGTTGATACCGGCGGAGGCGCCGGGAACTCCTACCTTCAATTCGTAGGTTGGCTGCAGCGTGGCTTCATCGAATCCCACGGAAGCATTGACCACACCCGGCGTATTGGCTCCGTAGACCTTCAACGACGTGTGATGGGTGGAGATAATGCTGATGCAGGCGATCCGGCGGAAGTGGTCGGCGATGGCGACGGCTAACGCGGCGCCTTCTTCGGGATCGGTGGCGGAGCCCAGTTCGTCGAGCAGGACCAGGGAATCCGGCGTAGCTGTGCGGGAGATGAAGTCAATGTTCGTGACATGCGCCGAGAACGTGGAAAGATTCTGCTCGATCGACTGGTAGTCGCCGATGTCCGCGAGAACAGCGTCAAAGATGGGTAACTCGGCGCGGTCGGCGGGGACGGGGATTCCGGCTTGGGCCATGAGTGCCAGCAAGCCAACAGTCTTGAGGGCGACCGTCTTGCCTCCTGTGTTGGGGCCGGTGATGACGAGTTCGCGGCGGTCGCCTTCGAGTTCGATGGTAATGGGAACAACCTGTGCGCCCCTGGCCTTGAGATTTCTTTCCAGTAGAGGGTGGCGAGCGTCGTGCAGAAGGAGCCGGGCGACGCTCGGCATGGACGGCCGAGGGCGGCCGTCCCCACCGGGTTCATCTCCACTCAAAACCACCGCTGTGCAATTGTAGTCTTCGGCGAAACGGGCTTTGGCGAATTGCAGTTCAAACTCGGCGAGAGTCTCGGCGGCGGTCAGGATCGGGCTGGATTGCTCGCCGATGCGCCGTGTCATCTCCAGCAGGATGCGGTGGACTTCGGCTTGTTCTTCGTCGAGCAGGCGGACGAGTTCGTTGTTCTGCTCGATGGTCTCGAGAGGCTCGACGAAGACGGTTTGTCCGCTGGAACTGGCGCCGTGGACTACGCCTTGCACGCGGCGTTTCTGCTCGATTTTTACCGGGATGACGAAACGCTCTCCCCGGATCGTGATCAGTTCGTCCTGCACCGTTCCGCCCTCGGCGAGGCGCTTGAGATATCCGCGCAGAGAGTCCTGAATCTGGCGTTTCTGTTTTTCGATTTCGCGGCGGACACGGGAGAGTTCAGGCGAAGCGCGGTCATCGAGCGTGCCATCAGGAAGAATCTTGTTGCGGAAGGCGCGGAGGAATTCAGTAAAGTCGACGATCCCCGAACTTAGCTGGGTGACGGCGTGCCATGCCACTCTCATGGCAGCGGGCGGGCTGAGGGAGATCTCTCGCCATTCGGAGGCGCGATCAACGACCAGCACCACGTCGCGAATTTCGCTGGTTTCCAGAGCCGCTCCCGAGATGCGTGACTTTTCGACGGTCTTCGAGATCTCGAGCAGCCCGGAAAATTCGAAGTGCCCACCGACGCGACGGAACTCGCGGATCTCGCCCGAAAGTTGATGCTGATTCTCGATCCACCCGCGATCGGTGGAAGCAAACAGCGAGTCAATGCGGCGTCGCCCCAAAGGCGAAGAACTGTATCCGCGCAACAGATCGAGAAGAGACGGGAACTCCAGCACGCGAGCACTGGTGTGGGTAAGGGGGAAAGTCGGCATCCCGCTTATGCTACAAGAATCCCAATATTTTCGATCGCCGGCTTCCAACTCGCGATGGGAAAATCGGAAACGGTTCAGGCTTTGGCCGCTTCAACCATGGGAGTCTGGGTGGCAAGGGGAAGCCGCAGCACGAAACAGGCTCCGCCTTCGGGGCGGTTGTGGCACGTGACCTGGCCGTGATGTTCCTTAATCACGCCAAAGGTAGCGCTAAGGCCCAATCCAGTGCCTTTTCCGATGGGCTTGGTGGTGTAGAAGGGATCGAAGACCCTGCGCGGTTCGCGGATCCCCGGCCCGGAGTCGGCAAATTCGAGGACAACTTCGTCGCCTTCCTCGCGGCCGGTGACCGTCAAAATGCCGCCGCCAACTTCTTCCATGGCGTCCATGGCGTTGCCGATGATTTGCAGGCAGCATTGAAAGAGTTGGTTGGCGTTTCCCCAAACCCGCGGGAGATCGGCGGCGATCTGTGTGTCCCAACGAATGTTTTTACTCTCGAGGTGTAATTGCTCCATCTGCATGGCGCGGCGTAACAGCGTCCCGATGTCGACCAGGGTCTTGTCCGCCGGCGTCTGTTGCGCGAAGCTCAGCAATCCGGAAACCAGGTCGCGGGTGCGGCGCGCCTGCTGGCCAATTTTTCGCGCCATCGAGGCCTGGTCCGGTTGCAACTGATCGTTTTCGGCAAGCAGCTCGGAATAACCCAGGATCGCAGCCAGCGGATTGTTGATTTCGTGGGCGGCTCCGGCGACAAGTTGTCCGAGCGAGGCGAGCTTCTCCTGCTGGACGAGCTGGCTCTGCAGGCGTTGCAGGTTCTCCAGGCTCTGGTGAGATTCACGCAACAATCGCACCAGTTGACGGTCGAGCAGATACTGGCGCGCGAAAACGAAGGAACCAAGCACCAGCATGGCGGCTAGCGTTACCAGGATGCGAAATTGCTTGAGCCGGGGCGGGCCGACGTCGCCGAAGACCGCCCAGAATCCCATCGCCGGAAGAGAAAGAATAGCGACCATCGCCAGGCGCGGAGCGAGTGATATCCAACGGCCGCTTTCTGCCCGTAAGGGTTCCGGGACAGGCTTGAGTTCACGCGCCAGCAGAACCGCCCAGATCAACCAGCAGACGGAAAGCACAAAGGGAACGTCGTAGATGCTTCCGCTGTAGTACTGGCCGCGAGCAATGGCAGCGTTCATGCTCTCGGAACAGAAAGTGTACAAGCCGAAGGCGATGAAAAGATTCCAGTAGACGCGCTTCCACGCTCCCGAGGAACCCGCGGCCGAAAGACCCAGGATCACCAGCAAAACCAGATTCTCGACCAGGTAGAGCAAGTCGTAATTCCGGCTGTAAACCCGCACGTTGAGAACCACATATTCATCGGGAAAGACAATGAATGCGTAGAGAAAGACCCACCACATCAGCAACATCAGGAAGTTCAGGGTGCTGAAGTAAAGCTTCTGGTCTTCCTGAGGACGATGCGGGCGCAATGCCACGGCAGCCATGAACGGAACGATGTGGATGAACAAAATCACGTCGCCGATGAAAGGGTCGGGTAAATCCCGGCGCAGGATCACCTCGTAGATGGTCCAGAGAGTCTGATTCAGCGTCCACAATAAACAGCCGAGTGCGATTAACGCCCAAAAAAGGCGCGCCTGTCCGCGGGTGATGGCTGCGTTCCAGGTCAGAAACGCCGTAGCTACCGCGATCAGGAGAAGCGCGGCGACATCACCAAAGACGACGACCGCCCGGCCTTGAGGCAGACTCAGGGACACCGCGGCGTAAACGGCAACAATGGCCGCAGTAGAGACACTCCACCAATGTCGCCGCAGAGTCATGGCTGTTTATCATTCTAGGGGTGCGACGGGTTCGCCGTAGCTTTCCCGCTAGACATCTACGTTACTTTCGTACCCCTTCGGGGCGAGGTCGCTTCTGGAACGGCATGGCTCGCCACAGCAGTTTGGATGCTCTCTGGCTACCATCAGGGCATGCGCTGCGTCTGTGATTCTTATCACCAAGTGGGGTAACGAGTTAGAGGCCGGGCAGGCATGAGATTTCGCAGCCAGGACGATACTGTATTGTCTGCTAGAATCGGGCCTGAAGAGAGCGGGGATTCTACTCCCCGCAGCGACCCAAAATGGCATTCCCCGTCACCCGACTTCGCCGGCTTCGCCGCAACGAGCCCCTGCGCAGCATGGTGCGAGAAACCCGGCTGACGCCGGAAGCCTTCGTCTATCCCCTGTTCGTGTGTCCGGGGGACGGTGTGCGGAAAGAAGTACGCTCGATGCCGGGCGTGTTCAATCTTTCCGTGGACGAAGCGGTGCGGGAGGCGCGGGAAACATTTTCGCTTGGCGTTCCGTCCGTCATTCTTTTCGGACTTCCGGAAAAGAAGGATGAAGTCGCTACCGGAGCCTGGGCGGACGATGGCATTGTGCAGCAGGCGGCACGCGCCATCAAGCGCGAAGTCCCAGAGCTGATCATCATGGGTGACGTTTGTCTGTGCGAGTACATGTCGCACGGTCACTGCGGGATTGTGAAATCCAGCCATGCGGCGCAATCTTTGGGAGCGGCGGTGGCTGCCCCTCCGGCCACCGGAGCGGAATACGAGATTGAGAATGACTCGAGCCTGGAGTTGCTGGCCAGTACTTCCGTATCGCTGGCGCGGGCGGGCGTCGACATCATCGCCCCTTCCGACATGATGGATGGACGAGTGGCCGCGATTCGTAAGGCGCTCGATCAGGCGGGGCTTATCAACACTCCCATCCTTTCCTATGCCGCAAAGTTCGCCTCAGGTTTTTACGGTCCCTTCCGCGAGGCGGCCGACTCGGCTCCGGAGTTCGGAGACCGTCGTTCTTACCAGATGGATCGCGCAAATGTGCGCGAGGCCATGCACGAGATCGAACTGGACATCGAAGAAGGCGCGGACATGATCATGGTGAAGCCGGCGATGCCTTATCTGGACGTGATCGCGGCGGCGCGCGAGCGGTTCGATCTGCCGCTGGCGGCCTACCAGGTGTCCGGCGAATACGCCATGATCGAAGCGGCCGCGAAGAACTGGATCGACCGTGATCGCGTCATGATGGAATCGCTGATCTCGATTCGCCGCGCCGGGGCCAGTCTGATCCTGACGTATTACGCCAAAGAAGCAGCCAAGAAGCTGTAGAGACATAGCTTCGCTATGTCTTCTTTCCTTTCGAAATCATTACTTCCCAGGCGTCATCCTGGGCCCGATAGGGCGAAGCATCTGGCGCGTAGCACCACGAATCTTTGCCGCACGCCAGATCCCTCGCTCCGCTCGGGATGACTTCTCCATTAGGGTCGGCTTCAAACGAGTAGTCCGCTCATGCTGGCGCCGGAACAGCCGATTCCCGAATCCTGAACGCCTGTCGTAGAATCAATGGTTTGGGGTTGCCACATGATTCCGCTTAGGGAGCACTTCTTTGCCTGACACGATTTATGACATTGCCATTATCGGCAGCGGTCCCGCCGGATACACGGCTGCGATCCGCGCCGGTCAGTACGGGCTGAAAACCGCCCTCATCGAAAAAGACAACGTTCTGGGCGGCACCTGCCTGCACGTGGGCTGCATTCCGACCAAGGCGCTGCTGTTCAACGCCGAGATCTGGGATCAGTTGAAAGACGCGAAGGAGTTCGGCATTGAAGGCGTGGATGGCCGCAAGCTCAACTGGGCTGCCATCCAGGAGCGGAAGTCGAAGATTGTCACCAAACATGCCAAGGGGCTCGACTTCCTCATGAAGAAGAACAAGGTGGAAGTCGTCCGCGGCTATGGCAAGCTGACCGGACAAGCGCAGAATGGCATTCACACCGTCGAAGTGAAGGGATTGGATGGCAAAGCGAGCTCACTCAAGGCGAAGAACGTGATCCTTTCCACTGGTTCGGAAGCCCGCATGCTGCCGGGACTCGAACCCGATTCTCGCATTTTGACCAACATCGAAATCCTCAGCCTGAAGGAGATGCCCAAGTCGCTGGTGGTGGTGGGAGCAGGCGCAGTGGGCGTCGAGTTCGCCTCGATTTACAAGTCTTTCGGCAGCGAAGTGACCATTCTCGAAATGCTGCCCCGGTTGGTGCCGGTGGAGGACGAAGAGGTATCGAAGGAACTGGCGCGGGTCTACCGCAAGCGCGGCATCAACTTCCATACCAGCGCGAAAGTGGACAAGGTCGAAAAGACAAAAGACGGCGTTGCGGTCACCATCACGGTAGACGGCAAACAGCAGAAAATTGAAGCGGAGAAGATCCTGATCGCGGTGGGACGCAAGCCGCGCACCGCAAACCTTGGTCTGGAGACAACCCATATCAAGCCGGAGCGCGAGTTCATCAAGACCGACAGCTGGATGCAGACCGTCGAGCCGGGCGTGTACGCCATCGGCGACATCGTGCTGGGAACGCCGCAACTGGCGCACGTGGGCGCCATGGAAGGCATTGTCGCGGTCACCAAAATTGCCGGGAAACAGGGGAAACCAGTAAATCCCGAGCGCATTCCTAACGCGACCTATTGCCATCCTGAAATCGGCAGCGCCGGCCTGACCGAGACGAAAGCCAAAGAAGCGGGCTACAACGTGAAAATCGGCAAGTTCCCGTTCACCGCAAACTCGCGCGCCTCCATCGTCGGTCAACACGAAGGCTTCATCAAAATCGTCTCCGACGCCGACTACGGCGAGATTTTGGGCGTACATATTATCGGTCCGCAAGCGACAGAGTTGATCGCCGAAGCCGTGGCAGCCATGGAAATGGAAGCTACGGTGGAAGATTTAATGTGGACGATTCACGCGCATCCGACATTAGCCGAAGCGATGCTGGATGCATCCAATAGTGTGTATGGGATGGCAATTAACGCGTAGAAGAATTTCGTAATATTGGTAATCGGGTAATGTTGTAATTTGCTTTGGCTTCTTGCCTCAAATTACAAAATTACAAATTACAAAATTACCAAATGATCTCGGTCCTCCAACTCGGCACCATCGACTACGCAACCGGCCTGCGCCTGCAAGAGCGGCTGGTCGCGCTGCGCAAAGAAGGGCAGATTGGGGACGTGCTGCTGCTGCTCGAGCACACACCGGTGATCACGCTGGGACGGAATGCGAAGGCCACGAACATCCTGGCTTCTCCGGAAAAGCTGGCGGAGCGCGGGGTTGAAGTCCTCGAGTCCGATCGCGGCGGAGATGTCACGTTTCATGGTCCGGGGCAGCTGGTGGGATATCCGATTTTCGATCTGCGCGGATTTCCCTCTGCAGAGGCGAAGCGCAATACCTTAGGTGCGGTCGAGTATGTGCGGCGGCTGGAAGAAGTGCTGATCCGCAGCTGCGCGGATTTTGGCATCAGCGCCGAGCGCGTGCCGGGACTCACTGGGGTTTGGACACACAGCGATGCCCAGGCCAAGATTGCGGCGCTGGGAGTTCACATCTCACGCGGCGTCACATCTCACGGGTTCGCTTTGAACGTGAACACCGACCTCGACTACTTCGATCTGATCATTCCCTGCGGCATCACCTCGAAACCAGTCACGTCGATGGCGAAAAAACTGGGGCGGGGAGTGGAGTTCGGGGACGTCGTTCATTCTGTCTCGCGCAATTTTGGGATGGTGTTTGGAAGCCAGGTACTGTGGCTCGACACCTTAGACGCATTGCTGGGTCCGACTGTGGGTGTGCCGTTGCAGACTCCGGTGGAACTGCGGAAGATTCACAAAGAAGAAGACTCGTTTCGGGCGTAATGGCCAAATCTGCCGGTACGAGTTAGCATCCTTCTTAAGAGTTGTCTCTCGTGAACATGGCCAAGAAAAATATCAAGGTCCCGCCAAAAGCTGCAGCAAGTGCGAGTTCCGACGGGCGGCATCATGCTGCCCCAAAGGCCGCATCCTCACAGCGCACCTACACCATCCCCGACTACCGCCTGGAAAAGCCGCGACTTCACCCTGCGCCAGGTTCGTGTCGGGGACGCGAGTCCGCTACGAAGTGGAAAGCGGCGACTCTCCGCGCCCGTACCGCCGATCCGCGAATCGAAATATCTCGACAAGCAGCAGTCGATCGAAATCTACCGCTGGATGCTGCTCAACCGCCGCATGGAGACGGCGCTCGAAAACCTCTACAAGCAGGGCAAAGTCGTCGGCGGCGTGTACTTCGGCCTGGGACAGGAGGCCTGCTCGTGCGCCTCGGCCTACGCGCTCAAGCCGGACGACTGGCTCGGGCCCATGATCCGCAACCAGGGCTCGCTGCTGGTCCGCGGCTTCTCCGCCGCGCGACATCATGATGCAGTACATGGCCAAGGCCGGCTCGCCGACCAAAGGCCGCGACGCCTCCTCGCACTTCGGCGACTATCAGAATCGCAACGTCGTCGCGCCGATCTCGACTCTCGGCGATCTGATCCCCGTGCTCGCCGGCGTTGCGCTCGGCGCGCGTCTGCAAGGGACGCAACATCGCCGTGATGACCTACATCGGCGATGGCGGCCAATCCACCGGCGTGACCTACGAAGGCCTGAATTTCGCAGCCGTGCAGAACCTGGGACTGGTGCTGATTCGTCGAAAACAATCTCTGGGGATACTCCACGCCGGCCGACATGCAGTTCCGCGTCAAAGACCTCGCCGAGCGCGCCATCGCCTACGGCATTCCCGGCGTGATCGTCGACGGCACCGACGCCTGCCAGGTCTACGACGCCTGCCACGAAGCCTGCGAACGTGCCCGCCGCGGCGAAGGTCCCACGCTGATCGAAGCCAAGATGATGCGCATGAAAGGCCACGCCATCCATGACGCCGCGCGAGTACGTTCCGAAGCCGCTGTTCGAATACTGGCAGAAGCGCGATCCGATTGCGCGCTTCGAGAACTATCTGGTCAAGTCGAAGAAGTGGCTGACCGCCGGACGAGAATCAGAAGCTGATTGCCGACGTCGAGCAGCAACTCGAAGCCGATCGCGAATTCGCCGTGAACTCTCCGATGCCCGAGCCGGAATCGCGCCGCCGGCGGACGTATTGCGAAGCGGGATGCCATGAGATCAAGCCGAAGTATGCGATGCCGAAAGTGCGAGGGAAGAGTGCGAAGCGCTGAAGACTTCGGATGCCGCTGTGCATTTGAAGTGATGGTGGTCACAAGGAAAAGATGAGAGACAGGAATACCCTTTTAAATTGTCGTCCCGAGCGAAGCAATTCGCGCGCGAAGCGCGCGAATTGCGAAGTCGAGGGACCTTGTGTTGCGCCGGAGTTACCATGCCTCGCGACTATCACTTCTACGTCTACATCATGCAGAGCGCATCTCGTCGTACGTTATATACCGGCATGACGAATAACTTGCGCAACCGCGTTTGGCAGCACAAGAACCACCGGTTCGAGGGATTCACGGACGATTACAACGCGGTTCGCCTCGTATACTGGGAGAGTTTTGACGATGTCCACAACGCTATTGCGCGCGAAAAGCAATTGAAGAATTGGCGTAGAGAGAAAAAGCTGCGGTTGATTACGGGCGTTAACCCGGGTTGGAAGGATCTCGCAGCCGACTGGTATGAAACGCAAGGTCCCTCGACTGCGTCATTCGTTCACTCCGTGAACGAATAACTCCGCTCGGGATGACAAATTGGTTTGGGTATTCCAAAATGCAGTTCGCGATCACTACCCCATTGGGAGATCAAATTTGTTGGGTTTTCAAGAATGCAGGTTCGCAATCACTACCCCATTGTCATCCCGAGCGAAGTCGAGGGACCTTGTGTTTCGCCGGCAGTCCCAGCGATGGCTCGTCACGAAGACTTGAAGAGTAGTGGCTGCAGCGATGCAACATGAGTAGAGCAACCCGAGTCCCAAGGATAGCGGCCATCACGGTCTGGCCAGAAGCATTGCAGCATGGGGAAGGCATCTTGCTCATAGAACCAGATTCCCCACCCGAAATATTCTTTGTAAAGAGCGGAGGGAACATTCCGAAACTGACAACCGATTTGGGCGAAAAGAAACTTGCGATCGGCGAGATGAAGATCGTCTCTGTCGCGGATATCGCGGGTCATCCGCCGCAGACTAGCACATAAAGTGTCACAATAGGTCCTTGACCTTATGCCCCAACTCACCTATCTCGAAGCCATCCGCCAGGGAATCTGGGAAGAAATGGAACGTGACCCGAGCGTCTTCTGCATCGGCGAAGACATCGGCATTTACGGGGGCGCGTTCAAAGTCACCGACGGATTCATCGATCACTTCGGGCCCGAGCGCGTCATCGATACGCCCATCGCCGAGTCTGCCATTGTCGGCGCAGCATTCGGGGCGTCGCTCACCGGCATGCGGCCCGTCGCCGAGTTCCAGTTCATGGACTTCATCGGCTGCGCCTTCAATCAGATCGTCAACATGGTGGCCAAGGCGCACTACCGCTGGGGAGCCCCCGCACCCATGGTGATTCGTGGGCCCAGCGGTGGCAATGTACACGGCGGCCCGTTTCATTCGCAGAACCCGGAAATGTGGTTCGTGCACGCTCCCGGTCTGAAAGTCGTCTGTCCGGCAAGCGCCTACGATGCCAAGGGCCTGATCAAGGCGTCGATCCGCGACAACAATCCCGTTATTTTTTTCGAGCACAAATATCTTTACCGCCGCATCAAGGAAGAAGTCCCTGCGGAAGACTACATTGTGCCCTTGGGCAAAGCGCGGGTGGCACGGGAAGGCCGCGACCTCAGCGTCATTACCTATGCGGCCATGGTGCACGTCGCGCTCGAGGCGGCGGAGATTCTTGTCCAAGGAAGGAATCGAATTGGAGATTCTCGACTTGCGCACGCTGTCTCCGCTCGATCGCGAGGCCATCGCGCAAACCGTGCGCCGCACCAATAAAGTCATTCTGCTGCACGAAGATGTTCGCACCGGAGGCATCGCCGGCGAGATCAGCGCCATCATCAACGAGGAAGCCTTCGACGAGCTCGACGGGCCCATCGTCCGCATCACGGCACAGGATTCGCCGGTCCCGTTTTCGCCCCCGCAGGAAGAATATTTCCTGCCCAAGGTGAGTGATGTCGTTCGCGAAGCGCGTAAATTGAAGGCCTACTAGCGACCGGGCATTCCCACGCTCGATCGCTCATCCGAATCGTGGGTCGGCCAAGAAATTGGGAGGAAAGATGCGCGGTTATATCCTGGGAGCGGTGATCACACTCGCGGTCCTGATTCTCGGCGGCCTGGCCTATATTTCGCTCGGATTCTTCCCCACCAATGCGGACGCGACTCCCGGGGCGCTCGAAACGCGCGTGGCAGACAGCGCCATGGATGCATCCATGGAGAAGCACGCGCCACGCACCAACAGCCCGCTGCCGGCCACCGACGACAACCTGATCGTGGGCATGAAGCTCTACACCATGAACTGCTCGGTTTGTCATGGCACCTTGGATATGAAACCCAGCCCTCTCGAGCACTCCATGTATCCGCCGCCGCCGCAATTCATCCTCGCTCCGCTTGACGATCCCGAGTGGCACATTAATTATGCGATTCGCACCGGGATTCGCTATACCGGCATGCCGGCGTGGAGAGGCACGCTTGGCGATCAGGACATCTGGAAGCTCACCCTGTTCCTGGCACGCATTGAAAAGCTGCCCCCCGGAGTGCAGGACTATTGGAAAAAGGCTTTCGGCATCGTGCCCCAGCCCGGCCGTTCGGCTGCCGGGCCGAAGGACAACGATTGACCCCGCCAGCCTCTCGCCATCCTTTATATATAATGTAGGTTTGCATTGGCCCCGGCAGCGACCGCCGGGACGCATGGAAGGAAATTATGCCCACTGATATTGTCATGCCCCAAATGGGGGAATCGATTTTTGAAGGAACCATCACCAAGTGGCTGAAGAAGCCGGGTGAGAAGGTGCAGCGCGACGAGCCGCTGTTTGAGATCTCCACCGACAAAGTGGACGCCGAGATTCCCGCCCCTGCCTCGGGTGTGCTCCAGGATATTAAGGTGACGGAGGGAACCACCGTCCAGGTAAACACCGTCGTCGGAACGATCGCGGCGGAGGGAGAGGCGGCGGGAACCCCTGCCGCCGCTAAGCCGGCGCCGGCGGCTCAACCCGCGGCTCCCCCGGCAGAAAGAAAACCAGTCGCGCCAACTCCCGCACCGGCCCCTCAGGCAGCTGTCGACGACGAGGGCGAGCAAGCGCGTTCGTCGCCTCTGGTGCGCAAGATCGCTCGCGAGAACAACCTCGATCTCTCAAAGGTCTCAGGAACCGGCCTTGGCGGGCGCATCACCAAGCAAGACATCATGGCGTTTCTCGAACGTCCGCAGCCAGCGTCTTCGGCCCCCGCACCGGCTGCCGTACCTCCAGCTCTAGCGGCAAAACCGGCTGCGCCCGCGCCTGCCGCCATCCCCGGCGACCTGGTTCCCATGACCCAGATGCGCAAGATCATCGCGCAGCGCATGATGGAATCACGCCGCACCAGCGCTCACGTCAACTGCATGTTCCAGGTCGACATGACACGCATCGCCAACTTGCGCAACAAGCTGAAGTCAGGCTTCGAGCAACGCAACAATGCTCGCCTCACTTTCATGCCCTTCTTTGTGCGCGCCGCCATCATTGGATTGCAGCAGTTCCCTATCGTCAATGCTTCGATCGAGGGCGAAAGCATCCGCTATCACCGCCACGTCAACATGGGGATTGCCGTCGCCCTCGATTGGGGATTGATCGTCCCCGTCCTGAAAAATGCCGACGAACTCAACTTCCTCGGATTGCAGCGCGGAATCACCGATCTGGGTGAGCGCGCCCGCAACAAGAAGCTCATGCCGCAAGACGTGGAGGGTTCGACCTTTACCGTAACCAACCCTGGTCAATACGGCGCCGTATTCGGATTGCCCATCATCAACCAGCCAAACTCCGCCATCATGGGAGTGGGTGGGATCACCAAGACGCCGCTGGTAATCACGGATAAGGACGGCTCCGATTCCATCGCCATCCGTTCCGTTGTCCACCTCACCCTGAGTTACGATCACCGTCTGATCGACGGCGCCGTGGCCGACCAGTTCATGGCCTACGTCAAAAAGACTCTGGAAAACTGGAGCGAAGAAGTCGGATAAGGCGCGGCCCTTTCACCGCGCCTCGTCGGGCTTCACAGCCCCACCTGCTGCTTCCACATTTCGATGGCTGCGATGGTTTCTGTGTCGGCGGCTAATCCCGCATTGATCGCCGCCGCCACATTGGCCTGCTCGTCAGGCCCAAGGTTGAACAGCGACTCCAGTTTCAGATAGAGCTCGATTCCCGCTGGGCCAATCGCCGAAATCACGGCGAGAATTTCTTCGATCAGCAGCGCCACACCCTGCGCATTAAGGTTCGCCATGTTATTCCCCCTCCGCCAGCTGGAAGTCGGCCAGAATCACTTCCGCCAGGCTGATGATGCCCTGCAGGTCCTGAGCCAACATTTGCTGGCTCTTCGGATTCTTGATCCCCAGACCACCCGATTGGATCAGCAGGCTGCCCTGGTTCTTGACCTCATTCAGAAATGCCTGGATCTCGGCCGCATGACTCCGGGCTTGCGCGGATCCCGCCGCCAGGATGCTTTCAATCGCCGCATGGTCTTTCGCCACCATTTCCTGGTAGTGCAAGATGGGCGCCGCCTGTTGCGCGCTCATGCTTCCAGCTTGTTGAATGCCAATGATGCCTTTCGCCACCTGGTTATTGATCTGTGCCAGCGCCGCCATGTTGACGTTCACTCGCTCCCACGGCGAAATCGGGCCAGACTGCTTATGAATACAGGCGACCGTCACTGCCATCAGCAGAACTACTGGACCAATACTTCTCCTCATTTTCCCTCCGCTGTCTACGCCACGTTTTCGTTAGGTGCTCCCTGCTCCTCCGCCACCTGCGCGTCCCTGGATCCGCAAACTACGGCTGACCCGCCTTCGCCCAGATGGAGGCATTCAGGCACTCCACGGTGCCGTCGATCACTTTCGAAATGCCTGATTTGAACTTGGCCTCATCAACAATTTGCCGGTTGGTGATGGCGTCGGCCATTTGTAAAGCGGTTTGTACAAAGGACAGTGCTGCATCTTTCTTCTCGGCGCCCGAGCGGGTGCCGAACAGGTTCTCGATCGCGCTCACCACCGAAGGGATAAAAGCAATCCCCTGCATCAGCTTTGCTAGAAATTCCATTGCTGTCTTCTCCTTAGTTCAGTTGTCATGCTTGAAAGTTGTTGTCCGGCTGGACATGTCGCGAGCAGCCGCAGGGCGCGGCCCTCCAACTCACGACTCGCTCCTCGCTAACGAATTCCCAGATGGTCGTGCATCGCGATCGCGACGCTGACCGCCACGGCAATCACCGCATTCACCACCCGGTCGTAGACGCTTCGGCGAATTTCGCTGCGTTCCAATGCGCCCAGCCGGTCCTCCGCCAGCCTCATCCGGCCGGGCTGGTAGCTTCCGATCAGCGTTTCCATCTGCGCTTCCAGTTTCCCAAGTTTCTCCAGCACTTCGCGTTGAAAGTCACTGTCAGTGACGCGGAGCACTAACGGCTGCTTGGCCGATCCCATGCTGCGCTTTCCCGCTAGCGGTTCATCGAATTCGGTTGTCATAACGGATAGTCCACATGCAACGCGGCGGAGTACCGCGAGTATTTGGCGGGTGTCGATGCGTCATAGCGCCGCAAATAATAGCTCTGCACCCGCGACAGGCGCTGTACCGTGAACACCTGCGTCCCGAACCGCCCCGCCAGGTTGCGATCATTCCCCTGGTTCCAGCCCTGATCGCTGCGGCGCACCTCAATCCCCTCACCCGGCTTGGGAGCATACCCCGCATCGATGGTCACGCTCGTCGAACTCACTTGCGTGATTTCCGCCGCGGTTAGATCGGGTAAAAAGTGTGTGCCTACCGTAGCCGACGTTTCTATCGTCAGGTAAGACAGATCGATGATGCGTCCAGTTCCAAACACAAAGCCCAGAGGCTCGGCCGCATCGTCGGCAAACAGGATTCGATAGTGGCAATGCTCTCCCTCGAGATCCTTGATTTCGATGTTTACCTGTCGCACGATCGCACGGAAGTCCGCCCCCCGCGAAGCCACGCTGACGTCCACACCATCTCCGGGGAAGACATCCGTGACACCCGCGGGCAGAAAATCACTCCACGTCTCGTAACTCCCCGACCACGCAAGACCGCCGGCGTCATCCAGTAGTGCCATCGCCGCGTTTTCGCAGTCCACGAAAGTGCGAGGCGCGGGAGCCTGAACGTCGAGCACGGCGCCACGAATCCCATCATCGACCCCGTTTCGCACCACTCGCGTCGGATCCGTCACACGAGCCATCGCTGTGCCGCGTCCCCGGTACCGGACTTCGATGAGTTCGTTGGCCGCGGGAACATATTGCGGAAAGAACTGCAGTGCGGGATCCTGGCTCACTAGACATTCCGCTCCCTCTGCCAGCGATCCGACCAGACGTGTCTGATAGCTCTGCCCCGGCAGCGCGCTCCGCACCTCCGTGTCAACCGCCTGCATCAGCCGGGTGAATGTAATCGTGCTATACAGTTTCGACGCGTTGACCAGCCCATGCCTGCAGAATTCCGGAGCCGCCGTGACCACCCCGTCGTACAACACCGTTGACGGCGCCACCAGCGTCGCCGGGTTCGTCGGATCGGTATCATGCACCTCCAACACCAGCCGGACGTCCGCGCCGACCGTACCTCCTCCCCGGCCGCTTCCCGCCGGGTGCGTGGAGGAATGAAACGTCTGCTGGGTGCGAAACATTTCCTGCGCATAGAGCCGGGTGGTGAACGAGTACTGATGTCCGGCCACTGTCGTAATAACCGGCCCAGTGAGTGCGCCTTTGACAACCGCCTGGAGGTTCGATTGCCCACCATTCTTGGTCACGCGAAATCCCGCCAGGCATCCGGTCACGGAAACATTCTCCGCATACAACCCGCCAATCACCCCATCCGACGCGGCATTGAAGGTGACGCTCCCGTGCTGCAAAACCAACGCTCCACCGAGTTCCAGTTTCTCCGCAAAGAGCACCGATGTTTGACCATCGCTCCCCGTCCCGCCCGCGATCGTGAGCTCTCCTCCGCTCACCGAAATTACTCTGTCCGGATCCGTGACCGACCACCGCACCGGATCCAGAACTGGATCTTTGTATTCCTCGTCGAGCAATGTACGGCTCATCCGCGTGAACGGAGCTTGCGAAAGATAGAACCGCAGGCTCATCCCATCCCCCACGAACAGACAGGTGTCACTCATGTAGCAGTTGATGATCGATCCCGAAAAGTCCACCGTCATTCCATTCGACCGGATCGAAACCCGTGCGTACGCGTTGAAGTCTCCCGGAGGAGCCACCACTCTTCCGCCTTGCGGCTGTGGCGAGCCCGACGGTATCCATCGCGCCGCGACCAGCGCTTCCTGCAGTCCTCCCGACGCCGAACCTGCCACGTACCCGCCGCCGTGTGAGTTCGCCGTCGTGAACTGCAGCGTTCCCGGCTGCCCATCCCCGTTGCAGGTCCCGCCCGTCACCTTCACCGCTTCCGCGGTCCCGGTCCCCGCGATGTAAATCCAATACTCCGGCTCCGTCCCCTTCACTCCCGCGGGGCAAGAACCCAGGTTCAGAGTCTTTGCTCCCGCCGTGCTCAAATCTGTGGACGGACTCTGCGTCCAGATAAAATCTGTCGCATACTTCACCGCCTGCATCCCCGCCGACAATCCGCTCCCCGCTTTCGGCTTGTACGAACCGCTGGATGCCTCGTAAGTAATCACCTGTCCGTCCGTCGGAGCCAGCACCGCTACCGGCACGTTCTGAATGGAGACCGCATTACTGCTCCCTCCGCATGGCCCCCACGTGTTATTTCCCAGCAGACACTTCGTTCCATCCGCAGTTCCGCCCCCCAGTTCCCCCGCGGGCACCACGCCGTTCACCACATCCGCTTTCCCCGCTAACCCGGTGTCCACGTAATGACGTGTGGAAGCGTGATTGGGTGCGCTCGGATCTCCGTTGAGCATCAGCGGCCCACTCATCGTGTCGCCCGACTTACTCACATATGAGCCCGCACCCACCGTCGACAACGCGGTGTCCACATACTCCTTGTTCACAGCGTCGCTCGGCAGCATGGGACTGGGCACGCTCGGTGCCACCGAGAACTGCTTCGTCCCCGCGATCGTTTCGACCCCGCTTACGTGAACCACGGAAGCGTCGGCTGCTTTCCCCGCAAGCGCAGCGTCCACATATTGGCGCGTCGCCATCTGCGAGGCTGAACTGGTCGCGCCCAGCGTCGTCCGCACCGCCGCCACCGTCGTCGGCGATGCCGTCCCCACCAGCCAGTACTCGGTCTTCACTCCATCGTCCAGTTGAAATACCACGGTGTAGATCGTGCCCGCCGGATTCGCCGCCACATTCGGAACCAGATTCACCGACAGCGCGCCTCCCGGTCCCAGCGTCACGCTCTGCGTGCCCGCCCCTACCGCTGCGCCATCCGCGGTCGTGAACGCGGGCCAGGAAATCAACAAAACGCCGCCCGCCGGAGTCCCATCCGCGCGATAAATGACATCGGAAATATTCGTGGTTGCCGGCGTCGCCTGCAACGCCATGGGAAATAGAATCACTGCAAGCAGCAAATAAAAAAGCCGCCCCGCCGGGCGGCACATATCCAACATAAGTTCCTCCGTCACTCTCTCCGGTTTACCAGCTGTCGCGTTGCGGGACCCCGTCGCCCCGCCCTCTCATCTCCAAAAAACACTCCGGACCGTCTCCCCAAAACCAGGGGAGCTGAATCCAGACTGCTACCTGTTGGTCAGGATTTCCTTCCGACCTTCAACCCGAAACCGAACCCGATCTCCCGGCCCGCACCTGCTGTTCCAGAAATCGCTCCACGCTGCGCACGTACACATCCGCGAAATCCACCACCGCACGCCGAGACTCGATCAATCTCATCGCGTCGTTCAGCTTCCACCCCAGCGAACACAAAACCGCCAACGCCATCATCGGAGCCCGATGTACCCCCGCCGCGCAGTGGATGAACAGCTTCGTCCCTTCCTCATCCAACGCCCGTAACGCGAAATCGACTCCGCGCTGGAAAACCTGCGGCGGCTTCGGCTGGAAGTCATCATCAATCGCATTCCACAGTACTTCAATGCCATACGGCTCCGCCAAAGCCGTGTCGTCAAATTCAATCTGCATGTCGATGATGTGCGTCACTTCCGCTCGCGCCACCCCCGTCATGTTCTCCGCGTTCCAAATCCCGCCCCCGACCGCAATGCGGCCGGTCACCCAACTCATGTCCATGCGGCCAATCCCATAGCCTGGCGCCGGTTGCGCCCCCTTCGCGGTCAATCGCTGGTTCGCGCTCCTTGACCGCGACTGCCTGCGTCGAGAGACCAGCGACCAGTGACCGGATTTCATTTTACGGCATCTCTCCCAGTGGACGCCGTGCTCTGGCACTCGTTCGTAACCTCCGGCCCCGACGCGGCCTCCAGCACCCCCAGGCGCCCAAACAATGTCTTGGCCAAACCGTCGTTCCCCGCGCTTTCTTCCCCTCCTTCAGCTGCCGGATACAGTCCCACCAGCTCAAAAAGAAATTTCATCGCCGCATAATGGCCCTTGTTGGCTTCTTCAATCCCGCTCGCCACCATCCCCGCCGCCGCATTGCCCACCTGGATCTTGATTTCTTCCCGGATCACCGCCAGATCTACAGGCTTCCGCGACATCCTTCCCGGGGAACTCGAGGACGCCCTCCTCCCGGTTTTGCTCTTCATGCGTTTCATGTTCTCTCCGGCCCCCCAAAAAAGTAAGGGCGCGCCATCAGCGCGCCCCATCACCAACCGATAAGTTCCGTTTCGCCCTATAACTTGATCTTAACCCGCGACTCGCTGCGATTTACTCGCTACTGTGTTTCTTTTTTTCACTCTATAAGTTTAGGATAGCAAATTACATAGGGTAAGTCGGACATTTTTCAGGAATTATTTTTGCCTTGGTTGCCATCACTTGCGGGGAATGGGCCACTTTTACCCCCTTGACAAGCTGTTTCTCGATTCGGGACTGGAGCGACCATGGGTTTCAAAATGGAACCGCGCAGGAAGATCTCGCTCAGCTGATCCAGCGCTTCGTAGATCAGCCGTCCCACCGTACGCGGACTGCACTGCAACAATCGGGCTGCCTCCTCCTGCGAGAACTCCTCCAGCACCACCATCGCAATCAGTTTCTTCTCAAACCAACCTAGTCTCTCCAGGCTGCGTTCCACGTCGTGCACGAAGATCACCGTATCCTCAAACGTGGCCACGTGATACGACGTGATCTTCGCCCGAAAGAAGTCCCGGCCCAGCAGCGACGGCAAGCGGCCTGTCTCCACCGCCAGCCGCGCATACCGCCTCAGCAGCGCGACCGTACGGTCGCGGTACATCCACAAGTCCCGATCCGCTCCCCAATCCCCGGGCCTTTCCACCAGCGACGTAGGCAGCCCAGCCTTGTCCTTGGGAGACAGTTCCCAATCTTTCTGCGCCTCGGCTGCTACGACGCACTCACCTTCCGGCCCGGCGTCGCGCTCTCCCCCCTGCAATTCCTCGCCAGGCGGCGCAACCGGCGGAAGTTCCGCTACTGCCTGCATCGACGGAACCACCGCCCCCGTCACGCGTTTCCTCCTTCACTGCACAACGCTGCCAGTTCCTCAATCGTGGCTTCAAAGTCGCCGCCATCGTCAACCGGCATTTGCAGCGGCAATCCGATCGGTGGTTCGTCGGGAATCTCCAGCGCGGCCATCTTGAGCGCACAACTCGCGCAGAAGACCCGCGCGGAGCCGCAGGGACGCAGCCACAGTGCGCCGCAGCGTTCGCAATACTTCAATTCCATTTCCACAATTTCGATCTCCAGCCTTTCCATAATTGCCTCCCGGGCTATGAATCGGACCTCCCAATAAGAAAGCCCTGTGCCGATTGCTCGGTCACAGGGCTCGTTTCTCTTACGATGACCTGTTCTGCTATTTAGTTATGAATATCGGACCAGCTGCTCTTATGGGCTGGCGGTGGATTGCCGGAAGTAGCCTTCTTCGTAGCCGGATTTCAGCACTTGGCCGTTCTGCACCACGACGCTGACCCGGCCGGTGAAGTGAAGCGAATTCAGCAACTTCTCCATCGCCGACGAGAGCACCTCCGCGGAGCGCACCTTGCGGCGGAACTCCACGAAACTGACCTCCTCGCTTTCGGGTTGTCCATTGTTTGCCATGCGGTTCGGGTACTCCAGTATGAGTTATATGATGGTTCGAGCGTATAGCTTAAGGATGTCGGTGTCAAGAAATATATTCCCTTGTAGATGTGGTACTTGCCTGGGGAATAGCGCCGTGCTATAGAGCGGTGTTATACTTCCGCCATGAAATTCAAAGCCTTGCAGGATAATCTGCGCAAAACGCTCTGGGGACGCATCGAAGAAGGCGACCTGACCGGGTTACGCCTGGCCGAGCAGACCGGCTTCAAGCAGGCGCATATTTCCAACTTCCTCAATCGCAAGCGCGGCCTGAGTATTGAAGGCATGGACAAAGTGTTGAACGTCCAGCACCTCTCCGTGCTCGACTTGCTCGACCCGCACGAGATCAACAAGCGCGCCAGCATCCTGCCCCCCGCGGAAGACGAATTCGAAAACGTGTTGCTGGTCGACGGCGCCATCGCCGCCAGCGAAGCGCTTATCATGAGCATGAACGTGAAAGACATCCTCAAGTTTAAGAAGGGCTTCCTGCGCAAGTTCCGCCCCGAGATGGAGGGCGACCGCGAAGGCTGGGAGCGCTTCGTGCTCATCAAGGCCGACGCCCGCGAGGGCATGAGCATGTATCCCCGCACTTTGCCCGGCGCCACCGTGCTCATCGACCGCCACTACAACTCGCTCAAGCCCTACCGCAAGGGCGATTCCAACATGTACGCCATCAACAAAGACGGACGCTGCACCGTCAAATACGTGGAACTGGCCGGCAACCACCTGGTGCTGCGCCCCCACAACCAGGCTTATCCCGTGGAAGTCATGCCCATGGAAGAAGGCAAGAAGGCCCACGACTACCTGATCGGCCGGGTCTGCTACGTGGGCATTGAAACTTAACTTTGCAATGAAGGGACGGGCGTCCCCGCCCGTCTCACTCCCAGTTCTGTAACAGCTTTTCGAGAATCTGTACGGCTTTCATCAGTCCTGACAGTTCCTCTGAGTGAAGCGCCTGCAGATGCGCGGCCAGGTACTCGATCCGGGCTTCCCGACCGCGCATTAAGAGGCGCTTGCCCTTGGGCGTGGCCTGGATGCGCGTGCGGCGCGCGTCTTTGGCGTCGGCCTGGCGTTCGGCCAGGCCACTGTTCTCCAGACCCGTCACGATCCGCGTCATGGTCGGTGGCTTCACCTGCTCGGCGCGCGCTAACTCTCCCAGTGTCATGGGCCCGCCAAACACCAGAACCGAAAGCGCGGAAAGCCGCGCCGGCCCCTCCCCGGTCTCGCTGTCGCGCTTCCGCACCCGCCGCAGAAGATGAATGGCGGCAGAGTGCAGGCGATCGGCAATGGCTCGCTTTTCAGGAACTTCGGACATGTCTGGCTGTGATTCTTGAGTGTCGATTCTTGAGTGTCGAACGAAAAATCTTCGGGACGCCATCACCGTATCAGATTTCACTTTCCGCTTGACATCAGACTGGAACTCGTTATTATTCGTTAGCTATGCTAACTAAATAGCGCGCGGGAGTCAACCATGGAAACAAGAGCGGACGTGATCGCGGCGGTGCAAGCCGGGGACAAGGACAAGCTGCAGGGGTTGCTGAGCAAGGACCCGGCTCTGGCCGCGGCACGCGATGAAAAGGGCGTTTCCGCCATCATGACCGCGCTCTACCATCGCCGCACCGATCTTTTGACGCTGCTGCTGGCCACCCAGCCCGCGCTCGACATCTTTGAGGCCACGGCGGTGGGCCGCAGCGAACGGGTGGCCGAACTTCTGAAGCATCAGCCGGAACTGGCCCGGAGCTGCTCGGCCGACGGGTTCACGGCGCTGCACTTTGCGTGTTTCTTCGGACAGGAAGCAAGCGGCCTGGTTCTGCTCGAACAGGGGGCCGATCCGCAGGCAGTCGCGCGCAACCCGATGAAGGTGATGCCGCTGCACAGCGCGGCTTCGGCACGGAACGTCGCCCTGGCTCGCGCCTTGCTCGAACGGGGCGCTCCCGTCGATGCGCGCCAGGCGATGGGCTGGACTCCGCTGCACGCCGCCGCGCAGAACGGCGACCGCGCGATGGCAGAGTTGCTGCTCCAGCATTCCGCCGATCCCCACGCGACCAACGACGAAGGCGTCAGCGCCGTCGACTTGGCGAAAAAAGGCGGACATAACGACGTGGCCGCGATGTTCGAAAAATGAAACACCATTGTTGGGCCGGTTCCATCACAATTGTTCCCTGTCTGTTCGCCTTCCGTAGAGAGGTGGCTCGGCCAGGTCTGGCGGCCGCGGACGACGCAGCCGCTTGAGCTGCGCCTCGACGGTCGAGAGCTTGCTGGCTGAGAGTTCCGGCTCGCGGCCGGCGCCGCTTGGCCGCAATGGGACATTTCGTTGATAAAAGCTGTTCCTCCAACGTGATACGTCTTGCTTTCCCCTCCCACCTGATGTAAAAACCTCACGGCGTACTCAGTCTGCGCAAATGTGTCCACTCTTTCCATGCCCGCCACAGGGAATGGCCGTAGTCTGTCACCCATCCATTCACATCCGCCGGAAATTGATCGGGAGACTTATGAACTCACGCAAGTCCGTCTCACTCGCGTTCTTCCTGTTGCTCGCCACCACGCTGACTTTCGGCCAGGGATCCGCTTCGGGAGATCTGCACGTTACGGTGAAAGATTCGAAGGGTAACCTGGTGACCAATGCCACGGTAACGGCGCACGAACAAGCCAAGGCCACCGAGCGCTCCACGTCGAACAACACGACGGGGGAATATAGCCTTCTAGCGCTGCCTCCGGGTAAATACAAAGTCACGATTGAAGCGCCGGGCTTCGCCAAGGTTGAAGTTCCCGATGTAAGCATCACCGTCGGCCGGCTCGCGGACTTGCCCATTACGCTTTCGGTGGCCGGAACCCAGGAAACCGTCACCGTGTCTTCGGAGGCCGCCCTGGTTGAGACCACGCGTACTTCGACCACCGACACCATCGATCAGCGGCGGATCGATAATCTCCCGATTAACGGGCGGAATTACATCAACTTTACTTTGACCGATTCGCAAGTGCTGCGCGACAACGCGCCGTCGATCGGCGCGGCGCCCACTTCCGGGCTGAATTTCGGCGGCCAGCGGGCGCGCGCCAACCTGGTGAACGTAGACGGCGCCGACGCCGTGGATAACTCCACCAACGGCATCCGTTCCACGGTGTCGCAGGAAGCGGTGCAGGAATTTCAGATCATCACCAATGGATATGCGGCGGAATACGGACGCGCCTCGGGCGGTGTAGTCAACATCATCACCCGCTCCGGATCGAACGACTTCCATGGTGACGTGTTCGGGTATCTGCGCAACCGGAACTTCCAGGCGGTGAACCCGTTCAGCACCGTGTCCAACCCCGCCTACACACGGGTGCAGGCGGGAGCGGCGTTTGGCGGACCTATCAAGAAAGACAAGACTTACTATTACTTTTCGTACGAAATCACGCGCCGCCATGAAACCGGGTTTTCCAGTATTGGCCAGAATAACTTTGGCTTAGTGCCATTCGATGCCAGCCCCTATTTCGGAGCGCCGGGCGGGACATTTCCCATCCAGGCAACCCCGCAGCAGCAGCAGTTTCTTACCGCCAATATTCCCAACATTCCTTTCCTGACTCCCCAGCAACTGCAAGGCTTGCAGGGTTACGTTTTCTTGGTGGGGGGGTCGTCGGGGATTGCCCTGAATGGCGCGTACCCGCAGTCATTCGGCTTGCTCGCCGGGACGCTGTTCCCCGGCGGACCCAGTTCTCTGCAGCAGTTTCCCAGTTCCTGCAATTTTGCGCCGCCGGCGGGAAATTTCACCTGCAACGGCTTGCCGGGATCGTTCCTGACCTTGAATTCGCAGAGGGGAAACTTTCCGGTCTTTGAAGGCACAAGTCTTTATTCCTTGCGTCTCGACCACAATGTGAACAACCGCAACCGGATCATGCTGCGCGGCAACGTAAGCCCCAGCACGGTGACGGGGATCGAAGTAAACGGGCAGAACCAGACCTTCGGACAGAACGCCTACTCGCGCACTTCGCAGCAAACCTACCGCGACCTGGCCGGAGTGTTTCAGGACACGTGGACGATCGGCAACAACAAGATCAATGAATTCCGCTTCCAGTATGCCCGCCGTGGACTTTCTTACTTCTACGCCAACGCTCCCGGAGGCGCGGACATCGCGGTGAACATTCCGGGCTTCGCGTATTTCGGCCGCGAGCCCTACTCCTACATCCAGAGGACGGAACAGCGCTACCAGTTCACCGATAACTTCTCCACCAGCCACGGGCATCACGACATGAAATTCGGCGGGGACTTCAACTACATCCCGTTGAGCGCCACCTTTACGGTGAATTATGGCGGGGTCTACAGTTTCGGAGCGGTCACACCGGTCGCCGGTTTGCCTGACCTTTCCCCGGTACAGGCCTATGGGTTTGGCACTCCGAGCACGCTGGTGCAAGGCATTGGCGACCCGCGCGATTCCTTCAACAACGAGCCCCTGGGCGTGTATTTCGAGGATTCCTGGAGAGTGCGCCCCAATATCACAGTGAACCTGGGTTTGCGTTATGACATCGAGTTCCCGCCGAAGCTGGCGCCGCCGAGCGGACTGGCATTATCGGCGTATAACCAACTGGGATTGCAAAAAGGAATCCAGACCGACAAGAACAACTTCCAGCCGCGAATCGGTGTGGCTTGGGATCCGCATGGCAATGGCAAGACGGTGATCCGGGCTTCTTACGGAATCTTCTACGACCACCCGCTGCTGGGACTGTATTTCCTGGGCGATGCCTCCGACGGCTCGAAGAGCGGACAGTTGCTGTTCGCCGGCGCGGCTCCCTGCGACGGATCGGCGCCGGGAAGTCCGGGAAACCTGAACGCCACCAATATTTTCCAGGGCATCCTGGGAACCTCGGGTTGTCTGCCCGGAATTCAGGCGATCACCGGATACCAGCAAACTTCCGCCAATGGTACGCCGAACCCGCAGCGTTTTGATCCTTTCTTCCCCAACTCGGTGTTTAACAATCAGAATTACCTGAACCCCTCAACTTTCTTCCCGCTGGCATTCCAGCCGTTCGGCTATCCCCAGGCGAAGAATTTTGTCTACGCCTACTCGCAGCAGATCAATCTGTCGTTCGAACAGGATCTGGGCAGCGGATTCGCGGTCAGCCTGGCGTACAACTACAATGGCGGACGCCACTTGAATCGTCCCATCAACGCCAACACCACGCGCGGCGATTTCCTGCTGGAGAATTGGCAGGCGGCATACAGTGATCCGACTTCCAACGCGGCCGCCGGACCGCTGCAGGTAGGAGCCGGGGCGGCGCCTTGCGGAGTGAATCCCAACACCGGCGTGCCCTGGGTTTCCGCGGCGCTCATGAATTTCTTCCGGCCCTCGGGGCTGAACCCCGCGATCGCCATCGCTTTGAACAGCGTGGGAGCGGGAAGTTGCGTCACTCTGGCGCAGCAGATTCTGCACACCCTGCCCGGCTTTAATGCGCAGTGCGATATCACCACGCTCGCCCACTGCGTCCCCTTCAGCGACATGGATGCGAATTACTCCAATGGAAGCTCGGTGTACCACGGGTTCACCGCGAACCTGCGGAAGCGTTTTGGCAATCACTACGAGTTCCTGACCTCCTACACCTGGTCGCACGCCATTGACGATTCCACCGACTTGCAATCGCCGCTGGCGCCCCAGAACAGCTACTTCCCCGGCAGGGACCGGGCGACTTCCCTGTTCGACCAGCGCCACCGCCTGGTGTTCAGCGGCATGTACCAGAGCGGCAAGCTGGGCGGCAGCGGCTTTGTCAGCAAATTCTTCAGCGACTGGACCATCGCTCCCATTATCGAGATATCGTCGGGGCGGCCCTTCAACATCATTACCGGCAACGCCGACAACTTCCAGTTCTCGCCCAGCACGGGACGCCCGCTGGCGGTGCCGGCGGGGACGCCGACTTCCGCTTGCCAGACTCCGACGGTGGCTTCGAAGTTCTCGCCCACGGGATTTTTCCAGGAACCCTGTTATCTGAGCCTGACACCGCCCACGGCAACGTCCTTGCCGGTCCCGGTCGCGCTGGATTCTCCGGCCCTCGACGGCAACCTGGGACGCAATGCGGGAATAAAACCGTGGACGGTGTTTAACGACATACGGGTGGCGCGGCGGATCGCCCTGGGAGAACGAGTCAACCTGGATGCCATGGTCGACATATTCAACATCGCCAACAAATTCAACGTTGGCGACGTGAATCAACTGTGGACGAACGCCGGACAAACTACGTCGGCATACGATCCGCGGCAGATTCAGTTCGGGTTGAGAGTGGCGTGGTAGGAAGGCAACATGTGATTCCAGGGGATCGCCCAGGCGATCCCCTTTTTGTTTCCGTTCTGCGGCTTGACAAGCGGATTACACTGGTAGCCGCTTCCCCCCAAGGAGCAGAGGCCTGTGCTTTCTCTGGCAAGTCTCGCGTACGCTGAGATGCTCATCCTGTTGGGCGGCTTCTTTGGGGTGGTGTTCTGGAAACTCCTCACC
Organism: Terriglobia bacterium; assembly: GCA_963840615.1. Taxonomy (GTDB): domain Bacteria; phylum Acidobacteriota; class Terriglobia; order Terriglobales; family Acidobacteriaceae; genus DATFTE01. Next base: position 119,423 of record CAWJAA010000050.1, read on the forward strand.
CAACCCGGAGCCTTCAGCGGCCTGCTGCAGGGCGACCGCTATGATGGGCCCAACCGCGATTTCGCTACCGAGGACTTCACCGCCGGTCGCGCTCAACTGCTGATCTTCACCCTCTACTTTGCCGTTTATTACCTGCTCCAGATCCTGCACAGCTCTTCCGGCTTCCCACCTATTCCGGATGCCATGATGTATGTGCTGGGCGGAAGCCAGGTGACGTACCTGGGCGGCAAAACCTACGACATCGTGTTGCGCAGGATGCTGGACGATTACAAGAAAGGATCTACGCCATGACCGACAACAACAACGGCCGAACGAAACTCGCGGGCATTGGTCTCTGGTTCCTGGGCGCGCTGGCAGTTCTGGGTGTACTGATTTATTTCACGCGTGATTCCGTCGATACCGCAGACCGCTACCTGAAGACCGCCGCCGGCTACACCGCCTTGCTGCTGGTCTTTCTCTTCGGGGTGGTGGTGCTCTACGCAATGGTGAACGGGGACGTGGATGTGGCGGAGTTGATCGGCGAGCACGGCGGCGGCGCCAGCATGTCACGCTTCCAATTCCTGGTGTTCACCTTCGTCATCGCGCTGGGCATCATCTTCCTGCTCGCCAAAGACGGCAAGTTCCCCGACTTGAATGCCAATCTGCTGGCGCTGGTGGGGATCAGCGCCTCGACGTACGCGGTGAGCAAGGGCATCCAGGCAAGCAACCCGACCATGCCGCCAAAAGGCCCGCCCCAGCCTGACGGAGGACAAAACCCGCCCGCCAGGCCTCCCGTGATCCCGGGCGAGTAACCCTGGGCTGGGCACGCCGCACCCCTGCAGAATGCGGCCCAAAGGAGGTTTGCTCATGGCAAGACGAACGCACCAGACTCCAAAGGCATCTTCCGGTCACAGCTTTGCGCGTCGGGTCGCGCCGTTTGCGCCGCTCGCGCTGGCCTTAGCCATGCAACCTGGAGTCAGTGGAACCACGCCGGGCGCCGTCGCGACTGAGAACCCCGGCGACCTGCAGGCGGTGCAGTGCGCAGAGGTTCAGGATTCCGAACAGTGCCATGCCAAGTACCGCTCGGGATGCAACACCTCGAGTCAGACTTACGACACCTATCTGAATTTTCTCAAGAACACCATCGATTTCCCAGGCGCGGCACCGCCTTCCAGCTTCCTCAGCACGCTCGAACAATTCCAGGCGAAAGAGCAGCAACTGCAAGCCGCGGAACAGCAACTGGGCGCGAATCTGGGGAGGAACAACCACGACAAGTTTGCGGCGTCGCTGAAAAAGCTGGGAGAAGGTTCGTTGCAGGGAGCCTTGGGCTATCTCTACGCGGTGAAGCCGGAGACCGGAGGAAGCGGAGAGACCAGCAATTGCAAGCTGAGTCAGAACGAGTCGGATGTGGATTTCCATATCTTCATCGGTTTCGATTCCAGCGTGGCCGCGCAGATTCTCACTCACCCCGACGGCGCCAAGTTATCGGATAAGGGGAAGAGCATTGTCGTCGAAATGACGCCCCACTACCGTGCGGCTTTCCAGCCCAACTGGACTTCGGATGCGCTGAGATCGGCGCGCGGGCGACGGGTCAAGGTGCTTGGGCAGCTCATGGTCGACAACGATCACAACAGCACCAAGGATAATTGCGGACTGGCGGGCGCGGGCAGCACCTGCTGGCGGGCCACCATCTGGGAACTGCATCCGGTCACCAGGTTCGAGGTGTGCATGGCCGCGGACAATGACTGCGACCTGAACTCTTCGGATTGGGTTGAGCTGGAGAAGCTGTCCTCGGGCGTGACCACCGGCACACCGGCAACCCAGCCGCCGAAAAAGAAGAAGCCTGCGTCGCCGGGAGGATCGGGATAGCGGCGCCTGTTTTGCTGGTATGCGGCCAGCCCATCCCCGCCTTGCCTCACCTGTTACACTTTTCTTTTCCATCCTTGGCGCTTGCCGGAGCCTGTTCCCGAAATGTCCGAAACCCCGAATCCCACTCCTCGCACCCGCGTGGTGCGCGAACCGCAGCGTGCTGTCTACGATCGCCCGGCGGCTTATCAAATCCTGGATGAAGCCTTCATCTGCCACGTTGGTTTTGTGGTCGATGGCCAGCCCTTTGTGATTCCCACCAGCTTTGGACGCGCGGGCGACAACCTCTACATTCACGGTTCGGCGGCGAGCCGCATGCTGCGCAACCTGGACGACGGCGTGTCAGTCTGCGTGACTGTCACCTTGCTCGACGGGCTGGTGCTGGCGCGCTCGATTTTCAATCACTCGATGAATTACCGTTCGGTGCTGGTGCTGGGAGTCGCCCGGACGGTAGAGGACCCGGCAGAAAAGCTGGAGGCTCTGCGTTTGCTCTCGGAACATATTCTCCCGGGGCGATGGAAGGAATCGCGCCAGCCCAACGAAAAGGAATTGAAGGCAACGCTGGTGATGCGGTTGCCGATCACGGAGTTTTCGGCCAAGGTGCGGCAAGGGGATCCGATTGATGATGAAGAAGACTACGCGTTTCCCACCTGGGCAGGAGTCATTCCGCTGCAGATGGTCGCGGGAGAGCCGGTGAAGGATCCGCGGCTGGACGAAAAGACAGCGGTCCCCGAGTATGCGCGGAGGTATTCGCGGCGACGGCCGGGCTGAAAAGGCTCTGCACCACAGAGACACAGAGTCACAGAGAAAAACATCCGGGCAAAAACCCAGCTGATGCCAAATGTACAACAAAAGAATTCCCGGTTTTTTCTTACAGTTTTCTCTGTGACTCTGTGTCTCTGTGGTGAACTACGGGATCAGCAGCAGTTTGCCGGTGGTCTTGCGTCCTTGTAAGTCGCGATGGGCTTGCTGGGCGTCTTTGAGCGCATAGATGTGCTCGACGCGCAGCTGGAGTTTCCGGGATGCGACCATGCCGAAGACGGCGCCGGCGCGTTTTTCCAGGTCTTCGCGGGTAGCGGTGTAGTGCACCAGGGTGGGGCGGGTCACGAACAATGACCCTCTTTGCGAAAGCTGGATGAGATCGAAGGGCGGGACGGCGCCGCTCGAGCCCCCGTATAAGACCATGTAGCCGCGCGGGCGCAGCACGTTCAGTCCTTTTTCGAAAGTCGTTTTTCCCACCGAATCGTAAACCACGTCGACGCCTTGGTGGTTGGTAAGACGCTTGGTTTCGGCTTCGAAGTCCTGCTCGGTGTAGCGGATGATTTCGTCGGCCCCGGCGTCGCGGGCGAGTTTGGCCTTCTCTTCGGTTGACACGGTGCCGATCACGCGCGCGCCGATCTGGTGCGCCATCTGCACCAGGAGCAGACCTACGCCTCCGGCAGCCGCGTGCGCCAGCGCGGTCTCGCCTTTCTTCAGCGGATAGGTGTCGTAAAGCAGATAGTGCGCGGTCATGCCCTGCAGCAGGACGGCCGCCGCATCCCGATCACTGACTCCGTCGGGAATTTTCACCAGGCGGTCGGCGGGGACGGCGGAGTACTCGGCATAGCTTCCCATGACGCCGGTGTACGCCACACGATCGCCGCGCTTAAGCGCCTTCACGTCACTGCCCACTTCGGTGACCGTTCCGGCGGCTTCCTGTCCGGGGATGAAGGGCGTTTTGGTGGGATAGCGTCCTTCGCGGTGGTAGACGTCGATGAAGTTCACGCCGACGGCGGCGATTTTCACCACCGCCTCATTGGACTTGGGTTGCGGAGTGGGAACATCGGTGTACTGCAAAACGTCCGGACCGCCGGTTTGGGAAATCTGGATGGCGTGCATGAGGGCAGTTCTCAGTTCTCAGAAAAATACTACAGCCTCGGGCGCTAAAGCGCTAACTCACTTCGCGGGAAAATTCCCCAGACACGGCAGTGACACTACAGACAAACACGGGGTCGCTCGACTGCGCAGACGCTCGCTTCGCTCGCATCTACTTCGCTCGGGATGACAATTGCGAGGAGATGTACTCGGTACTCGCTTACTTCTTGCCAAGTGCTGCGGGCCAGTTGGCGATGATGGACATGGATTGGTTGCCCTGCTCGGAGATGGAGTTCAGGAGAACTTTTTTCCCGTCGCTGGAGAGGTCGTAGAAGAACTGCTGGAAGGTAACCAGCACCGTGCCGTGCACCTGGGGAGAGCCGAACTGCAGCGATCCATTATTGTTCGGTGTGACAGGAACGGTGACAAAGGATGAGTTGGCGGCGAAGTAATAGAGCGTCTTGCCGTCACGGCTCCACTGCGGAGAGATGCCGCTCTCGCGCGACACTTGCCACTTGCCTTCTCCTTTAAGGAAGGGGACGACATAGATCTGCATCTGACCGGATTCGGTAGAGCTGTAGGCGAGGAAGTGTCCGTCAGGAGACAGCGTTCCACCGGTAGCAAAGGAATTTCCGCTGTGGGGGATGACGACAAACGGCTTGTGATCACCTGCTACAAGGAGGGCCCAGACTTCTTCACCGTTGGCCATGATGCCGCCGCGGCTGTAGAGAAGGTATTTGCCATCGCGGGACCAATCGGTGGGAATGAGGGCAGTGTCATCCTGGAGAAGCAGTTCCTCGGCGCCGCTGCCGTCGGAGCGCTTACGGTAAATCTGGTCCTTGCCATCACGCACCGAACTGTAGGCGATCCAGTTTCCGTCGGGCGACCAGACGGGATTAGTGTTCTGCACCGGCCCGAAGGTAAGCCGAGTGCGCACCTTGCGGGCGATGTCGTAAACCCATATGTCGGCGGCGCCGACGTCGATGTTCAGCGCAATGCGATCATTTTGGGGAGAGATGCGCGCGCTCTGCAGGTTTCCGAGATTCCCCGCGAGCACCTCCAACTGCTTGCCATCGAGATCGGCCCACACTAACTGCCAGTCGCTGTTGCCGCCATTGGCCAGGACCAGCAGCCCGGTATTCGAGGCGGAGACGTCGGTGTGCCAGGTGCTGAGATCGTTGGCGATGCCGCTGGCCAGAACTTGCGGTTCGCCGGAAAGCTTGCCGGAAGAAGGGTCGAAGGGTTGCGCCATCAGCTGGGAGGAGCGTCCGAAGAGCAGGTAGCCATTGGCATACAAGGCGCTGGTTAGCGAGCGCATCACCAGATTGTTTTCTTTGCCGTCCAGCGAGGCGAAGTACAACCCGTTGTTTTGGCTGCGGGAAAGATCGTGGGTGACGGCGAGATAGAGGAAGTGCTTGCCGTCCGGCAGGATGGAAGGCCAGCGATGCGAGGTATGCCGGCTCTTGTCGATTGTGGTGACAACCACCGGGGAGCCGCCGCTGGCGTTGATGCGGTAGATGGGTTCCTGCGTGTCGGGCGTAAAGAGAATGGTACCGTCGGCCCCCCAACTTCCACCGCGTCCTTGCGGCGCGTCACAAAGGGCGACCGGGAGGCCACCGGCGAGGTCGACGGTCTTGAGCTTGCCTTCGGCAAAGAACGCCAGGTTGCGGCTGTCGGCGCTCCAGAATGGAAATTTGGCGTCGCGGGTGCCGGCCAACGCATGCGCTTCGAGCTTGTCGAGGGGACGGACCCAGAGCACGGGCGCGCCATCAGAACCGCCGGCGGAAAACGCCAGGGTCGTACCATCAGGAGAAAGCACCGGTGGACCCGCGAAGTCTCCGGTAAGGCGCAACGGAGCTTTCTCGGGACCATCGATGGAGGCGCGGATCACCGGGGCGGTCGCGCGCGGGCGCAGGAAATATCCGGCAAGCGCGGCCAGAACTGCGGCGGCGACAATGCCGGCGATCCAGCCCAGATTCTTGCGGGCGGGCGGAGCGGCAACTGCCGGGAAGGAAGCTGAGGAGGCGCGGCCCTCGCCGATCCACTTCAATTGCAGCTTCACATCGTGCGCGGTCTGGAAACGTTCCTCAGGATTTTTTTGCAGGCAGTTCTTTACAACATTGTCGAGGGCGGGCGGCGCGTTGGGCTGCAGGGCCGTCAGCGGCTCGGGCTCTTTATCAAGGATGGCGGCGAGCACACTGAGCTGACTCTTGCCGTCGAAGGCGCGCTTGCCGGTAATCATTTCGTAGAGCACGCAGCCGAAGCTGAAGATATCGCTACGGGCGTCGGCGGGTTGTCCTTGCAGCGCTTCGGGAGCCATGTACTGAAATGTGCCAACCACCATGCCCTGCTGGGTGAGCGGCCCGGCAGGAGCACTCAGCACCGACATGTTCATGGTGGGAGTCGAGGGCGTCAGAGACGATTCCACACCTTTGCTTTGGAAGACGGAATTGGATTTCGCCAGGCCGAAGTCCATGAGCTTGGCTCCGGACTTGGTCAGCATGATGTTGCCGGGTTTCAGATCGCGATGGATGATCCCCTGGCGGTGAGCCTTCTCGAGAGCTTCGGCGATCTCGACGCCGATTTTCAAAACCTGCTCAAGAGGAAGCGGGCCGCGTCCGAGGCGAGCGGCTAACGTCTCGCCTTCCAGATATTCCATGACCAGG